>JBGSTF010000191.1:0-23386 GCA_041736645.1 Oligoflexus sp. | reverse complement strand
ACATTCTGTCGCAGGCACCCTTCGCGTTGCATACCTATTTTTTCAAGGACCCTTTGCGACGAGATATTCTGGGGTGAAGTTGTGGCGAAAATGCGGTGCATCCCAAGTTCGGTGAAAGCGTAGTGAACAATCGCTCGGGCCGCCTCGGTCGCGTATCCCTGGTGCCATTGATCACGACGTAAAGTATAGCCAATCTCGGCTTCTTTGGTTTGGGGGTTGCGGATGTTAAGAGACACATTGCCAACCAAATCACCCGTAGATTTTACAATCAAGCCTAAGGCGAAATTCAAGCGCGGCTGTAGGTCAATAGCCGATAGGGACTTGTTCAGATAGTCGATGGTTTCAGCGCGAGTGAGCGGCCCCCAGGACGAATGCATTGCAACTTCCGGGTCGCTAGTAAAACCCAGGATACTCTCCAGATCGGAACCATCGCCTAAGTAGTCGCGCAGCAAGATCCGTATGGATTCGATTTTGATCATGAAAACCTCAATATTTGAAGCCAGATGGGTTAAACGATGTATCGAACACTCATGAAATGCAATAGTGCCTCAAGTCGGGATCTTCTATCAGTGAGCTGAAGACAGCTCGATCTATCAGCTAGCAGCGATCCTCGGGTTTAGTTCACTTTGGGTGGCTGATGTTGGGCGTCAGCAGCTCTTTTGCTTTACTGGCAAAACGTTCATCGATGGATTTTTCGATGGTTTGGCGGAAAAAGTTTTTCTCTTCCGGCGAGTACTTCGCATACTCCTGCACTGTTTCAACCCCGACGACCTTCGCGTGCTGTGGCAAGGCCGCTTTAACCTTGTTGAGGGCGCGTTCGCTGAGTTTCCAATCAGAGATATTGGCCTGAAAAGAATCGTTTTCAAAGACTGTCAAGCCAATCTGATTGACATAGAATGTGTCCTCAAAGTCCGTCAAAATTTGTATCGAATGGATGGTGTCCAACTCGTCTTGCGTAAGCGCGGTGACACATGCTGTGCAGTTCAGGAACAGAAAGACCAGGAACGTAAAAGGTTTGATTGCCATGGCGGGCTCCTTATGAGAGTACTTGCAGTTGACGCTTTCAGATAGCTTTTGCTGCGTTAAAACCCTAGCGAATTTTTTGGCCTGTTTGCAGGTCTTAACGAGCAGAAGCCGTTTTTGGGATGGAGCTTAGAAAGGCAGATTCAGGCTCTGTGCGCTTGAAGTCTGGCAAACGAAATTTTAAAAGTTTCTCTGGAATTCGCAGCAAGTCATTCGTTACTTCGTCTCTTAAACTGCTCTCTGAAAATTCACATGACCCCATCTCATCAAGGATGAATCATGAACGTGTCACTGACTTACAAGAAATCACTCAAAGCTTTGATCCCGACTGTTGGAATTGTTTCTGGGGCCCTTGTTGCTCAAGCCGGTCTCACCCTCTGTAACACAGCCACCCAGGGATTTATGCGAGTATCGCTTACCCAGGACAACAGCGACAAAGGAATCTCTTATGCTGCGTAATATACTGTATTCTACCCTGCTTATCGCCACCAGCGCCCAGTCGGCAAAACAGGAAGACGTGGACCGCTTCCTGAGCAATGGCAACTGCAATGGCTGCGACCTGACTGGTGCTGATCTGCACGGCAAGACTATCACGGTAAATGAACTGACTGAAAGCAAGTTGGACGGGGCGGATCTGCGTGGCATTGAGCTGCGCGCGAACACAATCAGTGGAAACGATTTCGGCTCAGCAAACTTGGAAGGCGCAAGCATTTGGGTTACTCAATTCCGCAAGAATACCTTCAAGGCAGCAAATCTCAATAAGGCCATCATCAATAACGCCAGCGGCCATGGTTTGGCCTTCGGTTTTTTTGACAACGAATTCAGAAGTTCTACACTCATCAACGCCCGCTTGGATACCGACATCTGCTATCACTCACAGTTCTATGATTCCGACTTGAGCGGCTTCCAACTCTTCAGCTATGGGATGATTCGCTACTGCAATGCCTGGGAATCCAAGCTGGACGGTAGCTTTTGGAGCGGCGTTCTCACTAGGCAAAACTTCGTCGGCTGCAGTGCCTTGAAAGCTTATTTCTCGATCAGAGGTGAACAGATCGGCGACGTGTTCTTCAGAGATTCGGATCTCCGTGGAGCCAGGATCGACAAGGAACTCTCGAACAGCTACATCAGCTTTGAAAATACACAGCTGGAAGGCGCGATGGTCACGGGAGTCGTCTGTACCGCCGCGTCCACTGAAGCCTGCGTATCGGCTACTCGCTAAAGACCTGATTTTTGCCGACAAGTCACCAAATGAGGCCGCCACCACCGGGTAAAACAGGAATGTTAGTATTTAGTTTCTGGGGCTTGCGCGCCAGAAACGAGTTAGGCCTGGGTTCGACAAGCCAGAGGCAACAAAGCTACTTCTAAAAGCAGCCATGATTCCAGGTTTTTCATAATGAATCCTTTGTTGATTCAGATTCTATTTTTTCCACGCGTCCTCGATCCACGCCTCGCATGGGATCGGCGAGGACCGACCAGGTGTAGATGACCTGAACCAAAATGATAGCGCCCCCTATCCAGGCAATCCCGAATACGGCGAGGGAGGAGGCTCCCACCAAGTAGGAAAACGCGAAAGGCAGTCCTATGACGAACAGTCCAAGAGGGAATCCCAGCCACATTTTCAAAGCGGTGCTCCTTCTTCCAAAACTACGAAATCTGAATAAATCATATGAATTTGCTCCACGTATGACTAAGTAGAAGGAGGGAAACCTAATGATGCTCGAAGGAAGGCTCTGTTGCAGCTACCAGGTATCATGATAACATAGGGCAATTTCCGAAGGGAGATAGCCCCTGCTTTTTTTCACCAAAGGACACTGCTTTGAGCGAGATCTTATTATGCTCAAGGTCCGCTGGTATCTAATCTGCAAGCTGAGCTATCGCGATCTGGAGGAAATGGGATCGAGAATTCTATAAGGAGATTATTTGATGTTGATTCGCAACGTTGTCGTTTTCCTGCTGCTGCTCAATCTAGTTCAGAGTTGCCGCACCTCAAATGGCTCCCAGGTCAAGGAATTTGCGCTTGTAAAAAGTATGAATCACAATGCTGACGGAACCTGGACCATCGCCTGTGCCGATAGCCAGGGTTCTGTCGAGGCAGGGTTGAGCGATCGCGAGGTGCAGGAGGAGCTTTTTTGTTTCAAAAATAGGACGTTCCTGGACTTCTGTGAAAACTCTCGTTCGGTGTACAACCAGAATGGAATTGCGATCTTGAAATCGAGTTTAGGAGCGCGTGATTGTGCTCAACTGGATGCAATGAGGGGGCTTGATATCATCGAGTTGATCGATTTGTACAGTGAAAAGATCATCAGTTTGAATTTTCTGGTGTACTTCCCCAGTGTAAAAACATTTGCTATCACCAATCGTAGTGTCCGGAGCTATTTGGCGCTCAGTCGTCTTCCCAAGTTGGAGCGTTTGCAAGTGAGTGTTAGCTCGGCTCTGGATGCAGCAGATCTTAAGTATACTACCCTCAAGTATTTGGAAATTAACGCGAACAGTTTGACCAATGAACACGAGCTAGCCAGTCAAACCCAACTGAGTGAATTATCCTTGTACGATGTGTCACCGCTTGGAGGGATTGATTTTGTGAGCCATTTGCAATCCCTCAAAAAATTCGATCTCAGCTACAGCTATCCCATTGAAAAGGCTATTTCCTTTGGAGCCTTACAGAACCTAACACAACTCCAGGAACTTAATCTGGTTGGTCTCGACGTTAAGAACCTGAACGAGTTGAATCTAAGCAATTTCAATCGACTTAAAGCTTTGAATCTCTCAAGGAATGGACTTACAAGCCTTAATTCCATCAAGGGACCACATATTGAAGAGCTTGATGTCCAAAAAAATCCTTTGCAATCTTTGCATGGAATCGAAACACTGATTTCCTTGAAAACATTGAAAGTGGATGAAACTGTAGCGCTCAGGCAAGACATCAAAGACCTTCGAGCGCGTGGCGTTCAGGTGAATCCATAGTGAAGTGGACCCTATGTCTTTGACCAGTGGGGCCTCGCCTACTGCGCAATGTCATTCGGTCAATTTTCGCCGGTTTCGGCCGCCACCATTGTCCTGACATTTTCTGATCATGCCTTGGGTGAAAGGGCCTAGGGCTTCTAAGCTTGTTTCGCAAGATGCCGCTCGCGTCGCTAAGAAAATCCTTTTCAAGGAAGTTTGTCCCTGAATGAAGTTGGTATTGTCGTGTGCTGATTGAAGCAGGGGTCATCATATTCGGCGGCGTAATCCCTGATTTTCCCGATGCACATAGTCTAAAATAGGCAGACATCAATAATTTGAAAGTAAAAAAATCGAAAATATTGCACGGGATACTGACAGAGTTTAGGCGGGCGGCATAAATCCCCAGCATAGGAGCTTTCTGCTAACGAATAGCTGAAGCCATTGCTGACCTTTGCAGTCCCGTCATCGAACAACGAATGACAGCTGACCCAACCATTCAGATTGAAGAGCCAACTGGCGAAACATTCAATTCCTGCACTGGCCGCTAACAATTATCCTTCGGTAGGGAGGAGTTGAGATTCCCGCTGTCCTTTACACGGAAAGGATAGCGGTGAAGCTACACTCTTCTGATTGGTATAAAGAGTCAGATCTTCGGATCTGGCTTTTTTCTTGAACGATCAGCCGACAGGATCCAACTCGACCTTGCCTGCGATACGAATAGGGGTTAACTTTGCCAGCTCTTCGTGCCATTGATCAATGAGCGCTTGATCGTTATGCTGAGAAGGGTGGAAACTTGGTTTAAAGTAATGGAAATAGCTTTTGGCGACGTCTGTGAAAAAACCGTTTGAACCAAACAGCATTTTAACAGCAGCCCAGGCAGCGCGGCCTTGGCGCCAGCCTCCATCTTGCAAAAGCAAGAGGGTTTGGTAGTAGAAAGTTTTTAGAAACAGCATGCATGTGGCGATAAGCAGAGTTGATACCCGCTGCCAATAGCCACCGCCAACAGCTTGGTAGACATCAAATGCGACTGACTTATGTTCGATCTCTTCAATGGCGTGCCATATCAAAAGACTGCGAACCTCGGGATGAATCTTGTCCAAAAATTCTGACTTGCGTAGGAAACTTGCAGCCATGATTGCTGTGATATGCTCCAGAGCCACTGTAATCGCCAGATTCACAATCGGCTTGGTCGCAGCCAATTTATTGTAGTTGCTGTCGATCGCCTGAGCGATGGACTGGCAATAGGCCTCTGCTTCCGGAACCTGAGCGATAATCCAATCGTTGAAATCCTGATGGCTTTTGCTATGCAAAAACTCTTGACCTGCGAAGGCTTTGATCGCTTTGCGCAGCTGAGGATCGGTGATTTGATCCTTATAGAAATTCACCGATTTGACAAACATCTCCTCACCAGGGGGGAACAGGAAAGACAGGGCATGGATCATATGCGAGATGAAGGGATTGCCGTCGAACCAGTGGCGCGAGCTCAAGTTCTGAAACTTGGGCTTTATGCTCCGAATGCTGATCGATTGTCCTTTTGGTTTATCGGCTACTTTAGATAACATAAACGTGCTCCCTGGCTTTCGCTAACGTTGGCAGCTCTGGATAGTATTACTGGCTCAATTTTGTGTAGACGTCGGTCATGGTTGCTTTGCCGATTCCGACCACAGTCTGCTCAGCAGTCGCGGCTTGGCCTCGATTATTCACCATTTGATGATTGACCGAAATCACCTTCGTGGCATTGCCATCTTGCATCATAAAGTTTATCGATGTGGAGAGTATATCATCCGTGTTGTCCGGGGCACCGGCTTTCAGGCTGCTGACGGTGGCAATGACGGATTTTTCTGGATTCAAAGCCGTAATGTCGGCTTGCAAAATACTGGTGTTGGCGACTTTGATAATGCCGACTGAGACGTTCAAATCGAATTTGATATCCGAACTGCCGAGATTATCACCGCCGGCAGCAGGCGTGTTGGCGACGACACTCTGAGTGACCGTGGCATTGCCCGCGGTGAGTGTGCCTGTTGTAAGCATCGCGCGTTTGGCGAAGACGTCAGCTACGGGTTTTGCCACTTCAATCACCGCGAGGACGATAAATTCGCTCGTTCCATTGACGTCAACCGATTTGATGGTCACCAAGGGTGGATTGGCTCCGCCCTTATAGGGAGCGGCCAAGGCAGTGGCAAAGGCCTGAGTGGGTTGGCCATTGGTGCAAAGGACCGCCACTTCGGCTTGTACTTTAGCCAAGGCTGCTGGATTGGAACATATCAACTGAACGCCGGCCAAACTTGCCTTAGCAATGGCTTCAGGCTTGGCTGCCGTGGTGGTGTCTTTAGCGGCTGCAGGTGTTTCTGGGGTCGCGGCACCTGGGCCTGCAGGCTGGCCGTTGGCCGAGCTCGCTGGACTTGTGTCTGAGGCGGCAGCAGCAGCAGGCGTCCCGGACGTTGAATAGCGACTGGCATAAGGATTTTTCTCTTCAGCACAGGAAAGCTCAAGCAAGGCCACCAGGGAAGTTAAAATTTTGCATCTGAAGCGCATCGTGCGTACCCCTTATTCCCAAAAGTTTTTTCTGCATTGACCCTGTTGCAAGATTCAAACCGGTCTCCGGTTGGGCCGTAATTATTTGATATTATTATGATTAGGGTGAAGGGGAGAGTGACGTCTCGGCTGTAGAATAAAAGACAAATAGCCCAGGCTTGGCGCCTAAGTATCTGAAATAAATGAAGAATGAAGGTGTTTACGAAAAATCGGTTGAAATTCGCTGGAAGGAATCCAGAAGATTTCTCCTAAGCTCATGATAAAAGAGAGGAAAAAGACTTTCCTGACTTTGTATCTTGGGCTCTTTTTTTGGCAAAAACACCCATCGAAGGCCTATTCATGCCGACCTTACTCCGGTTCTGAAAGACGCAGGTCTTCATCGCCACTGTGGCTCAGCTACCAACTTTATCTCGTATCTCTTGGGATGCTTATCGGAATTCGATGAAACGCAAGCAGAGAGGCGGGAAGATGGGACGGAGAGCCAAAATTCAGTTCATTAGCGAACTAAACAAGGCACCGGCAGCTAAGCGTGAGAGTAAACTCTGACTCCATTTGCGAAGCTTTTGTTGTTTTTTCGTTTTCATAAATACCTTTCTTTGGAGCTCCGGGATGGAGCTTGTCCTATGAGACGAAGCTAACGCCTTTTTATTGCAAATGGCTAGTCTTATTCGCCAGCCCTTTCTGGGCTGTCGTCGGTCAGCAGGGCTAAGTCTTTTAATAGTCTTGATATCTTCGCGCTCCGTCGCTTAGTGTAGGGAACGGAATTCGTCCTCAGGCGAATCATCGCCGCCTGCACAAAGGAGCTCGCCATCATGTCTGAAGCCGTCTCGGGTCTAGAGCCCTCTCTCCTCTGGAAGCATTTTGCTGCCATCTCTGCCATTCCTCGAGCCTCTAAGAACGAAGCCGCCGTAGCTCGCTATGTCATCGATATCGCTCAACGCCACGGATGCAGTGTGGGACGGGATGCAGTCGGAAATCTCTTAATTCGTAAGCCCGCTGCGATAGGTAAAGAAGCGGCACCATCGATTTGTCTGCAAGGGCATTTGGATATGGTGTGTGAAAAAAATGCTGAAACTGTTCATGACTTTAACAAGGATCCCATCCGTCTGCAGCGCAGCGGGGAGCATATCAAAGCCCATGGCACAACCCTGGGCGCTGACAATGGAATTGCCGTTGCGACCAGTCTGGCCCTCATGGAAGATACGCAATTGGTCCACGGGCCATTGGAATTTCTGCTGACCATCGATGAAGAAACTGGGCTTACCGGTGCCAAGAATCTGGATCCTGAACTCGTGCAAAGCCGCATCCTGCTCAATTTGGATAGCGAAGAGGAAGGCTCTCTTTACGTTGGCTGTTCGGGTGGACGCGACACCAACGGCACCTGGAAGCTGGCCTGGGATAAAGCCCCAGCCCGCAGTTTGATCGTCCGCATCAGCGTCAAGGGTCTGCGCGGTGGTCATTCAGGATTGGATATCGACAAGCAGCGCGGCAACGCCATTAAAATCGCAGCTCGTGCAGCTGTTCTCCTCACCGCAAGAGGGGCTCGCATGAGTGCCTTGAACGGTGGCAACAAGCGCAACGCCATCCCGCGCGAAGCGGAGGCGACCCTTTATCTGCCTCAAGCCCTGTGGGATGAATCTCTGCAGCTGATCGAAAGACTGCAGGAAACAGTGAAGCAGGAGCTGGCCGCTTCGGATCCTGGAGTCAAAATTACTTTAGCTACTGTGAAAACACGGCGAGGTAAAGTCTGGGCTCGAGCCTTGCAAACCAAAATTCTGGCCTGCATTGCTGTGATGCCGCATGGCGTGACCAAGATGAGTCCGGATATCCCTGGGTTGGTGCAGACATCCAGCAATTTGGGTGTCGTGAAAAGCAGCAAGAACGATGTGGTGATCTCAACCAGCCAGCGGAGTTCTGTTGCTTCTGAAATGGCCGATGTCGCCTATGCAGCTGGGGCCTGTTTGCAACTGGGGGGAGCCCGAGTTGAAAGTGGAACGGGCTATCCAGGTTGGAAGCCAAACCTGCAGTCACCCGTGCTCAAGTTGGCTCAAGCGACCTTTAAAGAGCTGTACAAGCGCGAGGCGAAGGTCAAAGCTATTCATGCGGGCTTGGAGTGCGGCATCATCGGCGAAAAAATTCCTGGTATCGATATGGTATCCTTCGGGCCCACCATTGAAAACGCCCATTCTCCAGATGAAAGCGTTGATATCACGACTGTCGATCATTTCTACCGTTACCTGCTCAAAATGCTGGAGCGATTGGCTGTCGCATGATGGATAAAAAAAGGGCCGCTCCTATGCGGGGCGGCCTTGCCTTGGCTTATTGCAAAAGACGTTTTTTGATGTAGGCACCGGAAATGGTCAGATCCTGATCCGTCCATTGGCCTTGAGCACTAGCGCCGGGCTTCAGGGCCGAGGCGCTTTCGTCTTTGTCAAAGAGTGACCAGTTGGCCCAGCTGATCTTGTGCTTATTGAGAAATTCCATCCACAGATCTGTTTCCTTCAAATCGATATTGCCGTTACCCGAGGCATCACACACACCAAATTCCGTGACGAACAGCGTCAGGCCTTTGCTGATCGCATAGCTGGCTTTGTCGCGCAATTCTTGTCTGTGGGTTCCAGCATAGAAGTGTAAGGTATAGGCAACATTTTCCGCTGCAATGGGCTTGTCTGCTGCGAGATCGACCCTTTGGGACCAAGTGGGACTGCCGACGATAACGAGGTTCTTGGCATTCTTCGCCCTGATCGCTTTGATGACAGTTTCAGCATAGGCTTTGACTTCTTCCCAGCTCACGTTGATCGGCTCGTTATAGACCTCGAAAATCACGTTCGGGGTGTTGGCATAAAGTCCGGCCATTTCTGAAAAGAAAGCGACAGCTTCTGCGGTATGGGCCAAGGCGTTGTGATCATGCCAGTCGATAATCACATAAATGCCCTGGGCCACAGCAGCATCGACGATCGTCTTCACGCGGGCTTTTTCCGCAGCGGGATTGCTCAAATAGCCGCCTTCTTCCACACCCATGGCGGCACGAACGACGGTTGATTTCCAATCATTCTTGAGAGTTTTGACGACATCGGCATTCCAAAAAGTTCCTGACCATTGGCTCCAAAAGAGACTCATGCCTTTCAATTGGATGGGCTGTTGGTTTTTATCGAGCAGTTTACCGTTTTTGGCGATGAGACTGCCATGCTGCTCGACGAATGAGCCGGTGCTGGGAGTGGGTTTCGTCCCATCCGTAACCACGACTGGTTTAATCGAGACCTGGGCTTCCTCTCCTTTTGTCGAGCCCTGAGCTTCCTCTACTTTTGTCTTCCCCGCGGGAGCACCGGTTGCTACCGAGCAGATGCCAATTTCTACAAGATAAGTTGGCTGATTGATGTTGTGTTCTTTAGTTTTTTCATCGGCGCACGATTCATAGAGGGCTTGACCTTTGGCATCCACATAGCTCAGGACGATTTGGTAAAAACCGTAAGGAACCGTCGCGCTGCTGTCTTCGAACTCTAGGTTGGCTTTTCTATCATAAGATTTCTTGATGGATTCACTGTTCGGACGGAGGCGGTCGAGCTGCAGCTTGAGGCTGGTCCAGTTACTACCACTAGCGTTCGGACTGAGGGTGAGTTCGCCGATCTTGAAGGTGGAAAGTCGGGAGGCGTTGCTGTCATCATTCAGGGGTCTTTGACCTCTACAATGAGTGACCAAAAGTCCGGTGAGCGCAAGGACAGGCAAAATTCGCAAACTTTTCATTAGCTACTCCAAATCTAATCACAACAGGTTAACTCAGCTACCAATGGAACGTTTCTGCCCTGGCGGGTGCGAAGACAGAACTTTCTTACCGTAACAAGGAAAACCGTTTGAGAGTTGATCGAGAGAGCCTAGCCACGGCCCTATAGTGAAAAAAAATCGGCGTCGTCGGCTCCGCACTGCGAGTTATACGCTTCGGCAGAAATCTTGCTTAAGCATTTCTGGAGCTGGGCTTTTGCCCTGTTGCCAAGTTCCCCAAGCTGCCTGTTGCCATACACGAAGCGGATGTTGAGGCGGAGATGTTCATGAAATTCAAGTGGATTTTGCCTTCCATAGCCTCGGCCTACCTTCTTTCTATCAGCTGTGCTCCCAAAAGAAATGTCGAAAGAGTCGACAATGGGTCCACACTCTCGACAGTGAAAATTAGTGAGCTAGGTGCCTTTGCCGACGGCGAGAAGCCCAATTATGCAAAGCTTGATTTGCAAATCACCGGTGTTTCTGCAGGAGCTATGTCTAGCAAGCTCAGTTTCATGAAATCTGCATCGGTCGCGGGTAGCTTCGCCGATGCTCAGGTGAGTCGCAATGGTATCGATCCGCAAGGCAGCACCGCATGGTGCAATCCGCGCAACAGAGCCTTAGGCCTTTAGCCGGCCTTCAATCCTGGTCCCGTTGGTGTCGATGCTTATGTCTGGGGCAAACGTCCGGGCGAATCCGATGGATCCTGCAACGGTGGTCCGGCTGCCGGAACTTGGTGGCGAGACATAGCCATTGAATTGGCGAAAAATGCCAAGCTCGGCTTGTGAACGGTTCAACCGATTCCCAGATGCGCCTGGGAAGGCTAAGCAACACTCTCGTTGCTATGGTCTGACCATGGCGGCTGGGCATCGCTTCGGCTTTGCAATCGAGGGACTTCGATTGTGAACTTGGAGCCGACCCCCTTGGAGCTTTCCAGCAAGACAGTGCCGCCCATGTCACGGACCAAGGCAAATAGGCCCTCGATGCCCACGCCACGACCAGCGAGTAGAGTGACTGTGGTCTGGCTGCTATAGCCACCACGAGAATTCAACTCCATGAGCTCGGTCAATGACATGGCCGTCAGCTGATCGATACGGATCTCTGTCTTCTGCAGGAGGCTCTGTTCCAACTCCTGACGATCTATACCTTTGCCGTTATCCTGGCAAATGACCCGCAAGCCGCTGTCCCAGTCGCTAAACTCTAGGGAGATGGTCGCAACACGACTTTTTCCCAGGGCCTCTCTTTCCTCTTCGATACCATGGATCACCGCATTTCTCAGCAGATGAATCATGTATTCCGCCAGCTTTTCTTCCTGCTCTGATTGAAGGTTTAACTCGCCATTTTTAACCTCAAAACGAACATCCTTGCCGAGTCCATGGGCCGTGAGCTGACAGTTACTGATGATCGGTTGAATGATCGTTCGGATCGGTTTAGCCATCACCGATTTAGACCACTGCCTGACTTTTTCCGTTAAGGGCTCAGCGGCGTCGGCTTCGACCAACTGGACGAGGTCTTTCACCTGTTTCAAACTGACTTTGAACTCAGGAGCGTAGGGCTTCCACATAGTGCCTAAAAGAGTTTCATTCTTAGTCAGAAATTTCTTGAACTGTTGCTGAATGTCTTCGACATCCCTTGGCTCGATGTAATTTTTCTCCTCGGTTCGGTGAATCAAGGCGGCAATCGCCTTCAGTTTGAAGACCAGACTATTGCCTTTTAAGGTGTGCAGAATGAAACGTTGCTCGCGGACATCTTTCAGTATCTTCAGCTGGTCCATCGCATCATAGCTAGAGCCAATGAATTGGCGAAAGGCATCGATATGGTGCAGTATACCAATCATGCGCTGATTACGCTGGTTTTCGCGCTGCTTTTTAATAAGTGGCGTGATGTCCTGGATGGTGAATAAGATACTTTTGAGCTCGCCTGATTTATCCAAGACTCCGGCTGCATCCAACTGCAAAAAACGTTGGGCCCTCTTGATGGTTTTGGGCAGTTGAGAAAGGCTGACATCCAGGGGTAACTCATTTTGAAAGACTTGCCGAACGGCCATATTCCAAAACTGTTCCTGTTGGCGATCCATCAACAAAATGGAGCTTAATTTTTCACCTATCCTGAGGCTTTCACCCAACAAGCGTCGACAGGAACGGGAATAGCCATTCATCACGCAAGCTGTGGCATCGATCATGAGAAAACCACTTTCCACGTGGTCCAGTATGGTTCGAATGGTCTCTGTCCGCTCTTCAACGATGACTTCAACTTCAGTCACATGGCGCTTGAGATCGGTATTTAACTGCCGAATTTCGGCATCGGACTGATCCCGCAGAAAATTGACCCTTTCGGCCAAAGCCAGAGCCATCAAAATGCCTTCGATAACGGATCCCGGCAGGATACCGAACTGAACAATATAATTAAGACTAAAGACGCCTTCATACTGCAGCGCGTTGATGACATTCGATCCCAGGATAAAAAACCAAGCTGAAAAAAAGTAGATGGCCGGCTTATAGCCTTTGGCATAAGCTATCAGCGAGCTGATCAAAAGGGCAATAGAACTGAGGCCGACAAAGGCGCTGGTACCCTTGCTGAAGGTGTTATAGCTCAAAAAATTGCCAAAAACCAGCATCAGACAACTGATTCCAATCAAGATTCGATAAAAAATATGCGATCGTTTCATGAGGCTGGCCATGTTCAAAAAGTGAATGGCTACCAGACAAGCGAGCAAATTGACAGCAAATCCAAGCAGCAGAAGACCTCTGTTCTGCATGAAATTAGCCCATTCTGGACGATCTAGCAGCATTGGCCAAAGACCTTGAAACGAGATCTGAAGCGTGACCATGGTGGCGATAAATAAGGAATAGTAAAAATAAGTCCGACTGCGAAAGGACAAAGCGAGGAAGGCATTGTAAAGCAGGAGAACGATCAAGCAGCCGAACATGCCTCCGATCAGGATTGTGTCGAGAAATCGATGATTTTCGAAGGCAGCTGCTCTCCAAAGGAAGAGACCCAGGATCGCTGAACCATTGGTTTGGACATGAACGTAGTACTCATTGTTGCCTGGATAGACTAGCAACTCAAAATTGGGAACGCGAAACGGCGTGAAGGGTTTGACTTCGGCATTGGCATCGCCCAACTGCTGATTGGACCATTGAGCCGAGGAATCTTTTTGGTAAACAGTCACACTGTCTAGCAGCGGATATCGACTCTCCAGTATGATCGAATCAGTTGTTGACAGCGAACTGTTGACGCCAAAATGAATCCATTGTTCACCACTGCCAAACCCAAAACTCGGATACTCGCGTTCCGAAACCTCGAAATGTTCCTGGTAGGCTCCGGCTAGGACCTTCTCTGGTTCAGCGACGGCTTCCTTGTTATGCCAAATCTCAATCCGCCGACCTAGTGCTAAAGACTTCTTCACATTGATTTCAGATATCCCGATTGAGTTGAAATTAGCCCAACAGGGCTCGTGCCCAAATAGGGACCACACAATTAACAGAAATCGGAAATTTCTATACAGCTTATGCAATTCAAGCCCCTTGCATACTTTTGGTTGAGATCCTGCGCACCGCAGGCCGAGCTCGGACGAAATGCGTGGCAGGGCAAAGGCTCAGCTGCCACCATTATTTTAGCATAGGATGATTGCTGGCGGCGGAGGGACGCAAATGGAGCTGATTTTGTTCGGTAAATGCGAGGTTCGTTAAAATCACTCCAATGATCCATAAGCTTCGCTTCTCATCTCATCAGAAAACTTGGTTAACGGGGCACCCTGCTCTTCAAATTAAGTTTCAATCGTACGCCTATCGTCAGTGCCAACGGTGCTGCTCAGACCATGCGGAGTGATTTTTGTAGTTAAATTTCATGCTGCCGGTGAAAACAGTCGCATGCAGACATTCAATTGAAGTCGAGATTGGCGGCAGAAGTCGCTGTTTGGCTACAGTTAATCGATGAATTTAGCTCGATTTTTACTTTCTTCCTTCGCGGTTGAGTCCCCGCGAAGCGTGAAACTTACGAAAGCGATTCTGAAAGTTTCCAACATTATTTTATCCAGCCTGACAAAAAACTACATGTTAACCAAGCGTGACGGGTGATTCCAAAAAAAATCGCCCTTGTCCATTGAGAATCTTTTGCTGCAAGCAAGGATAAGACCTTGAAAAAACATTGTTAGGAGTTTAAACAAAGTACTAAGGGGGAATTCAAATGCTTACATTAAGCTTACGAATCAAACAGAAAATGTCGATGCATTCCTTGGCAGTCACGGTTTTGATAAATTGTTCAACGATGTTCGCGACCCATCTCGTTGCTGCTTCACCGAATTTGAATTACGGCGAAGCTTTGCAGAAATCACTCTACTTCTATGAAGCTCAGATGGCAGGACCTTTGCCGGACGGTTATAGGGTCCCGTGGCGGGGTCCGGCCGCATTGCGTGACGGTGAAAAAGAAGGCTTGGATCTCACTGGCGGGTTTTTTGATGCAGGTGATCACGTGAAGTTCGGTTTGCCGATGACTTACACCGCCTCGCTCTTGGCTTGGAGTCTGTTGCTATCAGACAACAGCTATGCGTCGCTCGACCAGAGTTTCTATGCGAAACGCAATCTTCGATACGTGTCAGACTGGATTATGAAAGCGCACAGCGCGCCTGAAGAATTCTGGGGCCAAGTTGGTGATGGAGGCGCTGATCACGCCTACTGGGGGCCGCCTGAAGTTATGCAAATGCCGCGCCCAGCTTTTAAAATCGATCGCACATGCCCTGGCAGTGACCTTGCGGGTGAAGCAGCGGCAGCATTAGCTGCAACGGCCATGGTTTTTGCCAAGGACGATCCGAACTATGCGGAAGCTGCCCTCAAACATGCCCGTGAACTTTATAATTTCGCCGATACCTATCGAGGCCGCTATAGCGATTGCATCAAGGATGCCGGCAACTACTATCGTTCCTGGAGTGGATACCAAGATGAGTTGGTCTGGGGTGCTCTTTGGCTCTACCAGGCTACCGGTGAATCAAGCTATCTGCAAAAAGCTGAATTGGCCTATGCAGAAATCAAGAGCATTGATAATCCCGGCAAGCCTTATAAATGGACCATGTCCTGGGACGACAAAAGTTATGCGGCCTATGTGCTCATGTCGATGCTGACCAAAAATCCAAGCTACGAAGCGGACGCAGAACGATACCTTGATTACTGGACTCGGGGGTACGAAGGACAACGTATCAGCTACAGTCCGGGTGGGTTGGCCTTCCTTGATAGCTGGGGATCGCTGCGATATTCGTCGAATACCGCTTTCCTCGCGCTCGTGTATGCCGGTTATCTGAAAGGCCAGAATAAAAAGAGCGAGCAGGTGGAGGTCTACTATCGTTTTGGTAAGAGACAGATCGACTATGCCTTGGGCGACAATCCCGCGGGCCGTTCTTATGTCGTTGGCTACGGTGTGAATCCACCTTTGAACCCGCATCATCGTGGAGCTCATGGTTCATGGACCAACAGTCTGCAGTCGCCGGCACAATCACGGCATGTTCTCTACGGTGCTTTGGTTGGTGGCCCTGACCGAAACGATCAGTTTACGGACGATCGCGGGCAGTATGTGTACTCTGAGGTTGCCACGGACTATAATGCAGCCTTTACTGGAGCGCTGGCTATTCTTGCGAAAGACTGGGGTGGATCGATCGATACTCAATTTCCACCGGACCAGAAAAGTATCCAGGAATATGCGATTGAAACCAAAGTCAATTCCCGTGGCAATGACTACCTTGAAATCGCCGCGCGGATCGAAAACCAAACTGCCTTCCCACCCCGTCAGCCTGAAAGATTGCGTTTCCGCTATCTGATCGATCTCTCGGAAATCCCAGCTGATCTGCGCGATCCTAGCCAGGTAAAACTCACAACAGCCTACTCGCAGGCGACGTCTGTATCGGGCTTGAAGCTTCTGGACGCTGGTCGTTCGATCTATTTCATCGAAGCGGATTTTACCGGACAGAGAATTATACCCGCCGGACAATCCGAGTGCCGGCGCGAAGTCCAGTTCCGCTTCGCCTTCCCAGCAAGCTGGATACCTTATTGGAACGAGAAAAACGATCCGTCGTTCGGCAATACCGGCAATGAATGGTCGGTCAACCGTAATCTGCCCATTCTTGAATAGCCGATTGGAGGCCTATGAAGGTCGGCCTCCTAACCGTGCAGAGGACTTGGGACTGCTGAATGGAAGGCATCTTGTGCTTCTGTCGGTGAGTCTCCGGTCACTTCGATCGCCAGCAGGGAGCAATCATCTTCGCGAGTTTGGCTGCCGTAAACTTCCTGATACTTTTCCCGCATAATCTCAATCATCCCCTTCGCTGACCTGGCTTCTGCAGCAAAGCGTATGGCGCGATGAAGTTTCAACTCAACATTCTGATGACTATGCTTATGCACCAAGCCATCCGTGTAGAGAAAGAGTATGTCCTTGGGCTCTAGGTGAAAATTCTTCTTCATCACCCGAATATCATCGCTCAGTCCGAGCATGGAGCCAACGCTCATGATTGGCACAGCCTTGCCTTGTCGGAAGATCAAAGGGTGGCAGTGTCCTGCGTTCAAGAGTAAACCTTGATGGGTTTTTAGATCTATACCAATCAGATTCATAGTCAGAAGACGTCCTGTGCTGATGCCAGTGCGGTGGACGGTGCGATTCACACAGACAAGCAGATCATCGAGCGTTTGCTCGAGTGAACTGGTCTGTTGAAATTTTTCGTGCAGAACGCCGTGCACGGCTCCAGCGACAGCACTGGTCACCAAAGTGGAGGAAATACCATGACCTGTGACATCACCAATGAAGCAGTAGAGTCTTTGATTCGCTAGGTCTGGAATCACTTCGTACCAGTCGCCACCCGTGCTATCGGCTGACTGATACCAGCTGTGAAAAGACCAGCCAGGAACCTCTGGCATGGCAGGAATGAGAGCTTTTTGAACGGCCTCAGCAGATTCAAGATTTCGTTTCACTGTTTCGTGCTCCTTGATCGATAGCTGGAGTTTGTCACCCAAGCCGATCGACAGAATGATAAATTCGAAAGCGATGCCAAAGTAGAGCAAACTGCGAGAGTAAATATTGGATGGGAAAAGGCCAAAGGCGGTGAGTCCTAAGATCAGAATGGCCAGGATCAAAGGTGTCCAAGCTGCCGTAAAAAACCAAGCTGAACGGGTCTTTTGCTTCAGGGCGAGGGCCGCACAGATTAGTGCCCAGGGCGAGTAAAGCAAAGTCGCTAAAAGCGCAGCCCTCATTCCGTACTGGTAATCAATGACTGTCAAGCAGAGCAGAGAAGCTCCTAAACAGATCCATGCTCCTGATGTCACAGCCCAAGCGATGCGTGGTGCAGTGCGTTTGGTATTGAGAAAATCGGTGACAAAAATGCCAGCCAGACCCAAAGTGCTCAGGTTTAAAGCCGGATACAGCTGATTGACGAGAGCGGGTGTTATCCAGGGGATATATGCATATAGGAAGCCGTCCAAGGTAAACTGCAAGAAGCTGTAGGATATGATGTAAAGGGTGTAGATGAGAAAAGACCTGCGTCTCGAAAACATAAACATAGCGGCGTTGATGACCGCAACCGTCAGCAAGAGACCGTAGAATAAACCGGATGACAAGTTTCGCTCTTGGTCCCAGATTTTATAGTCCTTGGCATTCCAAAGCATCATAGGGATCACCAGATTGTCTTTCGAGACGATGCGAATCCAGAATGTTTTGCTTTCTCCAGACCCCAAGGTCCAAAGAAAGACGGGAAAGCGCAGAGCTTGCGTCCATTCTCGATGCAAGATAGTATCGCCAGCTATTTGCAGCTGGTCGCCTTCAAAAAATAACACCTGGTCCAACCAAGCTGTCGTGACTTCTAGCGCATAGGTTTGCGCTTCTGGATCGCTGTTGTGCAATGTGAAAGTAAACCAGTAGTGATGGTCGGAGAACGCGAAATTCAGCACGTCCCCCGAAGATTGCACCAGCGGCTTTTGATCGAGCCATGGTCCGGGACGATCTTCTTGGTAGTGGGGATCGCTTGGGGCAAGATCCACCCAACGAAGCGAGCGTCCGATAGCCTTGGCTTCTTTTAGACGCGATAGGCTCAGAACCTCTCCCATCAATGGATGGAAGCAGCTCAGAAGGAGTCCAATGGAAAGCCAATAATTCATGCGTGTGTCCCCATCCCTTTTCGACAAAAGTGGCGATAGGGTGAGGACATAGAATTTGAGAACCTATAAAAAAGATCTAAAAAGACGGTCATAACCGCCTTTAGGGTCCGGACTGGCAGGTTTCAAAGTTCAGCAGTGATCACTTCAGCCGGTCGTAGGGTATTGCTGTTCCAGGTATATCCTTTGCGAACGATACTCAGTATCTCTCCCGAAGTCTCTTGGGAGTGCCTTTGGGTTCCGACAACTTTCACTTTGCCGACTTGAACCCCTTCGACCAGAGTGTCTATTTCCAAAATTTGGTATTTGCGTAGCAGTTTGTCTAATCTCATCGCAATTTTTTTGACAAATGGGTATTGCACTTCATGGCTCATGTCAGGTTTCGAAGCTAAGCTCACCAGATCGACGAGGTCCAGGATGTCGAGCATCAAAGTCCGCAATTGCTGTTCATTCTGCTTTTGCGCAAGGCGATGGAGAGTTTCCTGTTCGACCAGTTTCTGTTGAATGGCGATAACTTCCCGACTCAAGATTTTTAGATCTTCAAACATGAGAAACCCATTCCTTTGCGTCGCGCATCGCTTCCGGACCTTTGCTTACGGCCATGTGCGGCCCTAGGCTGGATTCCTGGGTTTTGGGCCTTTGCTCTGCTTGGACGGGTTCATTGAAAAAACGCCAACGAAGAACCTTGCTAGGCGTAAAGATTTCATTCTGTGCTTTTCGCCATAGGGCCATGTGCTGCGGCTCTTGCCGAATGCGCTTCATCATCGCCGCCATAACTTCTGCTTTGCTGCTGCTAGGCTCTACGCCCAGTGCCCGAAAGGGGTCGGTTTGCTCCCAAAGGGGTGTGTATTGCAGCTTGGGATGTGAAGGGGACGGGCAGGACTCTTCGGTGATGGACTCATTCATGGCTTGGTCACGCAGCGTATGCCACATCGAGCTCTGAGTGTAAGCCTGCAGACATGGGAATTGTCGAACGAGATTCGGGAGACTATGCATATATCGATGGCGCAAAGGATCCCGTTCGTTCAACTGCCAGAGGTATCCGGGTGTGATAAGCTCCACGCTCGCGGGCCGCGACCATCGATGAAACAAGATTTGCACCCAGGCAAAGGAGGTCTCAGCGTAGCTGGCGAGAGTCCCGGCTCGCTTCTGGGTCAAGCAGTTTTGGTCGCCAAGCCAGGCTCGAAGTTCAAGAGTCAAGCTATGAACCGTCTCATCAGCTAAGCCCAAAGGAAAGGGCGAGAGAAAGTTCGCCGCCCCGGAAACAAAAGTATCAATAAATAGCAGTGACAGGTCCCCCGACTGGCGCGGGATTCTTAAGCTGAGCTTGGCCTTCCAGATGATCCGCCGTTCGAAAGACAAACGAGGATCCGTGTCGATGAGTGCCGCCAAATCGCAGAACGCACGCCTTTGCCAAAGATCTTGGTAGACCTGGTCCTCCATTGCTATTCCTTCGCTTTCTGCGGGCCAATCATGGTTTTTTCAGCAAGAGGACCGGGCGCTGCAGCCGGAGCTATCGGTTCCACATGAGCGAGACGCTGCTCCAACTCTTCAATTTGAAGACGCAGCTTGGCATTGACCTCGTCCGACGATTTCAACAGGGTCAGCGTTTCATGCCAGCCTTTGATCAGATTTTGATCGAGATCGCGAGCCGGAAGGTTGCTCACTTGCATGACAGGATTGGCATCAGCAAATGGCTTTGGCCATTTTACCGCCAGATAGACTAATGCCAGCAGCTGCAGACCTGCGACACAGAAATGAGCCAGCGACAGCCAAGGTATCGGCTGCCGTGGAATTTGGTCCGGAAAGGGTCGATCGGTTTCGGACGAGATCGCACGCGGTGCGGACTGGGATGCATGGCTCATGAGATGATCCTCCAGGGATTCAAAAATTTTGTGAATCTTGACGTTCGATCCACATTGACCACAGGTCTCGGCTCTGGCTTGAAGGACTGTGTGGCAAATCGGACAATGCTGCATATACCGTCCTCTCTTACAAGCGATGGGAACGGGTCGATTTCTCCAAGCGCTGCACATCTCTATAGAAGCGTGGCGTCGCCGTGGGGATTGAATACTTGGCCAATTCATGATTGACCAACTCTTCGGCTATTCTTTTACCTTCATCTTCTCCTGGCGACAACCAGACATCGAGAGAGTTGCGTAAGATGAGACGAAGTCGTCGAGCTTCACTTGGATGCCGCTCATGGCGTTGCTCTGCCATGATCTCCGTGCGCACGAGACTATCCAAAATTCCAGCGTGATTTAAGCTCTGCAGACATCGCTCCAAGGAATCTCGTAGTTCCATAATTCTTGACCATTGGGTAAAATCTTGTGCGGCTTGCAGATAATGAGTGGCCAGTTCGGAAAAGCGAGCGCATTCGCCCTGTGACATGAGACGGAGTCCAAAGCTTTGCAAGGCTTGACAGTAGCCGACCCATTGGAAAGGATCTTCGGCGGATGAAAGCATAATATCGAGGGTTTTAAGCTGAGCTAGTACTTTACGTTTTTGATCCGCGTTCACTTGCGCGCTCACAGGGTCGACAACTTTTTGAATGTTTTCGACTATGATGCGAGCCACAGACTGGTACGATGGCATGGATTGGGTCTTCTGGTCGGTCTTGCTGAAAGCTTTGCGGAGAGCAGACTCCAGATCAGTGTAGAGCTTGGGCACAAGCCCGCCACGGGCGATGACACCCTGGATGCAGCGTTCCGAATGATCCAAGGGCCATGCCCGCATATGAATGATATTATCTTCATTGATTTCGAAACGCAGATTGAAGACAGGCTTTTCTTTCGTGGCCAATTGACCCAATTGGCTACGGCTGAGCCAGAGTTCGCCAACTGTGCTGAACACGCCTTCGACTTCATTGAGCACTCTCAGGCAAGCAAGTTCCTGATCCTCATGAATAAATTGCAGCTGCTCGTCGACAAAACACGGCAAAGGACTGTTGCGTTCGACGAGGCGTTGCCGCTTTCCTTCGGCAAGCTGGAGATAATAGTCATGCGTCACCGAATGCATAATCTCTAGACGAGTTTCGACCTCTTCACTAGAGAAATTTTGCTGAGCCCAGATTGCCGCTCCTTCCGCGACTGCAAACATAGGCCTTGGATGGAGTCTTACTTTATCGCCTCCAAAAATCCTGCCCATAAGAGCCTGCACGGCGGGAATAAGAGAGGATCCGCCGACCATTAAAACCTGGTCGATCAGCTCTACTTCGAAATAGATTTCAGCAACCAGTGCGCGGGTTAATTGCTCCAAGCGATCCATAAAAGGTTGGAGCCATTGTTCGAATTCTTCTCGGGTTATGACTTCGTCGATGTCGAGCCAATCGCCCTGCTCATCGCGCAAGATTCCAAAGCACTCAATCTGGGCTTCAGGGTTCTGGCTTAACTCTCTTTTGGCCTGCTCGCAGCTGCGCCGAAGCTCTCCTGTGAAACGAGCCTGGTCGTTGGCTGAGAGGCTATGGATCAAGGGATCCAGGTGACTCAATCCGGTCTTGTTCTTCACCCTTTCGATAACCTGATCGTACAGCAATTGATCGATGTCATCGCCGCCGAGCCACATATCGCCGCCTTTGGCGATTTCCATAAAGTGGCCGCCAGAGATGGATAGAACCGACATATCAAAGGTCCCGCCGCCCAGATCGAACACCATCAGAGACAGGGAATCATCTTCGGACAAGGAGTCCAAACCAAAAGCGATCGCCGCCGCGGTCGGTTCCGGTAGCAGCTTGACCTGGGTCAAACCCGCTTGCTGAGCCGCTGCCCTTGTGCAGAATTTCTGCCGATCAGAGAAATAGGCTGGAACAGTGACCACAGCCTGGGTGGGTTTGGATCCCAACTGCTGCTCGGCGTCCTGCAAGAGCTTCTTAAGAATGAGGGCAGAAAGATCTTCAGGACGGTAAGAGTCTCTATTGATTTTAACGAAAATAGAATCCGGTTCTGAGGGATCCGTTTCAACGTCGTACGAGCAGCGATCGGGTTTGATAAAATTCTGCACGGCAACTTCGGCAAAATCTCTGCCAATCAGGCGTTTAATGGAGAGAACGGAGTTTTTCGGATGCAGCTTGCTCAAATCCAATGCGGCTCGTCCCACCACATTCTGATCCGGCAGCAGCAACACGCACGATGGGGTGAGGAATTCTCCCTCTTGATTGCTTAGAATCTCAGTTGTGAGCCGGCGAACGGCAATGGCGGAATTGGTCGTTCCTAGGTCGATTCCTACTGCGAGTGTCATGGCGCGCCTTTCCAGTTGCCTATGAAGCCTTCAAAGTTGTGCAGGTCAATATTTCAGTCCTCTGCTTACAAAACAGACGAGTTCAGGAGTCTTGTTAGCAGATCTGCAGGGATTCGCCTAGGGTCTGGAAAGATCGATGTTTCCATGTATCGGTGCTGCGGTGCCGATCTGGAGATCAACAGTACGGACGTGGATTCTGTTCCGAATCGTCGCTATCGGCAAGGCGTGGGGAAATACCGGTAGCCCTAGCGCATTTCCTTGAATATGCGCTTCTGGAAGCCTGCTCGGCATCGGCCTCCTGAGTGCGAGTGAAACCGTATTGTAGGAGCATATCGTCGCGCCTAGATGCAGATGCGAGTCAGTATCGTATAAAACAATAGGATGGTTCACATCAATCGTTTTGCCAACTGAAGAAGTCCGTGTTTAACTGCAATTGAGCTACTTTTGGAGGGCTTGATTATGGTGTTCGATCGATTGCTAGCTTCCGTTGGTATTGGTGGTACGAAGGTTGATACGAAACTCTCTAACCCAAGTGTTATTCCAGGCGGGTTTATTCGAGGCACAGTCAATTTACAAGGCGGAACGGTTGACCAGACCATTGAACGAATCGATGTTGCTCTGGAGGCGATTGCCAAGCACGAAGTCGGCGATGGGGTCAGCCATCTGCCGGTCGTGATATGGACCGAGATCGTGGCCCCGCGCATGGAAATAAAAGCAGGTAAGCTCATGGAGCTACCCTTCCAGTTTCTCGTACCTATGGACAC
>JBGSTF010000341.1:0-58470 GCA_041736645.1 Oligoflexus sp. | reverse complement strand
TTTGGAGGTGGACGTTTATCAGGTCCAAGAGGCTTGGGAACTGGCTGTCCGCTGGAAAGGATCTGAGGACAATACTCCGATCAATGAAACGATCGAATTGCTGATGGACGGCCCGGTCAAGAGTTTGAAGATCCCGGTCGTGGGCATTCAAGGTCGTGCCCCTCGTATCAGTCTTTCGGCTCCGCACTAAGGAATGACATTATGTACAATGCTCTCTATCTAGCTTCAGGACTTGCTCTGGCTGGCAGCATCGCTGCCTATTGGTTCTTTTGTGTCCAACTCGCTGGCGATATTGCGTCGGGTCAATTGAAGGTGAAAACCGAGGCTTAATGGATTGGACAGCCCCGGGGTTGAGGCTGTCTTGGAAGAGCTTATTTTTTTGGAGCTTCGGCTGTAGGGGCAGGAGTCTGGGTTGCTTCAGGAGCCATTTCAGCTGCGGCAGGTTTTGCTTCCGACTTCGCTTGTTGCTTCACTTTGCCTTTTGCTTTGTGAGCTTTGTGTTCAGCTTCTGTCCAAACAAATTTTTCGCCGAGTTTCTGGCATTCTTCCTGAGTTTTCGCTGTGGTCACAGCTTTGCCTTGAGGACCACCTTCATAGCAGGCCGGTGAACTGCTTTTACCTTGACCGGCAAGAGCCATCGAAGCCACAGTCCAGAGACCAAAACTCAGAGTGCGGGCAAATTTCATCGAGACGCTTTTCATAGAATCCTCCTTTTAAGAACGAAACGCTTTGTTTCGCTCTTCACACCTAAGCAAGGGTCAGACCACTTTGTGAAAGCAAAGAGAAGGCACAAGGATAGCTCCGCATTGGCCCGATTTCTCAGGAAAATACGGAGATTTGCTGCATTCTGATAAATTCTTTCGCAAGATAAGAAGCGTGTCCGAAAAGAAACGATGAGAACCTGCAGGATGCTTAAGGCGTTTTGCGATCTCGAATAAGCCGACCAGAAAAGACTCACACGAGTCGACCAACCAAGGCTATTTTATTCGCATCAATGATTTCGACAGCAACAGTTTTTCCAACCAGATTACGACCCGAAGCAACCTTTACCAGACGGAATTGCTCTGTGCGAGCATAGTATACGTCGGGCTCCTTACGACTTTTATAGTGGCTCAGGACTTGACGGGTACGACCGATCTCTCCTAGGTTCAGCTCAAGCGTGATGCGATCCTGAAGTTCATTTAAAGCAGCTAGGCGGCGGGATTGAACGGCATCAGTAACTTGATCGCGAAAGCGGGCAGCCGCTGTACCTTTGCGTGGAGAGTATTTGAAGGCGAAGATGAACGAATAACGCACAGCTTCCACCAGCTTCAGGGTGTCTTCAAATTGTTCGTCTGTTTCCCCTGGAAAGCCGACGATTAAATCAGTCGACAAAGCCATCTCGGGGTCGATCTCACGGAGCCAGCGCACGCGCTCCCAGTATTCAGCAATGGTGACTTTTCGCTTCATGCGTTCCAAGACTTCGTCGTTACCGGATTGGACAGGTAGATGAATGTACCGACCCATCTTCGGATACTGTCTAAAAAGTTCCGCAATCGGTTTTGTGAAGTCGTGAGGATTACTTGTCGTAAATCGGAGACGATCCAGACCTGGCAGCTGCACGACGGCTTCGAGGAGGTCCACAAACGGTCCGCGATCGCTCATAGGCAGCTTGCCATCACGAACCAGATCGTGGCCATAGCTGTTGACGTTTTGGCCTAACAATGTGATTTCGCATGAACCATCGGCGATCAGTGATCGGACTTCATTGACGATTTCGTCCGAAGGCCGAGAGATTTCGCGACCTCGCGTAAAGGGCACCACGCAGAAGGTACAAAAATTATCGCAGCCTTGAGCGATGTTCACATAACGGGTGATCTCATCCTTGCCTGTCACAGTAGGTTTGACTGCTGGCAGACCTGGAAAGTCGACAATAGGTTCTTCGTGCGCATGATCGTGCGGTTGATTCTTTTTAAAGCCAAGAGCTGATACAGGCTTGGCCTCGGTTTCATGACGGGCAAGAAGCTGAGGAAGATCCTGAATCTTGCCGGGTCCCAGCAAAATATCGATATTGGTGGCTTTATCGAGGAGCTTTTCACCCTCAGCCTGGGCCACACACCCAGCGACGGCGATTTTCATTTTAGGATTCAACTCGGCGACGGCGCGCAAGGCGCCGAGACGACTCAAAACCTTGTGGGTGGCTTTTTCGCGAATGTGACAGGTATTGAGCAGAACGAGGTCCGCCTGTTCAACCTTATCGGTTGCTTCGTAGTTTTGGTCCTGGAGCATGCTGAGCATCGTCTCGCTATCTGCCACATTCATTTGGCAGCCCCAGGTTTCTACGAAAACCTTCTTCTTGGTTTCACTGGTCGATGTCGGCTCGTTCTGCATGATCTCAGATTCCTTATTTGCGGTTTCTTTTGCGAGCGTCTTTGGCCGCTTTCCGCATCTTTTTCTGTTTATCTCGATCAAAAGTCCGTGGGGGAGCTTTGCCAGGATCGCCGCCGAGCATGCCAGCCATATCGCCCATTCCACCCATGCCGCCAGGCATTTGTCCTGCCATCTGTGCAGCTTTTCGCATATTGTTCATTTGGCCTAAGGCGCCCATACCCGGGATCTTGCCCATGAGGCCGCCCATGTTTTTGCCCAGCATGCCCATCATCTTGCGCATGGCCATAAACCGTTTGTGAAGCTCTTCCACTTCCTTTATGGCTCGTCCTGATCCCTTGGCGATACGAGTCATGCGACCGCGATCCAGAGGGTCCTGACCGATGCGTTCACGCTTGGTCATCGAATCGATCATGGCCTTGACCTTGGTCAATTCCCTGTCATCGATATTTGCGCCCTTAGGGATCATGTCCTGCATTGGCATTTTGGCAATCAGATCTTTTAAAGATCCCATCTTTTGGATCATCTCGATCTGTTTGTAGAAGTCGATGTAACTGAACTGTCCTTGCAGAAGCTTGAGAGCCTGGGCTTCTTGGTCGTCGCCGGCAACTTTCTGAAAATCTTCCATCAGGCCGACGATATCGCCCATCCCTAGAATTCGACTGGCTAGACCTTCAGGGCGGAATTCTTCCAGGCGGTCCAGATCTTCACCCATACCGAGGAATTTGATCGGCTTGCCGGTGACTTCCTTGATGCTGAGAGCCGCGCCGCCGCGAGCATCACCATCGAGCTTGGTCATAATCACGCCGCTCAAACTTAAGCGATCGTCAAATGACTTGGCGGTGGTGACAGCGTCCTGGCCCATCATGGAATCGCAGACCAGAAGAATATTGTCGGGGTGAGTGGCCGATTGGATATCGACCAACTCCTGCATCAGTGTTTCGTCAATCGTCAGACGACCTGCGGTATCGAAGAGAATGATATCGCAGCCCAGTTCGAAGGCCTTTTGAACCGCTTCGCGACAGATGGTGACGGGATCCGCGCCTTCTTTGTGAAAAACGGGGACACCGATGCGCTCGCCTAAGACTTTTAACTGCTGGACAGCGGCTGGCCGATAGATATCGGCAGCTACTAACAGGGGCTTCTTCTTATGCTGTGACTGCAGATATTTGGCGAGTTTACCTGTACTGGTCGTTTTGCCCGACCCTTGCAGACCCACCATCATGATCGTAGTCGGACGATTCACTGCCATTGTGAGTTCGGTATTCACCGGACCCATCAAACTTTCCAGCTCCTCTTTGCAGATTGCTACAAAGTGATCAGCTGGAGTCACGGCCATTCGCTCCGTGCCTTTTCCGGCTTTAAGCTGAACTTCCTGGCCCAGGGCTTTTTCTTGAACGCGTTGCAAAAAGTTTTTCGTCACACTGTATTCAACATCAGCTTCAAGCAAACTCTTGCGAATCGCGTCGATAGCCTCCTTGACGTTGGATTCATTGAGAACGGCTTTGCCTTTAAGCTTCAGTTTGGCTTCTTTAAAGCCTTCGCTGAGAACATCAAGCATATCTGGATCACCTCGGTGGCAAGGGGATGAAGGAAACAACCAGGATTCGGAAAATCGCCCTGGAATCAAGGGCTCGGCATTCAGCAGGCGCGGAGTCCTAAGCAAGCTATGCGTATAGCTTATTTTACGGTGCCTCGTCAAAACAGAAAATCGCCAGGTGACTCACGAACATGAGCACAGAAAGATTGCGTATCATGTTGTTTTTTCTAATGAATTTAATATTGTCGAGACGAACGTAGAAGTGGCCTGCGACGGCAGCTCATTCCCTGCGAGCCCTGCAGGCCGATTTCTGGAGATCGGCGCCATAGTGGGTGTGTTGTTGTGGCTTGATAAATGAGGATCGGCTCAGCTGCAGGTACACTCAAGAAGAAACGTATAATCCAGACGTAAGAGAACGCAGTTTCTTTTTTCGAATCCAAGAAATGGGACTCTCTGAATTGTTTGCTACTAAGATTTCAAACTCCGTTAAAATTGGAAAATGTCTGTAGCAAGCTTACTCTACTCAAACCTTAATGAAACTTGTGACTCATGCTACAGCATGGCCTAAAACTGTTGTGGTGGGCATAATTGAAGATTTAGCAGGAAGTATTTATCAAACTCTGCGATACTATTTATCCCGCCTTTCTTATTGTTAAATGAGGACTCTTATTTTTTAGGAAGAATTATCGTTCGATCTTGCCTCAACAAATGAAGTGATGAATCATCGCGGCAGCATTGCTTTGTTTATAATGATCAATTCCGAGGTAGGAAGGTTCCTGACAAGCCTCACTTGTCCAGCCAACCCTCCGACCGGGTCTGTATTGAATCAAAGAAAAGAGAGTAGAATTGCAGAGATCCATCCAAGCCGGCGGCCTTTGCGAAACAGGTTATCAGCATAATTTCCAGGAAAGGAATATAGCTATGGTAACGACAACAGTCAAAAGCCAAGGAATGGTAAACGAACCAAGAGCACAAGCCCCAATCAACCATGGTCCAGACCCAGGTCCCAGAATTTTATTGATCGATGATGATCCTGTCTTTATTGCTGTTATGAAACGTTGGGCAACGATGGAAAAAGTTCAATTGGCATCCTACATCAGTCTGGATGAAATGGGATTCATCGGATTGTTTTCTAACTATGATGTAGCGATCCTTGACTATGATCTAGGCTATACGACCGGTATTGAAATCGCTCGTTGTACAGATGCGCTTTTACATCAGATGCCAATTGTTATTGTAAGCGCAAAGGATAGAAGTACGGAATGTGCCGATGCTCCTCCCTGTGTAAAAGCTGTTCTACAAAAATCCAAGGGCTATAGCCACATTCTCAATGTTGCAACCAACTTGTGCCGGTCCAATTCCGAAAATCGACTGCGGGAACTGCGCCGCATGGTCAACTAGATTCAAAAAACATAAGTCAGGGCTCCGAAATTTACGGAAAGCGCAATGGAACATAGGATTCCCTATATGAAAGTGTGTGCATAAAATCGTAATGCGCCGTAGATGTTGAGCTGCCACGCGGGTGCTCAAATCAGATGATAGAATTGCAAAAAATGAGTGCTATTTAGAAGCTTGAGCGAATGGTGATGAGGCATCTGCCGATGCTACAAGGGAGTGGAACGAGGTGAAAGTTCATTTTGACAATCTTCAATGGCGGGAGGTCATGGAAGAGCGGAAACACGCGGAAGCTATGGTTCTTGTGTTAGTCTGGTTGCTTCTTGAAGTCGGGCAACGGATGTTTGAGTCATCTAGCCTATGGCGGGGATCGCATACTTTTTTTCTAGCATGGCTCTTGCTCTCGACCAAACGCACCTCGCTTTTGAGATGGATAGGACTGCCGATCGTTACGTTTATTGTTTGGTTTCCTGACTCTATGCCTCAGGCGCTCATTTATTCTTTGGTGTTGGGCGTCGGGTTTCTAGGATTTCAAAAAGCTATCGATAAAGAATCCAAGTCTGGATTCGGCTTTTGGCTAAAGGCTTCTGGTCTTGTTTTATTGCTCAGTGGATTGCGCGTGATTCTCAATTATTTTCTATTAGATGCACAGGTTTCAGGGAATGCGCTCGTCAATTTTCAAAAACTTTGGCTGCCGGACTTAGCCAGGTATGGAATCGATCTTTTGGCGAGTCTGCCCTTTTATATGATTTGTCTCATTCCCTGCCTACAGATCCCGTTTCTTGCAGAAGGACATTTCAATACATCTCATCGGCCCTTACCATCGTGGAAAGCAGTGGCACTATGCTTGATTGCGGCGATGTTCTGGGGACTTCGTTTGGCTCATGTCAGTATTCCTTTTGGATCTCCTTGGCTATGGATTGTCAGTCTTTTACTCGGTAGTTGGGCGGGACTGCCGGGAGTTGCGACAGCGGTTTATGGAGCCTATCTCATGAATTTTAGCGACATCCAGGAGGCTAAAATTCTCTATGACAGCATCTGGAAGCTCCTAGGACTCGCAAGTCTGGCCTATATTTTTGCAGACCTATCCTTTCGCGAAAGAAATCGCCTCAAGGATGACAATAGAAAATTGGAACAGCATGGACGCACCCTGCAAGAGAAGCTTTATACCGAAGAAAGACTCAATCTTTCTCTCAAAACTCGAATTGATTCCAATCAAAAACTTGTTCTGCGCTCAATTCAGGAGTTGCATGCTCATCTCACCCCTGTGGTCTTGACATCAAAGCTTTTGAGTCAAAAGGCTCTGCAGGAAAAAGAAGGTATAGCTCTCATTTTGCAAGGAGCTGCCGACAAACAGATGCATCTTCTCCAAAATCTTCAAGAAGCCATTCAAATTCCTGGAAATGGTATGGTGGGGCAAGCTCAAAGGGTTTCTGTTGAGGGAATGCTCAGTCAGCTCATCCCGAGAATCTCGGAAATCTCTAAAAGTCGCTCAGTAACGCTGAATGTGGGGTCTATTGCGCCTCAGGTCGCAGTTCAAAGTTGGCCCGATTGTCTTCTGGAATCATTTGAACATTTGTTACGGCATCTGATTCTGTTTGGCGAACCGGATTCCCAAATTAGTGTGCGTGTCTACGCTCAACCACAAAAAATACATTTACAATTGCGGCATTCGAACTATTCGAATCGACAGGGAGTTCTTGCAGGATTAGTTGATGGAAATCTCATGTCGAAAGAGGCCTTGGCTTTGGCCGTAAATTTTGATGTGGGATTGTATACGGCCTGTCGCTTGCTTGAAAGTATGGGAGGCCAACTGTCGATCTTTGAGAAGGCAGCACAACATCATCTAACCTTCGCCATCCAATTACCAGCCGCAATTGATGAAGACTTGATGACCGAAGGTGAGACAGGGATAAGCTCCGCAGTGGCACGCTTCCAGCCACAGCTTGTAGCGGTAGACGGACGATTGCCACCTCGTCGACTTCTGTTGGTGGAAGATGATAAGACGACTCAAAAGCTTTTGGAGTCGATTTTGCGAAACTCTGGGATTGAAGTACGGTCTTATGAAAGTGCTCAAGAAGCTTACGAGTCATTTTGTAGTTTTAGACCTGACGTCGTTATCGCCGATTTGGGATTGCCCGATTCCAACGGCTTCGAACTTATCAAAAGATTGCGCAGTGTTGCCAAGTATAATTTTTATGCCATCGCTTTTTCGGCTAATAATCATCGAAATGTTTTAAAAACAGCTCTTTCGGCTGGATTTGACTCGTTCTTACCAAAACCACTTGCCGTTCAAGATCTTTGTCGAGCCCTTCGCATCGCTTGATTTAAGCCGCTCTAGCGGACAAGGCCCTGGTTTTCTACATCCCAAAAGGAAATTTCTTGTGATCCAAGATGCCGCTGCTGCGAACTTGATTTAGTGATGTTCCATAGACCCGGAGCATATCGAGGCTATAATCCAATCGCTCGCGAAGGTAGATGTCATCCTCATGAGTCGCGGGTCCTTCGTTGAACATTTTTTCGACGTCGCGAACGATGAGTTGTTCGGGTATGTAGACCACACGGTTGTTTTTGTAGGAAGACATACGCAACTCGGCCACCGGATAAGTGCCTCCTCGGGCACTGCTGATGCTGACGATCAGAGCGGGTTTATGACCCAATTCATTAACCGAACAAAGCAAGAAGAAGTTTTTCACCGCTGAAGGCACCATGCCGCCCCATTCGGGAACAACGAATACAAAAGCGTCAGAACTTTGCAGTTCGGTTTTGATGGGATCAAAGGCTTTTTTCCAAGCGGGAGCACCCTCCCAAATACTTTCGTCCCATAGTGGGAGAGGATTGCCTGCAAGATCCAAAAAATAGGTGGACGTATCCGGTTTGGATCGAAGGCGCGCTTGGATGAAGTGAGATATTTTCGAACTTTGGGATTTGCTGCGAGAGCTGCCACTCAGGATGGTAAATTTCAAGTTGAGATCCTCCTTGGACGGATTGATTGTCGCAAACTATAGTCTGTCTGACCAAGAGGATCACGAAAAAACAACAAAGGACCCCTAAATAGGAGTCCTGCGAATATCTTCCGGAGTTTTACCAGTTTTTGATAATCAAGTGTGGGCGGGCGTTTTTCCAGCTAATTTGGCCTGATGAAAGGGGAGCGCCCTCTTGAGGCGAAATCAATTCTTCTGGAAAGGGTCCGTTGTATTGGGTGACGCTATACTGGTATTCACCCGTTGGCAGTCGCAATTGCTTGGATTGACCGTTAGCGATTTGAAATTCCATTTCGCTGGCGACACTAGAACGGACATAGATGTCGGCTTGTTTGTGTGCACCTACCAGTCCAGGAGCTGCGGCACAGGTGCTCTGGCTATTGTGGAGGACCAAATCCAGATCAATGGCGATGAGCTGATTCTCGGATTGTTCAAAGAACAGTGGATGCCACACGCAGGGCAACGCTTGGTTCGGCTGATCCGTACTTGAGATATATGGCGTCTCAATCGGCTGCAGGCTGATCCAGTATTCTTTAGCAGTACTCTGGTCCCGAGGGATGCTCAGAGTGAAAAGTCCCACGAGACTGGCGTCTTCGATACGTCTAGAAAGAACTTGGATTTCTTTAGCTGCTTCCTGCAATCCAATCAAGGCTGCATCGCGATCATTTTCTTTTCCCTGGCACACCTTATCCTGCCAGAGTTTAGAACGAAAACTTAAGGGCAGTTCATGAGGCAAAGAAAAGTGAATGATGCGGCAAACTTTTTCCAATTCGCCTTTTTTATCGCCTTTTTGAATGGCCTGGAGCATCTGAGTGGCAAGGGTTAGACGCCTTATGAGCAGGTAAGGCTGATGATTCCACTTAGTGGTCATATTTTTCTTAAGAGTTTCTAGATTGGCCAGGACTTCGGCCTCGCCCGGATGCCGAATCTCGCAGTTGAGCCCATGACTTTCAGTCCAGTCGAACCGACAATCAGGAGCCAGAAGCTGCAATGGACGAAGGATTTCCTTGGTCGTCGGAGAATCCTTGGCAAAGCTCACCGAGCTGTCTTCCTTGCTTTCACATAGCTTGGCGTTGAGCAGCGCTTGAGGAATTTGATCGTACTTGACCATGTAGCGCTGGGGACTGACTTTGATTTGAAGGTCACCCGTCCTTTTGCTCACTACCTCGGAAAAATCCAAGTCGAAGCGGTGTTGGCCCAGCACAGAATTCATAAAGATGGACCACTGCTGAGGAATGCCGGCTTTGCAGCTGCTGCGGTCGTATTCGCCGATGTAGACGTTGGTACTGGTCGCCGTCTGCAAATAAACTTTAATGCTGGAGCTGAAACTCGCTTTGCGTTCCGGAGCTGCGGTTTTTGCTGGTTCCCAGAGATACTGACATCCGAGCAAAGTCGCAAAAACAAAGCCGAGGCCGGTTGCATACCGCAAAATGGATTGTGAGCGCAGGCTCATAGGGCTCCATGTGGTGTTTGAAGAGATTCTTGCCCACTTATCTCACCATGGTGGTAAGCCTGAGCGCAAAAATCCCAGCATCCGTGTTGGGCTCCAATGGGGAAGGCCAGAAAAATGATCAAAAAGCTGAGACTTTTTGAACGGCCAAATCCACTGCTTCGTTAAAGCCGCCGAGAGATGGGTTCGACGACTCGACAGACCAAGAGAGGGGCTGGCAAAGTTGCAAGACTTTGCGGGATACGACGTAGCCCTCTTCGTTCTCGGTGATGAGGTGGATATCTTTCGGGCCAAACTTGCGACTGGTTTGATTCTTGGCCCAGAGGTAGAGCGAAGGATGAGTGACAAACTCCCGGCTCAGCCGGACAGTTTCGAAACTGGAACCGGCGGCTAGTGGAAAACCATCACGCGCGAATTTCTCTACGCCTTCGATCGCATCGAAAGGACCGTAGTCCACTCCGTCAATTTCTATATAAGTGGTCAGTACAGGCGGTTTGAGTGCTGCCTTGATGGATTTCCCCAGCAAGACCATCAGACTCAGTGCGCCTATGCATATAGCTGCTCGTCTAAGCAGTGCTGTCCTACGGTCCATTGGACTCCCGGTACCTTTTAAATCTGAATTGGTCGATTCCCTAATAGCATAGCATAGCAAGTCGAATATTTCATACCTATCTGGCGCATTTTTTGAAAAGTTAATTCAAACCTGCGCTTCTGGCAAAAATGCAAGCCCGCGGACAGGGGGACTCGCTTTATGGTCAGGGAACTTTCTCATACTACTGAAAGATTGAGACCGCCTTCTGCAAGGCAGCTTCCCCTTCGACAAAGACCATCACTATATCTGACAGGCAATGGCATCGATTTCGATGGCGACTCCGCGAGGAAGCTTGGCCACTTGAACCGTTGCGCGAGCCGGATAAGGCTTGCTGAGGTAACTTGCATACACCTCATTTACTTTGGCGAAATTTTCCAAATTCTGCAAATAAATTGTCGTTCGGATCACTCCCGGCCATCCACTTCCGGCTGATTTTAGGACTGCCTGTAAATTCAACATGACTCGATGGGTTTGCTCTTCGATCGATCCTTCCACAAGTTCACCCGTTGCTGGGTTAATAGGGATTTGTCCTGAGCAATACACGAGACCACCGTGAATAACAGCTTGCGAATAGGGACCAATGGCAGCAGGAGCATCCTTGGTTTCTACGGCTTTGAGTGTCATATTCAAGTTCCCTTTTCAATGCGGCTGAAGCTGTTCATCGTAAACTTGTTGCAAGTCTTGCAAGACATTCGCTGGCATGTCGGGCGAACGAGACGCTTTTTGGATCAAGGTCGCGGCTTCTGCCTCTTTATTCATAGCCAGGAAAGCTTGCGCTGCGTGAGCGTAAAGCTTCCAGTGGATCTTGGTCTTTTCTATGTGCTCGATTCGGTAGACAAGCTGCGGGATTTTCTCGAACTGCTGTGCTAACCCAAGCGCAGCCGTGTACTCAATTAAAAAATCGTCATCACGGGCACCGGCGTTGAAGGCATCTTCTAGAAGCTGGGCCTTGAGCAGGCGATCGTTCGGGTCGATGATCTCTGCTGCCAAGGACAATCCAGCAAAGGAATTGATCGTCCCGGCCTTGTGCCGAACCCGTTCCCCGGCAGTCGCGGCATCTTCGTGAAGATAGATGGAAGCCACCAACTCCCACAGACGGAAGTTATTGGGGTCAATCGTAAGGCCGCTATCTATGGCCTGCATCGCATCGCTGTCACGTTCTTGGGCAAAGGCAATACTCGCCAGATTCACATGCGGTGCGAGTTCCATGGGAGCCAGGGCTTGGGCCTGCGTCATCAGCAGCCGAGCTTCATCCAATTCGCTTTCCATCATTAGCGACGAGCCTAAAGCGAGACAGGCACGAAAGTCTGTGTCGATGCTCAGATGAGCATTGGCGTCGGCCAGCTGAACGACCACACTGGCAAGGCCCATCGATGTGAGCTCCTCCATGAGGTCGACAAACAGCGCTTGGTCTGTCAAAGGCTTGCGCACAATCTCTTCAGCGAGAAAATCGCGGAAAGCAGCAACCGCCTTCTCGTCTGGACGAGGCGATTGGTCACCGGTATAGCTACCCTCATCAACCCCAAGAAACTGGCGCAGTTGAGGTCCCATAGGATAATGAGTCCATAGATCCAGACGGCCCTGGGTCATCGTTTACTCCAAAGTCAGTTTTTGCACACGAATATGCAGGTTGCGCAATTCTTCTGCAGTGACTTCGCTTGGAGCTTCGGTCATCAAGCAGGTCGCCTTATTGGTTTTGGGAAAGGGAATCACGTCGCGAATAGATTCTGAACCAGTCAGAAGCATGACGAGACGATCGAGGCCAAAGGCCATACCACCATGAGGGGGCGCACCATAGCGCAGAGCCTCGAGCAGGAAGCCGAATTTGGACTGCGCTTCTTCGGGGGTAAGCCCGAGTGTTTGGAAAATCTTGGCCTGGAGAACCTGGTCATGAATCCGAATGGATCCACCGGCGACTTCATTGCCGTTGAGCACAAGGTCGTAGGCTTTGGCTTTGATTTTTTCTGGAGTCGTGTCCAGCATGTGCAAATCTTCATCGCGTGGTGCGGTGAAGGGATGGTGACAAGCGATGAGACGACCGGTTTCCGCATCGCGCTCAAACGATGGAAAATCAAGCACCCAAAGAAAGTTGAACTGCTTTGGATTATAGAGTTTTAAGCGCTTGCCCAGTTCCAGCCGCAAGGCACAGAGTGAGGCTTTAGTGGTCTTATAGTCTCCGGCAGCGAACAGGATCAAATCGTTCGCTTGAGCACCGAGCTTTTGGTTGATCGACTCGACAACAGCGTCGCCCAAGAACTTGGCGATCGGTGATTGCCAGCTTTCCTGACCCTTGCCATCTTTGACTTTGGCCCAAGCTAAGCCGCCAGCACCATACTGTTTGGCGATTTCTTGCAGTTCGTCCAGATCCTTGCGGCTAAAGGCTTCCGCCTGTCCTTTGAGGAATAAGGCATTGACGATGCCGCCGGTACTGACTGCATTGACAAAGACTTTAAATTCAGTCTTTTGCACGAGGCTGGTGAGATTCTGCAATTTCAAATCAAATCGGGTATCCGGTTTATCACAGCCGTAGTGTTCCATAGCATCATCGTAGCTCATGCGCGGCAAAGGCGTGGGGACCCTTGCGCCCGAAGCTTTTTCCCAGGCCCGGCTGATGACGCGTTCCATGGTGCCGAGAACTTGCTCAAGATCGACAAAGGACATTTCCAAGTCGATTTGGGAAAATTCTGGCTGACGATCGGCTCGCAAATCCTCATCGCGGAAGCATTTGACAACCTGGTAGTAGCGATCGAAACCAGAAATCATGAGCACTTGCTTATAAAGCTGCGGGCTCTGTGGCAGTGCATAGAATTTTCCAGCATGCACCCGAGATGGGACTAAAAACTCCCGAGCGCCTTCTGGCGTTGATTTGTAGAGGTATGGTGTTTCGATGTCGAGGAAGTTTTCGTCCTCCAAGGCTCGACGCATCTCACGCACGAAGGCAATCCGGGCAAGGATGTTATTTTTAAGCGTGGTCCGACGCAAATCCAAATACCGATATTTGAGGCGAATGGTTTCACTCGCTTCAGTCAGATCCTGAATCTGGAATGGCAGAGGCTCGCTGGGGTTGAGGAGTTTTGCTTCATCGACAATCACTTCGATGGCACCGGTTGTCACCTTGGAGTTCACCATGCCGTCGGGTCTTTTGTTGACGACGCCTTTGACCGCGAGAACAAATTCGTTGCGTAGCTTTTCGCCTATTTCGAGAACTTTGCTGTTGTGTGCAGGATCCAACACAACTTGGGTGAACCCGAATCGATCTCGAAGATCGATGAATATAAGATTGCCGTGATCACGACGGGTTTGCACCCAGCCCATCAAGGTCACTTGCTGTCCATGATGCTGTGCCGTCAGCTCACCGAGATTATGGCTTCGATACCAACCGTCCAAATGTGCGCTCATAGTCCACTCTCAATGCTTTAGGGGGAGTCGATTCGGCTGGTGATAGGAGTCAGGGACACCTTGGGCGGGCGTCGATCCCAAAAAATATCAAGCCCCTCAGCCCGTTGCTGGGAGCGCTACCAAGACCAAATCGAAACCTAATGTAGCATCGGCTGGCAAGCTCGACCATAAGATAAAGAACTTGGAGAAGCTCAGATGAGGCAAGGAAGGCTTGGTCGGGGACAGCAATGTCCCCCCAGGGAAGCGCTCAAAAATATCAGCCGAAACGACCGACTATATAATCTCTTGTCAGTTTTTCTGCTGGTTGGGAGAAGATTTTTGAAGTGACGTCGAATTCAATCATGTCACCGTTGTACATAAACGCCGTGTACTCTGATACACGGGCCGCCTGTTGCATATTATGCGTGACGATGACTATGGTGAAGTTCTTCTTCAACTCAGAAATCAAATCTTCAATCGCCAAGGTGGATTGAGGATCCAAAGCCGAACAAGGCTCGTCCATAAGAATCACTTCAGGGTCCATGGCAATGGCCCGGGCGATGCACAGGCGCTGCTGTTGACCGCCGGAAAGAGCAAGCCCACTATCATTGAGCTTATCCTTCACTTCATCCCAAAGCGCCGCCTTACGCAAACAGGTTTCTACCAGTTCGTCCAAATCACCCTGGTAACCATTGATTTGCGGGCCCCAAGTGATGTTCTTGGCTATTGAACTGGTAAAAGGATTGGGCTTCTGAAAAACCATTCCAACGCGACGTCGAAATTCGGTGACTTCAACTTTCGAGCGATAGATGTCGGTCCCCTCAAAAAGGACTTCGCCTTCTTGACGGAAGCTATCGATGAAGTCATTCATGCGGTTGAAGGTCCGAAGAATTGTACTCTTGCCGCATCCCGACGGGCCGATGAGAGCCGTGACCGTTTTCTTCGGTATTTTGAGACTTACATTTCTGACGACCTTTTTATGGCCGTAATAGATATTGAGATTCTTGGTTTCCAAAATCGGACTGCCGAAACTCATTTCTTGGCTCCCCATCTCGAACGAATAAATATGGCCGCTGAATTACACACGAGCAGGAAGGCAAGTAGAACCAGAATGCCTGCGGCTGCTAAATCGTGAAATGCCTGCTGAGGTCTGGACGTCCAGTTGTAAATTTGTATCGGCATAGAGGTAAAGCCGTCAAACAGCCCTGAAGGAACAAAGGCGACGTAAGTCAAAGCGCCTAAAATGATCAGCGGCGCCGCTTCGCCCATGGCACGCGCCATAGCCAAAATGACTCCAGTGGCAATGCCTGGAATGGCTGAAGGAAGGACATGGTCTCGAACGGATTGCCAACGAGTGGCTCCCAAGGCAAATGCAGCCATGCGAATCGAGTCAGGCACACTCTTCAAAGCTTCCCGGGATGCTATGATGATCACGGGCATGACTAAAAGACTCATAGTCAGAGCCCCAGCAAGAACTGAGCGACCGAGAGACATGAAGCGGACAAATACTCCGAGTCCGAGCATCCCGTAGATAATCGAGGGAACACCAGCCAGAGTGGCTATTGAAAGTTCGATGTAGTTATTGATCCGACTCTTCGATGCCAGCTCCTGCAGATAAACGGCAGCTCCGACGCCAAATAACACAGAAAAGAACAGCGTAAGGACGCCCAGCCAGATGCTGCCAAATATAGCCGACTTAATTCCGGCCTGTGAGGCAAAGCGAGAGGGAAAACTCGTCAGAAAGTTCCAACTCAGACTGCTGCCCCCATCAAAAGCAATGCTCGCGATGAGGTACAGCAAGAGAATCAAAGCCATTACGGTGGCCGAGAGTATGGCTCCGGAAAAAATCCGTTCCTTGATCCTTCGACGCTCGGCATTCACTTTAAAAACGGCACGGGTTTCCCGATCGGGCATGAGGAGTTCCTGTCCAGGGATGACTTGATTCTTGACGCTCAAGGCGCTTGGCATCTCGGTCATTCATACTTCCTTGCATAGCGTTTGACAATGAATTGCGACAGAAGATTCATGGCCAGGGTCATGACAAAAAGCAAAAGACCCACAGCAAAGATGGACTGATATTCAATCGATCCGTGAGAAATGTCGCCCATGCTCACTTGGGCGATATACGCGGTCATTGCTTGGACACCTTGGAAGGGATTCAAGGTCATATTCGGTGTCCCGCCCGCGGCCAGTGTCACGGCCATTGTCTCGCCGATGGCGCGGGAAAAGGCCAGGATGAATGAGGCCAATATTCCGCTGAGTGCCGACGGTAGTACGATGTGAAGAATGACTTCGGATTTTCTTGTCCCAAGGGCATAGGCGCCATCTTTCACAGCCTTTGGAACGGCGCGGAGCGAGTCGTCACAGATGGAAGCAATTGTTGGCAAAACCATGATGGCGATTACGATCGAGGCGCTGGCCGCATTAAACACTTCGACGTCGTCGAATAGAGCCTGCAAAAGAGGGGTCACGCTGGTCACTGCGAAGTAACCGTAGACGACCGAAGGGATGCCGGCCAGAATTTCCAAGATGGGTTTCAATATTTTCTGCCACCATCCCTCAGCATACTCGGCTGTATAGATGGCAATCCCGACTCCGACCGGAAGCGCGACAACAAGTGCTCCGAATGAAATCAGGAAGGTGCCCACCACCAAGGGAATAACCCCGAAGTGGCGCGGCTCGAACAGAGGGGCCCATTGCGTCGAGCCCAAAAACTCAAATGGTGAAACGTGTGTGAAGAACTGCAGCGATTCTTCCAGCAGGATGAATATGATTCCGATGGTTGTCAGGACCGAAATCAAGGCACAGATAAAGAGGGACTTGAGGACAAGTTTCTCGCGCCACTTTTGATAGTTGCTGATCTTTGCCCAATTCCGACTGGTCACGCTGCACTCCGATCTTTAGAGTTTAGTGTGTTTGCTTGGCAGCTGCCGCAACAGCGCTTTCAAACTTTTTCAAAGCGTCGGCATAAACGCTCTCTGTCAGTGGAACATAGCCAACTTCTTTGGACAATTTTGCAGCGTTTTTCAACATAAACTCAACGAAGAGCTTCACTTCAGGGCGCTGAGTCGCTTTGTTGTTGACGTAAATCAGCAGTGGACGAGCCAAGGGATAGCTGCCGTCTTCGATGGTCGTTGCATTAGGAGCGATCGCCTCTTTGTCTTTCACCAGAGAGACGAGGTTCATTGAGCCTTTGTTTTCCACATAGTACGCATAACCAAAATAGGCCAAGGCATACTTATCTTTGGAAACGCCCGTGACGAGGACATTGTCGTCTTCGCTGGCAACATAATCACTGCGAGAAAGACGGGCTGTGCCCATGACATGCTCAGTGAAGAAATCGAAGGTGCCCGAATCAGCGCCAGGAGCGTAGAGTTTGATGGCTTCGTTTGGCCAGCTTGGATCGATGTCTTTCCAAGTTTTGACTTTGCTACCTGGCTGCCAGATCTCTTTCAGCTGCGCCAATGTCAATTTGGTGGCCCATTTATTAGCTGGGTTAACAACGACAGAAATGCCGTCGTAAGCGAGAGGCAATTCAGTTGCGTCAACTTTGCCGTCTTTAGCTTTTTTGGCCTCTTCATCTTTCATTTTGCGTGAGGCATTAGCGATGTCAATTTCGCCGGCTATGAATTTCTTCATGCCGCCGCCGGTCCCTGACAGGCCAACGGTGACGCGAACGCCAGGATAGAGCTTTTGAAACTCTTCCGCAGCAGCTTCGGCGATAGGGAATACGGTGCTTGATCCGTCCAGCTTCACTTCGCCTTTGATGTTTTTGTCGCCTTTGTCGGCGGCAAAGCCATGACAGCCTATCGATAAAATTGTTAGGCTGGCCAAGAGGTTACGTAGTTTCATGCGTCACTCCCAATGTGGTTTCACCCCGGCGGTGGGGCTTCTTCAACTTGCAGCGTTTCTATACAGGAGAACTGTAAAAAAACGATAAAGGTCCGGTGAAACTGTTTCGAACACCTGCTTTGAGCGATCCCATGCAGCAACTTTGTTCTTCTTCTACAACTCCGACAGTGTGGCAGATGCTATCATTCGATTGGCGGATTTATACCTACAAAGCAGCAAAGCTTAAAGAGAAAAGTAGTCAAACCATTGGCAGCCTTACGGTGAAGGTGGAACCTCGCCCAATATCACTTTCGACGGCGATGCTGCCTTGAATTTGAATAACCAAGTGCTTGACGATCGCAAGGCCGAGGCCAGTGCCACCTTCATTGCGCGATCGTGCTGTATCGACGCGATAAAAGCGTTCAAAAATTCTTGGTTGATCTTGCTTGGCAATTCCAATCCCGGTGTCTTTGACCGAAAGGTCGATATATCCCTTGTCCCGCTTCAAGAGAATTTGCACGTGACCACGCGCGGGAGTGTAGTTCAAGGCGTTTTGCAGCAGATTTTCCAGAATGTGAGACATCGCTTTACGACTACCTTTCACCAGGGGATCGCCGTCTTCAATCAAAGTTTCCAAGACAATTTCCTTGGTGTTGACTTTGATCTGTTGGCGGGCAATGGCATCCTGGACGATGGGACGCCAGTCGACACTTTCCAATTCGACAGCACCTTCATTGGCTTCAATTGTGGCGAGGCTCAAAAGGTCACTGACGAGGCTGATCATGCGATCGGCATTGGTATTAATAATCCGAAGAAAGCGCATGTTATTTGCTTCATCGGCTAAGGCACCCTCGAGAAGAGTGTCCACATAACCCTTAATAGAGGTAAGAGGCGTTTTGAGTTCATGTGAAATATTACTCGAGAACTCGCGCCGGATCTGTTCCATTTTCTCTCGTCGGGAGATATTCGCCTGGACGGCGGTGGCTAAACGGTTGATGGCCTCACCCAGTGTGCCCAGTTCGTTATTCGGTAAGCGCCTTATGCGGGCTGCGTAGTTGCCAAGACTAATGGCCTCGGCAACTTTGGTCATTTCAGATACGGGATCAGTAATGCGGCGGACGATAATGAGGGCGACCAGGAGCGAAAGAATCATGCCCATGGCAGCACCGATGCCTAAGGCCGAGAAGATATCGGCGACTCGATCTTGGAGGTTGCGCACGGGAACGCCAAGCCGAATAAACAAGGTGCCATGGGGCGTGTGAACTTTCTTGGCCGTGTAGAGGGTCTGAGAAGCTTTGGTGTCACTGTAGCGTTTGGCCATGCCAATATCGTTGCGTTCGGCCTCTTTCATTTCAGGCCGCGCCTTATGATTTTCGTCGGTGCGGATTTCTCCGATCTCAGACTCCAGCTGAATGTCGCCCTTTTCGTCGAGGACAGTCAGCCGGGTTTGAGTCTCATGGGCCATCTTAACCAAAAGCCTGATGGTTTCTGGCTCGCGCCAGGTGGTGCCATCAGAAAAGTAGGACTCAAACAAAACCAATTTTTCCTGAAGACCTTCGATCGCATTCTGTTCAATAAAGGTTTCAGCTTTAATGACGAGGAGGTAACTCACCACAAAAGTTGTAAAACCGATGATGAGACAATACGAAAGAAAATTTTTCCAGAAAAACTTGGAACGCATCATTGCAGTTCCCTGAACTTATATCCCAATCCTCGCACAGTCTGGATCAGATCGCGTGATTCGCCGAGCTTCTTGCGAATGGACCTCACATGAACGTCGATGTTGCGATCGATCAGCACGCCTTCACCACCCGTCACCGCATCTAACAGGCGATCCCGGGATAGAACGATCCCAGGTCGGGCAACAAGTGCTTCGAACAAACGGAATTCAGCGAGCGTCATCGGCACATGAGTGCCGCAAACCTTCACTTGAAATCGAGCTCGGTCCACTTCCACCTCGCCTTGCTTCACGATGTCAGCATCGGCGCGGTCCGTTTCCAGTGGCTTTTGGCTGCGAAGTCTGGTGTAGACGCGAGCGACCAGCTCTTTCACACCAAAAGGTTTGATCATATAGTCATCAGCACCAACACCCAGGCCGAAAACGATATCTGTTTCTTCGCCTTTCGCTGTCAGCATGATAATCGGTAGGCTTCGCTTTTCAGGGATGTCGCGAATTCTTTTGCAGACCTCAATGCCATTGAGATGAGGCAGCATGAGATCGAGGACGATGAGATCGACTTTCTTACTCATCGCTTTGTCCAGACCGTCTTGTCCGTCTGAACAGGTGGTTACTTCGAAACCTTCGCGAGACAGATTGTAACCAAGCAGTTCCCGGATATCTGGATCGTCTTCGATGACAAGAATGTGCTTCATAGGTCATCCTTCTAGCTTCGTTATGGTTCCATGCGAACACTGTATAAGCCAAAATCTGAAGAAAGGCAAAGAATTGTAAGAGGATCTCGACGCTTCTTATCCATAAACCCCGAGAACTATGTAAGTATTTATAATTATTGTCTTTATTAAATTAAGCTCGGGTAAAGTCAGAGAGAAATTTGGATAAACAGCTCGCCTCAGGGAACGTGAGGACCAGAGGCAGGACAAACACCGGTTTTTGCAAGTCGAGCAGGCTGGCAGTTTGCCGCCAAAAATCCTTTTCCGTCGTCAGCACGGCGTCGACCCCAGTCGCAAGCCGCTGCAAGGATTCCTTGGGAAACATCTCATGGTCGCCTGTGAGAAGCTGCTCTTTGACGGGAAACCTCTGCTCTATAGCATATTCAATCACCCTTTGTGGTTGGGCGATCCCCAGAGCCAGAAGGCAGGTTGTAACTTCAGACCAATCCTTGGCTGGACCCGCTTTATGCTGTGGCCTTCCATTGGTAAAAACAACCGTGCTTACAGGAATATGGTAGCGTTCAATCATAGGAGTAAGGCTTTTTGAAAGCTTATGGTTTGGCGCTCTGGTCAAGAGCACAAGATGAGCAAATTTGAGTGTGGAGGGTCGTTCCCGCAATCGACCTGCTGGCAAACAGCGCCCTTCCGCAAACGGGCGGAGGGCGTCTAAAAGGACAATATCAAGCTGTCGTTTGAGTTTGAGATGTTGAAAACCATCATCCAAAATCCAATGCGTAGGCGCCCGATGAGATTCCAAATAGCGCAGGGCCGCAGCAATTCGATTGCTACCAATGATGACCGGAACGTTGCCGAGTCGCTCGGCCTGCATACGGGCTTCATCGGCATGAAAATCTTGGGTCAACTGTGGGTTCAATAAGCTTTGGCCGCCAAGCAGGACGGCCGATTCCTTTGGCGTTAGACCACTGCGATAGCCTCTTGTTAGAATGGCAGGATGCGCTCCCTGGGCTCTAAGAGCTTCGGCCACGGCGATGACGACAGGACTTTTGCCTGTGCCTCCTGCTTCCAAGTTGCCGACCGAGATGACGAGGCCCGGCAGTTGAAAGGATTTTAAGATACCTTTGCCGTAAAGCCGTCGACGCAGTCCCATCACCCCAGCATAGAGCCAACCCAAAGGAGCCAAAATCCAGCCGAACCTTGCCAGACCTGTCACGCGTGCAGCTCCTGATCAGTGGCTTTGCTCCAAGCAGCAAGACTCATTTCGCTGACGAAACGCCGCTCTCGATCAAAACGTCTGACATCCCTTCGATACGGGAGTTTAAGGGTTTGCTGACGGTTGACCTGTTCGGAGCGCCAGATGATATTCCAACTGCCATCTTCTTGGACGGGAAGAATTTCCAGAATCAGTTCTCCGGGCCCTGGGCGCATGGGAGCGTTTTCTGGTTCAGCATGAGCTGAAGGAAAGCGATTATGAACTTCGAGTTGAATATCCACTTTGCCGAGTTTTCGCCAGGCTTGGCCCAGTCGATCGGCAAACGCGCCCGTGGATCCACAGTCGCGCACCATAATATGAGAAAAGTCCTGGAAGCGGGCTAAAAGACGATCAATGCTGTCTTCGTCGTCGCGACCGATCAACCACGGACTCAAAGCGGTATCGAGCTTATCAAGCCAGTGTTGGTTTCGACTGAGCTCACTCTCTCGACACCAGATTTTAATTTCGATGTAGGGGACGTGTGGTCGATAACCAGAAATGAGTGTCGAACCGGCGATCGCTGTTTCGACAATTTCACCGAGCGCAGATTCACTTTTGCCGATCAGGTGCCAACGGAATAACTGAAAAGCATCACTCCCTCGGCTAAGTTCGAGCAGCTGAGCATGGATGCTTTGCTTCCAAATTGCTTTAATTTCCTCTGGCGGACCGGGCAGGCACCATAGCTGCAATCGTTCCCTTCGCAGGCAAAAAGCATCGGCTGTTCCCGCAGGATTATCCAGGATAAGGGCCTGACCTGGAAAATAACACTGCTGGCGATTGGACTCTGCAGGAGTGGAAAGACCCATCGTTTGAAAGCGCTGAACAATCTTATCCCAGCATGCGGGTTGAAAGACCAAGGGATCGCCCCACCAGCGACTGACGATTTGCCTCGTGATGTCATCGGCAGTTGGCCCTAAGCCGCCTGTAATAAAGAGCAGCTGGCTGTGTGTGGCGGCAAAGTCAAGGGCGTCGACGACCTCGCGCTCATCGTCCGGAACTGTCAAGTGCCAGACGGGATTAATCTTGAGATTGACGAGTTGATCGGCAATCCAGGCGGCATTGCTATTGACAATCTGTCCGGTGCTGACTTCTGTGCCGATTGTGAGAATACTGGCGCGCAAGGGTTCCATTGATTTCTCCCGGTTTCCGGTCCGATGCTCAGCATAAGGGATGGGCCTAGTCATGGTAAACAGCTTTCTACCGGGAAATCCTTGCCGACAGTTGTGTCAAAGCCTTGACAGACTCTGCCTTTTGACGCCTTTGTGGCATACAATAGAACAATCAGGCTTCAACGCGAGGCAGGAGTTTCACCTTGGCTACTAATAAATACAGTGGTGCACAGAAAGCAGCGATCCTCCTTCTTTCCTTTGGGGAAGAAATTTCAGCAGAAATTTTTAAGAGCATGACCGAATTCGAAATAAAACGAATTGGTAGTGCTATGAGTCGCCTGGGTCGCTTGGAGCAAGAAATCATCGACGAAGTGATGATGGAGTTCTATGGCATCCTGCAGCAGAATAAAAAATTCTTTTATGGTGGCAATGACTTCACCATGAAAGTGATCGGCAGTGCCTTTAAAGGCGGTGAGGCCGATGAACTGATTGAACAATTGGCTCTGGGTTCGTCGGCAAATTTGGATGCCCTTGAGCTGATCGATCCGCGCACATTGACCAACTTTATTCGCAATGAACATCCCCAGACGATCGCCCTCATCCTAGCCCATTTGGATCCACAAAAATGTGGAGAGGTTCTCAAGTTATTGCCCGAAGCTTTGCATACCGAAATCATTTTGCGAATCTCTAACTTGGATGCCGTCGCGCCTGAAATCATCGATGAAATCGATGATGTTTTGCGCAATGAGATTCAGGCGATGGGATCCATTTCCAGTCAGAAAATCGGCGGTGTGGAGCCCATTGCTGAGATGCTTAACCTCATCGATAAAGCGACAGAAGAGCAGATTCTCGACAACCTGGAAGAGCGAGACCCAGACTTGGCCGAGCAGATTCGACAGTTGATGTTTGTGTTTGATGACTTGGCTAAGATCGATGATCGTGGCATTCAGGAAATCATTAAAAACGTCAAGGCCGAGCAGTGGATGACAGCCCTCAAAACCGCTTCGGAAGCCGTTGCAGAGCTGGTGTTCAAGAATATGTCCGAACGAGCGGCAAAGATGCTGAGAGAAGATATGGAAGCGATGGCAGCTGTTAAGCTGTCCGATGTGGAATCAATGCAGTACGAAATCGTGCAGATTGCCAGAAAGCTTGAAGAAGAAGGCAAGATCATTATTGCTCAGGGTGGAGAAGCGGCTTATGTGTAAGCCGATCAAAGAGAAGAGGCCTGCGGCCCCATTCTTCAAGTTTCCCAAAGACCGCGATGGTGGGCTAAGAGTTCCTGGAAGCGACTTTCTCGAATTGCGTTGCGGATATCGTGGATCAACTTCAAATAGTATGTGAGATTGTGCAAAGTGAGCAGCCGCATGGCGGTATATTCCTGAGCCATGAAGAGATGCCTTAGATAAGACAGTGAAAAAGTCTGGCAGGTGTAGCAGCTGCATTCTGGATCCAAGGGATCTTGCGAAAGACGGAATTTAGAGTTCTTGATATTCACCCTGCCATAAGACGTAAACAGAGTTCCGTTTCGACCATTTCGCGTGGGCATCACGCAGTCAAACATATCTACACCGACCGCGATCGATTCGATGATATCCAAGGGAGTTCCTACGCCCATCATGTAACGTGGCTTGTCGCTTGGCAATGCACTGCAACAGAATTCTGCGATGCGTCGCATATCGGGTTTAGGTTCGCCGACCGATAGCCCGCCGATCGAATAGCCTTCAAATCCAATATCCGTGAGTTTGCGAATGCTTTCTTCTCGAAGATCTTCGTACATGCTGCCCTGGACGATGCCGAACTGCCAAAGCTCGGGACGACTGCGAGCAGTCCGCGAGCGCTGAGCCCAGCGCATGGACCGTTGCATGGAATCTCGAGCCTGCTCGTAGGTGGCAGGGAAAGGCGTACATTCGTCGAGCACCATATGAATATCGGCGCCCAGCGTTTCCTGGATTTCAACGGCCAACTCTGGAGTTAAAGAAATTTTCCGGCCATCGATATGGCTTTGGAAATGAGCTCCGGTTTCATCGATACGTCTTTTATTGTTTAGACTAAAAATTTGGAAGCCGCCGCTATCAGTCAGGATCGGTTTTTCCCAGCGAACGAATCGATGCAGACCACCGAATTCACGGATAACTTCCAGACCGGGGCGAAGATAGAGGTGATAGGTGTTGCCCAGGATAATTTCAGCGCCAAGCTTGTGCAAATCTTCGGGGACCATAGTCTTGACCGAGCCCACTGTGCCGACTGGCATGAAGATAGGAGTTTGGACGACGCCATGGGCCAGCTGCAAGGAGCCCAGGCGGGCTTTGCCGTCTTGTTGATGAACTTCGAACATACTGGACCCCATATATGCAAATTTGGCTTGTAAAGGCGCGAACGTAGGCAGATCTGCATACCAGTTGCGGATGAGTGGAGCAATAGGAAACTCCGATTTTATGCGGCAGAGGCTGAAGGCTGTATTTTTTTCTTCTCGAATTCAAAGCACTGGCCCGAATAAAAAACCAATGCTAAAAGAATATTGATTCTCAATATCGAAATCTGCGATAGGAAGTTCAATATGACTTATAAACTCCTGCCCCTCTTGATCACGTTTCTGCTTGGTTCAGTTGCCTATTCCGCCACTGACAAAACTATAACCGTTTATTCCGAGCGGAAAGATCACCTGATAAAACCAATATTCGACGTCTATACCAAAAAGACCGGAGTGAAAATCAATTTCTTGACGGATAGCACCGCGGCGCTCATTCAGCGCATTCAGGGCGAAGGTCAGAAAAGTCCCGCTGATATTCTCTTGACTGTCGATGCCGGAAATCTTTGGAATGCGACTCAAATAGGCCTGTTTCAGCCGGTTAATAGCGAAAGTCTGCAGCGAAATATTCCGGAGTTTCAGCGCGACCCAGGCCAGCAATGGTTCGGACTTTCTCAGCGCGCGCGGACTATTGTTTACAATCCGGCGAAAATCAAAGCAGAAGACATTAAGAATTATGAAAATCTTGCTGAGCCAGCCTTTAAGAAACGGCTATGCTTGCGATCTTCGAAAAAAGTTTATAATCAGTCTTTGGTGGCAATGTTGATCGCAGAGAAGGGCGAAGCTCAAGTCGAAAAAATTGTTAAGGGTTGGGTACTAAATCTAGCGGCACCAGTCTTTCAAGATGATACGGCGCTCATCGAAGCAGTCGCTGCCGGACAATGTGATCTTGGAATCGCCAATACTTACTACTTCGGTCGGCTATTGGAAAAAAATCCGAAGCTCTCAGCGAAGCTTTTTTGGCCGAATAAAGAGTCCGGAGGGGTGCATGTGAATATTTCCGGAGCAGGTATTCTCAAATACGCGCCTCACAAAGATGAAGCTATAAAACTATTGGAATGGTTGTCCTCGATCGAAGCGCAAGAGCTCTTTGCTGAACTTAATCATGAGTATCCCGTGAATCCAGCTTCGAAAGCCTCCAGCTTGGTGCAGTCTTGGGGGAAATTCGAGCCGATGGCCTTGTCCATGGTCAAGGCGGGCGAATTGCAGGAAAAGGCTATGAAACTGATGGATCGAGTTGGCTATAATTGAAAGCGAATAAGCGACATTTTCAGTCCAAGAGCTGGTTATTCCTTTCCTTTGGCATAGCCGGCCTGGTTCTAACTCCTATTCTGGTCGTCTTGGGCTCCTGGCTCTTGCCTGTGCAAATGCCGCATTGGCAGCATCTCATGGAGCACCTTTTGCTGAGCTTAGTCTGGCAAACAGGAGCTTTACTCGTCGGTGTCTGCCTCTTGACCTTTCTCATTGGAGTCACTCTCGCTTGGCTGTGCTCCCAGTATCGATTTCCGGGTTCCGCTTGGCTCAAGCGTGGTCTCATTCTGCCCTTTGCTATTCCTGCCTATGTGAGTGCTTTCGTTTTTGTTGGTTTGCTCGACTATAGTGGACCCTTACGAACGGGGGCTCGAATTTTTTTTGGTAGTGATGCGTGGATTCCCGAAATTCGATCATTGCCGGGTGGAATATTTATCCTATCCCTGGCACTTTTTCCTTATGTCTATGTCCTCAGCTTTGATGCTTTTTCAACCCAAGGACGTAGCTCTCTCGAAGCCGCTCGCTCGCTTGGTAGCTCGTCTTTTTCGGTCTTTTATCGACTGGCTATTTCTTTTGCCAGACCTTGGATTGCGGGAGCCTTGTGCCTCGTTTCGCTGGAAGTGCTCAACGATTTTGGAACAGTATCGATCGTTGGAGTGAATAGTTTCACGACCGCCATTTACAAAGTCTGGTTTGGTTTCTTTTCGCCAACTACGGCAGCCCAATTGTCCAGCTTCCTAGTGATCTTGGCTTTTTTGATTTTCTATGTCGAGCAAAGAAGCAGGCAAGGGCATCGGTACACTTCGTCGACAAATCTGCTTCAAAGACAAGGCATCCCATTGAGAGGTATGCAAGCCCTAGGCGCGAGCTTCTATGCATTGACTGTTTTTGTCCTGGCGTTTTTGTTGCCGCTAGCGCAGCTCCTGGTCTGGGTATTCATGGATCCTTGGGCTATTTTTTCGCTCGAACTCGCTCAAATCCTTTTTCATTCGTTGGTTCTCGGGATCTTAGCGGCCTCGCTTGCCACTCTTGCTGCGCTTATTGTTTGTCTGGCTGCACGCTATGTTCCTAGGAAAAGTCTGAGGCGAAGCCAGCAAATTGCTCAGCTTGGCTACGGAATTCCTGGTTCGGTGATGGCGATAGGCATCTTTTTGGTGATGGTTCGTATCGATCACGGACTGGTGGGTATTCTTGAAAAACTCTTTGACTATACGGGTCCTTTGCTGCTGACTGGCACGATTTTGAGTATGGTCGTGGCATTGGGAATAAGATTCCTTGCGGTTGCCAGTTCTTCTATCGATGCTGGACTTACGCGGATTTCGACCCGATTGGATGAAGTGGGCCAACTCTATGGGACCTACGGATGGCAACAGTTTAGGCTGATCCACTGGCCTTTGCTTAAGGGAAGTATTGCTTCCGGATTTTTCTTGGTGTTTGTCGATGTCATCAAAGAAATGCCATTGACCCTTATGACAAGACCTTTTGGATGGGATAGTCTGTCGGTTCGCATCTATGGATTGACCAGTGAAGGCGAATGGCAAAGAGCAGCTCTCCCGGCACTCTGCCTCGTTTTGATTGGAATGATACCGCTCTTTCTTTTTCAACAGAAAAGGAGCTGAACCAATGAGCCGAACAGTTCTTGAAGTCAAAGATCTTCAGTTTAGAATCGGCCTTCACACCGTGCTCAATTCGGTCAGTCTTACCCTGCGAGAGGGGAGTATTTCTTGTCTCCTAGGCCCAAGCGGCTGTGGAAAAACAACTTTGCTCCGATGCATTGCTGGATTCGAGGAAGTAGATGATGGCAGCATTATCTTGAATCAAAAGTTGGTGAGCAGTCGTGATCGTTCGATACCTCCTGAGAAGCGCAAGATTGGGGTCCTGTTTCAGGACTATGCTCTCTTTCCTCATATGACGGTTGCCGACAATATTGGTTTTGGTATTCGCCATTTGCCAAAGTCGGAGCGTCAGGAAAAGATCAGGCATCTTTTACAATCAGTCGATCTCTTGAGTTATGAAATGCGCTTTCCTCATGAGCTATCCGGTGGTCAGCAGCAACGAGTTGCTCTGGCAAGGGCTTTGGCGCCTGAACCTGAACTTCTGCTGTTGGACGAGCCATTCTCCAACCTGGACCAGTCACTTCGCGAAAAACTGAAACATGAATTGAAGGTTCTCCTAGAAACCTTCGCAGTTACCGCCCTTATTGTGACTCACAATCAGGACGAAGCTTTCGATATGGCTGATGAGATCGGTGTCATGGCTGCTGGCCGTATCGTCCAATGGGGATCGGCCTACGATCTTTATCACCGGCCCAAAAGTCGTGTGGTCGCTGAATTCCTTGGAACCGGCGCTTTTTTACCGGCTACGATCGATCCTAAAGGTTGTCTCGAATCAGAACTGGGCGAATTGGTTTGTGCAGAAGACATGAAGAATCTACGAGGAAATCAAGTGACGGTCCTGCTCAGGCCTGATGATATCGTGCACGATGATGAATCACCGTCGCGAGCCCTGGTAAAACGGGTTGCTTTTCGCGGTATGTATCGCATCTACACTTTGGCTTTACCGAGTGGCGCTGAAATTCAGTGTTTCACTTCGAGCCATCATGAGATCCATAGTGTCGGAACATTGATAGGTATTCGACTCGACCTCAAACATGCTGTCATTCTTCACCGTGAGGAAACCTTGGTAGAAGAGATGGAGAGTTGATCGAAGTAGAGAGTAAAGGCGAAGGACGATTTCTAGCTGAATGGCAATGTCGTCATACAATAGACTTCCCTAGAGCCGAAAGCAAAAGGTCCACAGTCACATTCGCTGATTGGGCGCCGACATCCATAAATGGATTCAGTTCAACAAATTCAATGGAGACGACTTTTTGGGTTTCGGACAGCATTTCCATAGCAAGGTGAGCTTCGCGTAGAGTGAGTCCGCCGCTAACCGGTGTACTCACGCCAGGTGCATACCGTGGGTCAATTCCATCGATATCGAAGGATACATGGATGCCTGCAGTGCCTTCGGAGGCAAGGGCAATAGCATCACGCATCACTGTGAACATGCCTTTTTCGTCGATATCGCGCATCGTGAAATAGCGCATGCCGCTTTCTCTTAGAATGCGTTTTTCTTCATCATCTATATTGCGAATACCTATGAGAACACAATTTTGCGGCCTTAACTTGGCCGTGCTGATCGCGGTCAAGACCGGATGGCCTTGTCCTATCAGAACCGCCAGTGGCATGCCGTGGATGTTGCCGGACGGCGAAGTGCTTGGGGTATTGACATCAGCGTGAGCATCGATCCAAACCATGCCGACATGCTGATTGTTTTTGTGGAAGTGTCTTAAGATACCGCTCACACTGCCGATCGCCACGCTGTGATCGCCGCCTATCACCAAGGGAAGGTGTTGACGATCGAGAATGGCTTCCGTCTTGGCTGCGAGATCTTCGCACAGTTCCTTGATCGGTGTCAGATACTTCTCTTGCTGGATCTCTGCGGACAGAGATTCACGAATCGGCACATGCAGATCACCCAGATCAATCACACCGTAACCCTGCTGTTCAACTTTGCTCTTCAAGTTAGCAATTCGAAGAGAAGCTGGTCCCATGTTCGCTCCGCGGATATTCGCTCCGAGGTCGGAAGGGACGCCGATGATTTCAATCGTTCGCGGACGTTGCATGTGTGGCCCCGACAGTTAATGGCTTTCGTCCACCCGCAAACGACGCTAACGCGAAGCTTTGGCTGACTACGACCGGTCACAGGTATCATGGCGCACAGCTTTGTTTTGGTCAATCCTACCAGTTTGTCTGGTCCACGTCAGGGCGGGAGGAGATCCTCCCGCTTTTATGACGGAGCCAAAACTAGGTCTCTGAGTTCTTCAAAACACTCTAAGCTATCGCTTCATGGCTTAGAGGTTCTGCATCAAACCGAGAGCAATCTGAGGTTGCTGGTTGGCTTGAGCCAAAATCGAAGAACCAGACTGCTGCAGAATCTTGTTCGATGTGTAGCGTGCTGTTTCTTCTGCGAAGTCAGTATCTTGGATTCGACTGTTAGCAGCGGTCAAGTTTTCCATGGTCGTTGCTAAGTTGTCTGTCGTCGTTCCCAAGCGGTTCTGGATTGCGCCGAGATAGGAGCGATAGTCACTCACTTTCACGATCGCGTCATCCAGCTTCTTGATACTCATTTGAGCATCTGACTTAGTCAGCGTATTGGTCCCTTGATCAGCGCGACCGATATCCAGAGATCCTTCGCCTTCAGTGAAGGCGTTGATGTTCTGCAAATCGATTTTGATGATGTTGGTTTGGTTACGGTTGTCGATGCCGTCGACTTCAGAGCTTGCGAAGTAATCTTTACCGATCTGGACTTCCAGGGGGAAGGTGCCTTCCTGGTTTTTGATTTCTTCTGGCAAATCAGCTTTACCGACGATCAGGCGCGTACCGTTGAATTCTGTGGCGTTGGCAATTCGATCAATCTCATCTTTGAGAGCGACGAATTCCTTGTTGATGAAACCACGCTCTGTTCCACCCACGGTATCACTCGCAGCTTGCACAGCAAGTTCACGTAGACGAGTCAGCATGTTGGTGGTTTCTTCCAAGCTACCTTCAGCCGTTTGGACCAGCGAAATGCCGTCCATACCGTTGCGTCGAGCTTGGTTGAGTGAGCGAATGTCCGCGCTCAAGTTGGAAGAGATGGCCAAGCCTGCAGCATCATCCGCTGCTTTGTTGATCCTCTTCCCGGATGCCAGCTTGCTAGCAGAGTCAGTCAACCTGTTGGTTGACAGCTCCAAACGCCGCTGAGCGTTAACCGAAGCGATATTGGTCCTAATGCGTAAACCCATATTCTGACCTCCTGTCATAGATGGCAAATCACATCGTGTGATTTCCTGTACCTATCCTTTCGACAGTCAACCTGAACAGTTTAGTAAACAATGCCTGGTGCTTATTTAAGCCATTGAAAATATTGAAGTAAAAAATTAGGGGGAGGAGTTTTTTGCCGGGCTTACTTTGTGGGAAGAGCCCGGCCTTTCGTATTTCACGTTTTCGATCAATGAATTCATTGAATCCGATGCTGCTGCAAATGCTGGATAAATTTTCTTATGAACTCCTGGCCAAAAGCATAGGGACGTTCCTCTGTACCTAAATCCATGCTCTGATTTTTGACAAAGTCGGGTCCGGCTTCTGGGTGAGCCTGCACACCCCAGATAGGCAGATGCTGGTGAGCGAAGGCTTCAACCTTGCAGATCTCGCTGCTGGCCACAATCTCAAAATCAGCGGGAAGCTCTGTCACGGCCTCAGCGTGAGACACAATGAGCCGACCTGATGTGCCGGATTCACCCCAAAAGCCGCGTTTGCTAAAGTGAATCGTGCGCAGTCCTTTATATTTAGCATGGTCAGGCCTTAGGAATTCGACACGGCCCCCGAGCAAATGGGCCAGCAACTGATGGCCATAGCAGATTCCCAGAATCGGCAACCCTTCCTGGATGCGTTCGCGCAGCCAAGCATTCAGCGGATCCTGCCAAGCTTGGGAGTCATAGACTGAAGCTCCACTGCCAAAAATTACTAGAGCGTCGGGCTTCTGCGGAACCAATTCCAGCGAGCTCATGCCAAACATGGCCGGTAGATGAAAGCTGAGGCTCATTTCCGGGGCAGTCAGAACCATGCGGTTAAAATTATCTAATTCCGGCACACGCACGGCGGGGTCGATTACACCCAAATGGAGAGGACGGAGAAGAGCACTCAATGTTTTTTCCTCGCAACAGGTGGAGGCGGAAAGACTTTGATCTCAGTATTCCATCTCTCCTCCAGCCTTGCAATTTGCTTTGCTTCAGTGATCGCACTTGTGGCAAGATCCGGTGTATTGGGCGATAGACGCAAGATGATATTGTAAAGGAAGCACAGCTGATGCTTGAACATATTCGTGCCAGCCTGGAAGAGGCCCGTACGGCCCTCGAAGATCTCCTCAAAAATGAAGCGGCTCAGCGTCGAATAGCCGATGCCGCCGAGCTCCTGATTGCCTGTTTTAAAGCTCAAGGTCATGTCTATTCCTGCGGAAACGGAGGATCTATGTGTGATGCTATGCATTTTGCAGAGGAGCTCTCAGGCCGATTTAGACAGGATAGACCGGCTTTGGGGGCTATCGCTATGGGGGATGGTGCGCATATCACCTGCACCGGCAATGATTTTGGCTTTGATTTTGTCTTCTCCCGTTTTGTGGAAGCGCAGGGGCGTAAAGGTGATGTGCTGCTCGGCATCAGTACGAGCGGGAAAAGTGCCAATGTCATCAAGGCTGTCGAAGCGGCCAAGGCCCAGGGCATGAAAGTGATCACTTTGACAGGCAAACCCGGCAGTGCTCTGGGAGCATTGGCTGATGTCGATATCTGCACACCCGGTGGTCGATTTGCGGATCGCGTGCAAGAACTGCATATCAAGGTGATTCACACGCTGATCGAACTGGTCGAACGGGGACTTTTTGCAGCCAATTATAAAGCCTGAGCGAACGGCTCTCGAGCCCGGACAGCTTATGACTAAGGAACAATCATGAGCGACACGATTTTCGACAAAATTCTGCGGCATGAGATACCAACCAAGGTTGCCTATGAAGATGAAACAGTTCTCGCGTTTCATGATATCTCGCCCCAGGCTCCCGTCCATATTCTCGTCATTCCTAAGCAAAAATGGCTCCGATTTGCGGATCTGCGCAGCGCGGACCCCTCGGCAGTTGGCCAATACATGGTGTCGGTGGCGAAGGCTGCGGCACACGTTGGCCTCGAGGCGGGGGGATATCGCGTTGTCTTTAATAACGGTAAAGACGGACAACAAACAGTCGACTACATACACGCTCATGTCTTGGGCGGACGTGGATTGCACTGGCCTCCGGGGTGAAAGATGAATCTCACGCAAGCAATGAAGTTGTCCCCTGATCTTTTTACTCCCTTGGCGCGGACGCCCTGGGCTGGGCGGAGGATCGCAGAACTCTATAAGAAAGATATACTACCGTCTGCTATTCATGAACCGATTGGAGAAGCGTGGGAGGTGTCCTGTGATCCTGATTTTCCATCTCAAGTTCTGGGTCATGACGTGTCTCTTCTGGACCTTATCAGGCAAAAGCCGGAAGCAATGCTTTCGCCGGAATATGTCTTGGACCATGGACCGAACTGCGAAATCCTTGTCAAACTTTTGAATGCGGACGATCCTCTTTCCGTTCAAGTGCATCCTGACGATGGAGATCCTGCTTTAAAAGACCAGGAGTGTGGAAAACCTGAATCCTGGCTGGTGCTCGATGCTGCGCCAGGATCAGGTTTATACCTTGGTTTTGCCAGGGCATTGCCACTTGAAGATCTAGCCCTTATGCTCAAGAACGATGAGAATCTAAAGCCCCTTTTGTATTTTGTGCCGGTTAAACCCGGAGATTATTTTGAGATTAGGCCAGGTGTTCCTCATGCCATTGGTCCCGGAGTGGTCCTGCTCGAGCCGCAGAGGATTTTGGCAGGAAAAAGCGGCAAAACTTATCGTTTTTGGGATTGGGGTCGACGCTATGACGCCCATGGACATGTGGATCTGAAATCCGGCCAAGCGAGGCCGCTGCATGTGACAGAGGCCCTTCGTATCATCAAGCCTGAGCAGCAAGTTGGCGAATCTTTTGTGACAAGTCTCAGACGTCAGGCTTTGGTCGTGAGGCCGGTGGATGGTCTCACCTGTTCGATCTATCCGGCCAACGATTATTATCAGGTGATTCGTTTGGAAATGCAGGCAGGCGTTTCGTTTCTATTGGAAATTCAAAAAGGATTTGCCACTCTTGTTAGTTTGGCGGGGCGTTTTGTCAGTCAGAGTTTAAGTGGCCAGCCCCAAAGATTTATCGGCGGTGAACCTGGTTTTTTCCCGCATAAAGCGATGCCTATGATTCTCAGAGCTGAGATCACCAGCGATTTAATCCTCGTCATTCCAAAAGGGGCTGAATTCGCCGCGAGGCCGCTGCAATAGTCGAACTTTGCCAGGTGATCTCATCTGCTGGAAAATAAGCATCATCATCTGGATATAAAAATCTTTTGCAATGAGATCTGCGGAGTCAGGTGCTGAGTGCGGAGAGTAGAGAAGGGCGAGGCTCCCGTTCAGGGTCTGAACCAAGGAGCCATAGCAAGCTTATTTTACAGCTTCTTTCAGCTCTTTGCCTGGGCGGAACACAGGGACTTTGCGAGCAGGGATCTGGATCTCTTCGCCTGTCTGTGGGTTGCGACCCATACGAGCCTTGCGGTTCGAGACAGAGAAAGTGCCAAAGCCGACCAGCTTCACGCCATCTTTCTTCTTAATGTTTTTTGTGACGGCTTCAATAAAAGCGTCCAAAGTCTTCTCAGTATCGGATTTGGTCATACCGGTAACTTTGGTCATTGCTTCAACCAACTCGGCTTTGTTCATGGAAACCTCCAATGGCTTGAATCGAAATTGAACTTGGGTACGCAGCTAAAGGTTTACAGGCTATGTGTTTGTTGTCAAGATTTAGTGTCTTGGCAGACATTTTTTTTAGACTTTGTGCAGGCGACTCGTCAAGAATTTGGTAATTTGCATATTCAGGTTTTACAATTTCTCCAGACGCACAGGTCTCTCGGTGGCTCTGACAGCCCGCCAGGAGCCTTGTTTGGGATAATGAGGTCGGCAACATGATGCGTGCTCTTCTCTGTTTCCTGCTTGCACTTGTGTATAGTATGAGCAACTTGGCCAAGGCGCGAACCTTTGATCGTCTTGTGCTTGAGGTCAATGGCAAGTCTTATAGTCAAAGACAGATAGAAGTCTATCAAGCCATTCGCACTATAGCCTCAGGAGAGCCAACTAGCAAGGGTTTGCCAGGGCCGGAGGGTTGGGAAAGGGCGTTGGAAAGTTTTCGAAATGAGATGATGATCTACATAAATATCGAAAATGATGCTGAGAAAATGGATTCCCTGCCGACTAATCATAAAGCTATTCAGAAGATTCAGGACAAGCTGGAGGCCTTGGTGGCAGGCGATGACAAATGGCGTGACTTCTTTCAAAAGTACCACATCAGTGATAGAGAACTGACCGAACAACTTATACGAATGTTTAAGGTTCAAGCCTACTTGGAAAGTCGTGTACGACCTGCTGGGACAGGGCAAGCGGGCGCAGTGCCTTTTCTGAAAATCGATCTGAATGCTGATTGGTATACCGCAATACTCCATGCCACACCGCATCGCCTCTATGATAGAGGTCGTGAGTACCGAGTCATACAACCCTTTGGGGGCTAACGTTGAAGAGTCAGTTGGAAGTCAAATACTACCAAGGATCACCGGACGAAAAATCGGGTTTATCGCAAATCTGTCAGGAATGGACGCTGACTGAGTTCTGGCCCTACGAAGAATTTCTTGTTTCGCTGCAGATTCCCGGCACTTTTTTGCTCTATCAAGCAGAGAATGATCGTTGGTTATCCATGGCCTTGGGACGCGCGATGGGTGAAGATGTCGAACTGTATTATATTTATGTAAGTCCAGAAGCGCGAAGAAGAAGTCTGGCGGATCATCTTCTGCAGGAATTTGCCGAGTATGCCCAGCGTGATTGGGCAGCCTTGCGAGTCATGCTGGAAGTCCGTCCCAGTAATTTAGCTGCACAAAAACTCTACGAAAAACATGGCTTCGAGAGAATGGCTGTTCGCAAGCGTTACTATCAGAATGGTGAAGATGCTTTGGTCTACGAAAAATCGTTTGCAATCAATGAAGCCTGAAAATCCCGGGATATCAGCGGGTCCTTGTTTCCAAACGTGAGGCAAGCACAAAGCAGCGATTGGGTGAGAACTCTCAGGTAGGCGCTTTTCTGCAGGGGCGGAGAGCATGTGGATATTGGAAACAAGGACCGCCGTATTGAGGACAGTTTGATTCGACCCCTTCAACCATACAAAAGCATGGTATAGAGAGCAAGCAGGAAAACCAAATTTTCATCAAAGCGCGACACTGACGGCCTTTGCTGCGCCCATATCACTGAACTCGAATGCCTGCGGTAGCCTCGCTTGACAAAGCGCGCTGCTATCTCGCAGATTAGCGGCGTGGCCCTGCTGCTCAAGGAAGAATCACTGATGTCCAACACAACTCTAGCTATCGCCTCTCGCCCTCTCGTGTTGGTTCCCGTGTATAACCATGCATCAACGCTTGGTCCTGTTTTGCGTCAGCTCGAATCGACAGGGTTACCGATTCTTGTGGTCAATGACGGCAGTACCGACGCGATTGATTGCGTTCTAACAGAATTTCCTCGGGTTCACGTCGCCCATCATGCTGTGAATCAGGGGAAAGGTCAGGCTCTGCTGACTGGCATGCGCTGGGCCTTGGCAAGAGGATTCGCTTCTGTTCTCACCTTTGATGCTGACGGTCAGCATCTCGCTGGGGATATTCCACAGCTGGTCCATGCTTGGGAAAGAGACCCCGGCGCGATTTATGTAGGCGTGCGTGATTTTAAATCCGCTAGCAGCGGTCCTGTGCCAATCGGTTCTAAGTTGGGGCGATGCTTGTCGAATTTTTTCGTCTGGATCGAAACTCAGCAAAAAATTCGAGATACCCAATCAGGCCTCCGCATCTATCCATTGCACGAAGCTTTGCTTGGACAGTTGACGGCTCGGAATTATCACTTTGAAGTCGAGATTCTTGTCCGTGCGGTCTGGATGGGGTTGAAAGTTCATAATATTGATGTCGCCGTATTCTATCCTGACCCGCAGAATAGGATTTCCCATTTCCGCATGTGGCTCGACAACCTGCGCATGGTCCTGCTCCATATACGCTTTCTGTGGCTAAGACTCCTCATGGTCCTCGGGCTGTATCGTTCACAAAGGGAGCCACCTGAGGAGATCTCCGGATCGGGAGCTATGGCTTGGCTCGTCAGTCGCCTCGGTATTCGATTCTGCTATTCCTTAATGATACTGCCGGTACTTTTCATATTTCTAAAAGAGCGTTCGCGCCGCGCAGCAATTATGGAATTTCACGCTCGGGTGCGACCCGCGTCTGGAACTCTTGCTCAGGTCTGGGCCAGTCTGGTCAATTTTTGGTACTTCGGAATGAGCCTTTTGGATCGACTGAACCCGCAAAACAACTCTCGAATTTTGGCTCCGGATTCCCTAAGCGAAGAAGATTGGCAGCGGATCATGGCCCAAGCGAGCATCTTTGTTGGGGCTCACTACGGCGATTGGTTTCTGGTTGCCATGCGCAAACGAGAGATGTTTGATCGACCGATGGGACTGGTCATGGACCCTAAAGGAACGCCGGACTTTATGGCGAAAGTCCTCGCTGTGCATGGAAGTCGTGTGCGGATCGTTGATCCATTTCAGGAGCCCTTGGCTTTTGCTCTAGAAATAAAGGCAATTCTCGATGATCAAGGCCATGTCTGTTTCTTAGGTGATCGTTTGCATGGTCGGGCCCTTGAATACAGCATTCAATTGCCTTTTCTCGGCAAGAATGCAGCTTTTTTGCAGGCTCCTTTTGATTTGGCCTTAAGATTGCGTGTGCCTGTACTTTACTTTGGTTGTGTGAAACAAGGCATGACACCGGCAGCCCCCTACCAAATATTTTTGCATTCCATATATGATGGCATGGAAAAGCTTGCAGCCAGAAAGCTGGTCGAGCGCTATGTCAACTGTCTGGAAACCCAGGTTCAATCTGCTCCCCAGCATTGGTTCAATTTTATTCCTTTTTGGCAGCAGATCGAATCTTGATCGACCGAGCATTGGTTTTGAATCCCTTTGATGGGATATTGCCAGGAGAGAACACTTGGATCATATGACTTGGGATGAGCTCTTTGCAAACGCTCGAAGATTTGTCCAGAATGATTTGCCTTCTCCTGCAGTCGATGGAAGGGCCCTTCTGCTCCAGCCTCAATCTCGAGCAGCGAGTCTTTGGCAATTGGCTATAGCTTTATGTTCTGGTCGACGAGTTATCTTGGATGAAAAGAGTCTGGTGGATCCAGTCGACTATCTTACTTTAAGCAATGACCAATGGCTGAATGCTGAGAGTCATACCTACATCCACGGAAGCTCTGAAAAGAATTCATTCTTTGAACTCAATGATCTCCAGCTGACACTTTGCACGTCTGGCTCGACCGGTCTGCCGAAAATGGTAGAGAAGTCGGGACCGGCCCTGATGAATGAGGTCAGAGATTTGCAGGCTCTTTATGGAATTGAAGCGGGTCAGCACCTCTTGTCTTTGGTCAGTCCTTTTCATATCTATGGATTGCTCCACAGTTTTCTATTGCCCTGGTCGAGCCATTGCTCGGTCCAATTTGTCAATTTTACGCTGGGATTGATAGATCTGAAATCCTTTCGACAAAGACGTTTCAAGCTGGTGATCGGGGTTCCTGCTACCTGGAGTTTTGTCAAAGACCTGCTCGATGAAGATATGCTGGAAAATCTGGTGATGTCGGGCGCGCCTTTCGGTGGAGCTCGCAGCCAGCAGTTGCGTCAGAGGGAGAAGCAACTGCAACAGACCTTTGAAATACTTGGTAGCACAGAAACGGGAGGGCTTGGCTACCGCTCATTGCTAGATGAGAAAGCGCCTTTTCAGCCCATGCCCGGCGTGAAATTTAGTCCGGCACTGGTTGGTTGCCTCGTTTTTTCCCCTTACCTTTGGCCGCAGGAAAGCCTGGAAATAGCCGACCAGCTGGAGTTTTTGCAAGACGGACGATTCTTTCATAGAGGCCGTATGGACCGCATCTTCAAATATGCAGGTCAACGATTTTCCCTGACCGAAGTGGAAAATATTTTTAGTCTATTCTTTGGAGACGCTGAAATTGTAGCAAGGTTTCAGGATAAAGAAACGATAGCTCAAGGAGGCTCTTTGGTTGTTTGGATTGAAGCGGATGAAATCAAATCACTCGATGAATTGAGACAATTCTATCGTCAAAGAACTCGAGCACCTTTCCCACAAACGCTGCATTGGGTTCCTGAATTTATGCGGGATGCTCAGGGGAAAATTGATTGGGTGACGATGTCTCAAAAGCAATCCGCCCCGAAGAGCAGAGTGTCTCTTGCTGATGGAGGGCCCAGCAGGCACTGTGATCTGTGAGTTTAGATAAGTGCCTCCTGAAGATAGATCTTCGGCGGAGCTTGGATCTTATAATTTCACCAATCAAAAAGGGTGGACAAGAGTCATGAAAAACCCCATGCTAAATGTTGTCTTTCATGATAATCAACATGTTTGTTGTGGTTTTTCATGTATAAAAGAACTCTTAATCTACCAGAATTATTAGATAAAAAGTCATTTTTCCTTTTCGGGGCCCGCGCTACGGGCAAGACGACTCTCATTCAGACGAGTCTGCCTGACGCCCTCATTATTGATCTTCTCTATGCAAGAACCTACTCAATTTTGCTCAAGGACCCGAGTGCGCTTGGCGATATGTGTCGCTCGACTCAAGGCATTATCGTCATTGATGAAATTCAGAAGCTGCCCGTTCTTCTTGATGAGGTTCATCGTCTGATACAAAGGCACCAGTACAAGTTTTTGCTGACAGGGTCTAGCGCAAGAAAGCTCAAACACGGCGGAGCTAACCTTTTAGCTGGTCGCGCACGAGAGTCACGGCTCTATCCTTTGACTTCACATGAAATAGATGACTTTGACCTGCTCCGTTTGCTGAACCGAGGTGGACTGCCCGAGATTTATGATTCTGATGATCCTGACGAAGACCTCTCAGCTTATGTCGATACCTATCTGAAGGAAGAAATTAAAGCTGAAGCTGTGACTCGAAACGTCGCAGCATTTTCCGAATTCCTTGATATTATGGCTCGTTCAAATGGTCAGGAACTCAACTACGAGAGCTTTGCTTCAGACCTTCAAATCTCAACAAGCTCTTTCAAAAACTACGTTCAGATTCTTGAAGATACCCTGATAGGATTCCGAATTTCAGGGTTTACCGAGACAAAAAAGCGCAAATCAATCTCTCGCTCAAAGCATTACCTTTTTGATCTTGGAGTCACACGGCATCTGGCAAAAACTGGTGTCATTTCTCCAAAGAATAAGGCCTTTGGTGATGCATTTGAACACTTTATTGTGCTTGAAGTTCAGGCATATATCTCGTATGCAAGGAAGAAAGTGCAACTCAGCTACTGGAGATCTACAAGTCAGTTTGAGGTTGACCTTATCTTGGATTCGACTGTCGCCATTGAAGTTAAGGCAGCTGAATCCATCAGCTCAAAACATCTGAAGGGCTTGCGAGCCTTGATGGAAGAGAAAATTTTTAAGCGCTATATTTGTATTTATACAGGCGAAGCGCCTATGCAAAGCGAAGATGGAATCGAGCTTTTGCCTTGGCGCATGTTTCTCTCCCAACTTTGGTCTGGCGAGATTGTATGATCTTTCATTTTGGCTGAAAGTCGCTCGATTTGGTCTGATGAGTTTTGTCAAGATTTCTACAAGAGCAAAACAAAGCGAAATATTGTTACAAACTATCCCTAGTCTCTAGGCACACAGAACTACTCAAACACGATTTTCCCTGAAGAACAGAGTGTCTCTTGCTGATGGAGGGCCCAGCAGGCACTGTGATCCGTGATTTCAGATAGCTTGATGACAAGTGTGCTGCCAGGAAATATAGGAGTTGTGAATTTCGCCTTGGATATGGCTTGGACCTGGCAAGTTCGACGGAAAATGAGCGAAAGCAAGTCGAGCACAATATCGATTTGAGCGACAGCCGGGAATATTTGATACTGCGGGAAGTGACCATCAAAGCAAGGATGATCGACTGCTATATGCAGGCGCGCCTGGTAGGAGTTTTCATCCTGAGATATCTCGGTAAATGACACGACCTATTCCTTAGCTATAGAGTCCACCGTTGACTTGGATCGTAGTGCCGTTGATGTAGGAGCTAGCGTTAGAAGCTAAGAAGCCCACCACCTGAGCAACTTCATCAGGGCGTCCGATCCGACCGATGGGAATCATGCGAAGCTGTTCTGCTCCCACCTGGCCTTCTGTCAGATCCGTTTCAATCCATCCGGGACTGACTGCATTGACCAGCACTCCCTTGCGAGCGACCTCTCGAGCCAGTGATTGGCCAGCTGCGATCAGGGCTCCCTTGGCAGCTGCATAATTGGTCTGACCCGCCTGGCCCGTTTCACCAGATAAACTTGCCAGAAGAATGATACGACCCCATCGGTTTTGAATCATGAAGGGAAGCAGAGCTTTGTTGATATAGTAAAAAGAATTGAGAGCGAGTTGGATGGGTTCGAAGAAAGACTTCTCTTCAAGAAAATAGAACAGTCCGTCCGATTTGCTAGCGGCATTGTGAATCACAATATCGAAACCTGGTTGCCAGGCTAGAATTTCTGCCAGACAGGCCGCAATGGAGTTACTGTCACAAAGGTTGAGAGCAAAGGCTCGAATCGTTTCGGGTCGACCCAAAGATTCCAGCAAGGCATGTGCCTGGTCTTGACCTGTGCAATATGTGAAAGCTACAATGTGTTCCGGTTGTTCCGAAAAATAGCGAACCATGGCTGCACCGAGACCACGATTGCCGCCGGTAATGAAAACACGCTTCAAATTTTGGCCCTCCCGGGTGATTGGTAAAAGCTCATGGACGATTCTGCCAGCAATATATCCTGCCGATAAATTTTCATATGAGCCTTTCGCATGGCTTCAAATTCGCCATCGATCGCGACAAAAACGGTGAGCTGATCACCAGCGATCAGGCTGGGACTTCCCAAAAGGCGCCATTCTCTAATGGAAAGCAAAACTCCAGGCTGTGGTAAGCCCATATTCGATTCCTGATCCAGTGTGCTCAGGAGAGCTGCAGCAGCTTGAGCCATGATTTCCAGAAGCCAATGACTGCGAAAACAATTCTGATGGTCCCAGTAGCGCTTGTCTGGTTTAAGAGTGCAGGAGACGCTCCCGGACTTCTGGGCGTGATCGACGTCTTCAAGCTTATCGATGAAGAGCATGGGACCTGTATGAGGAATGAGGTCCTGCACGGGTCGCAATGGGATGAGGTCTAGATCCATCGGGTGACGAGACTTTCTCCGGCCAGGGAACTCGCCAGCCGATTGCTATGAGGTCGACCCAGATGCAAAAGCCAGGGTGGAAGCCAAGTTTTCTGTTCTTGAAAAAGCTGGGGAGCTTCGTTGATAAAATCCCGCATCGAACCGGGACGGCAAAATTCCAACTCAAAATCTCCAGCATCGGTTGCTTGATTGGACAAGAGAAGGATTTCTGCTTGGGCATGTTCCGCTCGACTTGAGCTCATATATTCATGGGCGTGTATGACAAAAGCTAAAGAATCAAGCCCATGAAATATCCTTTGCGACGCCAGTTGCAGACAGCTATCGCCTGACAGGTAACCACCTGACAGTGCAAAACTAGGATGATGCATGCTATGGGTCATCGTCAGATAAGCGAGGGCCGCGTTTTGCACGGAGTGTTGGAATTCTTTCGGTGACACGGGCAAATCGTGATCCATAATTGCTTGGGTGACCTGCAGCATGGCACTTGATTCGCCATAGGCACTTGAGTAGAAAATGGGAGCGTTATGATGGCGAGCCAAAGCGATAAGTTCAGGTCGCTGCTCTTCCAAGCTGGAAAAAACCTGCACCACAGCTTTTTGTAGAGCCGTCATCCGCCGATCGAAACCGGTGGGTTTGATCATCTGGCAGTCGGGTGTCCAGCAGTAGCTCCTGGCTCCAATGAGAAAAACTCGATTCATACATGACCCGTAGAGAAAAGGAGCGATACATTGCTGCCGCCAAAGCCAAATGAATTGCTCAAACCACGAAGCTCTGAGCGATGGTGAGTCGCAAGACCCTTCTGCTTGGCCCATTCGGGATAGTTTCTGAGCATGGCGATGGTGATGGCCGCTTCCAGTGCACCGGCAGCACCTAAATAATGACCAGTCAATGCTTTGCTTGCATGCAGGCGCTCGTGCCCGCCAAAGAGCGAATGAATCGCTAGGGATTCTGCGGCATCGTTGCCTTGGGTGCCTGTCCCATGCGCATTGATATAGTCGATCGAAGCGGGATTCCACCCAGCATTTTTTAAGGCTCGCTCCATGGTGGCCTTCATCCAAATGCCTTCGGGTGCGGGTTGCACCATATGATGAGCTTCTGAGAGGGCTGCATACCCATGGATCCGCGCCAGAGTTGGGAGTGAACTTTGGTTTTCCAAGAGAAAAAGGGCGCCTCCTTCCCCTAGATTGATGCCTTTGCGTTCTGGGGAAAATGGTCGGCAAAAATCTTCATCGAGTATTTGCAGTGCATTGAAACCATGAAGAGTGACAGCATTGAGTATATCGATTCCACCCGCAATGGCGACTTTACAGAAACCCGATCGAACCGCATCAAAGGCTTGGCCGATGGCTTGCGCAGCGGCTGCGCAGCTGGATGAAAAGGTGAAAAAAGGACCTCGAAAAGGAAAAAGATCGCGCATCTGGTGAGCGATCCAAATCTGCTGCATGTTGGGACTTAGAAAATGATTCAATGGTTCGGCTGACTGCCGTTGGGCGTTCAATGCGGAAAAAAAGCCATCGACGCCAGAACTGGTAGTGCCGAGAAAAAATCCGATGTCTTCTGGCTGGTAGCGATCGAAAACGCGCGTCTCGAAGGCCAGTTTTTCCAGAGTGGATTGCAAAACGCGCCGCATGACCTGATCGGAAAGCAAGGACAGTTCGGGAGCAATATCCCATTCTTCCAGCTTGAGTGACCCCAGTGGGGCCTTTATCGAAGACGCATAGCGATGCGAGAAGGTGAGGGCCCTTTGCTCTTGCAGAATCGATCGGCCCAATGATTCAAGACATCGACCCTGGGCCGAGGCAATGCTCATTCCTGTGATATTTACATAGTCCAAGCGCATAAATTCGTTCGAAAATTAAGGGTTACTGTGATGAATAGCTTCGGCAATGCTGCTCACATTTCTGAGTATATTGCGACCATTGTCGTCGTTGCGAACTTTGATGGCGTAACGTTTATCCAAGGCGACCACCAATTCTAATATATCGATCGAATCCAATCCGAGACCATCTTGGAACAGCGAGAGCTCGTCATCGATGCGGTCAGGAGTCATGCCGGGAAGGTTGGAGACTTCCAGCAGCAGCTGTTTAATTTCAGTCTTCAGTGTGTCGACGGATTTTATGTGAGTCATAAGTCGCTCCTTATCCTTAAATCAAGAGTCTTGGTGGGGACGAAGCATCATAAGGCTATGGCTGATTCCCAGGTTGTCGATGATGTTCTCCAGACGAAAGCCGGCCTGCTGAGTCAGACGCACCATCGTACGAGTGTCGTACATCTTACTCTGCCCGTTGGCAATGGCTGTAAAATACGGTGAAGTTTGCAGGAGGCAGTAGGCCGGAACCTTGGGTTGCCGATCCCAAAAGGTATCCAAAATAAAAAGTCGCCCATGGGGCGTCAGGGCAGAGCGAGCGAGTTGCAGAATTCTCACAATATCGTCTTCACTGAAGCACACCAAGAATTGACTCATCCAGACGACTTGAAACCCCGAAGGCAATGTGGCGTGTGGTTTGAGCAGATCACAGGGATAGGAATGTAAGCGCTCCTGCCAAGGACCTGGAGTGCTTTGTTTTTGCGCCAGTCCGATCTGTGATGGGAGATCGGCGATCGTGACTTGAAGATTGGCTTGGGCCTGCAGACAGGTTTCGGCAAATCGTCCGGTATTGCCACCGATGTCCAAGAGATGATGGACCTCTTCCGAAAATACCATCGGCAGCACGGCTTGAAATGCTGAATCCGAGTAGTAGTGATCGAAGGCCAACCAGGAACGACGAACAGACTCAGGCAGTTCACTCAGACCTTCGTAGACGGTAGCCCAAGGACCGAGTTCTTTAAGACCTGCTGGCGTACCGGTCTTCAAGGCCTCTTCCATATGGAACAGGCCCTTGAAGCATACGTCATATATGAAGTCAAAGTTTACGCTGGTCATTGTATCGAGAGCCAACACATGCCCCAGTTTGCTGAGATGATACCGGTCATCCACGATGCGCAAAGCGCCCATTCCTACCGCAGATTCGAAGAGAACTTGCACTGCATAACGACTGAGTTCGCTGCGTTCAGCGGCTTCATCGAGACTCAAGCCGTCCCCAATAGAGGCTTCTAATATACTGAAAATACCTAATCGTTTCATAGAGATACAGACCATAAAGGCGACTGGTCCAAAGGCCAGTTTTTGCGCTTCCAGCATGGCCTCTTCAAGGTTTTGACGAGCAGGGGTAAATCGAGGCGTCGGAGAAAGAGAAAGTTCAGACACAATAGCTCCTGCTGCGAGTCAACGTGGAATGTGCAGGGTATCGGTCCACCAAGTCTAGCTGGGTCAAAAGGCGAAGGGATGGACCGGATTCTGCTAGGAAACTTTTGAATACAACGAATATCCTGAAAAGGAAAAAATCCTGATGTCTTCAGCAAAGTTTCCTGAGATCTTGCTGGAGATTAGCTTTTGCCCCGAAGACTGGCAAGCACCACCAAATGGCAGGCTTCGATCCTTGCTGACTGGACACATCGATGAAACAACAATCACTGCTCCGAATCGACGAGCTGGAAAATCTGATCTGGATTCAAACTAGCTTTTTGGGTGATATCATTCTGCAGACGGCAGCTTTGCGCTCGGTTCAACTCCATGCGCCGCATATTCGCCAATATCTCATCACAACCGGCCTCGGAGCAAAAGCCTTAGCAGGGCATCCAGCCTTACATAAAATCGTAGTCTTCGATAAACGTGATCGTTCTATGGCCAAAGCGGTGCAAGATGTGAAGTCGCAATTGGATAACTGCTCTAGCGAGCGAAGTGTTGTCTTGCAGGCTCATCGAAGCATGCGGTCCAGTTTACTCGCTCGATCCCTCGACTTTTTCACTGTTACTTACGATGAAAGTCATGGAGCTTTTCTTGCTGATGTTCGCGTACCACGCGTTGCTGTGTTGCATGAAACGCAAAGGATTAGCCTGTTACTCGAACCATTAGGCATCAGTCGTCAACAGGCTTTTACGAGCGAACCATTTCTATCACAGGTTTCTTCAGCTGCGGTTCAAGAGTGGCTGCAGCCTCATCATCAGCCATTGATTGCAATTGCACCTGGAAGCGTTTGGGGAACAAAGAGATGGCCCGTACAGCATTTTATCGCAATGGCTCGCCTACTTTTGGATAAAACACCGGCAAATTTAGTCATTTTAGGCAGTGGTGATGAAGTGCAAGCGGCAACAGACATGAGTGAAGCTCTCTCTTTTGCTACGCCTCGGGTGACTAACCTTGCCGGAAAAACCAGTCTGGATGATTTGCGTGCTGTGTATCCGCGCCTCAGTCTTTTGATCAGCAACGATTCATCGCCCTTGCACTATGCCTCTGCCTTTGGGGTGCCGAGTCTGGCGATCTTTGGAGCGACCGTTCCGGGATTGGGATTCGGACCCTTGGCTCCGGGCAGTCGCGTAGCAGAAGTCAGCCTTGCCTGTCGACCTTGCAGCGATCATGGGCCGCAGGTTTGTCCCTTGGGACATTTTCGATGTATGCGCGATTTGCTGCCGGAAAAGGTCGCCCAATTGGCACTGGAGATCCTGACTCAAGGAGCGAGGCCGATGAATAACGGCCTAGTTAAGTCATAATGGCTGTAGTAGACCGCTTTTCCCAGGTCCTGGCCTTAATGCCTTGCGAAAAACCTTTTCCCACCAGCTCCCCTTGTATTAGTTTAGGCTGGCAAAATCCCCGTCTTGAGGGACGGAACGATTCGGCCATATGCCGGTTCGAAGCAATCTTTTGAAATGGGAAGGATATCACCATGGGTGAACAAGAAGCTCTGGCGACGATTAAGCAGGACGTTGAAGGCAACGACGTATTTCTTTACATGAAGGGAACTCCAGATTCCCCTCAGTGCGGGTTTTCCGCGCAAGTCATCCAAGTTTTGAAAAGCTACGGTGTGAGCTACGGTTCACGCAATGTGCTGGAAGACTGGGATCTTCGTGAAGGCATCAAAAAATACGCCAACTGGCCGACGATTCCTCAGCTCTACGTCAAGGGTAAATTTGTCGGAGGCTGTGACATTGTTTCCGAAATGCATCGTAAAGGACAATTGGCCGATATTCTTAAAAGCTTGAAAAGCTAAGGAAACGACTATGAGCATTCGCCCCTCCGATTTCACCAAAGTTGTGCATGCCGGTGTCGAGCCTGATCCCCGTACTGGTGCGATCATGACTCCGATCTTTCAGACCTCAACCTATGTGCAAAAGGCCCCGAATGAGCACCAAGGTTGGGATTACTCGAGAGCCGGTAACCCGACACGCGATGTCCTCGAGGAGGCGTTTGCAGCCCTCGAAGGAGCCAAGTACGGCTTGGCTTTTTCGTCAGGTCTAGCCGCGGAACAAGCGATCATCCAAATTCTCAATCCGGGCGATCATGTGCTCGTCTGTGATGATGTTTATGGTGGAACAGGTCGTTTGTTTCGACGACTTTTTGCCAAATATAATCTCACATTTGATTTCATCGACATGACCTCGCTGAAGAATGTCGAAGCTTCCATCAAAGCGAATACGCGCATGATTTGGGTGGAAACACCAACCAATCCATTGCTCAAAGTTATCGATATCGAAGCTGTATCGAAGATTGCGCACAAGGGTTCGGCTCTGGTTGTTGTGGATAACACCTTTGCTTCGCCTATCTTTCAGTCTCCTTTTGAATTGGGCGCTGATCTTGTGGTTCATAGCACAACCAAATATATTGGCGGTCACTCCGATATCATCGGTGGAGCCGTGATGCTCAACGACGATAAGCTGTACGAGCAAATTAAATTTGTGCAGTTTGCCGGCGGTGCAGTTCCCGGTCCTTTCGAAAGCTTTCTCTTGCTGCGAAGTATCAAAACTCTGGCTGTCCGTATGGAAAAGCATGACAGCAACTCGGCGGTCGTTGCTCGTTTTTTGAGCGAGCACTCTCGCGTCAAGGACGTATTCTTTCCAGGACTTCCTTCGCATCCCCAACACGCCTTGGCTAAAAAACAAATGCGCGGATTCGCCGGTATGGTGTCTTTCAACTTGAAAGGCAGCTACGCAGATGTCGTCAATTTTCTGCAAAAATTGAAGGTTTTTGCTTTGGCAGAAAGTTTGGGTGGCGTCGAGTCGCTGGTCAATCATCCTGAAAAGATGACCCATGCTTCCGTTCCCGAAGAAATGCGGAAACAACTCGGTATCGGTCCCAATCTGATTCGATTGTCTTGCGGAATAGAAAATCCCGATGACTTGATTCGGGATCTCGAGCAGGCTTTGCAGCTATAGTCTTGAGGAAGCGGAGCCCGACATCAGTGTTGGGCTGCTTCCTTCACTCCGGCCAACTGTTCACTAGCCTTTGAGCTTATTCAATCCATCTTCTACCGTTTTCATCATGCTATCGTCGGCACCAAAAGCTTTGGCGAGGTCCATCAAAGCGCTTGGATTGGCCATGACAGCCATCATGATTTTTTGCAGAGCGTCGGCAGAAATGCCGAGCTCTTGAACCTTAGTCATGGCTGCAAACGGATTTTGTTGGGCTGTGGAAGCCAAATCCTGCAACTGTTCAGGAGCGATGTTTAAGCTTTTGATCAAATCGAGCAGATCTTGCATCGTGACGTTTTCCAATCCTTAGAATATGCCGAAGCGTTTGGGACGACTGAGAGCTTTCAAATCTGTTGCCAGTCGACCTTTGACAAGAGGTGGAGTGTAGAGTACCTGCCATTTCCCTTCTGGATTAATGACAAAATATTGGGGGCTGTGAGCCATCGTATAGAGCCCGACTTCGCCTTGCCCTTCCTTGGCGAAACTTGCATGAATTTGATTAGCGAAGTTTTTGATTTCTTTGAGATCACCGGTGACCGGACGAATCGCTGTATGGAATTTTTGGACATACGCTTTGAGAACTTCCGGAGTGTCCTGCTCAGGGTCGACGGTGAGAAAGACAAACTGTATTCGGTCTCGACTATTCAGGGGCAAGGCGTTGAGTTCGTCTCTAAAAGCAGCCAGTGTAATGGGGCAGATATCCGGACAATGGGTAAAACCCAAAGACACGATCGTCCATTTGCCAAGCACATCAGCTCGGCGGAAAGGCTGGCCGTAGACATCGACCAGATTAAAATCGCCAAGTTTTTGGGCCGGAATGAGCTCGGTTCCGCCCAGACTCGGCGATTCACGGCTATTGGCCTGCATCATCAGATAGACACTTGAGACTAGCAACACAGCGCCGAGGACCAAGGTCCGACGAGGGATTTTGGACATTTTTGACTCCGTCAAAATCCGATTATTGGTGACCCAAAGTTGGTAGCATAGCCCCTATGAAAGACCAAGTTGATATTTGACGAGGGACAGCATCTAGTGAAGTATAGGGCCGTGAAACACGCACAAGGAGTCTGACCTATGCAAAGCCGCCGACTGAAGAGCCTACTATTCCTTTCAATCTTGACTGTTTTCGCCCTGCAGACAGCCTGCGTTACCCGAGGCCGTGATTTTTCGTCCGATCTGAGTTGGGTGAAAAAGAATCAAACCACTCAAACTGACGTGTCACGGCTGTTAGGCGCTCCGACCGCAGTTGGAAATACTGGCGGTATCCCGACTTGGACTTATGGTTTCTACGACTATCGTCTCTTCGGTGAGAGTGAGACAAAGGAACTGAAATTCTATTGGAATGGTGAAAAGCTTCAGGACTTTTCGTTCAATTCGAGCTTTCCGCAGGATCGGCAGCGCCTGATGCTTGCGCCCAAATAAAGTCCATCATTTAACGGATGAACGGAAGCACCTTGCGAATCCTTGCTACGGGTATTCGCGAGGTTTAGCTTGCAGCGAGGCAGCCATGGAAACGACTCATTCTACACCCCAGACCTCTGATGCCAACTATCGTATGATTGATGTCAGTCCAAAAGCGATCACCCATCGAAGGTCGCTTGCTGAGGGACGCATCTATCTCAGTCCCCTGGTCTACGACAAGGTACGCAATCGCAGTTTGCCCAAGGGTGATGCTCTGGCATTGGCCGAAATTGCCGGAATCATGGCCGCAAAAAACACGGCCCTGCTCCTTCCGCTCTGTCATCCGCTGCCGATCGAGGCTGTGCGGGTGACCTGTACACTAGAACCCGATGTGCATGCGGTGCGTATTCATTGTGAAGTGACAGCGACAGCGAAAACAGGCGTGGAAATGGAAGCCCTCGTTGGAGTCCAGGCTGCCCTTCTTTGTATCTACGACTTGACTAAGGGCACCGATCCGGTGATTAGCATGGGCGATATCACCCTTCTGGAAAAAGAAGGCGGCAAATCCGGTTTTTGGCGCCATCCTCAGCATCAATTGCCCAATAAAACCGATGGCAATCGAACGGGCCCGCGTTACCTTGAAAAAAGTCGTGTGACGATTATTACCATAAGCGACAGCTGCTATGAAGGTTCTGCTGAAGACACATCAGGGAGCTGGTTGGTGGATCGTTGCGAAGAGCAAGGAGCGATGATCAGCAAACAGTTTTTAGTCCCTGATGAACGAGATTCCATTCAACAGGTGGTTATGGAAGCTGTGGAAACCCATCGAGCCGATCTTATCATCACCACAGGTGGAACGGGACTCTCGCAACGCGATGTGACTCCTGACTCTCTGAAAGCACTCTGGGACAGAGATATCCCAGGATTTGGTGAACTGCTGCGCGACTCAGGAGCTCGTAATACGCCGATGGCCTATTTAAGTCGGTCGGGAGGAGGCATGATCGGATCCAGTCTTGTGATCATGTTGCCAGGCAGCTTGAAAGCTGTCAAAGAGGGTTTGGAAGTTCTCTTGCCACTTTTGCCTCACGCTTTTCATATAAGCCGAGGCGGACGCCACGACCGTTCTGGAAAACATTCTTAGTCAGATGACTTTTGCGAGCTTAAGGCGAAGGAAAGGGACCTAACTATGATTCCATACCGTGAGGCTCTGGCCATTGTTCGGGAGCGTTCTGAAGTCAAGCAGGTGCACCGATGGAAGAATGCCCAGGATCTACCTATGTTCGCTTCCCAGGGGCAATATCTCGCTGCTGAATTGCAGAGTCCGGAAGCTGTACCTGCCTTCGATAATTCGGCGATGGACGGTTACGCTGTTCGAGCGCTCGATACCCGATCGGCGAGTCTGCAAACTCCGGTTGATCTGCCGATCCTAGCGACGATTGTTGCTGGCGATCAACCTTCCAGCGTGCATGAAACAGGAGCTGTCGAAATCATGACCGGCGCGCCTTTGCCTCTGGGTCCCTTCGATGCGGTGATACGGGTCGAAGATACCGAAAAGAATGCAGACGAGCGTCGAGTGCTGATAAAGAAGCCTGTTTTGGCCGGTGACAATATAAGGCGACGCGGCAGTGATTTTGATCTTGACCAAGCGGTTGGTTCAAGGGGCCAGCAGGTCGGTGCAGAGATGATGATGGCTTGCGCGAGTTTGGGGATCGACTCCCTTCCGGTCCAGATGCCTATTCGAGTTGCCTTGCTGACCACCGGTCGTGAGCTCGGTCGCTACAATGACAAAGATCTGCCATCAGGCATGATTCGCGACGCATCCGGACCGTATTTACACGCTTCTCTCAATCGACCCGACTTTGAATTGATTGCCCATAAAATGGTAATCGATGAGCCGGATTTATTCCGTGCCGAGGTCCTCCAGATCCTGGATTTGCAGCCGGATATCATCGTCAGTACCGGTGCGGTATCGATGGGCAAGCATGACTTTATTAAAGATAGTTTGCTGGAGTTGGGGGCTCAGTTGCATTTTCATAAAGTGGCCATGCGACCCGGCAAACCGCTGCTCTTCGCTGAATGGCAGAATGGTCCTGTTTGGTTTGGATTGCCGGGCAACCCTATTTCAACTTTGGTAGGCTGGCGATTCTTTGTGGATCCCTATGTCAGGTCTCTTCGAGGCCAGAAGCCGGAGACCCCTTGGGTGGCTCGTTTGAATCATCCTCTGATGAAGCCAAAAGATTTGCAGTGTTTCTACAAAGCTGTCTGGCAAGTCAAAGATGGTGAAGTGCAAGTGGAGGTTCTGGAGGGGCAAGGATCGTATATGATCAGTCCTTTGCTCAAGGCAAATTGCTGGGCTTTCCTCACTCCAGAAAGTGATAGTTTGGCAGCAGGCTCCCTGGTTTCACTCTATCCATTGCAAACTTTCCAATCTTGAGAGGTTGATCATGCTGGATATCAAAGTTCGATTGTTCGGTGCCTTCCGCGATCACGCCAGCGAGCCAACGCTGCCTTTTCTCTGTGAGCCCGGCACCAGCATTGCCGAGCTTCGGCAAAAAATGCAGCAGCATATGCTAGCGGCACGCCCCGAATCCAAGGTTGATAGCCTCTTGATGCAGTCGGTCTTTGCTGATGAACAGTCCATTCTGAGCGAAGATTATTGTCTGCAAAAAAGCCAGGAGCTGGCGATTATTCCTCCCGTTTGTGGTGGCTGAAAAGCTGCGCATATTAGACTAGGCATGGACGGCCCTTTTCATGTATAACTGGAGAACGTCAATCTCCATCATTATGCTTGAAAACAGGAAGGGCCACCATGTCCCGGACTCCCCTGCACAGCCGGATGCAACGCCTGCTTCAACTCGCGAAACTTGAATCGAGCCTTCAGCAAAAAATAGGCGATGAGCGCGATCGCCTTCAATCATTGTCGATCAATCGACGCCGGGTGCTGGAATGGGGTGGAGGGCTTTTGGCTTTGGGGGCATTGCCGTCCTGTATCAGCTCCAGCCCCAGCGAGAGCTCAACTCCTAGCGAATTGCCGACTCCTGAAGGCGATACCACGATCATTGTTGGAGGTGGACTAGCTGGACTGACCGCAGCTTATTATCTCAGCAAAAATGGAATGGCCTGTCGCGTCTATGAAGGATCGGATCGCCTCGGAGGACGTGTTCATACCCAGCAAGGCTTCAATAGCGAAGGTATGATTTGGGAGCGCGGCGCGGAATTTATTGATAGCAGTCACGAAGAGATCCTGAATTTGGCTCGGGAACTTGGGGTGAAGTTGCAGCCCTTGAAAGAAGAGAGCAAAGGCCTTGAAGAGGCCATCTACTATTTTGGTGGCAAGATCTATCGCGATCGAGACTTCTTGTCTTCCGCCCAATCCATGGTTCGTGTGATGATGCGTGACTTGCAGATTCTGCAGATGGATGGTGAAACTCTGATTCCAACTTATCAAGAGCAAATGGGCGATGCCGTCAAGGCTTTGGATCGCCTGTCTTTGACCGAATACCTGGATCGATTGAAGCAGGATGTGGATCCTTGGCTTTTGGACCTGATGCGTGTCGCTTACGTCGGCGAATATGGTTTGGAGGCTGATCAGCAATCTGCTTTGAACCTTTTGGCCCTGTTTGATGCCAAAGGGAAAGTCGGGCCAAGGTTGTTCAGTGAAACAGGCGAAGTGATGAAGATCAATGGTGGAGCCTCCCGCTTGATATCTGCACTGGAAGAACAGCTCAAGACGCGCAAGGCACCTGTTATCCTCAGTCATCGCCTGCAAGCTATTCGTAATAGGGCTGAAGGCCTTGTGTTAATTTTTGATCAGGCCGGAAAAACGGTGGAAGTGAAAGCAAACCGAGTCGTGATCGCCCTGCCTTTTTCCATAGTGCGAAAGATCGATGGCTTTGAAAAATTGGAAATGAGTCCTGTAAAAAAAGAGGCGATTCGCTTGCTCGGGTATGGAACGTCGAGCAAAATAGGCCTAGGTTTTCAAGAAAGATTTTGGCGGCAAGGTGGTCCCTTGCAGCCGCGTTGTGTGGGAACCTATTTTACCGATCTTTCGAGCCAGGCCTTTTGGGATTCCAGTCGCCTGCAGAAGGGACGCTCAGGAATTCTTTCCAATCTGATCAGTGGGCAGGCTGGACAAAACGTAGGGCCGGGTCGAATCCAAATGTCATTGGGTGATCTGGATACAATGTTTCGTGGAGCATCCGCCTTGCATGATGATAAAAAACTGATTCATAACTGGAGTCAGTCGCCTTTTTCTTTGGGTAGTACCATGTGTCCCAAGCCCGGTCAGTACACGAGTTTGATCGGATCCCCGGGAGAAGCCGAACTTAATGGACGTTTGCATTTCGCCGGTGAGCATTGCAATGTTGATTTCAATGGATTCATGAACGGTGCGGTGGCGTCAGGACGAGAGATAGCTCTGAGGCTTATGGCTCAGGATGCTTGAGAGTCTTGGTTTAGGCTTTCCGTTCGAGGATAGCCCGAATCCGGTCCATGACTTTCGATGCTTCCGTGACGAGAACGATCAAGTCTCGTGCTTTCACTGGTTTTTCCAAATAGTCGAAGGCGCCCAGGGCCAGTTGGTTATTGCGGGCTTCTTCATTGGGCATTCCCGTGAGGAAGATGACGGGGACATAGACAGACCGCTGGCGAATGATGCGAAAAAATTCGGTTCCCGTCATCGTCGGCATTTTATCATCCAGGACTATGACGTCAATCGCCTGATTGGCTAGAACGTCCAAAGCCTCATGACCATTCGATGCAGTGGCAATCTTGAACTTGGTGAAGCGTTCGAGAGTCGTTTTGGTGATTTCAACAATATCTTCATTGTCATCAACAATCAGAACCGTGCCGGTTAGATCCCTGTTTTCATCAAGGAATTGTTCAAGTGGTTTTGCTTCGGTCACGCGGCTCATGAGATACCCTCCACGAAGTCTCTTCGGTTGATGAGCTGACAAATGAAGGAAACCCGCAATACCTATTTCCTGGGACGGCTTCGGGATCTTAATAGGACGGAATTTAATTTAACTAAAACCTTTAATATCATTGCCATGCCCTATTCCGTGGGGACGGTGGGAGTAGGCTAAATCAAGTCAATCCGGTATAATCAAATGGAAAAGTAAGAATCGCTCGCACGGATACAGGTGGAACCATGGACCGTCCAAGACGCTTGTCTTTTTGGTTAGGAACTTTTGGAACGCTATTAGTTGGCAGCTGCGAATGTCAGCGAGCGGAATCACAGGCCAAGGCTTACTCCGCTCGAACGGGGCCAGTGATCTATGCTTCCGATCAATTGGAGCTTGAAGATATTCGAGACTTCTATAAACGCATGTTTGGTATGGATCAATACACCACCTCTTGGGCGGAATTAGATAAGTTCAAGAGCGGATCGGTGCCTTCGACTCGCATTCCCTACCAGGATACTTGGTATCCTGAACGCTTGGTTCCACCAAATACAACGGGTGGTACGAATATGGGCGGCGCTCTGACCAAATATGATCGTGCGTTTTATAGCGGCCAATCCAAAGCCGCTCAGTGGGAGATCGACAATCACAATCGAGCTCAACCGAACTGGTATGGTCACTGCAACGGGACTGGAGTTTCCGTATCCCGCTATCAAAATCCGGTAAGAAATGTGACCAGACCCAAAGGCTGCGCCGCTGGCAGTGCAGGCTGTACTGAGTTTACTCCGGCGGATATCAGAGCTTTGCTGTCTGAAATGAATATGAATGCGAAGGCCAAATTTATCTCTGGCAACCGGTGTCGCCTCGCCAACGCGGAGCTTGTTAAACGGCCCATCCTCAGAGCCAATCCGCAGGTGATGGACGAATGCGATGATGTCAATCCAGGTAGCTTTCATGTTGGATTGGTGAATTTTCTCGGTCGTGCCAAGCAGCCCATTGTGTTTGATGAGCATCAGGATGAAGAAGTCTGGAACTATCCAATCTATGCATACGATTACGCATCTGAAGGCCCTTGGACCGAAGATCAAGCTGTGGCCGGCTTACGTAATTCTATCAAAGACGCCAATGGCAATTCGCTGTTTCCCGCTATGGATAGCTGGATATTTAATCCGAGAGCCCGATCATTCATTCGCATCACCATGAATGTTTACTATCGTGACGCGACATTCGATTTTACAGGTGCTGGGACCAAGCCTGATCCTAAGAAAAACACCTACGAGTATATACTCGAGCTCGACGATAGTGATCGTATCATCGGCGGTGAATGGATGGGGGCATCGCGGGCTTATGACCCTAATTTCACTATGGACACCACCCGCAGATATCATCCGGATTTTATCTGGTTGCCTTTTGAGCCAGCGGAACCAACGGGTGATGATTCACGGGGGAATCAATTTGTCAGTAACGCCGAGGTCATTAAGCTTTGGGCCGAATCAGTTGGTTTTAATCCTGACGATCCCTTTCGTGATAAACCCAAAAATTCCTACGATGTTCGATTCTATCCATTGGCTGACCTAAGCTGGGGACAGGTTCGAGGCTATTATCGTCTGCTCTTGGATGGACGCGACACAGGAACTGCCTTTTTGGGTAAAAAGACTCACCTGCGAATTGAAACGCAAGATATCCTGAAAGGTGATTCGACCGTTGAAGTTCAATTAAATGGTCAAGCCCTCCAGGGTGGGACCATACAGGATGGCAAGCTGGATTTACTATTTGATTCGCCACCCGGTATTAACCTCCTGAATCTCCGCTGGACCTCGGGAAGGGTGGATACTGGGGAATTGAACTCGGATTTCCGGTACTACGCGATGTGATGGCTAAAGATCAGTGCAGGAATAGTCTTGGCGTGATCAGAGTGGTAAAAGTGCTCCGCTTAGGGGCGCTTTTTTTGTGATCATAAAACATGGCTTGATTTGTAAGTTGAAAATCCAAGCAGGGCTTGGTTTATGCGAATAGTCGGTTTCGATGGACTTGATGGTTCAAAAATGTGCTGTTAATTGATCATGGAAATTTTTGATAAACATGTCAGAATGTTTATTCTAAGGATTTTCTTTCAGCTATCGAACTCATCCCACAATTTCTGTGAAGGATTTTTGATCATGAAGTTATTTTTCGCAGCAGCAATAACCGCGTTTCTCTTCTCATGCGCCACGACCCCTTCGCGCCCGGAATTTCAGACTGCAAAAGTGATTGAGCGCATTGGTTCAATTGACGAAACTCCAAAATGGGCATCGGGGCAGAAAGTCCTCTGGCAAGAGGGTGCCGACCTCCTTTTCGTTCATTCCATGACCATGAGCGGGGATTCCCGACCTGAAGCGTGCATGAAGGCTGCCGCCTTGGACGCAAAAACCGAGATGCTTCGCTACATCAAGGAAAACATCACGAGCGCGGGTCAAGTTAATGAGACCGACGCCGCCACCGACCCTGCTTATGAATCTCTCACAGCTTTTCTGGCCCAGGGAAATGTGAGCGGATCAGCGGTCAAAGAACGTTATTGGGAAAAGGCCGAGGTGAGTGACGCCTCAGGAGATAGGGTTCTTAAAGTTCGCTGCGCCGCCATGCTTGCCATTAAAAAGTCCGAGATCGAGCGCCAGCTCCGCGAGGCTACAAATCCCAAGGCGAAGGGTAACCCTGAGATCCGCGAGACCCTACTCAACGCGCAAAAGAGCTTTCTTGAGGGCGTAGCGAAATAAGGTAAACTTGTACATTGAAAGTGGAATAGATCAGCTATTCTAGGGTCGCTTGAGGGTAAGTATAGGTTACTCTGAACTAAGAAAATTGACGTTCTTGCTTCATCATATATGGGAATTCGCAAGGATGCTGTTGTTGCTAGCAAACTATACTTACTAAGAATCAAATTTTTTCAAAAAGGTTAAGAAAGGGGCCGGACTTACAAAATATCCCAATGTGAATCAGACGATCCCATCATGTTATGGGAGATAGTCATGAAAGGTTCGTTTAGCAAAATATTTGTGAGATTTTCATGATTCGAAAAATCACCGCCCTATTTTTTGTTTCTAACATGGTTTCATGTGTCTCAGTGAAAAAGAGTGATGTTAAAAAAGAGCTACTCGATCCACCTATATGGGTAGAGGAAGACTGTAAGATAATTTCAGGATCTTATTACTTTGTGGGCTATGGAGAAGGCGAAAATCAAATAGCTGCCTTGTCAAACGCTAGACAGAAAGCGCGAGAAAATGCTCTGATATGCGTTTTCGGAGGCGCTTACAGTCTTGGGCAAGAAATTCGAGAGACCGGGGCAGATGCGAAATATCAATCAAGAACCACTTATGTTCTTGACGTTTCTAGTGTGGATTGGGAAGGTTTTGAAATGGTTTCCGGGAAAATCAAGTACCTTACCCAATCCCGCACCAATGTTTATACGCAATACGCTTGGTCCGTTGACAGAGCCAAGAATTCCAAAAAATCATTTGACAATTTGAAAAATGAAATGGAAAAGCAGAAACTCAGAGAAGATGCGATGCGACTAAAAAACGAGCTGAGAGAAAGAGAGATAGAAGAAAAGGAAAAGGCTATTGAAGTGCAGAAAATTCAGCTTGAAAAGTTGCGTGTTCAAGAAGAACAGATTCGCAAATTGGAAGATTTGTCTGACAGAGCACGAGCGAAGATGAAACAACAGACAGAGTCTTCGAGGAAGAAAAAAGATGCGACTGAAAGCGTTCTGAAGGAAGTTCCCTGTGGCACGACGGTGGAGCAATTTTCGACCTTATATCGAGAACCAGATCGGGCTTTTGTTAGATTATATGATGGAAAACATAAGACCGATGTGATCTTTGTTTGGGGGACTCATTACGTAGAGGTATCGTGGCATTTCCCTATACTGAAAGATTACTTTCAATATAGTTCCTTCTATAAAGGAGATGATGAACCTTACATAGAGAGGGCTAAGAAATCACCAATTTTGTCGTTCCAGCCAATGGTAGCGGGTGCGGGAGCCTTGATTTCTTGTGCGCCTCTATAGAGGGCGGATAAGTAAAACATTCCAGTAAATTTCAGGGTGTGGGCTTCCCCAATAAAATCGTGATCCACGCCGGCCATGATTTTA
>JBGSTF010000183.1:0-8052 GCA_041736645.1 Oligoflexus sp. | reverse complement strand
TCCCGGTCAAAGTCGTGGAGAGCCATTTTTGGCCCCCGTCGTGGAGAAGTTCAAGCAAATTTCCCGCTATACCGAAGCCGAAATCATGGCGGCAGTTCTGAGCGCCTTCTACACCACCTTCGTCACCTCAGAGCTTGGATCTCCTTTTGGCGATAGATCGACCGCCCATATCGCTAGGGACAAGGGCCCCGATGCGCAAAGAGAGCGGCAGACCAAGACGTTTGGTCCCGGCCTTATGGTGGATCTTCTGCCAGGAGAAAAAGTCGACACCTCTTCCCCAGGCCGACCTAATAGCAATTTTGACCCCTTTGTGCAGGCTGTGATCAAGCAGATAGGAATCGGCCTGGGGCTTCCCTATGAAATTATCACCCAACACTTCCAATCATCTTATTCAGCCGCGCGTGGGGCAATTTTGGAAGCCTGGAAGGCATTCAAGGTGAGAAGGGCTTGGCTAGTCTCCGACTTTTGCCAGCCAGTCTGGGAATGGGTTATCTCTGACGCTGTTCGCGAAGGCCTTCTCGATGCTCCCGGGTTCGATGATCCGCTAAAGCGCCAAGCATATTTTTGCACGCAATGGACTGGCACCGAAATGGAATCGATCGATCCCCTGAAAGAAGCGAAGGCGAACGAAGTGGAAATTGATACCGGTGTGAGATCGCGTCGCTCGATCATCGAGGGTCAGGGGCGGGATTTTGATAAGCACGTGCGGGAATATCAGGAGGAGCAAAAGATTTTTCCAGTTAATATACCTTCGGTTCAGTAAGCCATGTTGCCAGGAGATCTCCCGTAGTTTTCAGAGCTAAAAAATTTAGTGTAAGGTGTCGATTGTTGGGCGGTATTTTTTAGAAATTCTTATGAGCTGATCAATATTGATTGGCTTTGATAAATAATCAGTAAATCCTTTAGCAAGGCATCTCTCTCGTTCACCCGCCATAGCATGGGCTGTAAGAGCGAAAATCGGCACTCCATATCCAGAAGATCTTAGTTTTTCGGTTGCCTTTATTCCATCAAGAACTGGCATTTGGAGATCCATTAGGATGAAATCAAAATTTGACTTCATCGCCTTGGTCACTCCTTCTTCGCCATTTATAGCGTCAGTTACAGATGCTCCTTGCAGACCTAGAATATAATGTAGCAAAGCTCTTATATCCTCTGCATCCTCTACCAGTAGGATGTTCATTCCTTTGAAGCTATCAATAGCAGGATTCTCGCGGGATTTTGCTTTTTCTGATGCTAAAAGTCCTTTGGAATCGTCAATCATTGTAACTTCACTGATATTACCCGGATCAATTTTTACTGTAAAAGTGCTTCCCTTGCCCGGCTCGCTCTCACTGAGAATGATGTCACCACCAAGGAGCTTCGCCAAATTGAGTGAAAGAGTGAGGCCGAGACCAGTACCCCCAAATCTCCGTGTTATAGAACTGTCTGCTTGGCTGAAAGCTCCGAAAATCTTTGCGGACTGCTCTGGTGTCATCCCTATACCTGTGTCCGTGACGATGAAAGCGAGTGAGTCGTGCTTGGAGGCGCATTCAGATGGAATGATTTTAATCACAGTACTCACTCGACCATCATCGGTAAATTTGATTGCATTTCCGATAATATTGAGCAGGATTTGTTTCAATCGTAATTCGTCCGTAGAAATTTGCGATGGCACTAGTCCTTGTATCGAAAAATCAAGTTGGATTTGTTTTTCCATAGCTTTTGCGCGCAATAGCTCATGGATGTCAGTGACCACATTTGAAAGTGGAATGGATTTAACTTCGACTTCAATTTTACCTGCTTCAATTTTCGAAATATCTAAGATGTCATTTATGAGCAATTCCAATTGCTGACTTGATCTGAGGATGTTTCCAATCCAATCTCTATTTACATTCTTTCCGTCAATTCTTGCAATTAGTTCTGCATAGCCATGAATTATTGCGAGTGGTGTTCTGATTTCGTGGCTCATATTGGCAATAAATGCTGATTTAAATCGACTCGCTGAATCTGTTATTTCTTTTTCTGCATGTAAAACAGTTGCGGCGGTTTCAGCAGCATTTGAAGCTGTGGATGCGGCTCTTTGCGCCGCAATAGCTGCTGCAGATGACGCCCTAGCCGAATCAGCTGCTATTGAAGCAGCAGACTCTGTGGCAATCGACGCGGCGACTGATATATCAACGGACTCTGCAGCCGCAAAAGCAATCTTTGCAGCATCAATGGCAGAGCTTTTAGCTCTTTCAGTTGCGATTTTTGCAGCTTCAATGTTAGCTTTTGCTATATTCTCTGCGGTGACCTGTGCATTTCCGGAAACCTTAACAGCAGCTGACTTTGCTGCGGATGCAATTGTCAACAATCCTTCGGATTTTAGTTTATCAATCTCGGGACTATTCGGAAAATTCTTCTCCCATATTTTTATCGACATAGCTGTATCGAAAGCAAGCTTTGCTGCCAAGGTTGTCGCAGTGTCAATGATTTCAGCAGCAATATTAACTGCCTTTGTCGTTGCTTCTTCTATGGTAGCGGCATTGTCCAGAGTAACTCTTGACGCAAGCTGTGCAGCTGCTTCAGATGCCGTGGCGATACATTCAGTAAGATTTTTCACAGCCTTTGCGGCAGCAGACGAAGCTGCCGCCGCTGAAGCAGCATATGTTGCTGCTTGAGAAGCAGCAGAAGCAGTGTGTGCCGCTGCTTCTGTAGCACCAGAGGCTGTTTGTGCAGCAGCAGCAGCAGCAGCAGCAGCAGCAGCAGCAGCAGCAGCAGCAGCAGCAGCAGCAGCAGCAGCAGCAGCAGGGTCTTTTGCTTCCTTTTGTTCGTAAGAGTAATTGTTCATAATCGAGACTCCTCGCAATTGAATCAATTAACTTATAGCAAAATTCATGAAACGATTCGCCCGATACCCTGTATCTATGCCCAAGTATGTTCATATTATTAAGAAATGATCAAAATCATGTATTCGTCACTGACGCGTGTAAAAGCACCAGAATATCAAAACGTCAACCGAATTCAGCAGTGGAGGTGGTTCCCCAGGGGAACCACCCAAAACCTTCCCTACAATGGCTTTCAGAGCTAAATTTGCCTCGCACTAGGGGTGAGGTCAATGTTGTCTTTTGCTCTGAACTACATTTTAAATTCTCAATGGGCCATGTCCGAGGAAGCCCTTAGAACTATGATCTCTTTGGCTTCGAGGCAGCCGGAATTTGAAGTGCTCGAAAAGCTTTCCGGCCAACGTCCCATAGGCACCCATATTTCTGCACGCAATGGACCGGCACCGAGATGGAGTCGATTGATCCCCTGAAAGAAGCGAAGGCGAACGAAGTGGAAGTTGATACCGGTGTGAGATCACGGCGCTCGATCATCGAGGGTCAGGTGCGGGATTTTGATAAGCATGTGCGGGAGTATCAGGAGGAGCTGAAGATTTTTCCCGATCAGAATTTGCAAAGAGACCAATTTTCTACGTCTTTTCAAAATGCGTCAATCGGTTAACTGCAGGTTTATTGAAAGCATTCAATGATCAAAATCACCCAATTCAGATCCCCCATTTGGTCTGATGCATAATTTTAAAAAGAAGAGTGTGCTAGAATCATCGATACTTACGACCGTGAATGCTAAAATGACACTATATAGTTAAGCTATCCTGCTGCTGGATTGTGGAGGCAAGAGGAATGGAAATTTACGCTTGGGGTATATTGTTCGGATTTCTATTGGGCTGCATTCGACTGGTGTCACTTGTTGCAAGGATACAATCGGTCAAATCAAAAAACTTGCGGCAAGCAGGATTATATCTACACCGAATCAAGGGAATCTATCAAAGTAAGCCCAACACATCAGGCGGGTGGCTTGCCTACTTAGTCGGACTTTTCATTGTCAAGCCTGCATTTAGTTGGTTATATCTTGCTATCTATTTGGAGAAGATATTTAAGCTAAAAAAATCCAAAAACCCTACCTGCTTGGAATTGTCGAAGAAGCTCGATCGAAAGATTTTACCAAAAGAATCGGTCGTAGCTTTACTTGACGACTACAGTCAAGAGCCATTCCCAACCGAAGAGGAATTGATTACTGAATACTCATACTTTGCAAGCCTAGTAAACGGCAATGCAGAAGACCCTTATGATGCTCGGTCATTCGATGAGCATGATGAATATGGACGGTCGAATACCGTTGTCAATATGAGCAATAAAACCTTCACTACAAAAAGTTCTTCGACAGACTGGTCATCAGAATGGTTGTCCGTCTATGAATACAGGCTTGTTGGGTCCGATATTGAAATCAGAACAATCAATTCTGGATCTAAAAGCTACTCGGAAGAATACGACTACAATATTCGTGACAATGTCGTACAAGAGAACAAGATAAGATCTAAAAGCATTAAATATAGAGACGTAAAAGAAGAGGCAATTCTGGAGAAAATCGCTCGCTATAAAAAGGAGATAGAATGGCACGTCATGCCTTTAACTCCCCTTAAATTATGGCTCATGAAAGATTTTTCAGGAATGAGTCTGATTGAATATCGTAGATATCTTCAACTTGAAAAAGGCAGAATCGAAAAAGGCAGGCAACAGGCAATTGAAGTCTTGAAGTCTTTAAAGGTTGAAGTAGAAATTGATGAAAAGCACATGCTCACAACCAAATACCAGGAAGATATGTCACCTCAGGAGCGAGAGACTGCTGGCAAATGGTTTGAAAATGATCGAGTAGTGGCTTTTGGTATCAACGAAACGGAATTGATGTCAGGTGAAATATTGGTTCGTCGAATTGAAAAAGCGTTGAAAAGATGCGAGTCAGCATAAGTCGGAATGGATCAAAGATCAAATTCAATTTAGCCAGTAGATTCAAGGAAACTAAATGGTGCTGCTGATTCAGTCAACGCAAATGAGGTTTGCTTATGTGGTTTTGGGATTTGTTGGGAAATATCATTGGTTATTCGATCGCAGCTATTGTTGGTCTTACCTTTATCGGTATATTGCTTAAAATGCTTTTTGTCTTTTTTGAAAATGTCTCTAAAAGCGACGTAATTTCTGAAGAAGATCTGGAGTATTTGAAAAAGTATAGCATCGTTAAAAAAGAAGAGCATGAAAAATGGATGGAAGACGCTATGGAGAAACGAAGAAGCGGAGGCTATAGAGACATGCACAAATTCGAGCAAGCCCTTGGAAGGGAAGAGGAAAATTGGACAAATCTCTCTGAAGCAATATCCAAAGCGTTCGAGTGCAAGAAATGGAGTTCAGCTCGATGTAAGGATCAGCGGTTATATGCTTTTGAGATAAGACGCTACGGAAGGTGAATCTCACTGAAGGTAGATTTTATTTAAGGCAAACCTGGACGCAATCGTGAATCAGTTCAATTTTGAATGATATTTGGTGCAAATAAAGGCCTTGACCTGTGGCCTGTTGAAGGTTCTATCGGGTTATTTGATCACCTAAGGGTAACCTTCTTCCTTGATCATGCATGATCATACCCCCTAACAAGCGGTCGGTTTTCATCTAATGTCTATTTTGCCATTCATTTTTTGGCGAGGCATGACCGCCTGGGTTTGCTGGGTCTTTCCGGGTGGGCGCTAGACCTACTTTTGGAGCCACTGCTCGCTTTCCAGAGCAGTGTGATCTTTTGGGGGATATGGTGTCAGAAGAAGCTGCTTGCTGGACAGTCCTGATTCGTCTGCGAGCAGCAAATGGGCTTCCTTTGGCCGCGTTTATTGTTGTAATTCCGATCGTGATCGGATCATAATTGGAGAATAAATTTTAAATCGTTTGTTGGCCTATGATGAGCGAAGCTGTCACCAAGTGCCATCCAGCTCTCAGTCGCCAGCCGGGCCAGTGACAAAACCCGTTGAGACGGGACAGGTTTTGACACTTTGATTTTGTCACTGGATCGATGCGGGTTTGCTGACTTCCAGCAGCTGAGTTTTGGGAAGCGACAAAGACCTGTGTTTTTGTCCCTGCCATGCAATTAGCTGAACGCCTTGGATTTCAAGGTAGATGGCACTTGGTGACAGCTTCGCTCATTATGGGCATTTCTGACAAACTAACAATGGGTTTCTGCAGTCCCTCTCACAATTTCAAGGAGATTAAATTGGAATACCAAAAGGAAGAAGATTCAACTATCACTGTAGGTCGTGTTTTCGGAAACAATGAAAAGGAACTGTTACTGAGCTATTTGGATAGAGTTGAGGTTGACAAAAAATTTGACGACGCGCTCAACGATACTTCAAAACACATTTTTGTATTTGGATCATCGAAGCAAGGCAAAACATCTCTACTAAGAAAGCATATTGAAGGAAAATACAACTTCATAAAGATCGTATGTGACTCCGAAACCGATAGCCCTTCGTCATTATATAATACCTTACTGCTTGAAATTGGCGCTTCGATTCATTCATCAACATCCGTAACCAGAACTGAAAGTAGCGATTTGTCTGCTGGATTGAAAGCAGAAGTGAAATTGAAGGTTTTTCCTGCTACGTCGGCAAACATATCTGGGAATATGGGGACGAAAGATGGTCACGGAGAAACTTACACTGAGAAGTTTGAAGAAATGTCGATAAATCCAGGTAAAGTTCAGGATGTAAAAATTCTCTTGGAGCGCTGCGGATACGGGCAACATATAATTATCCTGGATAATTTTCATTACCTGCCTAAAGATGTTCAAACAAAGATGGCTTTTCACTTAAGGACTTGGAATGATTTTAAAATAAGATTCATCGTCCTTGGTGTATGGCAAGACAGCAACTATCTCGAAGTATATAACCCTGATCTGATGGATCGATATGTTCCCATTCCAGTTGAACCTTGGACTATTGAGGACTTCAAGGCAGTAGCAAAGAAAGGTGCGGAAAAATTAAATATTACATTTAGCGACACTGTCTTAGATAAAATCATATCTAGCTCGGAACAAAGTATTGGCCTCTTTCAAGAGCTTATTCAAATCATAGTTAAAAAAAGAGTCTCAGAAAGAAAGGAGACAAATGTACTTTTTGATGATGATAAAGTTGTGCCTATTGCAATTGGTGAAAAGATAAAAAACTATGAACATCCATTTCGGAATATTTTGAAGAAAATTGCTTCCAGCAATGTCGGGACTAAGGAAAATCCCTACTATCTTGCGTATTACATAGTCAAATATATCTTTTCCGTTTCAAACAAGAATCAATTTGATATAGGCGTTACAAAAGATCAGATCGCAACATATATTTCAGAGAATCTGGAACATAGAAGTGGCGAAAAATCTGTGGTTAAAAATGTTCTTGGCCCTCAACTCAACCGAATTCCAAAAATACTAGAGAAAGAAAGCTTTTCCGATCTTTTAAAATATAGCGAAGATAACGATGCTCTGCGTATTCCAAATAAGTACTTTATTTTTTATTTAAAGAACTCGAATTCGGCAGCAGAGCTTTCGAAAATTCCAAAGCCTTGGGAAATCATAGAAACCGAGCTCTAGCAATTGGGGCAGTGGTAAGGATTCGTTCCAAAAACCGTCATCTTGCTAACAAAGTCTTTTCCCGCAAATGTCTCACGGCTTCGCACCTGACTTCATGCGGATTTGCAGGCGATCACGAATCGGCAGTTTTTTGAACGCTCCCAACTGGTGATATTACCCAAGCTCAAAGGCTTGAGCTGCGCCATGCATAAAACTATTTTCAATTTAGGTATTCTGAACAATTTTTTCGATGGGGTCCAGGTCGACAAGTAAAATTTACCTGCTTGCAACTTCAATAGAAGTCGAAAGTCAACATAATTCAATGCCCCAAGTGGTTCCCCTGGGGAACCACCCAAAACCTTCCCTATAAAGACTTCCAGAGCTAAATTTGCCTCGCACTAGCGGTGAGGTCAAGTTTGTCGTTTGCTCTGAACTACATTTTAAATTCTCAATGGGCCATGTCCGAGGAAGCGCTCCGCACCGTGATTTCTCTGGCTTCAAGGCAACCGGAACTTGAATTGCTCGAAAAGCTTTCCGGCCAACGTCCCAAAGCCGCCCAATCAGCTTCTATTCGGGGCGGGGTGGCTATCATCCCGGTCCGTGGCCCATTATTTAAGCGCGCAAATCTCATGACCGAGCATTGCGGTGCCACAAGCTATG
>JBGSTF010000211.1:0-20504 GCA_041736645.1 Oligoflexus sp. | reverse complement strand
TGGGCATCAATCGCAACACACTGCGAAAGAAGATCAAGCTCTACGGTCTTTGACACGATCAAAAGCCTTCCGACCACGGAAGGCTCTCATTCTCCCTCATAGTCGCTGACAGCACCTTCCTGAAACAGATTTTGAAATGATACGTAGTGAGGTTGGTAGGCCAATTTAATGGTCTTGGTCGCACCGTGACGGTTTTTGGCGATCAAAATTTCAGCAATGCCCGTCATTTCTGAGGCTGGATTGTAGTATTCATCGCGATAGATGAACATGATCATATCAGCATCCTGCTCCATCGAACCCGATTCCCGCAAATCCGAGAGCTTAGGCCTTTTGTCAGGGCGCGAATCCGGACCACGGTTCAACTGGGCGAGTGCAATCACCGGAACACGCAGTTCCTTGGCTAGGTTTTTCAGACCCATCGAAATTTCCGAAATCTCTCGCTCGCGACTGTCAGGACGATTGGCACCCATCGTCATCAACTGCAAGTAATCGATCACGATCATGTCGAGACCATTCTCTTTGTGATAGCGGCGGCAGCGTGAACGCAGCTCCATAAGACTGATACCAGGCGTCTCATCGATACCGAGGTGAGTCTTGTGCTCATAAATGCGGCGGGCTCCTTCCATAAGGCGATCCTGCTCTTCATCCGTGAGATCGCCTTTGCGCAAACGCGAGGAGTCCACGCGTGCGACAGACGAGAGCACACGAGACATCAGCTGCTCTTTACTCATTTCAAGCGTGAAAACGGCGACTTTTTTGCCAGCAAGGGCTGCGTTGGTGGCTAGGTTCAACACCAAGGCTGTTTTCCCCATCGCAGGGCGCGCGGCGAGGATAATAAGGTCACTGCCCTGCAATCCGCCAGTGAGCATGTCCAGATCGTTAAATCCAGTCGTGACGCCGGTGATCGAACCATCGGATTCGAGCTTCTTCTGAATTTCATCAATGGTGGATTCAAGGACTATGTCGGCAGAGATGATACCTTTTCGATCATACTCGGAAGATATCTGTAGAAATTGCTTCTCGACGCTTTCGATGAAGCTTTCGATTCGACCTTCATAGGCCTCGGCGCGATTGATCACATCCTGACAGACTTTTATCACACTGCGGCGATAGAAATGATTTCTCACAATCTTCGCATAGTGTTCTAAATTCTGGGCAATCGGGCAATTCTCTGTCAAATCAATGAGATAAGCAGGTCCCAGGTCACGAACTTTGTTCTGTCTGAGCTTCTCCGCAACAGTCACAATATCAGCAGATTCCCCAGCAGCCGAAAGCTCGAGGATGGACTCATAGATTTTCTGATGAGAATCGATGAAAAAATGTTTAGGTTCCAGCATGCCTTCAACGAGCATCAAGCTCTCAGCATCGCTCAGAACGGCGCCCAAAACGGCTTTTTCTGCTTCTATGGAATGCGGCAGAGATTGTCCTGACGCCATGGTGAGTCTCATTGAAAGGAGCCCATGCAGCGGCCAAGAACCGAAGGTTCCCAGCATGCCAGCGTCCACATTCTTAGCCTGTTTCGGGAGTTTTCACACCCTGGCAGGAAGTGAGGGTTTGAATTCCATAGGCCTTAGGAGCCTATGGAATTCCAAGCATGATTATTGCGGAGCAACAACCCAGACTTTAAACTTCGCGGTCACTTCAGGGTGAACGCGAACTTCAGCGGCGTAAACACCGACTTTTTTGATATCTTCGGTCAGCTTGATATCTTTCTTGCTGACTTTGACGCCTTCTTGAGCAAGCAGTTCTTCCAGCTCAGAGGTTGTCACGGAACCAAAGATTTTTTCGTCTTCACCAACTTGTTTAGTGACGGTGACGGAAATTTTTTCGATCAAACCAGCTTGTTTTTTAGCTTCGCCCAAGATCAAAGCCTTCTTCTTTTCCAGAAGACGGATCTGATGATTCAGAGAAGCCTGGTTGCCTTCGTTAGCGACCACTCCCAATCCACGTGGGATCAGAAAGTTACGGGCATAGCCGTTTTTCACTTTAACGAGTTCACCGATACGGCCCAGATTTTCTACATTTTGGCTAAGAATCAGTCTCATGTGTTACTTCTCCTCAGGCTGTCTTTGCGCCGCTGCAGCAGCCTTGGCGAGCTCGACTTTACGGGCGGCAACATCAACTTCGTTGTCAAGCTTGACAACCATGAAGCGCAACACGTTATCGTCGATACGGAGCAAACGCTCACATTCCGCGATGTTTTCAGGAGTACTGGCGGCATCGTACAGCACGTAATGGCCACGGAAATGCTTGCGAATTGGATAAGCCAGACGTTTGGGACCCCAATCGTCACGCTTGATCAGCTCGCCGCCGCCGCGTTTCAGGATTTCTTCGTAACCCGCGAAAAGCTTTTGCTTTTCCGAGTCGGGCAGATCAGCCTTGGCAACCAAGGTAAATTCGTATTCACGCAAGAAAAGGTTCCTCCCTTATGGATTGAGCAGCCAACCGGTTGACGAAGACCCAGCGTCCTCGTCTCGATCAGCAAGAGAGCTCTGGCACCATGTGCCATATAAAATCAGGTCTATGATCGACTGCGCCCAGAGGCGACGCATCCCTATCGTTTCGTTCAAAGCTTCAGCCGGGATTTTTAAACAATCCCTGCAAGCGAATCAGTGTTTCGCTGACCATCTCATTTTCCAGCTGGATCAGCTCATCAACGCTGAAATCACTTAAGACCCAGTTCGATACATCCGGTCGTGTCGCTTGAGGTCGCCCTACGCCCAGTTTAACCCGAGCAAAGTTTTCGGCCCCGCTTTCAGCCATGATGCTACGGATCCCGTTATGACCGCCATGTCCACCGCCCGTTCTGGCTTTCACCTTGCCGAAGGGAACATCGATATCATCGTGCAAGACGATCACATCTTCGATGACGATCTTAAAGAATCGCTGGGCTTGCGTTACGGAACGGCCACTCAGGTTCATGAAGGTCTGCGGCTTGAGCAGCAAACAGTCTTCACCAGACAGCGTTCCCCGAGCAAACTCGCCATCAAACTTCTTTCCCTGCCAGCTTCCGCCGATTCGGGATAAAATCTGATCAAGGATCAAAAACCCAGCGTTATGCCGGGTTTTGAAATACTTGTCTCCTGGATTTCCTAGTCCTACTATGAGCTTCAAAGCGCCCCTCAGGACTTAGGCGTAAACCAGATCCACGTGCAAAGGCAAACGCTTCACGGCATCGACTTGCAGCTCAACAACTTTCACAACGCGGGTCACGCCTTTGAAAGTTAACTCAAATTGCTTGCCGTTCTTATAGGCTTTTCCAAGCCATTTTGGATCGAATTCCAGCGGGTAGCTTTGACCTTTGTCGAGCAATACGCCGGGAATGCGACCGCTTTTACGCAATTTGCGGATATGGCTTTTGCCTGTGACTTCGCGCGGGGAAGCCTCAATCTTAACGAGTTCTTCTGACATATGATCATCTCCTATTAGCAAGCACATATCCTACGCCCCAGGGGCGCTGCGCCTGACTGCAATGCGACGCTATTTTAACGCACAATGGCAGCAAGAGCCTTGAAATCGGGTCTAACTGCATCATATTGGCTGCAAAAGCTAGCGCAGACCAAGCTTGAGCATAGGGTTATATAGGGAACTCCAGCCCGTGGCAAGCCCCTTGTAAAACCCGCCTGACCCAGCCCGAGAGCTGAGCGAGAGCCGTCTTCAAACAAACAAACTGCTGATCGAGCCAGCCGTATGAATACGACGAATGGCTTTCGAAAGCAGTTCAGCAACGCTCAGTTGTGTGATTTTTGAGCATTCCCGCGCCGCCGGGCGCAGAGGTATGGTATCGGTTACGACCAGTTCTTTGAGAACTGAATTATTAATGCGCTCAATTGCCGGCCCACTTAATACCGCATGGGTGATAGCAGCACTAACCGATTTGGCTCCCTTTTCCATCAGAGCTTCAGCGGCTTTGCACAGCGAACCACCGGTGTCGCAGATATCATCGACCAGAAGACAATTCTTATCTTTGACATCCCCGATCACATTCATGACATCGCTTTCGTTGGGGCGATCACGACGCTTGTCGACAATCGCTAGTCCGCAGTCATAGTATTTTGCCATGGCACGGGCCCGCTCGGTACCGCCTGCGTCAGGTGAGACAACCAAGAGATCCTCGCGACCTTCAAAATAAGGCCCGAAGATGGGTTTGGCAAAAAGGTGATCGACGGGAATATTAAAGAAACCCTGGATGGCCGAGGTATGGAGTTCCATGACCAGCATGCGATCTATCCCAGAGGCTGTGTAAAGGTCGGCAATGAGTTTCGCTGTGATCGGTGTCCGTGGCGCACTTTTGCGCTCCTGCCGGGCATAACCGAAATAAGGACAGACCATTGTGATACGCTTGGCCGAAGCCCTCCGACAGGCATCGATCATGATCAGAGATTCGACGATATGCTCGTTGGCCGGAGCGCTCCCGGGTTGAATAATGAAGACATCACGACCCCGGACATTGTCCTGAATCTCGACGCGTGTTTCGCCATCGGAAAATCGATCAACTCGGGCATGGCCGAGCTCGATATCCAGATGCGAACAGATTTTGTTAGCGAGTTCCTTGTTGGCGTTACCCGAGAAGAGAATCATGTCGTTATCCATAGCGTGAGCCCCTGCAAAATACGTTGCCATGGCGCAGCTGCGCTGGGTCTATAAAAACGGAGACGAGAAGATTGGGAGTGATTACGGGTTTAATATCAGCCGGCATCTGCGGGCAGCTTGAAAGGATGTGTGGCTGGGGCGGTAGGATTCGAACCTACGGATGCTGGAATCAAAATCCAGAGACTTACCACTTGTCGACGCCCCAGTATGCGATCTGGTTGCCATCCTTGATGGGCCCTAACACTACCCAGCCGAGAATAATTCGTCAAGAGTTTAGTCTTATTTTTTTTGCTAACGAGCAGGAGGTAGATAGCGATCCTGGCGTTGATCACGACTCCAGATGAGACCCTGGTCCGGCTCCCAGTCCAGGATCCAAAGCCCCTTCAGATCGGCGGCAGGATCTAAAAGTTTTCGAGCCACCGCATCAACTATCATTTTTTGCAGGCCTCGCTTGAGTTCTCGACCTGAGAAACTGCTGGATTGAGCATTGTGAATCATGAGCTGTTCAAGTCCTGGAGCCAGCTCTAAGCGAATATCTCGTTCAACCAAGCGCTGATTCAATAAGGAGAGTTCGCGGTGCAGCATTCTTTGAAAATGAATCCGTGCCAGAGATTTAAAGGGCACCACTTCGTCGATGCGATTCACGAGTTCAGGGCGCATATGTTCACTGAGTTGCAGGCGTAGCTCGTTGTCCCGCTCGACTTCAGGCACATGATGAGCCGAGACCTGCAGGTTCGAAGTCATAATGATAAAGCAGTGGCGAAAGTCGGCCAAGCGTCCACGACTATCCGTCAGCCTACCATCATCAAAGATTTGCAGCATGATGTCGAGCACCCGAGGATGAGCTTTTTCGATTTCATCAAATAGCACGATAGAATAAGGCTTATTGCGAACGGCATCGGTGAGCAGACCCCCACCCTCATAGCCCGCGTAACCTGGAGGAGCGCCGATCAATCGCGCGACATTGTGAGCTTCCATATACTCGGACATATCTATGCGAATGAGATTCTGCTCACTCAAAAACAAACAATGCGCCAAAGCCTTTGCCGTCTCGGTTTTTCCCACACCTGTCGGACCTAAAAACAAAAACACACCCGATGGACGCTTCGGATCAGCGAGACCCAATCGCGACCTTCGCACGGCTCGCGCTACCACCTGCACTGCTTCGTCCTGACCAAAAACGCGATCACCCAACTGCGATTCGAGCCGGGCTAAATTTTGTTTTTCATCAGCGAGCATTTCGCCGACAGGGATTCCCGTCCAAACGGAAAGCACGCGAGCAATCTCCTGTCGATCGACAGCTCGTCCTAAGAATCCATGCTTCTTTTCCTGCTCTTCCAAGAGTTTCTTTGCCTGTTCAAAGGCTTCTTTCGCCTTTGGCAGCTCTTGAAACTGCAGACGAGCGGCCAGCTCAAAATCGCTGCGATCCTTGGCGGCTTGCCAAAGCGTAGAGAGTTCTTCATAGCGAACTTCCAGAGCCCTCATGTTGACGAGATCCTGTTGATGCTTCTTCCACAAAGTGTCGATACTGGAACTTTCGGCAAGGACTTTCTCCAGTTTAACCTTTACTTGCGTCAAGCCTTTGCTCACCCCACCCTGCAACTCCAATGCTTGTTGCTCGACCCTTAACTGGGCTGCTTGAGCCAGCAGTTGTTCTAGCTCTGCCGGAACACTTTGCATTTGCAATTTAAGCCTTGCTGCAGCTTCGTCGACCAGATCGATAGCCTTATCAGGCAGATTGCGATGGGGAAGATAGAGTATCGATAAATCGACAGCCGCCTGCAAAGCATCATCATGAATGGGTACGCCGTGGTGAATTTCATAGGAGGTCTTGAGCCCGCGCAGAATGGAAAGACTTGTATCGCGCGTCGGCTGATCAACAGCTACGGGTTGAAACCGCCGTTCCAATGCCGCGTCTTTTTCAAAGTATTTGCGAAATTCCGCCAGGGTTGTTGCTCCGATACAGCGCAGATGCCCTCGAGCCAGGGCGGGCTTAAGAAGATTTGCTGCATCAGCACTGCCTTCGCTCTGTCCCGCTCCCAGGATAGTGTGAATTTCGTCAATGAAGAGAATCACTCGATCGCCCAAACTTTCCAAGGCGCGAATGAGTTGCTTCAGTCTTTCTTCGAATTCTCCTCGATACTTGGTACCAGCGAGCAGAGCTCCCAGATCCAAGCTCAGCACACGAACACCTTTGAGAGACTCTGGAACTTTCTCTTCCACGATACGAAGGGCAATGCCTTCGGCGATGGCTGTCTTACCAACACCAGGATCACCGAGGAGGATTGGATTGTTCTTTTTCTTTCGACTTAGAATTTCTAAGACTCTGCGAATTTCAGCGTCCCGTCCAATGACCGGATCGATTTCGCCTCGACTGGCCAATTCGGTAAAATCGTGCGTGAAGTCTCGCAATCGCTTGTCTAGCTCCGCATCCAATTTCCGAGCGGGATCAACTTCTTTTGGGGCGGATTCGGCTTTCGGCTTCGGTTCACCCTTTAGAATTTTACTGGAAGGATTAGCCTTTCCCAGAGCCGGAGGACTTTTTGAGTCGGGCACTTGCCAGGCCTGGAAATCCTTGGCCTTATCATCCTGCGTTGATCGCTGGGTTTTCTGCATAATATCGGAAGACTGAAGCAATAAAGGCCAGAGATCGGCATTGCTGATCAGCCGAGCTTTTACGGTCGCCTCCACTTGATCAAGCACACGATTGAGGCGAGGGCCAAATCCAACCGAAACTCGACCAAATTTTTTGGGGTAAAGCTGCAAAAAGTCTTCGAGAGCTTTTTCAAGACGGGCGTGTGCCTCGGCGTCCAGCATATGAAAATCACGTCGCAGCATGGCGAGGGCAACATGCTCGACTTCCATATAGTCATGCCCCAGGCCTTTGGCATAGCGGAGAGCAAAATGTAAGGCTGTTTGGGCTTCGAAACTATAGAGAGAAACGTCCATGACCCACTCCCTTGCAACGGGGCAGATCATGCTTCGGCAGAAATAAGTCGGGACTCAAGGCTTAGGCCTTACGCGTGGCATCGACAAATTTGATACGGAGGTCATGCAGGACCTCCTGGCAAAGCTTGTCCTCTTCCGGAGTTAAATTTCCTTGGGTTTTGCGGGCGAGAAGTTCGATGATTTCAATGTTCTGCCGCGCCAAAGGGAGGTTTCGATTCACCTGCTCGGGCCCAAAACCCATATAGGAGAGTGCAGCCGAACAAAAACCAAGGATCAAACCTGAAAAATCAACGTCACTGGAAGCACTTTGTACCATCATCCACCTCGCTTCCTTTCTTATATTATGAAAACTGCAGGCCTTCAAGCTAGGCTCCCCGGTCTGCACTCGGGCTTTTTCGCAGCCCTGGCTCCAAACCCAAACTGTATTTTCTTGTTCAAGCAAAGTCCTCCACTTAGCTCTTTAAATTCAGAGCAATTGTCGGTATAAGTTGGGGCTCTGGTCTTATCACGCGGACGTGATGAAATGGCAGACATGCTGGTCTTAGAAGCCAGTGGGGTAACCCGTGTCGGTTCAAGTCCGACCGTCCGCACCAGCTCCCCGATCCATGGGCCGCGGGAGCATAGGTGATTCAATCCACGTCATTCAGAAGATATTTTTAGCTTCGACTTTTGTCATTATTTCCAACAAATGAGCAGTAACCCCCTCTTATCAGAGCAAATATCAAGACTCTTGATGTTTAAATCGAGATGGTCCATACTGAGAGACTCTGAAAGCCAGACGACTTTTTTAAGCAGGTGACCGCGCATGATACCGCTGTCGAACTTATCCACAGGAGCTTGTGGATATCTCTTTCCATAGATCAAGGCCTAGGCAGCCTAACCCTCCAATAAAACATATAAAAAAAAATCCACAGAATATTTCTATTCCTGTGGATAAGTCTTATTTGGAAGCTGCGTTTCAGCGGGCCAAAGCCGCCTTAGCGCGAGTTACGATTTCAGCAAAAGCAGCGGGCTGATTCAACGCCAAATCAGCCAGGACGCTTCGGTCCAAAGTGATTTCGGCTTTCTTCAGACCATGGATGAATTCCGAGTAACGCAAACCTGCGGCGCGCACAGCTGCGTTGATACGGACGATCCACAGCTTACGGAATTCGCGCTTTTTGACGCGACGGTCACGATAAGCGTACACAAGGCTACGACGAACGACGTGAATCGAGTTACGGAACCGATTCTTGCGTGAACCCCGGAAGCCTTTGGCCAGGGCGAATATTTTCTTTCTACGACGTCTTGCTTTAAAACCGCGTTTGGCGCGTGCCATAATATAAATCCTCTATAGGGCGAAGGTCGAAGCCTGCGTGTTAGTCTTTACAATCAACGATACGGCAAACAGGCCAGGATAAGGCCCACGTTTGATTTGTGCACATAGGCAGCCGTGCGCAGTTTGTTCAGACGCTTGCGACTCTTCTTGGTCAGGATGTGGCGCTTGTACGCCTGAGCGCGCTTGATTTTGCCGGACGAAAGCACTGTAAAACGCTTCGCCGCAGCTCGTTTGGTCTTCATTTTAGGCATGATGTCTTCCTTTTCTTTGCTCTGCAGTTCTTGCAGATTCCGTAGCCTACGGATAGCTCATTCGAGATCACGTGAGGCGAAAGTTGGGTCGGCTCCCGCACAGACCTTTTGAGGGGTCGAACGAATAGACCACAGTGTCTATCACTTCCATTTCTACGGTGCAACGGATATTCAGCGTTTCTTGGGGAAGATGACGTGGAAAACAGGCGAGCTAATGAGCTTAGATGACATAGAGGGAGCTCTGCACTCCCGATGCTTCCTGCCGATTAGAAACTCGACTTCGCACTCCCCTTGGGAGGCCCCGGTATGACAAACGCCAATTTAGCTTCCTCTAGAAGTCTCGGATGCTCGGCCCTCAACTTATTCCAAGATTCCTTGGTGACGATCAGGCTCTTATCACCCTCGGCAACCGCGTCAATATGAACAGGATTGCTGCCCACATAGGATTTCAGCTCACCAGAATTCTTGAAGAACCAACGCCCTCCCAGCTGCTTTCTATAGGCCGATTTAGCAATATCCTTGGGACTATAGAGAAGTTCACCGTCGGTGCTGCGAATCTCCGTTTGGAGCAGGGGAATTTTCAGACCCGAGATCAAAACCACCACAGCACTGCCATCACTGGCGGCCGCCTTAGGCTCGTCGGCTAGAAATTCATTAAAGCCCATATCAAAAGCTTTTGGCAGACTACTATCGAGCTCCACTCGGACGCGACCGTCGGTAAAGTAAATCGTATTGTAGACAAAGGCTTGCTTGGTCAGTTCATTGGCGATAGCAGCCGCATTGTTGTCTTTCAAGCCCTTTTGATTTCTGACTTTACTCAGAGCTGACAGAGCGTACATGAGGCCATCATCGGTCGCGACTCTTTCCGCCCCCTCAAAACCCTTCTGCGAGAAGTCGACCATCGATTCGCCATAGAAGCGAATGCGCATCGTCGACCAGTTCAATTCAAAGCGGTCGATCTGTTCCGTGACCGGTTGAGCCCTTGCAGAAAAACCCGGCGTTAAAGCCATCGCAACAAGCAAACCCAGATGGCAAACCTTGCGTCCCATATGCTCTCCTTGTCGTCGTTATATCACTTAAATCAGTCCTGCAATCAGCTGCACAACAGATGGCGTTCCACAGATAATATCACCTTGCTCCAAATCATATTGAGATCCTGCGGGGCTGACAAAATTCCGCACAACGCCCCCGGCTTCAGCGACCAAAAGGGCTCCTGCAGCCAAGTCCCAAGGACGAAGCCCCGTCTCCCAATAACCATCGTAAACCCCTTCAGCGACCAGGGCAAGGTCGAGGGCTGCGGCTCCATCTCTGCGAATGCTCTGACAAGTTTGCGCTACCGACATGAAAAATTCTATATCTTTCCGCAGGTTTTCCCCTCGATGATAGGCAAATCCTGTGACTAAAAAAGCATCTTGCGGATTTCGATCAGGGCAGACATGAATCGGCTTTTCATTCACCCAAGCGCCTTTTCCAAGTTCGGCGACATAGGTTTTGCCACGCATGGGATCGTGGACGGCTCCGGACATCAAACGTATACGTCCGTGTTCATCGAACTCTCCACGCCCAATTGACACGCAAAAAAAAGGGTAATTATTGGCAAAATTTGTTGTCCCATCCAGCGGATCGACGATCCATATCGATGTGCCCGGCGTTCGATCTGCCGACGATAGCCCGGCTTCTTCCGAAAAGATTTTGTCCTTGGGCCGCTTTCTCTGCAAAGTTTCCAAAATTAGCTTTTCACTGGCGAGGTCGGCATCCGTGACCAAAGTTCTGTCAGATTTTTGACGCACACGGACGTCAGATCCAAAGCGCTTGGTTAATTCGGCGCCAGCTCGGCAGCCCAAGTCATGTAAAAAGGCCATCTCTTCCGTATATCGTGCTTCCATGTCGACTTCCGATACATGAGAATCGTCTTCTGAATCGATTCCGGTTTCTGTATGATCATTATTGTGGCACGGTCGCTCTCTTTGCGCGAGCCCTACCTGGGGAGGCCCTTTTGAGCGGTCTAAGGCGTTGAATTTTGAAAGATTTTTCGCTTGGCGACCAGAACCCCCTCATCCTCAACTAAAATCCCAAATCTGCCGACAAGGAAATGGGTCTTTTGAAAGGAAAATACTGTGGAAACGATGTCTGTCCCTCATATATCTCTCATCGCTGGCCTTGGCTTCATCATGGGCTATACGCTGTTCGTTATGGTTCGCTTTCTTTTGCCACGTAAACAACGCTCCGACGTGACGGAACAGCGGAACGTAGTCATCGCCAAAGCACTTCAGCGTAAAGACCAAGTGATCGCAGAGGCCAAGAAGCGCGCCGAAGAAAAAATGGTGCTGATGCAGGAGGAACTCGAAGTCACCCTGGAAGAAGAACGCTTGACCCTTGAAGCGACGGAATCCGACCTCGAAGCGCAGGATGAGTTTGTCCAGCATCAGGAGGAGAGAATCCAGAAATTGGAAGGCACTTTCCAAAATCACGAAAAGAAAGTGACCGAGCTGCAAAAGCAACTCGCGGACGCTCAAGCAACTGTCACGCAGGTCAAGATTACCCTTCAAGACAATCTCGCTCGGATCGCCGATCTGGACCAACAGGCCACTCGGCATATGCTCACCGATTCCTTGACGACCGAGCGACGTCTCGATAGTCAGAAACGCATAAAAGACTTAGTCGATGATTTGGAAAGCCACTCGAAAAAGGGCGCAGAGCGGGTTTTGAGTCGTATCATGTCGCGCTATCAGCCTCACTTTATTTGGCCCAAGAGCACCAACCATGTGGAAATTTTGAATCCGCGATTGTTTGAAACTCTTGAGGCGAATCCTCAGCTTCTCACTGACCTGACAGCTCTGACTGAAGGCGTTGAGATCACCCTTTCACCTGCAACCAACGATGGCCTCCCTGCTATCATACGCTTGGGTGGTGGATACGGTATCTTCAAAGAAGCGGCCCGCATGACCTTGGAAGAACTCCTGCCAAAAGGCCCTAACAACTGGACTAAATCTGATAAGACTTTTCTAAAACACCGCCGAAACTTGGAAACCCAAGCCCTCAAAATGGGCAAGCAAGCTGTCAATGAATTGGGTTTGAACGATATTCATGAAGAGATCCAAAAGATGGTCGGGGCACTCAACTGGCGAACCAGTTATCGTCAGAACCAGTACTACCATTCGCTGGAAGTCGCAAAACTAGCTGGAATCCTTGCAGGCGAATTGGGAGTCGACCCAACAACTGCGAAACGGTGCGGGCTGCTCCATGATATCGGCAAAGGCATCGACTATCGTATCGAAGGCAGCCATGCCGTGATCAGCGGCGACTACGCGGACCGCTTCGGTGAAAGACGCTTGATCTGCGATACCGTCATGTCACATCACAACGACCTCGTGCTTGAAACCCCGATGAGCTATGTTTTGAAATCGGCGGATACGCTGTCGGGAGCTCGTCCAGGAGCTCGCATCAACTTGGAAGAAGGCTACCAAGAAAGGCTTTCCGCCATGGAAGAGGCCATCAAGTCTTTCCCAGGCATTCAGAAAGTTGCCATCATGAATGGTGGGCGCGAAGTTCATATTGGCGTCAATCACAAGAAGATCCGCGAAGAGGAATTGCAGGGATTTGCAGCTGCTATCGCCCGTAAAATCGAAGAAGAAGTAGCCTTCCCAGGTCAGATTAAAGTCCTCGTCACAAGGCGCTTTGAGGCAACAGCGGTCGCCTGATCAAGCTTCATGTTATAATGATTCCAGCAAAAGAGGGAACTCTCCGTTCCCTCCTGGTTGGAGACGCGCATGACCCTCAAAAACCGCCGACAAATCAATGATATACACGACAAAGTGATGATGTATTTAAAGCTTCAGCGCTTTCAACCAGCGGAAGAACTTTTGCGCAGTGCCATGGATGAGCATGGCCCCCTCGCCAATCTTCTGAATCTGATGGGCCTCTGCTGCCACAGACAATCCAAATTTCCAGAAGCGATCGAATACTTTGAAAAAGCCAAAGCGGCCAATCCCAGCTTTATCGAAGCCGCCTTGAATTTAGCTGTGACACTTTCTGATCTAGGCTTTTATGATTCCTCGCAAAAAGTATATGGAGAGTTGCAAGGCCACCTTGGTGACGGGCAAACCCTTCCCGACCTTGTCCTGGGGCGATTGGCCAATCTCCACAACCGAACCGCTCAAGGATACGAACAAGCGGGGCTGTTGGACCAAGCTTCGCAAGAGTACGTCAAGGCTTTGCAAATCTATCCCAGGATGCCTGACATTCGATTGCGACTGGCCAAACTTTATTTGCGCATGAACTCCTATCATCAGAGCCGGGAGCAGCTGATGAACCTGCTCGAGGACAACCCAAATCATCCGGAATGTCTCAATCTTCTGGGTACTGTCGCCTTTAGAATGGGTGACTGGGACGAGGCACAGCACTTTTGGCAAAAGACCCAAAACATCAATCCCAATGATCGAACTTCAAGGACTTATCTACGAAGCGGTCCCAAATCTTCTGCAGCGGCTTCGATTTAGAGTCAATATGTACCCCTGAGGTGCCGAAGAGGACACAGGGAGTCTCTTATGATCGACAAAGGGCCTCACAATTTTCCGTCTCAACTCAAGGGTCTGATCGTTGATGATCACGACTTGATTCGTAAGTCTATCGCCAAGGTTTTGCGACGCCTCGGGTTTTCTGAAATCATCGAATGTCATAACGGAAAAGATGCGAAGATCGTTCTCGATACCCAGTCTATCGATCTTATTATCTGTGATCTGGATCTCAATTTTATTTCCGGATTTGAAATTCTCGATCATCTGCGGAACCTCGATACCGGCTCTGACATTCCCTTTATGATCGTAACAGGCGCCGCGGATAAAGACGATATTGTCAAAGCCGCTAACAAAGGTGCAGAAGAATATATGGTCAAGCCCTTCACTCCGGAAGAGCTTGAAGCAAAAATCGTCAAGATGCTGAATCAGTATCACGCCCCAGGTCCCATACTCGGACGTATTCGCGAAGCTGAAAAAAAGCTCATAGCGGGGCAGTTTGAAGAAGCTGAGGCTATGCTTCAGGAAGCTCTGCAGCTGAAAGACAACCCTAGGACTAGGCACCTGCAAGCCGTGGCACTGGCTAAACAGCACAAGACGACTGAAGCGATCGCCCTACTCCAGTCCAACATCAAGAGTACACCCAACTATCTTAAAAATTTCGTAACATTGGCTAACATCTTTATCGAAGCCAAAGACTATAAAAATGCTATTCATGCCCTGAGCATGGAACTCGAACTTAACCCCAAGCAGCCGCTAAGACAAATCAAACTGGCAAATATGCTGCTCAAGGAAGGCAATTCGCACGGGGCCATCGAGCACTATCGCTTGGCTCTTTTGGAAAACAATAAGAACCCTGAAGCGCTGTACGGAATGGGTACGGCCTATGCTTTGACGGAAAATATCGAAAAATCTATTTACTACTTCAAACGCTATAGGCGCCATCACCCCAAAGATAGCCGCCCTTTAAAAGCTATGGTCTTATTCGCAGAACGATCGCAGCAAATACGTCTCGCTGAAGTTGCTCTGCTGGATGAAAGAAAAGCTCATCCCGAACGCATGGATACCTATCTTATCCTGGCAGATTTCTATTTTAAAAATGGTAGCGAAGAATTGGCCATCAATGTTTTGGAATCTGCCATTAAGCGAAAACCAGAATTTACCCAGGCTCATATCGCGATGGCTCAGTTCTATTTGCAAAGAAAAGACAGCGAAAGTGCCATAAAAGTCTTTCAACGCTTTGCTAATATTTCCAAAGATCCGACGGCCTATATGCTGCTGGCTCAGCTTTATCTGCAACTGAAAAAATATGCTCAGTCCATGTCGGCCCTGCATCAGGGAATGGACGCCAAGCTGGATCCGGAAAAAGTCTTTCCCTTGCTTATGCTATGCACTTTCCGCACGAAGCAATTGGGCAAAACTTGGTATATTCGGGAGCGCATGAAGCAGTTAAATCTTAAGGATCAAATACCAGCACCCGTGGTCGAAGTGGATGAAATGATCCTGGCTAGGCGCCGGGTTAAACGTAGGCTTAAGAATGCCTCCTGACAGCGCCTGCTCGCTCTCAATCGACCATTGCCAGCCCAACCCGTTCGGCTTATGATCGCGAGATTGGGAGGCCTCGATGGATCAGCTACGTGCACAGCTTTGGAATCATCTCGACTGGTTGGAAAGCCGGGGATTGACTGGAGCTTTAAGCTTCGCGCCGGTGACCGCAGTTATACCCCAAGCCCATACTGAAGATACTGTCGCCCCGCCAATCGCAGCCAGATGGCGCCTTGGCTTCTATAGCTCGAGCTCTCTGCTTCCAGAAGAAGAGACTATGGTCATTCGTATCGCCATGGCCCTGGGCTTACAGCGAGACGAGTTTCGTATCTGGGCCGATGAAAGTCTGGTTCGAGTCCCTAAGGAACTTTTGAGTTGCCCTTACTTAGTGGCTCTGGGACCCGGCAGCGGTCAGACCCTGCTGAAGATGGGACTCCACGTGTCCGTTAATAGTCTGCAGATGACTCAGCAAGGTTCACCCTTGCTCACGATTCCTCACCCACGGGCTATGCTGCAGGAGCCAAACCTTAAAAGCTCCGCTTGGGCGGCCCTGCAGACCTTAAAAATTTCGATGCTCTCCTGAAAAGCAAAAGACCGATCCCCCTACTCGGCGAATCGGTCCTGCGTTGGTTTGCTCCGTAAGGCGACGAAGATCTTCGCAAGCTTACAAAGCGTCCTCTTTTTATTTTCCGTCTTCGAATTCTGCATCAACCACGTTTGGATCACTGGATTTACCAGCAGAACCCTGTGGACCACTCGCGCCAGCCTGTTGGCCTGCCGCTTGTTTGTAGAGGGCTTCGGCCAATTTATGCGACTTGGCTTCCAGGGCATCCTTGGCCGCTTTGAGTTCAACCGGATCGGTCGAATTCAGCTTGGCCTTGGCTGCTGTTAGAGCGCTTTCCACATCGGCTTTGATATCCGCTGGAACTTTGCCTTCGCCTTCCTTGAGCGACTTCTCGGTCGAGAAGATCAAAGAATCCAAGTTGTTTTTATTTTCTGCCAACTCACGACGCTGACGGTCAGCATCTTTATTGGATTCAGCTTCTTTCACCATGCGATCGATATCGCGCTCATCGATCTTCGTGGCCGCTTCGATGCGGAGCTTTTGCTCTTTACCGGTGCCCAGATCCTTGGCCGAAACCGAGAGGATACCGTTGGCATCGATATCGAAGGTCACTTCAACCTGCGGCACACCGCGGGGAGCCGAAGGAATATCCTGCAAGGTGAAACGGGCTAGCTGGCGGTTGTCCCCTGCCATTTCACGCTCGCCTTGAAGCACGTTGATTTCTACCGAGGTTTGATTGTCAGCAGCGGTCGAGAACACCTGACTCTTCTTGGTCGGAATCGTGGTGTTACGTTCGATCAATTTGGTCATCACACCGCCCAAGGTTTCGATACCGAGCGTCAGCGGGGTTACATCCAAGAGCAAGACGTCTTTCACGTCACCGGCCAAGACACCGCCCTGGACCGCAGCACCGATAGCCACCACTTCATCAGGGTTTACCGTGCGGTTTGGTTCGCGTTTGAAGAAGTCTTTTACTTTCTGCTGCACCAAAGGAATCCGAGTCGAACCACCGACCAAGAGAACTTCTTGGACCTCTTCTATGGCCAGTTTTGCATCTTTCAAAACCTGACGACAAGGCGCCAAAGTCTTTTCGACAATCTCGGCGATCAGTTGCTCGAATTTGGAGCGGCTGAGGCTGACGTTCAAATGCTTAGGGCCCGACTGATCAGCAGTCAAAAATGGCAAGTTGATGTCCGTGGATTGCGCCGCAGACAATTCAATCTTGGCTTTTTCAGCTGCTTCTTTCAGCCGCTGCATCGCCATCGGATCGCCTTTGACGTCAACGCCTGTTTCGGCCTTGAATCCATCGACGAGCCATTTGATAAGGATTTCATCGATGTTATCACCACCCAAGTGGGTATCACCGCCGGTCGCCAGCACTTCGACTACGTTCTCGCCCACTTCCAGGATCGAGACGTCGAAGGTACCACCACCGAAGTCATAGACGGCGATTTTTTCGTTTTTCTTTTTGTCCAAGCCGTAGGCCAAGGCCGCAGCGGTTGGCTCGTTGACGATACGCTTCACATCCAAACCAGCGATGCGGCCTGCATCTTTGGTGGCTTGGCGTTGGCTATCATTGAAATACGCAGGCACGGTAATCACGGCTTCAGTGACAGGTTGGCCCAAATAATCTTCCGCCGCTTGCTTCAACTTGGCGAGAACTTTGGCGCCGATTTCTTGCGGAGTATAAGTCTTGCCATCGATTTCGAAGACAACCATATCCGCTTTGCCCTTGTTCACTTTATAGGGCATTTTTTCCGCTTCGTCTTTGCGCTCGGCAAAAGTACAACCCATGAAACGCTTGGCCGAATAAACGGTGTTACGCGGGTTGGTTACAGCCTGGCGGCGAGCAGCATCCCCAACCAGGACATCACCGTTTTTAGCGAAGCCGAGCACACTGGGTGTGGTCCGTTTGCCCTCAGCGTTGGCGATGATCACGGGTTGTCCGTTTTCCATCACGGCCACGACTGAGTTGGTGGTACCTAAGTCAATTCCTATAATCTTTCCCATATGTTACTCCATCTTTGGCAACCCTGGTGGGTCCTGCTTTTGGGTGAATCGATCGTCTTATGAGGGCCAAACCCCTAGTCGCGCCACTTAGGCGTAAGCCCTCTTCCTCCCTTAAACCTAATACCGGACGCGCCGCTGTCAACGGGTCAAACATGATAAGATGAAAGAAACGAGGAGGATGAGCGCCGTGTACGAGCTTCAATGCCCGTCCTGTAACAAGGCATCCCAGTATAATTTCACAGATTATTTGCTGCTTTGTCCCTTTTGCTCCATCACATTTAAATTCAATGTGGAAACCGGCAATAAGGAACTTTTTGGGGACCATTACATTGTGCCCAATTTATTGGATGCGGGTACAGTGAAGGAATTGGCTTTGGAATGGCTACGGCGCATTCATCACAAGCCGGGAACCGTTGACAAAGAATTCTTCGTCGTCGATGTGCAGGGATTCAGCATTCCCGTATGGATTATTTCCGTCGAGGGTCACACGGCCTGGAAAGGCCTCGTCCGCAAGCAGAATAGACAGGTTGCCAGCCATACCAGCAATGAATATTTGACCGAAACAGGCCAATTTCGCCGAAGCTATCGATGGGCGGTTTTGGCGCGTTCAAACATCTGCGAAACATGGGGTTTGACCAGACTCCACGAACCCACAGAACCCATCCACGTCGAGTGGGATGGTTTTCCTTTTGACTCTACCTTCTCTCGTGGACGACTCATGGACGACGAACAAAAGTCGGCCTACGAAGCTCGCCATTATTTCGAATTCAAATATGCCAACGGCCTACCGATCCTCGGCATCCAGGTTGAGGAAGAGGAAGGCTTGCGTCGGGCTCGCAATCACGTCGAGCTCTATCACTACAAACTCGCGTGTCTGAACGCTGACTATCTTATCGATCATCGAACGGAATTGGAGGTTGCCGGGATCCAGCTCATCCACGTTCCAATTTGGAAAGTGGGTTACCTGTACCGCCCGAGAAGCCTCGTTCGGCACTTCTATCGCTCGAAAGAAAAGCGATTAGTTTTAGATGGTTACGGAAAAGGTATTCTCATGGGCGAGCTGGCCATGGTCTACCATGACAAGATTATGATCAATGCTTATGTCACCGCGTTTGCATCGATTCTTTTCTTCCTCCTAGGCATCAGCTGGCATCCGGCCTTTCTGCTGGTCGCTCTTTTCTCGCTGGGCGTTGCTGGTATCAGCGTCTTCACCAGTCTCAGGAAAAAAGCTGAACGAGAAGAAGAGGAGCTGCAGAAGCTCTCTGCAACTATTGGTCGCATGGCTGGGTCCAATCATTCACCGGAGTTTAGAGCTTCTTGATCAGCCCCACCGAGTAACTCTGAAGGCGGCGGGAAAGGCATCGGCGGCATAGCCATCACCTCCTCCAGCCTTTCCTTCAAATCTTTCTCCTGAACCGGCTTCTTCAAAAAATGGCTCGGATATATTTCATTGGCATAGGCTGCGACCACACGCAGCTCTGCGGCCAGGACAGAGATGAGCAGACATCGCGGCGGCTGAGCAAGCTTTCGCAGCTCACGGTAGCATTCAATGCCATCCATTTCAGGCATGATAATATCAAGCGTCACCAGATCGGGTTTGAGTTCTTGAGTCAAATCCAAGGCTTCTACACCATCGGCGGCTTCACCAACCACATCCCAGCCTAGCCGCGTCAAGAGCTGTCGCAATTCACTGCGTACTTTTGGGGAATCATCGACGATCAGGGCTCTCATAGTTCCTCCTCAAAGGCTTGGCCTCGCTAAGAATGAGGTTACGGGAGATGCCCAAAATCAGCAAGTCTCCTCTCGCTCAGGAACCCTCCGCCAAAGGTCCAAAAATGTCCAGCTGGCTCCGCACCACAGCAGAGTGCGAAGGGCACTGACGGCCATACCCTGGCCCTCCAAGTGAACCAGACCTTGTAGATCCCTTTGTTCCTGGAACACCCAAAGCAAACACTGATGTCCATGCATAAGCAAGAAATGAAGCAGATGACCCCAAAAACTCTGCGGCCAAATCAGGTGCAAAAGTCCAAGTGCTAAAAGAGCATTCCAAAGCGGCCCTAGGAGAGGATTGAGAACCACTCCAAAGGGACTGAATACGGCAAAGTAACTAAGATTGACCGCAATTAGGGGTCCTTCCGCCGCTGGCAACAGGCGACGTTGCCAGGCTTTCGGCCATGGCTGGAGGCGCCTGATGAGCGAAAAAGCACTCCAGCTCAGTGCATTCGAAAGACTGAGAAAACTATTCGGAAAGCACAGGGCCTGCAAACCAAAAACCCAACGGTCCTGAGTCCGAGTGGAGCTAGGTGGACCCAGCAAAGGCAACCAAAGTTTGATGAGAATGGCCAACCAGGAACGTTGGCAGGGCGGATTAAACCCAACCATTAAAGCAAAAATCGTGAGCCCAACGGAAAGCAAGATACGAGACAAAGTTGTCCAGCCCACCCAGACACGAAACGACAAGAGCCGCAAGGAATAGAGGACTCTTCCCGGGCCTTCGATGAGCCATGGGCCTATCATACCCAGAAAACTAAAATGCGAACCACTCACAACCAGGACATGCAAGAGTCCTAAGTCGCGATACACCTCTGTCCAACCATCAGGCTCAGTGAGGACATGACCAAACGCAAAACGGAGAAACCAAGGTCCCCATTGCTGGTCCCATTTTAAAAAGGTTTGAACACAGTGATCAGAAATGACGGCAGCCCACTGATCCAAGTGACCTCCCTGAAAAAACCTAGGCAGGGGGTCCATGGCAGAGT
>JBGSTF010000208.1:0-37033 GCA_041736645.1 Oligoflexus sp. | reverse complement strand
GAAAGATTCATACCAACAAGCCAATCAGCTCGGGAACGGGCCCGGGCGGAATCCGCGAGACTATCAAAGTCACGCCCAGGCTTCAGCTGGGTCAATCCCTTTTGAATCGATTCTGCTGTCAATGACGAAATCCAAAGACGCTCGACGGGTTTTCTGCAGCCTGCTTTCTCATAGATATAGCGAAAAATAAGTTCGCCTTCGCGACCTGCATCAGTGGCACAGATGACTTTTTCAGTTGAAGGTGCTTTGAGCAGATCTTTGATGACGCGAAACTGTTCGGCAGTTCCGGGCATGATTTCCAAGGGCCAATGATCAGGCAGCATCGGTAGATCCTGGATTTTCCAAGCCTTCCATGCCGAATTGATTTGATGTGGTTCAGCCAGCCCTACGAGATGACCATAGGCCCAGGTGACCTGGAAACCAGGTCCTTCGATATAGCCTTTATTCTGCTTGGAAAGCCCCAAGACTTGGGCAATGTCACGCGCCACAGATGGTTTTTCAGTCACAATAACAGTCGTCAAGCAGCTCACCGCGTAAAAGGAAAAAGGACCCAACTCCTTTGTTAACAGTCATGGGATGGACCCGTCCAATGACATTTGCATGGGTCCGATCCTAGAGCAGTGCATAACGTCGCTGTCCAGAGGATGGCCTCCGGTCATGGTGAAGCATTGAAGACAGCCTGAAGTGTGCTCTAAGCCAAAGCAACTTTGCCAGGAGACAGCGGAGTCTGCTGTTCGCTGAGAGCCCATTCGCCTTTGATCAAGAGAGGAATTCCTGCGGAAACGAGCAGGACTGATTCAGACTGCTCGGCCAAGCGGCAGTTGATCCGGCTGACCAGCTGTCGAAACAGACGAGCCACAGGTTTGGGTGGTGTGATACCGGCGCCGACTTCACTGCTGACCAGCGTGATGCGGGCCTTGGCGCGAACGTCCATCACCGCTTGACAGAGCTCACCGATCGAGCGTTCGCAGAGGGGCAGCAGTTGCTCCAAGGAATATTTCTGCGCATGAGTAAGCACCAAATTCGCCACCCATTGATTGATCGAGTCGATGAGAATTTGCTCAAAAGATTCGGCGGCTTTGCGCAATTGAGGTCCAAGCTCCAGATCGCCCTCCCAATGCTGCCAATGGCTGGGGCGCCTCTTGCGCAATTCATCAACCCTCGCGGCTAGGAGGCCCTCTTTGAGATCAGCTGTGCCGATGACGAGCGTCTTATGTTCGGGGATGAGAGTCAGGTGAGCCAGCTCGGATTTCCCTGTATAAGCTCCGCCGATGACCAGGACAGGGGCCAGAAGGCCGCTATATTGCTCTCGGGATCTATTTTTTGTGAAGGAACCTTGCATAGGGACTCCCGCGGCTGATCGTCTATTGGTAAAGGCCAACTCAGTTATTTTAGCATAGAAGACTCTGGGGACGCCTTTTTAGAAAATGGGCTGGGCCGGCGGCAGGTCGGTCTTGTTTGTTAAGCTCTGGGTTGGTAAATGTAGCTCAGGTCGGTTCCGACTGGCGGCAGATACAATCGAGCGATGGATCAGAGGGAGAGCAAACACATGGGTTTTTTGGAAGTGATGCACGAACGAGGAATGCTGGCACAGGTGACCCACGAGGAGGAGCTGCGCGCCCATCTCGCGAGTGGTGTCCGAACGGCCTATGCTGGATTCGATCCGACGGCAGACAGCCTTCATGTGGGACACCTTTTGCCGGTTTTGGCCCTGCGTCGTTGGCAAAAAGCAGGGCATCGCGTGATCGTCCTGCTCGGCGGTGGCACGGCGATGGTCGGTGATCCAACCGGAAAAACCGACATGAGGCAAATGGCTGATCCGGCGACGATCAATGCTCGCGCCGAGCTTTTTCGTCAGCAATTGGCACCCTTCCTCGACTTTTCAGATCCCAGCAAAGCCATCGTGTTGAACAATGCTGATTGGCTCCTGAAGCTGGAGTATCTACCTCTGCTTCGGGAATTTGGTGTGCATTTCTCTGTGAATCGGATGCTGACGGCTGATTCTGTCAAGCTGCGATTGGAGAAAGGCCTGTCATTTCTTGAATTCAACTACATGATTTTGCAGAGCTATGACTTTTATCATCTCAATAAATTTGAAGACTGTTCGGTGCAGCTCGGTGGTGATGATCAGTGGAGCAATATGCTGGGCGGCATGGAGTTGGTTCGTCGCAAAGAGCAAAAGCAAGCCTTCTGTTTGACCCTGCCACTGCTCGTCACGAGCGAAGGCAAGAAGATGGGCAAGACCGAAAAGGGCGCTCTGTGGATCGATCCGAAACTGACTCCTCCTTTCGAGTTCTTCCAATATTTCCGCAATGTCGATGACGATATGGTGGAAAAATGTCTGTTCTATTTCAGTGATCTGCCAGTTGAGGAAGTGCGACGTCTGGGTGCATTGCAAGATAAAGACATTAATCAGGCAAAAATTATATTGGCCTATGAGGCGACCAAATTAGTGCATGGCGAAGCTGAAGCAGAAAAATCCAAAGCGATGGCGGCGGCCCTGTTTGCTGGGGCTAGCGGTGGTAAACCAGAAGCACCGGAAGTCTTGGTCGCAAAGCAGGACCTTCCTGCCGGCGATGCGGTCAGTGTTGTTGATGTTTTGGTCCTTGCCTCGGTGTTCGCGAGTAAAGGTGAAGCTCGTCGCATGATTGAACAGGGCGGCTTGAGTCTTGATGGCGAAAAAGTGATCAGCATCCAAGCCACCTTAGAAATCAGTCGGCTAGAATCGGGCGATGGGGTTCTGATTCGCAAAGGTAAGAAATCCTACCACACCTTAAAAATTTCAAAATAGACCCGTAAGGCCATGGATTTTATCAGAAAATCCATGGTACTCCAGTTGTATTAAATTCGCCTCCAGCGCTGCCGAAGCTTATACTAGAGAAAAGCTTTGCGGAGGTGGCTGCTATGAAACTTTGCTCGCCAGTAAAAATCGGTCTTTTGGGACTTATAGCCTGGGCTTTGCCTCAAATGGCACTTGCTGCTACCGTCGCCGCAAAAAAAGACGGGGTCACCGTCACTTCGGAAGCCAAGCGCGATTCGGCTGTGATCCAGGAACTAAAAAAAGGCGACACAGTGGACGCTGGCGATCGCGAAGGCATGTTCTGGAAAGTGAAAACCAAAGACGGCAAGGCCGGCTATGTTTCGGTCATGGCTGTGCAGCGGCAGGGTGGTGAAGATACCGGCCTAGCTAGCGCGATTCGTGATGAAGCCTTGAAAGCTCGACAAAATAATGAAGGCAGTGAAACAACCCGTGCTCGATCTGCGGTCATGGGTGTGCGAGGACTTGATGAGTCCAAAGACACTGCTATGGCGGGTAACATCAGACCCGATCTCAGAGCTGTCTATCGAATGGAAGATCGAGCTGTTGCATCGGCGCGTGTGGATCGCTTGGAGCAACTTGTGGGCAAGGAAATCGAGAACACCAACGGCGGAGTTGGTGAGACTAACGAACGCTAAGGTTCCTAAGACCCATCCTATGTGAACCAATGTTGAGCCCCGCGATACCTGTCGCTTGGGGCTCAATTTTTTTATTACGGCATCTCAGTGAATTGTTTGTCTCTTTCAGGGCTTTTCCCAGACAAAAGTAGTCTCTGAATAGCCCGTAAGATTATAATAATACTCTAGAAATCGTAGGTTCTTAGGTTTTTAGAAAAGGCTCCGATACTCCAAGAGGACTGGTTGATACAGAGAGGGAGCATCATGAGTCGCTTGTCTATTCTTGGCTTTTGTCTATCGCTAAGCAGTTGCTTTAATATGCCAGTGGTGTCCACGGGCAAAGTTTCGGTTTTAGATAGCTCCCCTCGACTGGCTTCAACAGTGTCGACGACCGACACTAAAGTGATTTCAAGCTTCGATCCCAACTCGCGTGTTGCGACCACGATAGCAGCTCCCAGCGGTGCTTTGGCGGGATCTTCGGTAACCTTTCCTGCAGGGTCCTTGGCGATTGCTGCTGATTTAGTGGTCGAAGAATCTGTGCCTCTTTCGCAAACCTCTGTCGCCTCCTCCTTAGGTTTAAGTTCCGACTTAGCGATTACTCCCATTGGTTCGGGCCTTATCATTCGCCCGACGGCAAATGTGGACCTGACGAAGCCTTTGACGATCGCTATGCCATTGGATCCGAACTCCACAGGTCTGGCTGCTTGGATTAGACGATCTTTTCTGCAAAATTCTGGCAAATACTACACCGTCTTTTATAAATATTTTCTTGATGGCGAGCTCAAGGCGGGAGCGATTGCGACCAACTCCCTACGCTTTTCCGATGATGGAACGGTTCTTTTTGAAGGATATTTTGGGGCTTACTGGTTAGCCGAAGTGAGTTCGCCCATTCTTGAAAAACTGGAAGTTAAGACAGCAGAGCCTATCGTGAACAGGGACAATGTCATGGTTATTGCCAGCACGGGTGTGGTGACCGAAGAAGCGATTGTGGCGAAAGCATCCATCCCTTTGGTTGAATGGGCGAGCATCAGTCTGAGCTTGGATAAAGCTTCCCGAGCCCTATCCATCTCGGCCAGTGTCAAGGGCGGCCAAAGCTTGAGCGCTTGTGTGGTCGATCTTTTTGAAAAAGTCGAAGGCGGTTCTGGAATCAATCTGCAAGCCGGCAGCAAGCTGAGTCTGAGCTATTCAATTGTAAAAAAAGAAGCTCACAATCTTGTCGGACGCTTCCGTTGCATCGATAAAGAGGCGCGACTGACGATTTCTCCTTGGAGTGCTGCGATCGCTGTACCCGGAGCTGCTGTCGTGGAGCCGAAGCCTTCGGTCGGCTACTGTTCGAGTAGCCAGACAGCGATTGATTTGCTGGTAGGAGATGGGGTTAATTTCAAAGTCATGAAGTCACTCCAAGCCCTTGGTTCCTGTCGTTATTCAGTTGATATCGACAGCCTGGGTTCTTTTGGCTTCTTGATGCAAACGACCGATAAGACCGTCAGTTGCGGCGGAACCGTTGCCGCAGCTACGGTGGGTTCGCAGACACTATCCTGCCGACCAGCTCCCGAAAAGGTACAGAGCATTCAACTGCCTCAGGGTAACTACACCTTTACTCTGGATTTTTCGTCGGGCGAAGCGTCACCAATCCTGACCATGGAGCTGCAGCCTTGCTCTCAAGGCGATGTCTACATTGCCTATAGCGAAGCTCAACCAAACATCAATGCAGGCATGGGGCTCGCCCAGCCCAGTGGAAACAAGATGCAGCATCTCGGTGGTTGTCAGTTTATGGCAACGGTCGCTGGCTATCAGAGTTCCTGGGGATACCTACAGATTCTGAATGCGAATGGCATTCCCTTGTGCGGTGATGGAAGGACCTTGAAGGAGGGTATTCCTCGCAAAATTAGCTGTGGAGCAGGGGCAAGTTTTTTTATGCAGCATCAGAACAATTATTCAGACATGGGATCCAAGTATCTGCTCAATTTAGGATCGAATCTCAATATATTGGGCCAAGCTACGCAGGATTCTTATCTGTTTTTCGAATCCTTGGATACATGTTCCAGCAATCTTTACCTCCTCGGTCCAACGGCAGCAGGTAATAGTCGGGTGTTGGGTGTCAATAGCTTCGTGAAGACAGGCGACTGTTTTAGCAATATGTCATGGTTGTCAGGAACGACTTCTTACGGGCCCTTTTATATCGGAGTCGGTGAAGGCGATCAGAAGTGTGGCATGAGTTCTGGTACAACATCCTCTAGTGTTAATCTGGACTGCACGCCGGCTGCAGTGCCTATTGACCTTAGTACTTTCATGGTCGGTTACCCTGGATTTTCCATTATGGTGAATAAGGATTACGCGACGGGCCAGCCTTACTCTCTTTATTCCAATGGTTTCACACCATCCTGTTCTTATTCATTTTCATTCGTCCCGGGTTCAGCGGTCGGGTTTGCGTCCAATACCTCACCGGAATGTCTCTATGAGTATATCTGGACGCCGACTGCTGGCGAAAAAGGCTTTGCTATCATTAACGCAAACTATCCGAACTTTCGCTGTGGCAACTATGGGACTACGCTTAACCCCATAGCGAATGGGCCTTCGACCCCCGCTACTTGTCTTGAGAACTATTCTTTGGATGAAGATTTCCCGTGGTTTCCCTCTGGGCTGATCGAAGGCCAAAGCTATAAAGTGACATTCGATGTCCGCCTCGGCATCGACGCAGCAAGAATTTCGGTTTCTGAAATCAAACCTTAGGTCTTCCAAGTTCCACTCCCCAATGCCGATGAACTTTGGTATCTCGCTTGCTAAAAATGATTTTTCCAGGCGGTTCAGACACTTGGCAGATGGCTTCGGCGGGCACTCTGCCTTTCGCTCTTCCTATCATGTACAATAGAAACTGAACAACCAGCTTTGGCTAGAGTTGAGCGTCTTTCATTCCTTCGGGAGAATGATTATGTTGAGCAATTGGCAAGCGCGCTGTCGCGTATCCTTGGCTTTGGGCCTTATCTCAGGGCTGCTAGGATCCTGCTCGTTTGGTGCCAAACCCAAAGCAGAGACCTTGGAAACAAAGGCAGTCGATGCGGAGCAGCAAAAAAAGTTGGAAGAAGCCCGAGCCGAATTAGAAATCGGCAGAAACATGGCGGGTCGGCTCTTGAAGTTCTATGGGGCTTATCCTGATGAAAAGCTGGTTCGCTATGTGAACGAAGTTGGCACTTTCGTTTCCAAGTACAGTGATTTTCCTGATCGACGTTATATGTTTGAAGTTTATAACAGTGAAACAGTCAATGCTTTTGCCTGCCCAGGTGGCTATATTCTTGTCTCTTTGGGGGCTATCAAAAATGCTTCAAATGAAGCGGAGCTAGCCCATGTTCTGGGTCATGAAATTGCTCACGTGGGCCGTAGGCATATGTTCAATACCCTCAATAAGATGAGCAAAGACGAGCTTGACAAGCAAGCGGCAGAAGGCGCCAAAGCCACCGGTATTCCAGAAGAAATCAAAGCGAGACAAAGACCCGCGCCCGAAGAATCTGCCCTTGGGGCTAGTATCGCCAAATATGTATCGGGCAGTGCTGCCGGATTAAACCTTTTGCAAGCAGCCAAGGCAGGCATGTCGGTGATCATGGAAAAGGGTTTGGGAGCGGAGCTGGAATTCGAAGCAGATCGCGAGGGAACGCGCTATGCAGTCGGAGCCGGTTACTATCCAAAAGCCTTGATCAGTTTTCTGTGTCGGATGGAAACCAATCGAGGCAAGCCCAAGGATTATTGTTTAAAAGAGCAGAGCGGACCGGTGGAGGTGAAAAGTATTCTGGATAAAACCCATCCAGCTGTCCCGGCCAGAGTCTCCGGTATCAAAACTGTTCTCATCACAATGAAGGCGGATGAGATTGTTGGAGCCAAAGGCAAGAAGCGCTTTATGGTGATGAAAGATAGGACGATGAAAAATAGTCCAAAAGGCAAAGTCAAAGATAAGTCACTGCCTGATACGGATGTGCTCATGGATGATAAGACCAAGCCGCCTCTAGAACCTGGTATGACTGCCAAAGACAAGGCCAATCCCACGTCCGATACTGATATTGAAGGAAAGGAATAAGCTATGCGCAATCTTTGGCGTTTGTTTATCGCGGGATCCGGTCTATGGGCCAGCCAGGCTGCAGCGGATCAGTACCATTATCACAATCTCGTGGTCGGTGAGAGAGCCATGGGCCTCGGTGGGGCTTTTACCGCGATTGCCGATGATGCCTCGGGTGTCATTTACAATCCAGCCGGCTTAGGCTTTGCCCTGTCCAGCGATATCTCCGGTTCGGCCAATGCCATCTATAGCAAAAAAACTGTCTATAAGAAGGCGATTGCTTCGGACGATTTCACCGAGAAAAGCAGCGGGATTTTTTCGCCGTTTTTTGGTGGTCTGCAGAAATTGGATTCGACTCTTCCCGGGTTGGCCATGGCCTTTTGTATGTATTCTCTCGATTCCGAACTTAAGGATCAGGACGATAAAATTGAGAATATCGGCGGCCTTGAGCGCTTTCACCGAACCACCAATATTCGCGCTTCTACCACCGGATATGGGCTGGGTATTGCGAAAAGAATTGGCGGGAATTTTTCCCTGGGAGTTTCTCTCAGCTATTTGGTGATTGATGAACTGATCCAGGAATATCAAGATGTGCAGTATAAAAACGGTGTTTTCCTGACTCAAAACTACCGAACGCGACTTGCCGCTGGAGCGGTGGATGGAGCCCTCGGGGTCCAGTATGCGTCGGGAACCTGGTCCTACGGAGCTACGGTGCGGATGCGCGAGCTGGTCAGCGAAGGCTATGATGTGGGCCTCGACCTTCGCACCAATCTTGATAACACGACCAATGCTGCCGGTGCGCTGAGTAAAATTCAGCGTAACGACAAGGTCACGGATCCGATCAAAGAACTCGCTTCTGAATTGCGCTTGGGCTTGGCCTGGTACCCGTCGGCGGTGTTTCTATGGTCCTTTGACGTGATTCATCACACCGCGGCTGAGAGCGACAATTTCAAGCGGGAAGCGGTTACCAACTTTGCAACCGGGACTGAATATTATATAACCCCCTCCATACCCGTGAGGACTGGCATCTTTACTAATTATGATACTAGGCCTGAAGTCGTAGCAGGTAAACAGAATCAGCAGGACCATATCGACTATATCGGGTATTCTCTGTTCTTCGGCTGGGTGCAGCCAAACAGTCAGGTTGCTGGAGGTGTCGTGCTCCAGGACGGAAAGGGTAAGGCCCAGAAAATTCAGGGTGCTAATATCCAGACTGTGGAAGCCCAGTCCTTTACGTTTGCCTTATCGGCAACTCACAGTTTTTAGAGGTGGCAAAATGGCTACAGAGACCGTCCCTTTCACGCCCCAGGGATACTTGGAACTGAAGGCGGAATTGGACATCCTGAAGAGTGTCGAACGTCCGAAGGTTATCCAGGAGATCGCCGATGCGCGGGCTCATGGTGACTTGAAGGAAAATGCTGAATATCATGCAGCGCGCGAAAAGCAGAGTTTTGTCGAAGGCCGTATTCTGATGCTTGACGATCAGATTTCAAGGGCCAACATCATCGACTTCAGTCGCGACCAACCCGATCAGGTGAAGTTCGGGGCCTACGTGACCGTGATCGATGAGGAAAATTCCGAAGAAAAGACCTTTCACATTGTTGGCGACTTGGAGGCTGATATCTCCCGCAACAAACTTTCGATTGGATCTCCCCTCTCCAAAGCTCTGCTGGGTCGCCGTGCCGGTGATTCCGTGGAAGTAACCGTCCCCAAAGGCCTCAAAGAATTCTCTGTCGTTAAAATCACCTACTGAAGATTTTAAACAAAAGCTTGAGTCTAATCGAGTCGATCGAGATGCATGCGCATGGCATGTATCTCGAGGCTTTGGCTTCCTTCTTAGGCAGTAAGAAACTGTTCCTGGCGAGCCTTTCCGGAATTGCTGTGGCCCTTGGTCGATGGCTCGGTCGGAACAAACAGCCTGAATTTTAAAACTTCCTGAGCTGCAGAGAAGTGAATATCGCCTTGCCTAGCCTTCTCCCATAGTGGCTTTAACTTACTGTGTAAGTAAAAACAATCTTCAAGTCCTGAAAGCCGATCGCGCAGCCCCCTCCAGGGGCTTCAAAAAATCTGTGAGATATCAGCATTTTGTGAGCAAAGTTAAGGCCTTGCCTCAAGCTTTTGAGCTTTCCTTCCGATAGGCAGAGGTCGAACGTCAATGGGCTAATGCGGAATTTATGTTTCCTCTCGCGAAGGCAGACACGTGGGACGAACAACGCGTGAACACATGGGGAACTCATGAAGCTCCACAAAACTAAAACGAGAGGCCTCCTCTTGGCCACGATCTTGAGCACGTCCTGTGGTTCGCCCACGGATCTGAGCTCTCACTCCCGTGCAGTTTCGTCGAGCAATCAACCCAAGAAAAAGATAATGCTCGCCTATGAAGTGCCTCGCGCCAGAGGCGAGTCCATGCGTACCATCAGCCAGCGATTTGGAATTGCGCAGAGCCTTTTAGAACGATTCAATCCAAGGGCAGGGCATGGCAATCGAAAGTCAGTGATTTATGTTCCCCTGCAGGGATTGACTGCACAAGAAACCGTGAAAACGAGTAAGCCTCCGCGAATAGTCAAGTTGCAGCGGGATCCTTTCTTAAGGCCCATAAAAATCGGTAATTGGTCGGCGGCGGAAACGCAGAACTTTCAGAACTTGGACGAGTGGTTTGTTCCTAACGAGGCACAAAGGCTGAGTATGCCGGTTGAAGGCTATGTGTCTTCGGGTTTTTCCTGGCGCTGGAATCGGTTTCACAAAGGTCTCGATCTTGCGGCTCTTGCCGGAACTCCGATCAACGCTGCTCAGGACGGTATCGTCACCTTTAGCGGCTGGAAGCATGGATTTGGTCTTTTGGTGATTATTCAGCATGAAGAAGGCCAGACCTATTATGCCCATTGTAAGTCCACCCGCGTGAAGTTGGGACAAAAAGTAGCGCGTGGTGATTTTATCGCTCGGGTCGGTAATACCGGGCACTCGTATTCGGCTCATTTGCATTTTGAACTTCGCGACAATCATGGTGAGCCGATGGATCCAACTCCTTTCTTAGTCCCTTCCTGTTCCAAGTCGCTTGTTCTTTCTGCCCAACCCAGTCAGGATCTGGCGTCCAACAGCTTGGCAGCAAAAGCCACTCGTTGTGATTGAGAGCCTAGCATTGGCCTTTGAATAAGAATCCAAGTCAATAAACAAGAAAGAAAGTCCGATTTTTCAGACCCTCCTGTCGAATCTCTCGGTAAAAATCCCTTCCATACCGGCCCTCTTGCTGTAAAAGGCCTCTTTTTCAATGGCCAAGCTTTGGGGAATTCGTTAGACCCATCCAAGGTTGATCCATTTCATAGAGCTTCGGGCCAGAGGCTTCCGATAAAGGTGTAGAATATGACATTCGAAAGAGTCAGTTCAGGTGCAGTCTGGGAAAAAAAAATTGGTTACTGTCGCGCTCTTAAGGCAGGACCCATGATCTTTGTCAGCGGCTCGGCTCCAGTGGGAGAAGACGGCCAAGTGGTTGGACCTGGTGATCCCTATCTCCAGGCCAAGCGTTGCTTTGAAATCATAAGACAATCTTTGGCTAAATTGGATTGCCCTCTTTCGGCTGTGGTGCGCACGCGACTCTTCGTGTCAGACATTTCACGCTGGCAAGAGTATGGCCGCGCCCATCAGGAGTATTTTGGTGATTTTCCTCCAACCACCACGATGGTTGAGGTCAAAGGATTGGTGGACCCAAGCATGTTGATCGAAGTTGAAGCGGATGCTTACCTTGGCTAGAGCTCCGTGGAGCATCAACATGTTGGCGATAGCTCCCGATCGTTCGTGATATACGCATTTGAATACCCGATTCTCCGGCAGCCCTTTGCTCCGGACAATTGGGTATTTGATTTTGCAGTGCAAAATTTTGAGCTACAGATCATACTTGCTGGGTTCTTGCCGATTTGAATAATGGGAGTGCCGGGTTTTCATGATTGAGCGCAAGTTTTTCCGACGCTACCTTCGCTGGTCACTTTATAGCGCATTGTGCGGAGTTCTCGCAGGTCTGGCTGCCGCCGCTTTTCTCTTCTTGCTTGATCTGGTCACCCAGTATCGCCTGGAGCATGCGATTCTCATTGCCGCTCTGCCACTTGGCGGCTTTGCCGTGGGATGGCTTTATCATCACTTTGGCAAAGATGTTGCCGGCGGCAATAATCTTATTCTGGAAGAAATACACGACCCCAAGAAAACCGTGCCCTTGCGAATGGCTCCTTTGATCCTGTTTGGAACCCTCGTCACGCACCTCTTGGGAGGTTCAGCGGGCCGGGAAGGGACTGCGGTGCAAATGGGTGCTTCCTTGGCCGATCAATTGAGTCGATGGTTTCGCATAGAAGCTGATGAACGGAAGATTCTCCTCGTAGCAGGAGCAGGAGCAGGGTTTGGAGCTGCCATTGGAACACCACTGGCCGGAGTGATTTTTGGAATGGAAGTGATCCATATCGGACGACTCCGATTGTTCGCCTGGTTTGAATGCTTGATCGCGTCGTTTGTCGCATATGGTACGGTTTTGGTCCTGGGTGTTCCGCACTCGCAGTTTCCCCATTTCGCGATTCCTACGCTCTCTTTGCAAGTGCTTTGCTGGGTTGCTATCGCTGGGGTGATCTTCGGCTGGGCGGCTCGGCTGTTTGCTTTGATGACTCATGGCATCGAATCGCTGCAGCGAAGATGGATAGCGTATCCGCCTCTGAAGCCTGCGGTGGCAGGCCTGCTCTTGATCCTTTTGTATAATAGCCTTGGCAGTCTTCGCTATGCAGGCCTTGGCATCTCGGTGATCCAGGAGGCCCTGCAATCCCCTGTAAGTTTTCTCGATCCTGTCTTGAAGATGCTCTTTTCAGCTTTGACGGTCGGATCGGGATTCAAAGGGGGAGAGTTTATTCCCTTGGTTTTTATCGGCAGCACCCTTGGCAATGCTTTGGCCATGATCCTACCTCTGTCATGTTCCTTTCTCGCTGGACTGGGATTTGCCGCGGTATTTGCCGGTGCTTCGAATACGCCCCTTGCTTGCAGTCTGATGGCGATGGAACTTTTTGGCTTCGAATTCGCTCCCTACGCGCTCTTAGCCTGCTACATGAGCTACTATAGTTCAGGGCATAGTGGCATCTATCGCTCGCAAAAAATACTCATGAAAAAGCATCAAAAGCTGCTGTTCTACCTCGTTTTCTTGGGGGAATTGCCAAAGCGATTTTTACAGGCAAAAAAATAGATCCCGAGGCTGATCCTCGGGAAGCAATCACCCGCAACTATGTGAGGCGCAGACCGCCGACGACGATTTCTTTGGGCTGGGTTTGACCAAAGTTGGCAATCCATTGATCTAGAGTGGCAAGTCCATGGATGACGATGTCGGCATCATAACCTGGGATCAAAGCCCCTTTGCTCTTTTCCAGGCGCAAAGCTCGAGCGGCATTCCAGCTCACAGCGACCAGAGCTTCAGCACCGCTCAGACCGCAATAGAGCGCGGCGAGGCTGGCTGCGAAAGGCAAATTGCTGATCGAGCAAGAACCAGGATTGAAATCACTGGCCACCGCAATCGCACAGTCTGCATCTCGAAAGCGAGCCGCTTTTGCGTAAGGTATTTTTGTATAGAACGAGGTTCCCGGCAGCAGAACAGCCACTGTTCCGGCATCGGCCATCGCTTTAATACCTGAGTCGCTGGCTTGCTGCACATGATCGGCACTTGCAGCACCCCAGCGTGCGGCGGCGAATGCGGCGCCACTGTCTTGAAATTCATCGGCATGAATACGCAAGGGCAGACCCAAAGCTATCGCAGCACGGGCAAAGCTTTCCACTTCGGCCACAGAAAAATAGCCCTCTTCGACGAAGGCATCCACCCAATCAGCCAACCCCGATCGGGCGAGCTCTGGCAGGAGTTCATCCCGCATCGTTTGAATAAAGACTTCTTTGCTTGCCACTTCCGTGGGTGTGTCGTGAAGGGCTAGGCAGGTGACAACGACTTTTTGCGGGCTGGCTTTGGCTGCTTTTCGTAGGACTCTGAGAAGTTTGAGTTCCTCTTGCACCGATTGACCATAGCCAGATTTTGCTTCTACGGTGGTCACTCCATGCCGCAAAAAGACCCAAAGCTGTGCCAAACAATTTTGAAAAAGTTGATCGTCTGTCGCGGCGCGCGTGCTGCGAATAGAGTACTTGATGCCACCGCCTAGAGTGGCGATATCCTGGTAACTGGATCCTTCCAAGCGTTGAGCAAACTCATGGGTCCGATCACCCCCAAAAACCGGATGGGTATGACAGTCAATGAGTCCTGGAGTGACGAGGGCTCCTCGCGCATCCAGCTGAGTCCAGCGGGCAAAGCGATCGGGAGTATTCCCAGTCCCCAGCTCCAGAATTTTGCCATGCTCAATGGCAATCCAGGCCTCGCTCGTGATGCCCAGGTCTTTGTCGGTGATCCGGGTATGTCTTTTGTCTTGAACCAGGGGGGCTAACGATACCAGCTGTCCGCAATTTCTGATCAGCAGTTGTCCCATCTTTCAGGCCTCATCCTCTTTCCATATAATGGTCCAGCGTGTTCCTTCTGGGGAATCCATGACTTCGATATTCAATTGTAAGAGTTCTTGACGCACGCTGTCAGCTTTTGGCCAATCTTTATTTTGCCGGGCGGTATTGCGTTCCAGAATCAATCGATCGATTTCACTTTCGGCCAGATTCATTTCTTTGAGGATTTGAGTTTTGAGCTGGGTGATAAATGTCTGCGGATCCATTTTGAGCAGGCCTAAGACTCCAAACAACTCTCGGAGCACAAGGGTGTAAGCCCTGGCGGTGAAGTTTTTAGAAGGAGTGGCTTTGCCTAACCTTAATTCGTTGGCTTTGCGGAAACCAAAGAGCAGCTCGCGCATAGCGCCGACGGTTCCAAAATCATTGCTCATCTCGTGATGGAAAGCGTCTTTGATCGATTCGGGGTCGAAGCCAGCAGCCAACTTCTCATAGGCGGGGGCCTGAGCGGCAAGCTTATCCAGCTCCTGCAGGCTCTCGTAGAAATAGAGCAGTCGGCGCGCGGCTTGGCGAAAGGTTTGTTCAGAAAAATCGACATTGGAAGTATAGCTGAAGTTCAGATAGGCAAGTCGCAGCACTTCGCCGGGAAATCGGGCTACGAAATCCTTGATCAGAATTTGGTTGCCAAGGCTCTTGGACATTTTCTGTTTGTTGATGGTCAGCAGTCCGGAATGCATCCAATAGCGAGCATACTGGCAGCCATTGGCGGCCTCGGACTGGGCGATTTCATTTTCATGGTGAGGAAAAACCAAGTCCCGACCACCGCCATGAATATCAAAGGTCGCGCCCAAAAACATTTTGGCCATGGCCGAGCATTCGATGTGCCAGCCCGGTCGACCCTGGCCCCATGGACTTTCCCAGGAAGCGCCGGGCGTCTCGTCGTGTTTCCAGAGTGCAAAATCGAGATCGTCTTCTTTATCAGTGGTTGCCAGATCTCGAGTCCCGACCCGAAGTTCATCGACTTTTCGATTGGAAAGTTTGCCGTAATCCTGTTTTTTCAGCACGCGATAGTACACGTCGCCATCAGCGTTTGCATAGGCATAGCCTTTGGTAACCAGCGATTGAATCATGCTTATGATTTGAGGAATAGACTCCGACACGCGTGGTTCGTGGTTTGCCGAACGGACGCCGATCGAATGCATATCGTCTTCGGACGATTTTATCACGGCATCAACCAGGGCCTTGGGGGTTATCCCGCGTTCCCTGGCTCGGTTGATGATCTTGTCGTCGACATCGGTATAGTTACGCACATAGGTCACCCGATAGCCGCTGTATTCGAGGTAACTCCGAATGACGTCGAAGTAAATCGCTTGCATTGCATGGCCAATATGACAATTGTCATAGACAGTAACGCCACAGGCATACATCCTGACGTGATCCGGCTCCAGGGTTTCCAGTTTTTCTTTTTTTCCCGTCAAAGTATTGAGAAGCTGGATCTCGCGCACTGATCACTCCCTAAGGCACGAAAAACATTGTCATAATATCTGGGCAAAAGCGACCAGATCCCCTTTTATACAGGCCTGCCTTAAGCCTGTCTAGCGCCTCGCACCAGTGTAGCCTCAAGTTTCTCGCCCGTCGTTCGATAATTGGCAAAGGAGGGCGGGTTCCCATGTCGAGCGATCCTAAACAACCAACGATCGATGTCAGTCAGCTGCAATACTATTTCGATTCAGTGGAACGAGATAGCCTTGACCGTATGAGTCATAGCCGTCGATCCTCCGAAGTGCTGGCCATTCGCGATAAATTGTTGACTTTGCCCGACAAGGATTTTGAAGCCGCCGTGCAGACTATTAAGAACATCCTCAATCCAAACGCCAAACCAGACACCAGCGAAGAGCAAAAGGCCAAGCGCAAAGAGGCCACCGAGCTCTATGATACAGCGCGTACCGAAAAACCCCTGACGAGCCTCAAAGCAGGAACGGTTTAGAAGCGCCCGCAAAAACTTACCATAACCAAAAATGACAGACCTGTTCACGAATTGTGTGCAGTGCTCTGCCTTTGCTCCTTCGGTTCCGCTACAATGATGATTATTCCGTCCGGTCATCCATAGCCAAGGGAGAGTGCCCATGCAACATCCGCTTTGGGATGATGAGATGAAGTTTGAGCTCTTCCGCTTTCGCAGCGAGCTTAAGACTGAAAGCATTAGAGTTCTGGCGGAGCCCATGGGACTCGGTTTGGTTAAACGCGATAGCAATCCGGGCCGCAGCCTTTACCCTCAATTGGCTCAAAAGCCTTTGGAAAAGGATCTAACGGCTAACAAAGCTCCTCTGGGTAAAGCTGTCCAGGTCGCAGCGCCGACGAGGGCCTATCCAAGTCCTGGAGAAATGCCGGCAGCATCGCTGCAGTTGAGCTCTGTGCCTACAATCCCTCAAGGGTCGCCTGTCCCAAAGCCAAAGCCACAGGGCCCTTCGATGTTTTGGAGACACTGGGGTTTCCTGTTAGCGTCGCATTGTGTGGACCTAGCTTTCGTTGGTCTCTGTCTGGGCTTAGGCTTTGTTGTGCTTGGTTGGGTGATAGACCCGGCGAATATGTCTTTCCATCCGAAGATCCTAGCCCAGGCCGTGCCGATTCAGGTTCTGCAGAAGGTCAATGGCTGGGCTCTTGTCCTGGGGGTCTATATTGTTTTCAGCTGCTATTGGCTGTTTTTCAAGTTTGTTTCGGGAGCGACCCTCGGCGAAACTTGTTTGCACAATTTCAGCCACGGCGTTGAGCCCTCCCGAGCCGCGACAGGCAAGGGATCCGGAGATTCCTGACTAGGCATCCTTGACAGTCTCAAGATGTGGTATGTATAGTTGTTATAAGCCTTTTTAAAAGTAAATGATGACTTGGCCAGCGTCCTCGGGGACGTCGGAGGATAGCCATGAAGCGCTCGGGAGCTGTGAAATTCCCCCATTCGGTGCAACTGTTCAAGTTTTGTCAAAAAGTGATGATGCACCAAAAGGGAACGAAGGTTCGTGACCAGGAGGTGGGATCGATCTTGAATTTCAATCCCTCTGACTGCAGTCACTGGAAACGCGGCGAGAAAAATGTGCGATCAGTCTTTGCACTTGCAAAGCTGGCGGACGCTCTCAGCGTTGAAACAACTTTGATTCATGATATAACGAGCGGCAGTGCTGATCTCGACGAAGCTTTCTTCGAGTATCAAGAGGCCAAGAGCTTTCGCTCGCTGAAGGATCAGATCCAAAAGATCGATCCCATGATGCTGAAAGAATCGCGCAATAGGGTCATGGAGTTTGCCCAGCGCATCCAGCAGGAATGTGAGTTTCAGACTCCTCCACTGTATCTGCCAGAAGTCATGCGAACCTTCGCTTTCATTAGCACCCAACCGGTTGACATGCTGGACAAACTCAGCAGGATCCTGCGGGTTAAAGCTGGTCAGTACTGTATCCAGTACAAAAAGGGCGAATTGAAGGCCCAGACCCGCATGTCGATGGTCAAGGACTTAGCCCGTATTGTGTTCGAAGGTGAACGCGCAAGGTTTCCAGAGTTTGGCGCCATGCGAGCTGAGCTCCTCGCTTATGAAGAGCAAGTCTTTATAGCTAATCTCCTGTTGCCTCGCACCATGCTCCTAGCTGAGTTGGGCAAGCTCGATACGAGGCGCAACGTGATCAGCGAACTGGCAACCATCTTCTGGGTTCCCAAGTCATTGATCAGCTACCAGCTGCAAGAAATCATCTGTGAGACTTTGACTCCAGAAATGAATATTCGAATCAATTCAGAAATGACTCGACCAGAATCCATCACGGCCTAAGGGTCGTTGGACTATCTAATCGCAACAGTTGGGAGCTCCGCGTAAACGGAGCTCTTTTTTTTGTGTCTTTAGCCCCTTGCACCCAGCAGATTTTCGATCTGAAACGGCAAAAATCAGTATTTATGGTGATCAGCGCTCATATTTTTTGGGGGGCGGCCGAAACCTTGCAAGGATTGTCATCTTCAAGAGGCAAAAGGTGAATACCGAACAGCTTAAAATCTTCGAGTCGTTTGTCCAGGAAGCCATGCAGCAAAGCCTGCCGCAGATGGGCCTTACGCGTGTCGAAGACACCTATGACGGTGAGCTCGTCAATTGGCCTGAGGCAATCCTGGTCAGTATTATGAGCTTTCAAAGTGAAAAGATTCAGGGTACGGCTGTTATGGGCTGTGATGTCGCTTTTTTGGAGCGAACTTTTCCAGGTTTGGATCCCAATGATCCCAATAAGGAATCATTGCTTCAGGATTGGCTAGGCGAATTGAGTAACCTTGTCTTGGGCCGTATGAAAAACAAGCTCCTTCCTTATGGTTTGATGCTGAAACTCAATCCACCTTCGGTCACCGAAGCCAGCGAAGAAATTTTTGATACTTATGCGAATCGTAAAGATAATCTGAAACTGTGGTTTGCCTGCGAGCATCAGTTTCTTTGTCTTTCGTTCAGTGTTGATCTGGATGAATCCATCAACTTTACGGCGGAACTGCCCCAGCAGGGTCATTCCCTGCAGCCTGGTGATGCCATCTATCGTTTGAATGAACCGGTTGGATCGAGTAAAAAATACGATGTCATATCGCAAATTCGTTCCGGAGTGATAACCGACGATGACCCGGCCTTGCACGACGATTTTGAAGTGGAATTCGAAGATGACCGTATTGTCTCGAACCTGACTCGCAATTTGGAAGGTGTGGAGGAGCTTGAAAACAACCTCAATCGCCGTCCCGCACCTCCAACATCGCCGTTGACGAGGCAAAGCTATCCAGATATTCAACAGACTTCGGTCCCATCTCAAGCTCCCCTTCGAAACAGCAATCGCCGTGCTTTGGAAGGCGTGGAATGGGGTGATCAGGGTGAACTTTGCCTGCGTTTTCAGGGAGGTAGCGTTGTAAGACTGGCTCCTGCGAGTCTTCTGGCGCAGGGTACAGGGACCATCGTTGTGGAAGGCTATAAGCTGGAAATTCAGCAAACCCAGCAAGGTGTCCGGGTGGTGATCCCAGACCTGCAAATGTCCTTAGAGGCGGTTATTCGAGCCGCCTGATCGAACAGGCGACCCTGCATAATTTTATGATTATGCGCATACAGTCGTTTTTGATGCGCTGATTTTGATTGAAGCCTGTTGGGGTCCAAGCAGTCCAGAGGCGTTTTCAATCCTTTCTGACTCTTCACAAAACTCGCAAAACCCTTTATTTATCAATTAAATCAATAGAATAAGAAAATCAGCCTGATTCCAGCTGAGCTGAGTCATTTTCGATTTCAGACATTTTGCGAGCTAGATTTTAAAAATTATCGCAGCAGGCCCATTTTCTTGTTGGGTGCAACTGCATAATGGTGTAGTTATGCGTATGTAAGGTCTAATTATGCATTCGTTACGCATATAGGTGTCAGCCATGCTCGACCAGAACCGCCTCAGCATCATCGCCGACATTATCCGCAGCAATCGTGTGAGCAATCAACATGATCTGAAAGCTCATCTGCAGGATCGCGGCTTCGACACAACCCAATCCAGCATCTCTCGCGACTTGAAGAAGCTGGGTGTGGTGAAGGTCGAAGGATTCTACAAGACGCCCAGTATTGCCCCAGGTGAATCCAGTAAAGTGGATCGCTTGGATGCGACGACTGCCGGCGACAATCTTATCGTGCTCAAAACTGGGCCCGGTAATGCCAATCGTGCTGGAGTGGTGATCGATCGAGCCAACATCCCGGGTGTGCTGGGAACCATTGCTGGTGACGATACGATCTTTGTTGCTGTTGCCAATCGGCAGCAGCAGGCCAAAGTTTTGCGTCGTGTTTTTGCCCTCTTTGATTAAAATTTTTCGTGTATTTTTCTGCACAAGAAGGAGCTGCCATGCAAGATATTAAAAAGATCGTTCTCGCGTATTCGGGTGGTCTCGATACCTCGGTGATGTCCAAGTGGATCAAAGAAACTTACAACTGCGAAGTCATCGCATTTACCGCTGACATCGGCCAGGGGGCGGAACTTTCCGGTCTAGAGCAAAAAGCTTTAAGCACCGGGTGTTCATCGATATTTGTCGAAGATCTCAAAGATGAATTTGTTCGTGACTATGTTTTTTACGCGATCAAAGCCAAGGCCGTCTATGAAGGCTGCTATCTTCTTGGAACCTCGGTCGCTCGTCCGGTGATTGCCAAAAGACAAATTGAAATCGCCCAGCAAGTCGGCGCTGATGCGGTCGCTCACGGTGCAACTGGCAAAGGCAATGACCAGGTGCGTTTCGAATTGACTTACTATGCTCTGAAGCCTGATATCAAAGTGATTGCTCCTTGGCGCAACTGGCCTTTCAAATCCCGCACGGATTTGATTAACTATGCTCGCGAGCATCAGATCCCTGTGACGGCAACAGCTGCTAAGCCCTATTCCATGGACGCCAACCTCATGCATGTGAGCTATGAAGGTGGAATTTTGGAAGATCCATGGGCGTCACCTCCTGAAGATATCTTCCTTCTGACCAAATCCATTGAAGCTACACCCGATACCCCGACTCTGCTGACGCTTTCTTTTGAACACGGTGTTCCTGTTGCTATCAATGGTGAAGGCATGAGCCCCGTTGCCCTGTTGACCCGATTGAATGAGTTGGCTGGTGAAAACGGTATCGGTCGGATCGATATCGTTGAAAACCGCTTTGTGGGGATGAAATCTCGTGGTGTGTACGAAACTCCTGGAGTGACCGTTCTGCACCAGGCGCATCGCGCTTTGGAAACCATCACTATGGATCGTGAAGTGATGCGTCTGCGCGACGGTTTGTCCATCAAAGTCGCTGAGCTTATTTACAACGGCTTCTGGTTTGCTCCAGAATTCCAACATATCAAGAGTATGGTGGAAGGCATGCAGGAAAAAGTCACTGGCGATGTGAAGGTTAAATTGTTCAAGGGCAACGTCACGACCTTGGGTCGTCGCTCGCCTTACTCGCTCTATAGTGAGCAGTTGGCAACCTTTGAGGCCGATCAGGTGTATAACCAGGCTGATGCGGAAGGCTTTATCAAGCTGAACGCTTTGCGGCTGAGGATGGGGGCGCAGGCTCGCGGTTAATCAGGGGAATTGTATGAAATCACTTTGGGGTGGTCGTTTCAGCGAAAAGCAGGACGACTTCTTTTTCCAGTTCAATGAATCCTTCAGCTTTGATATCCGCTTGGCGGAGGTCGACGTGATTGGCAGTAAGGCCTATGCTAAGGCTTTGCAGCAGCGTGGAATTTTCAGTCAGGACGAGTTGAAAACCGTTTTGATTGCCTTGGATGAATTGCTGAATCAGATTAGAAATGACTCGGCCTTCATGAGCCAGGCTTTGCGCGATGGCTATGAAGATGTGCACTCTTTTGTCGAGTTTCAACTGACCCAAAAAGTTGGACATCTGGGCAAGAAGCTGCACACAGGCCGAAGCCGCAATGATCAAGTGGCGACAGATCTTCGACTCTATCTGCGGAATGAATTGGATGCGACCGTAGGTCTTCTGTCTGATCTGCAGAAAACATTGGTCGGATTGGCTGAAAAGCATCCGAAAACGGTGATGCCTGGCTACACTCATCTGCAAAAAGCCCAGCCTATTCTGTTTGCTCACTATGCGCTGTCCTATTACGAGATGTTCAAGCGAGACGTGGAGCGTCTCTTGGATGCACGTAAGCGTTTGAATGTACTTCCCTTGGGATCCGGGGCTCTATCTGGCAACAGTATGGGTGTCGACCGTGGAGCATTGGCCAAAGAACTCGGTTTTGACGGTATCAGTGCCAACAGCCTGGATGCTGTCTCCGATCGCGATTTTGCTCTGGAGTATATGAGTGCCGCAAGTCTCGGTATGATTCATTTGAGTCGCTTGGCCGAGGACTTGATCATCTACTGTTCCGATGAGTTTCGTTTTATTCGCATGAGCGATCAGGTTTCAACTGGCTCGTCTTTGATGCCGCAGAAGAAGAATCCTGATGCTTTGGAGCTTATTCGAGGCAAAAGTGGACGCGTGATTGGCAATCAGATGGCTTTGCTAACGGTGCTCAAAGGTCTTCCCTCCTGCTACAACAAAGATCTTCAAGAAGATAAAGAAGCTCTGTTTGATAGCGTCGATCACTTTAAAGCCTGTCTGAGGGTCATGCGTCTGGTCTTGGATACCATGTCCGTGCAGGATCAACGCTTGGCCATGGAAGCCGAAAAAGCTTACATGAATGCCACTGATCTGGCTGACTACTTTGTCAGTAAGGGTGTAGCTTTCCGTGAAGCCCATCATTTGGTCGGCGAGATCGTTCAGTTTGCTATAAAAGTGGAACGAAGTCTGACGGAACTATCCTTGGCTGATTATCAAAACTTCAGCCCGTTGGTCGGCAGTGACGTTTACCAGGCCCTGGAAATGTCGGCTGTTCTCAGCAAAAAATCCAGTCCCGGCGGGACCAGTCCCAAACGAGTTCAAGAAGCACTGCAAAAAGCTCAGATGGATCTTGGCTAACTTTTTCCGTTCAACACATCCAAGCGAACCCTTTGGTGGGGGCGCTTGGGGCATCTTTTGCTACACTTTTTTAAGCAAGCAGACTGTTTCAACGTGATAGCTCTGTGGGAAAAAATCCATACCAATCGTTTCCAGCAATTGATAGCCATGACTCAGAATCTTTTTAAGATCACGGGCAAGAGTGTTGGGGTCACAGCTTACATAAATAAGCAGCGATGCATCCAGCCCGAGCAGCGGATCGATAGCCTCGGCCATGCCGCGACGTGGGGGATCGACGATAATGAGATCGATCTTGGGGAGACTGGGGAATAGGGTGCGAATATCCTGGGCGTCGCCTGTTTCATAGGCGGCGAAATCCTGAAGTCGGTTGATCTGGCGATTGTAGCGAGCGGCTTCAATCGATGGAGCGAAGGCCTCGACCCCAAAGACCTGCATCTTGCCATGAGCTAAAGCCAAAGACAGATTGCCACTGCCGCAGTAAAGATCGACAGCATTTTTCACTTGGTAGTGTTTGGCTTTTTGCAGCACCCATTCCCGGAGCCAGCGATTTGCGGCTAAATTCACCTGTTGAAATTGTCCAGCTCGGGTAAAGAATTTTAAACCCTGCCACTCCTCGAGTAAAACAAAAGTATTCTGATCATGAATGATATGACCCTTTAACCACGGATCTTTGTGCAGGGACTCAAGCAGTTCCCGCCAAAGTTCACTAGTCCACGCATCGCCTGACATGAGAAGCTGAGGAATATCAGCTTCCACTCTTTGCAGCTGCAGACTGCTTTCAAAGCGTCGAGACGGAGCTTTAAAGCTGAGCTTTTTTAAATGGGGAATGGCTGCATTGATCAAAGGATCAGCGATCAAGCACCGGCTGATCGAAACGAGATCATGAGATCCTTGAGCGAAATAGCCGAGTTCAACCGTGCCTTTGAGCGTGATCTGAAATTTCAATTCAATGCGATTCCGGTAGGCTTCTTCCGCTTCAGAGCCTCGCATCATGAACGAATAGCTATCCTGCGCAATGCCACCGATTCTTTCAAAAGCATCGCGGATGAAGCTACTTTTCCACTCCAATTGCAGATTATAGGGGGCTTTTTGCCACTGGCAGCCTCCGCAGCGATCGGAGTAGGCGCATGGAGCTGGTCGTTGTGAGTCAGCTTCTTTCAGAACGCGGACGGCCCGGGCTTTGGCAAAGCGCTCTTTATCCATGATGACTTCGACTTCAACGGTTTGTCCTGGGAGTGCGTCAGCGATAAAATAGACTTTGCCATCTAGCCTTGCAATGCCATCACCCCCGAAAGCCACGGATTCGACCGGCAGGGTTAAGCGTTCAAGGGCTTTCGGCTTGAGGGTCGCGGCTTTTTTTGCCGGCTTTTTTCTTCGGGGGTTCATTCGAAACCAGCTCGATGGTGATTTGCAGTTTTTTGTTTTCCAGCAATTTGCTCAGCGGCTCTTTGAGAACCGAAGCCGTTGCTGTACCGATTTCCCGGCAAATCACCTGTACCAGTTCGTCTTTACCTTTGCCAGCCCAGGTGGCCATAGAGCTTAGAAACTCTTTGACACTGGCGCTAGATACGTCATTTTTGTCAGAATGACGGCTGATGGTGCCGCTCACGTACTGGGTGAAGTTCTTTATGACGCGATCAGGTTCCAAGTTTTTTTTCACAGAGGGCGGCCTCCCAAGAGGATCCAAGTCCGCCGCTAATCTAGCTGGGTTCAGTCGCTTTAGCAAGTTGCAAGAGAGCCTGTAAAGACAGTGGATTGGGCTTAGCTGACAAGATCATCAAGAGTTTTGACGAGGTCGTTTCTTTCCGAGAAAGGCAAGGCTGTGATGACATCAACGGCCAAACGAATGCGCGAGGAATCCGGCTCGGGATCCATGACTTTATAGGCTTCACCAGGCTCGAGAATGCCCAATTCCGTGCGACTTGAACGTTGAATGTTGCCGGTTTTGATTCCATGAACCGAAGACCATTCCACGATATGATTGTCCGCGATCAGCTGCCAGGCAGATAGTCCTTCTTCCTCGGTCATCCAAATATGTAAATCGGCATCTTGGCCATGAAACCAAACTAGGCCAGCATGTTGATCCCGCATAAATTCCGCATCAACCGGAGAAAGTGAGTTGGCGAGTTCGATAGGTCGAAGCAGATTGCGGAAGAAACTCAGCATGGCTTCGTCAGGCTTATAGAGTTCAAATCCGACCTGCTGCTCGCGCTTCCAAGCGACTTTCACCTGGATATCCTGCACAAGTCCGTGATAGCGCATCCGAGCTGAATAGACGTCATTCAATTCAAATCGTTCGTAGGCACGGCTGGATACGTCGCTGCAAAAGCCTTTGGCCGAAATATCGCGAATTACCAGGATGTCTTGATCGTTCATGACCGTGAGATGCTGCTGGTCCACCTGGTAACGTTCATAGAGTCGGCGATTCTTGCCTGAACCTGTTCCAGGCGGCTTTTTGCGCTTTTTAGGTTTTCGGCCAGAATGCAGTTTTTTTCTGAGGAAGATTCGGAACAAAGCCCTCGCCTCCATGGAGATGACCTGACACAAGGCAGGACTTTTTCATTATCGCATATTCCTTTCAGATTTCCCGCCCTGCACCCGATACAAAAACAGAAGAAGCGGGATTCCCTTATGAAATTGAAACTTTCTGCTGGTAAGGTAAAGATTGCGAGTCTGGGCCTGATGGTCTGGAGCAGTCTTGCTTTTGGCAAAAGTAGCAATGAATTGCTCTACACGGAACCCTTCGATCTGGCAGCGGGTGGAACAACCCTCACTCGATCGAGTCAGGAAGGAATCGTTTTCGCCAATCCAGCCTTGCTGCCTTTGGGTGGTGCGTGGGTTCGATGGCTCGGTTTTCAGGCCGGATTCATGTTGGATCGGGACCTAGCAGAAAGCGCAAAGAGTGGCAGCATTGCGAGTGCTGCCGGCACCGGCAACAGTGGCTTCGTTGACGAACTGTTTTCTCGTTCTTTGCATTTCGGACAAACGGCGACCTTGAGTTTTCTCAACAAGAATTTTGCTGTCAGTGTGTTTGATCGAGTGGAACTGGATATTGCCGGGGAGCGTTTTGGGGATGACGGATTGCCCAGCGTGCATTTCACAGGCGAGGCCTATGGCGGTCTATTAGCAAGTTACGCAGCGCGCCCCTATCGATGGTTGTCGCTAGGGGTGACGGGTAAAAAGCTCTATGCTACAGAACCCGATCTGCAGGTTCCCATCGTCGATCAGGAAAAGATCAAACAGCTGACAGAAGATGCCTCCTCGCTTAAAGATCAATTCGCTCCGGGCCAGGGTACGGGCGTTGATGTCGGTGCCCTCTTCCTCTTGCAGGGTTTCCAAGTCGATTATAGTCTGGGCTTAAAGGTGGAAGATTTGGGTGCTACGAAATTCACCGGTGAGCAAAAAACCTTTCCTCAAACCTATAATCTCGGACTTGGGCTTGCCATTCATGGGAGCAAAGAAGTCTTGCATCTGAGCCTGGATTATCGCGATATCACCAATGCCTATGATGAAAAAACCTTTAAGAAAGTCTATGTCGGAGCTCGACTCATGATCCGTAACCTTATTGGCGTCGCCTGTGGCCTTTATCAAGGAATTCCCACGGTGGGGATGCGAGTCGATCTCTTGCTTTTTAAGTTTGGTATCACAGCCTATGGGCGAGAGCTGGGAACTTATCCTGGCGATAAGCAAAGAAATATGGTGATGGTCTACACAAGTTTAGGATTTTAGGGGCGAGTCATGCGTTACTGTGGTTTTATTTTGGGAATCATGTGGCTCTTCCTGAGTGCTTGTGGGACTGCGAGCAAAGCGGGGCCTTATGCCCAGAAGACTCAAGATGAAAAAGCTCGTGAAGCCCTAGATAATCTCGATTATGCCACAGCGATTGAACTTTATAGCGAGCTCGTTGCCGCCAACCCCGAGGAGTATGAACGTTACCGCTTGCTAGCAGCAGCTTATGCTGCTTTTGCAGGCTTTGACATCATTGAAGCTGCTAAGAGCAATGTATCTGGCGGAGGATCGGGCTCGCTCATCGACACTTTGGGGAGTTTTTTGCCTGCAGATCCAAGTCCCGAAGAGCTTGATGCTATGAAACTTTCCAAAGAAACCCTGCTGTCCATTCCGGCCGAATATCGAAGCAAGGACAATACGGAAGTCGCCTATGCATCCGGAGCAGCCACACAGCTTGAATTCTATCAGTCAGCCTACGCGATCATGTATTTGAATCGATTTGCCAGCACCACAGCAACGGGAAGCCTCGACCCAGCTAAGCTGGATTCTATGACGGATGAAGATGTGAGTAATATTCTTAATAACTTCAGTGAGGTTGCCGCCTCAGGTGGTGCCGGCGTGCCTGCTGCGGCTCAAGCTGTGTTGGCCAGTATTGATACACAAGAGGGAGCTACGCAAAAGGAGAAGCTAGTGAACTATCTCAATGCCAGCAAAAAGACGAGCCTTCGGTAAGAATCTTCGCCCCGGGTTTGACCCAAAAGAGTGAACCCCCGTGCCTCTTGGGTCTTGCATTTTGTACCATTTAAGAAACTTATTCTCTTGAATAATCAGCTATTTAAAAATTTTTACAGGAAGATTATCGCAAAGTGACGAAGGCATCTTTGTCACTGAATGAGGGAGCTGACCCATGGTACAACTTAGTAAAAGTCAGATGTATGCATTGAGCTTGGCAAGTCTTTGTCTGCTCAGCTCTTGCGGTAAAAAAGACAACAACAATAATCGCGGCGGCCCGAACGGCGGCCCGAACGGCGGTTAACAAGCGCTGTCGGAAGTTATAGCCGATTTTTCGGGAGCGGTGGGTGTTCTGGTTATCGATCCGAATCAAGCAGCCTCTTCCGGAGGTAGTCTGCGATTGATTGGACGTGAAGATGGTCCAGTCAACCTTTCGCTGGCTGACAGTGGATCCTCGACGGATGGTGATGGTTCCCTTGCAAAAGTGGACGCGTCTGGCGAAGTAAAGTCTGCGATTTCGTCCGGATCGGAAGAAGATGCGGATTCGAAGGACAATACCGGCTGGTGCTGCAAGCCAACTTTACCGGCGGTAAAAACGATCGCGGTGTCTCCTGCGAAAGAGATCTATCTCCACTTTGAATATCCTTTCACCTACAAGACTCCTGAAGACGGTGACTGGGGCAAGGCCAATAATCCTTCTTCAGGCAATCAATGTCAGATCTTCAAGGTCAAGGGTGGAACGATCGATGAGCTGATCAACAACCCCCCAACCGATGCAGGGAATTTGGAATGCTTGGATAATCTGCACTTTGTTGATTCCTGGCAGGCTCAACGGAACTCGGTGTTTCAATTTGATGCTGATTCCAATGTCTACTATCCAGGCTCGATTCCTAACGGCCAAGGTAAGATGGTGGTCTACAAAAGAACTCCCGATGGCAAAGTCACCGAGATGATCAACAGCAATATTTGCGTGCAGGACTTTTTGGTGACCAAGACCGGTGGTGTTTTCTATACCGGGAATAGCAATTGCCAAAATGGTGGTGGTGGAAGTTCCGGTGGTTTCTTCCGTTATGTTTCTCCCAGTAGCAGTATCATTGAAATAGCTAGGGACTGGTGGAACTTCGTGTTTGAACCATCAGCAACGGCGACTGGCGACAAGGCCGTGTTCTTTGGTCCCGATCCCCGCAGTTCGCAAACTGCATCTTGGGATAGCGCTTGTCTGTTCGATTTCGATCCTAACGGTGGATCGACTGCAAGCCAACGCATCACCCCTGCCATCACTTGCGGCTCCGATATCTGGAGTTGGATTAACATGTCTCGGTCTCAGGATATTACCGCTTTTGGTCGTGGATATACCTCGGGCAATAGCAGTCCTGATGATGCCTGGATCAGCGAGTATAAGTCGCGTTGTGAAAGCAGCGGCAAAGTATTTGCCGGCGGTGGATCACAGATCACTTCGATCAAACAAACCTCGACCGGCGAAATCTATGTCATCGGTCAAGTTCGTAAGAAAAAAGAAGGCGAATTGAGCTGTAGTTTGAGTGTTCGTGGTCCTCATTGTTTACTTAATGGCACTCCTTACTTGCCTGGTGATGCCACCTATGGTACTAGCGCGACCTGCCTGAGCGCTAGCGGTAGTTGGGTTGTAGATAGCGGCTACTGCAATGACCAAACGAAATCGACCGAGAGCACCTGTCGAGCTGCAAGCACTTGGCACTATCGCGATGCGAATTACAACAGTACAGTTTCTGAATTGTGCGGACAGTTATCAACGAATTCGCAGATGAGAACACAATCCAATATGCCAGACGTCTCAGCTAGCGTCGCTGAACCAACGACACTCTTCTCTCGCGGTTGGCTAAATTGCCAAGTGAAAGGATCAGACGGAGGTTCGAATAACAACAACTGGACCGACGAATACAAAGGTCTTGCCAAAGTCGATACGACTTCTAAAACTCTGTCTTTGCTCTCGGGTACCGACGAACAAGCCATCAATCTATGGCTCATTGACGACGCTCCTTACTTCTCCGCCTTCAATACCACTGATGGTAAGTACTATCTCAAGAAATATGAGAACGGAGGAGCTGTGGCGGTTGCTTCCGACTTTGAAGCCTACAACCTTTCGCCTTCTGGTGAGTCGGGCAAGCTCTACTACGACGGTCTTGATTTCTCGACCAACGCTTATAGTTTCGGAACCATGCTGGTTGCCGAGCCTTACACGCGGACTATCAAGACAGGTTTGACTGGTACCGTGAAAACTATCGTGATTCTCTCCAAGTAAGTCCTGTTTGTAAGATCAAGGCAAGCCTCGGTGTGAAAACCCCGAGGCTTTTCTGCGTCAGGGGCAGCAGAAAAATCCTGCTTGATTATGATAATGAGAACTGATATCAAAATAGATATCTCTTTTCAGGGTCAGGAGGGTTCCCATGTCCAGCCAAGAAACATTCACCTGCCGCGTCGAGCTTTGCCAGGGTTCGGCCATTGATTTGCAGCTGGGGCCAATTCATCTACGCTTTTCTGAACAGCAATTCGGTGCTCTTGCTGGGTTTCTCGCCCAATGTGCGGAAAAATTAGCTGTTCATCCTCGGGTGCAAAGGTCCACGGTCACTTCCCCGAAACAGGCCCAGGACGGAACGACCTTTCAATGGGTCAGGTAACCAGGAATGCCTTTTCAAATCCTTTACCAAGCCTCTTGCGAAAGGATTTGTTCTTTCACGGGCCCTGGATCTTTGCTAGAGCTGAAGGAATGTTCTGCGCATCGATCACAGAAGGGTAGTGGACGTGACAAAAACCAAAGATCAGTTGAAGAAGAACGTACTCTTTTCCGTATTTCTCACGATTTTTCTGGATCTCGTCGGTTTCGGAATGTTTATTCCGGTGATTCCTTTGGTTGCTCGTCAGTTTGGAGCCTCGGATAGCGGTGCGGTCGCGGTTGCCAGTATTTTCTCTCTGGGAACTCTGCTGTCAGTCGCTATCTTGGGACGACTCTCGGATCGCCTGGGTCGCAAAAAGCTGATCCTTACAACGGTCGCCGTTTCAACCGTGGCCCAAGTTCTCACCGGTTTCGCCCAAAGTTACCCCGTTCTTCTGGTGGTTCGATTTATCGCAGGCATGGCTTCGGGCAACATTTCGATTGCTCAGGCTTGTATTTCTGACGTCACCACGCCTCAGGAGCGAGGCAAAAGTATGGCACTGATTGGAATCGCTTTTGGCCTAGGCTTTTCCATGGGGCCAGCCATCGGCGCTCTCATCAGCCTGTTCTTTCCTGAACATTCATTGATCGGTATAGGCATCGCTGCAGGCAGTCTTAATCTGTTCAATCTTCTCGTCGTAGCCAGACGACTTCCCGAAACTCACCACGCTCTTGCAGGGCAAGAGATGCAAGGACTGATCGAAGAGATCAAGCAAGCTTCTCCGCAAAAAGAAGAGATTCGCAGTGGAAAATGGTGGGCCGATTTTCTTCATATCACTCAGGATAAAGCCTTTCGGATCGTTATGCTGCTTGGCTTCCTGCAGATATTCGGTTTTATTGGTTTCGAATCGATTATGTCTCTGATGCTCAATGATGCCTTTCATATCACGGAGCAAAGGCAGCAGTATCTGGCCTTCATGTATTTGGGGCTTATGCTGGTGTTTGTGAATGGCGGCTTGACTCGACCTTTGATTCAGCGATTGGGAGAGGTTCGTACCTTGAATATTGGGCAATTTCTCTTGGCAGTCTCTATGATCGCTTTGCCCTTGGTCGCCCCTGATCTAGGGCTGCTCTATGTCTTTCTCTTTGTGCTTGCTGCTGGTTCGGGCTTGAGCAATCCATCTATTTCATCGTTGACGAGTCGCTTGGCGCCAAACAATATGCAAGGCTTTGCTTTGGGATCGTCTCAGACCTTGGGGGCCTTGGCCAGAATCATGGGCCCCTTGGCTTTTGGAATTCTGTACCAAACCTTGCATGGACATCGCTCTCTGTATTTTGCTGCCGGCCTCATGCTGATCGGATGGGTGATTGCAATGATTGGACTGCAAAGCACGCACAAACGCTTTATGAGTGAAAAAGCTGCTGCTCATTAAGTTTGATTCTACTTGTGATGATCACAGTATTTTGCGCAAACGTGGCTCGGGCTTTCCTTTTTGGGGGCAACTGAGCTCACCGGAGCAGGGGCCCTATGGACGCCTGCGACCTGGCCAAACACCGGACTCAGAAGTTTTCTGATGGAACAGGATTCGCCAGAACAACCCGGGACTTTGGTTGGCTGCGGATCGTGCATACTGGCTTGAACAGTCAAGCACTGTTGGCAGCTGGTGCATTGATACTCATAGATAGGCATGGCGGAGGCCCTCCCGGAATGTCTCACTCTTGCCTTACGAGTTTAGCATGAGCGGCTGATCTCGAGTATTCCGGGATGCCGTTCAGCCTTTGCTCGGCTTTTTGGATTGGTCTTGAATCATCTTGACCAGAGGTAGGACCAAGGCGTTGGGCACGGGAATTGTCAGATGATACTGACTAATTTTCCAGCTCTTGCCCTCTTTAAGCAGAACTCCACTGCCTCGGCAGGTGCCGTACTTTTCGTTATCAAGGATCTCATCAAACCAAGCGACTTGGGCCGAAGGTGCAAAGGATATGTTTCTTTGCTTTGGTATGTAGGTCCAGCCGTGGCCTTTGTCAAAATGGGGTTTGACATAATCTTTGAAGGCAGCTTTGGTCCAACGTTCTGTGGCATCGGTCCCAATGAAAACAGCATCAGCACTCATCAGATCAAAGTACTTCTGAAAATCATGTTCAGCTGCAGCCTGGTGAAACTGATCCAAGATGATGCCGATCGATTCCTGCTCATTTGCCGCCATAGTTTTTCCTCCAGCCAATAGACTTAGACCAATTGTCAACACCATGCGAAGCCATAAAGTTCCTTGATTCAAGCTCGTTCTCCTCATGTTTATTGATGGGCTGATCGGAATATAGAGGAAGTCGGCAGTCCGCGCATCCGGATGGTGACCGAAGTGCCTCAACATGGGGGAGGTCTCTGGGATTTTGCAGCCTCACAAGGCAAAAAATGCCTACTTGGTTATAATGTTGCTTACGAATAGTATTTTTTATCAATTATAATAGCTATTTAAGAAATATGGCTCGGATAGCTCAAGAATTCAGCCCTCCGAGCCGTAAAGTTAGTAACACGATACCTTGCACTGCACTGTAGCGTGTGTTACAAAATACCTGTCCCTGCACGTAAGAGATTCTCTCAAGTTTGGAAAGGAACGCAAGATGCGAACTCAATTGAAAAAAGGAAGTCTCGAACTGTGCGTTCTCGCTGTCCTGTCCCAGGCTGATCGTTACGGTTACGAGTTGGTTGAGATGATATCGCGCCATGTTGACATAACAGAAGGCACGATTTATCCCCTGCTTCGCCGCTGCCTGAATGATGGATGGTTTGAGACGTACCTTCGGGAATCTGATCAGGGGCCGCCCCGGAAATACTACCGAATGACCACCAAGGGCGGTGAAGTGTACCAGGAAATGCGTAAGGAATGGGACGAGTTCGCACTCGCGATGCAAAATCTTCTGCAAGAGGTTGACAGTCATGCAAGAGCATAAATTTATCATCGAATTGGAAAGAGTTATCAAATCACTTCCACAGGCTCAGCGTGATGATGTTCTCGCTGATTATCGGGCTCACATCTATGAAGCCCGTGAACGCGGCAAAAGTGATGAAGCGATTGGGCAAGCGCTGGGTGATCCTAAAACTCTAGGTCGCACCTTTATAGCTGACTATCATATGAATCTGATTCGCGAACCCGGTGAAGGTCAAAAGCTCACGACCAGTCTCTATCACATGGTCCGGGCCTTTTTTATCCTAATGTCAATTCTGGCCTTTAACTTCTTTTTCATGCTTTGGCCCATTCTCACCGTTGCGATCGTTCTTGGGGTCTTTTGGATTCTGGCTGCAGTCTTTGTCTTTGTGGGTTTTATCGTCAGTATAGCCGTTCTGCTGGGAAACATCGCCACACCGGTTGCGGTCGGTCTGTCAGCTAAACTCGCGTTGAGTTTCTACAGTCTTTCGGTTTTTGGCGGATCACTGCTGAGCTGTGTAGCCCTCTATTTCCTGAGCCGTTGGTTCCTACTGGGTCTTATGAAATACATCAAATTAAATGCAAAAGTCATACAACCGAACTAAGAAAGGCAAATTCTATGAAAACTCGTACACAAAAAATCGTCTTGGGTTTGTTCGTCTTTACCTTCGGCACTCTTGCTATGGGCAAGTTTTTCGATACGCGGTGTGAGACCAGTTGCATTGGTGAAGCTATCGCTGCCAATGCTGACTCCAAAGATGGTGTCTTGAATCTTAAGAAGTACAATATTCATCTGAATTTCAAAGACAACAATGTCGCATTCAATAAAAAAGAAGGCAGTGATGACGACAACTCAATCACCATCAATTTAGGTGGAGAAGATGCGGATATGGGCGGAGATAAAGACAATCCCGCGCGACAAAAAGAGCCATTGACCGAGGTTTACGAGGGTAAAAATCTGAAGGACATCAAGATTATCAGCTATATCACAGATTGGACCATTCGTGATGCAAGCGACGATAAGCTATCGTTTGTGTTTAAGGGTTATTTGCCAGCGAAAGAATGGACAGTCAAGGAAAAGGCTGACGAGATTTCAATCGAAACCAAAAAGAAGGGTCCCTTGAGTGCTGAGATCCTTATTCCTAAGAATTTCACAGGCAAGATTCAGTTCGTGAGCGTATCGGGAGATCTCAAAGTCGATGGCCTCAGCAAAGCCAAGGAGTTTGAATTGACCAACGTATCAGGTGATGTCGATCTAAACGCAGCTCCTGGAGAAAAGCTTACGATTAATACCGTCAGTGGGGATATAAACTTGAACCCGAAGCTCTTAAGCAAAGATCTGCAAATCAGCTTCCACAGCGTATCGGGCGACATGGAAAGCGAATTGATCAGTCCTATCAAATCCTTTATTGGTGAAACGGTTTCAGGAGACATTGATTTCACAGTTGGCAAAAAAGTAGGCTTTAACTTTGAAATGGAAGGTGTAAGCGCCAGCTACGATGGCTTGCCAATGGATACCAGCAAGGTCGATAGCATTGCTCATCGCGGAGCCAGAGGAACATTTGGAGTCGAGCCAAAGGGCGACTTAAAATTTAACAGTGTCAGTGGCGACTTTCATTTGAAGCAAGCTGAATAGCATAAGCATTCGAGTCCGGGGCCGTCGATTTCTCGGACTCACTTTGATCTAGTAGAGTAGCCCCTTCGACCTAAAAAATATGAATGACTTAACTGACCTACACAAGGAGATTCAGTATGAACATCTTATTGCTTGGATTCGTGGCCCAGTTGGTTCTTTTCTATGGAATGATCTTGTTTTCAGACTATTTGAAGGATGTGGAATCGCTAAAGTCACATGGGAAGCGGCAAGCCGTCAAGGTCAAAAGACCTTCCATAAAGTCCTAGTGCAGAGGGAAGATTTTTGAAAATTTTTTGACGAGTTAAGCATGAACCCATCGGAGTTTGAAAAGAGCTGTCAGGGTTGGATCTTGGCTCCGGCCCTGACAACAGTCTCAAGAAGGGAAAGATCAGTTCATGAAGTCTTCGGTTTCTTCAGCAGAATCTCACGAATCAGTGGGATCGGTAGAGCACCCTGAGTGACAAAAGCATCATGGAATTGTTTGAGCGTGCTAGCATTTTGGGCCATATACTCGTCGCGTAGCTTCTGAATTTCCAATTTTCCTAGTGTGTAATAAAGGTAGGTAGGATTGTATGTACCTCGACGTGCTTCTTCATAGGCATTGGCAGGCTCTTGAAAGCCCTTTGAAACAAAAAGCTGGGCGCCCTGCTCGACTGTCCAACCTGCGGTATGAAGCTTGATACCGGTCACAAACCGACAATCCCTAAGTAGGGCTTCCTGAAGTTGAGCCAAACGCATCTTAGGATTCCCATTGCCAAATCCTTGATCCACCATCATCTGTTCGGTGTAATGAGCCCAGCCTTCGGCATTGGAACTGCTGCTAATCATCTTTCTGACTTTGGTCGGATACTTGGGAGCATAGAGAAATTGCAAGTAGTGACCTGGAAAGGCCTCGTGAACATTGATCATCGCGACAACATAGGGATTATAGAGGCGAAGATGCTCCTCCTTATGCTTGGTCGTCCAACTGGCCTCGACTGGAGTTACATAGTAGAAAGCTTCGGTAGCCTTGGTTTCTTCAGGGCCCGGTGTGTCCATCGATGCAAAGGTTCCCGAACGGTCATAGGGTGGAGTTTCCTCGATACGGGGTCTGACTTCCGATGGAACAGTGATCAGGTCTTTAGCAATAAGAAAGGCTCTTGCCTCCTCCACAGTTCTTCGAACAGAAGGAATAAGATCCGCTGCCTTGGGATGTTCGTCGGAGAGGATTTTCATGACCTGCGCTGGGGTTTTCTTGGCGTCGATCAGACGAGCCGTGGCGACGAAGGCATCATAGTCTTTCTGCAATTGAGCTTCCCCGATCTTCAGCAGTTCGGGAAGAGGCGTGCTGACCATTTCATCGAGTTGCAGCAAGGTGCTAAAGGAAGCTTCGCCAATTGCATAGGATCCCTTGGATCGTGGCAGGAGATCCTTTTTCAACCAAAGCACAAATTGCTTGGTCTCTTGAATGGCATCGCGATTGGCGACTTGGAATTGATTCCATAGTGCCTTGTCCGTTCCTGCTGCTGGTTTAGCCCAGGTCGGCAGTGAAGTTTCAAAATATCCAACGGATCCCTGGGACATGCGAATGGCCAAGTCGGTAAACTCTTTGGGTGGGTTTACCAGATTTTCTCGAGCGGCTTGGTAGAGATCGGGAATGCCTTTGAGGCGCGCGATAACCGACTTCAATCGCTGCTCTGCTGGTGCAAAGTCACGCTTGATGAGAACATCCACGGCACCCCCTGGAAGCCCTGCGTAGCTCATAGGGTTTTTCTGCCAAGGTTTAAGGTCATTCAATTGGAATATATCACTTTGTACGCGAGCCTGAAGAGCTTTGGCATCGATCTGTTCGTCAAAATTGAGTTCCAATATCGCGATTTTTGCCAGCCTTTTCTCAAAATTTTGCAGTTCAAGTAAGCGCTTTTCGATAGCTCCTGGCGACCGATTTTCTAACCTGTCGTCGTAGCTATGAACACCTGTTCCTGTGGCAGACGAAGGGGAATAGGCAAAGCCTGCTTCAAAATACTCATCCACAAAGCTGGCAAACTCAGCATGGACGGTTTTCTGGACTGCTGATGATTGGGCGAAGGCTCTGCTCTGATAGGTGTATGACAGTAAGGCAAGCGATAGAGTGAGAGATGAGATTGCTGTTCGACGCATAGGCTCCTCCTGGACACATTCTTGACTTTGGTAACTTGCAAAGAAGGGGGATGTTATCACAATGAAGCTGCGGGGGAAGGTCTTTCCTAGAGGTCTTTTTGTCCGTAGGTCTGGCAGTCCGTCACAGATTGCATTAGAATGAATACAACAATAGACAGCACCCATCCTTTCTTGTGCGAGGCTTAGTTATGAGACTTAAGTTCGGCCAACTGACACTTATTCCTCTGGGGATATTGCTCTCTTTGCCCTCGTGTGGCAAGAAATCCGAAACCAACGAAGGCTTCTTGCCTAAGTTGAGTGAGATTACGGCTGATGATGTGTTAACGGATGAGCAATTGGCGGGAAACAGCCTTTGGTCAGCGGTTGTTGCTGCTTTGGAAGTTCCAGAAATCGATGTGACATCTTCGGCTGCAGTTGCCACCAGCTTGGGTGTTGCTTCGACTCTCATCACAGACTCAACCAAAGCATCCGAGCAAGGTGCGCTGAAGGTTGGAGCTGTCGTGAGCTCCATTGCAGAGCAGAAGTGTACTGCTGGGGCGACAACGGGACCGTTTCTCACTGATCTGACTTCTACAATCGCTGCGGGCGTTTTGTCTTCCACTGGTGTGACGATTGGTACTGGTGGTTTCAAGATTGACTCCACAACGGGCCTACCTGCGAACCTTGGTGGACAGACGACACTGACAACTAAAATCTACTTGATGGCCTATAAGATCAACGATGACGCCGACTTTCGATATGCGTTCCTATCGGTTCCTCAAGCGACTCCTGTGGCTCAGACCTTGGCGGTAAATACGGATACCACTGGCGGAAGTTATGGATTTCCCTTGGCCCTCTAT
>JBGSTF010000170.1:0-14718 GCA_041736645.1 Oligoflexus sp. | reverse complement strand
TCGAAAGACACCTCAGATTGATCGCCCAGCTCGAGTCATCGTTCAAACGTCTGGAGTATGCGAAGACCAAAGAAGGTCACTACCGCGTTCCGGACGGCCTCAATTGGAATATGCTTTACGTGATGCGCACTCTCCTGCGTGACGGTTGACCGTGATGCCATTGACGACGTTAAATGTACCACCGACATACACTCCCTGTCCGGCTAGAATACTCATTGCGTTGATCGTGCTACTGTTTGTAGTCATGCAGGTGCCGCAGTTGAAACTTGTATCCACGGTTGCATCCAATGTTTTTAAGGCCACAAGTCGAGAGTTTGCAAGACCTCGGTAGCTGGTGAAAGCGCCACCTACATACAATCGATTGAGACTCTCATCCAACGCCAATGACTGGACGGTAGAACTGAAACCGGTCGTCCCTACATTGAATGTTCCATCCACCGAACCGTCGCTATTGAGTCGCACGAGCCTTGTATGACTGAAGCCGGTAAAGGCAGTAAAAGTACCACCGACGTAGACTTTGCCGTCTGTGGAGGCAGCTAAAGCATAAACCACGTTATTCAGCAGAGGTGCCACGAAGCTTGAGTCAAGACTCATGTCGGCATTGAGGCGCGCTATGCGCGAAGCCACCATGTTGCCATACACCAGGAAATCACCAGCGACATAGTATTTGCCCGAACCATCACGGGCCGGCACGATGATTCTGACATTGCGATCAAAACCGTTTGCGATATTCAGCGGCAGAATTCCCGTCGCTGTTCCGCTCGCCTCGATGCCGTCGCTATAGTTAAAGGCCGAGTCATAGGCATACAGAGTGTAGGTATAGACAGCTCCAGTCTCGGGACTATTGTCGAATTCTGGAACAAGACTGCTATTGCTGACGATCTGCCGTTCTGGATCCACCGCGAGTCCCGTCGCATAACTTATTCCTGCGATTGGCTGCCAGGGTAGAGCAGTTGCGGTCTGGCGAACAATAATATAACCAGCGACACTGGGATCCTTGGTCCAATTGAATTTAACCCTTTGAGTTAAGCTTGTACTGGCAAAGCCTTGAGGTTGACTTGGGGCGATGCGGTCAGCGATCCAGCTATATTGGTAAGCCGAACTCGTCGCCTGCCAGTTACCACCTAAATCTCGTCCGATTGCACAAAGGCGCAAGGAACCATCGGCCAAGCTTGATAAATCGCTTATGATAGGCAATTGTACGGCCTGTTCTTCGCTATAGGCGCTGGCATCCGAACACACGGTCGAAGCCGCTCCTCCGACCTTAAACTTATAGTGAGAAACGTCAGTTCCACCGACTGTTACATTCAGCTGATTCGCGCTGCTGACAGCCGCGGGAAGATTGCTCAGCACGACAGTCACAGTCCCTGCGTCATAGATAATGTCTGGCGAGGAAGCATAGGCCGCAAGATTGAAGCTATCCGTGGCCTGCACGCAAACCTTGTAGGTGCCTTGGCTGACAAAGGCAGCATCATCAGTCTGTGGAATCGGGCTTGCGTAGGCCACGGACGCGTTGCAAGTGACTGAACCCAATACCAGCTTGTAGGCGAATGTTACTGCTGTTAAATCGGTAGCGGAAGCAGCGGCTATCAGAGGATCGGTAGCCGCTCGCTCGAGGATATTCAAGTAACCATCGGCCACGGTCGGACCAGGCACGATAGGATTGATGACTGGTGCACTCCGATCAATTGTCACCAGAAGATCGGCAGTGGAGGTATTTCCTGCACCATCAATAGCGGTCTGGCGAACGTTGTACACCCCATCGTCACTAAAGTTTGCAGGGGTATCTTCCTCATCTGGATTGGTGAAGGTGACGGCGCCTGGTCCAGAGACTTTGCTCCAGCCATAGCTGACGACATCGCTGGAAACGGTGCTAAATAAAGTAATATCAGCAAGGTTCGACACGCGAGCGGGCCCAAGATCTATGCTGGGCGCAGTCTTATCCAGACTGAGGGTAAATTCTGAGAAGTCGCTATTGCCCGCGGCGTCACGAGCTGTCAAGCGAATCACGTAGTCGCCATCAAGATTAGCATCGATATTGGTGGTCGCTGATGTCCCAGCCGTAAAAGTGACTGTTCCCGGACCGGAAGTTTTGGACCAGAGCAGAGTCGCGGCACCGCTTACCGTCGCGGAGCGTGTGATTGGCTGGCTACTGAGGACGTCGGCTCCCGCATCGACGGAAGGAGCTGTGGTATCCCAAACCAAACTGAGATCGTCGCTGGAGCTTTGCCCCCAATAGTTGTTTGCGGTCAAACGGATGACGTAAGTTCCATCAGCACTCGCAGAAACCCGAGTGGAGGGTGCGGAGGGACTTGTAAAGCTCAGCGTTCCTGGGCCGGATACTTTAGTCCAGCTGAAAGATTGGGCGTTAGGCGAGACCGCTGCAACAAGGTCAGCAGCTTGGTTGGCGATGAGATCAGGCCCAGCGTCAACGGTCGGTGCTATAGGCTGAGGATCTACTCGACCCACAAAATTTCGCAACTGGCTATATATTCCATTGCTGACTACAAGATCGAATCCAAGATCGGTCGGGACATAAACAAGGGGGGCTAAAAAGCTCCATTGGCCGTTCGAGCCTTGGATCGTCACCATCGGTCCTGTGGCCTGGGTGATACTATACTGAAACGGGCCCTTAAGGTTGGAGATTTGACTGGTAGCAATGTTTAGCGTTTGACCACTTACGCCACTGATCGATGCAGCGGAGATCGTCATGTAAGGAGCTTCAACCAGGAGTGAGAGGGTCTTGACTTGTGATTGGCCGTTCGCTGCGACTTGAATACTGGGACTATAAGTTCCCGATTGATTGAGGCTAGGCAACCAGCTCATAAGACCACTGCTGCTATCAATCGTTAAACCAGCCGGACAGTCGAGAATACAGGCAAATTCCAAGCTATCGCCATCCTGATCAGCAGCCTGAGCTTGCAATTGCCAGGGTTCACTAGCGACAACGGTTTGATTCGCAAAGGCTGTCAAAGTCGGTCCGTGATCATTAGGAATCACAGCGAAGTCGATGTCCTGTTCTCGGCTCACGGTACCAATGACAGCGAGGACAGTGAAGGTAAAATTCGTCGGCTGTCGAACATTCGGAGCGGTAAAACTCCATCCTTGAGCACTCCGTGTCAGGCTCACTGGGGGACCTATTTTTTGGGTCAGATTGGTCGTCATAGCAGCGCTCAGGTTGCTCGAACCTGAAACATCGATGCCGATCGACTGTTCGCCCATCAGAGTGCCATTGGTGCTGAGGCTGAGGTTTATAAAGGCTTGCAAGACTGTGATCGACAAAGTTTGCTGCAGTGTTTGGCTCCCAGCTTGGGCGGTCAGGACCGGAGCAAAATCGCCTACCTGATCAAAAGCAGGAGTCCAGTCAACGATCCCCGTAACGGCATTCACTGTTAAGCCGCTAGGGCATGAACTCAGGCAAGCATACTGAATGGTTTGACCAGCTGCATCAGCCTGCAATCCAAGTTGCATACTCCGGGTTGCAACGATGTGCTGTGCCGTCGGGGCTGTGAAGCTCAGAGGAGCTTCGGTCACAGTGAGCGATAGAGTTTGTTCGGCGACTTGGCTAGCGGATTTAGCCTGCAGAACAGCTGAGAAAGTCCCGGTTTGGTTGATGGTCGGCGTCCAGCTGAGAATATTGCTGCTAGCTTGAATGCTAAGACCTACTGGGCAGTCTTTCACACAGGAAATCTGCACAGGCTCACTACCCCCTATTACCTGCAGAGCTAAAATAAAGTTTTGCGTAGCCGTGAGGGTTTGCGCCGCCGTTGCTGAGAAAATTAACAGGTCTGGTCCTTTGATACACACTTCGTTGCTATCGACCACTTTTTTAGCGGGTAGCTGAGCGCGAATCTTGTAGCACCAAAATCCAGGTGTTTCTTGCAGAGTAAGCGTTGCTGCGTCTTGCAAAGTTTCAAGAGGATTGGATTCGTCGTAAGATCCATCTTTGGAACGTTTTAAGACCATGTAGGAGGTACCCATGGTCCCGAAGTCATTCCAATTTAACTTGGAATTGCCGACATTGAACAAGGTCAGACTTGGGTCGGAAACGTCAGTAGGAGCTTGGGGAACGCTGACATCAGCTGCATCACCCTTGGCTATAGGATCGGATGGCTTCGCCGGACCCGTGCTGGCTGTGGTGGTTGTTGGGCTTTCGCTCACGGTTGGAGCAGCATCCGACGCAGTTTGTTCGGCAGCACCCTTCGAGCCAGACCCGCAGGCAGGCAGTAGCAGGGCGACTGAGACACTGAGCACAGTGCTTGCCAAACGAAGCATAGCCGGGCCTCCGGTGATTTCTATCATACACAGAAACAGACTTCGGCAGGACCCCATAAAGGCACGACGAAACCTGTTTTTATACAAAAAATCAATGAGTTATACGGAGTTGAAAAAGGACCCAAAAGCAAAGGCCCTGGAAGGTATTGGCGATTCGAAATCTGAAATATGACTTTAGGTAAGATTGGATTCGTTCAGAGAGCACCCATAGCTTTCAGAAAATCCTGGTTACTTTTTTGACGTAGAGACCTTCACTCACCAGATTTGTGCCCTTGCCACCAAACTCTGGCCCATTCCATACCTTCGTCGGCAGTTTGCCAGACTCCCAAACGCCAGCTTCTTTTAAGCTCCAGGAGCAGCTCCCCCAACTGCGGACCTGCGGGGATATGCAGGCTGGCGATCAGATGCTGTCCATCGAGCGGGAGCCGAGCCCTTCGCCTATGACCGTACTGGGCTTCCACTTTTTCCAGTTCCAAGAGTCTTGATGGATGTTCGGGACGCAGGATCTTCCAGATCGGCAGTATCGTGTCCAAGAAGGATCCGCCCTGTTGCTCCCAGCTATCGATCGCTTCCATAAGAATGGCCGGTGAGTCTTCAAGCTTTTCGGGCTCCGCAAACACATGGAGGAGAATCTTCTGCTGAAGCTGTCTGGACAGTCTGAGCTCCTGAAGCTGCTGTTCGACGGAGCTTCGCCGGTGGTTTTTAGATTGTACCAAATCGGCTTTGATGAGCAAGGCTAGCCGGGCAGCTGATCGCTCCGCTTTTCTGCTTATATTTAAGGCATCCAACTGGGGCCAGCTCTCGTCTCTTGCTTGTATTTTAAGCAGCTGGGTGAGGATTCCCGTTTCCTGCAGGCTGCGAACGGCAGGCAGAGCTGCATCGCCCTCCAGGGTTGCCATAAGCTCATGGGTGATCCTTTCCTGGCTGACGATCTTCAGCCCAGAGGCTTCCCTCTGGCAAGCCTGCAAGGTCGCCGGCTCAGGAGCAAAGCCGAACCGAGCCCAAAAACGGAACATCCGCAGAATGCGCAAATAATCCTCTTGAATGCGTTGCTGGGCATCGCCGACAAAGCGCAAGCGCCCTTGCTTCAGATCGTCGAGCCCTCCGAAGAAGTCATAGACATGGCCGTCCTTGTCTTCATACATGGCATTGAAGGTGAAATCTCGGCGCTCCGCATCCTCTTCAAAGTCATTGGCAAAGGCAACTGTGGCCCGTCGTCCATCGGTGGAGACGTCTCGCCTGAGGGTCGTGACTTCAATGCCGGTTCCGGCGATCACGACAGTGACCGTTCCATGATCAATGCCAGTGGGAACGACCTTGATGCTTTTCTGTTTAAAAATGAGGCAGATTTGCTCAGGAAGTGCCGTCGTGGCAATATCGTAGTCCTTGGGTTTAATGCCCAGCTGCCGGTCCCGCACGCATCCTCCCGCTAATCGGGCCTGAAAACCGCCCTCCTCCAACGCTTTGATCACCCGCAGGGCCAACATATAACCGCCATCGGGAGGACTTTCGCTGGAGATAGCCCCCTGCCCTGCGCTTTGTTGCTTATTTTTTGAACTCTCATCCACGCGATTGCCTCCCCAAGTCCGCCTCTCTTGATTGTGCCCACCCGAAAGTCCATGAGGAAGGGACTTTTTGGGTAAAAAGAGGTCTTTCGAGCTTCATCCCGTTCAACCACACAGCAATTGTATTGCTGCGGTTTACTTTTTATTCAACACCGATGAAATTGCGAGTGTTGCTGTTTATCTATAAAGCATAAATGCACCCTTTTTCATCAGAGACTTAGCTTCGCCCACAAACCCCCTCCCAAGTGATCAAAATACACCTGTATATTGGACGATTTTAGAATGCCTATATTCTGAATAATATTATATAGTTACAGAAAGTAGGGGGGTATTATGATCATCGATAGGGGGCGAAATTGAGTCGTTTTGATCGATTCGAGCCAAAACAGGAGAAGACGACGAATATTGCTCAATTTTTGAACAGAAAGACCTGCAGAGCGACTCAAAGCCTGAGAAAGTCCGATTGGGGGGAGGAGGGTACTCCAACTTACTCATAAGAGGACTTCAAGGCTTACCTTGATGAATAAATGCACAGAAAGAGTCGCAAACCTCATCCCGCTCAAAAAGCGAAAAATGAGTGTCCACCTCCGTCATCATCGCCTACAATTTCATCAGATCCATAAGAAATGTAAGAGTTCATTACCTACGGGAACGGGAGGCTCACTCGATGGTGACGGAAGCGGGCAAAAACGTAGCGATCGTCGCGAGCTATGAAGAAGAGGGCGACAAGCTTTACTACTTGGTCCGTGGCGAGGGTCTCGATAGGATCGAGGTCTTTCTCAATGCCGAGTCCGCCTATGCGAAAACCAACGCCGGCAACTTCGATATTTTTATTCAACGGCAGGAACAGACTGATATTTCCGCCCTGACTATGATTCAAAAGCTCCGCTCATCGGGTAAGTATGGAATGGAGCTCCATATGCTCCTGGTCAACAAAGTCACAGAGCAGATGCTACCGATCATTTTTGAACATGACTTGCAGTTTATCGTTGAGGAGCCCTTTACCGATGAACGTCTGAAGGAAAAATTCCAGCATGTGCTCAACATGGAAAAAGAGCTCAGTGCAATGGATCGAGATCTCCGCAGTGCACGAGCAGCTTGGTACGCTGGCGCCATAGACTTTGCCAAAGAAATCTGCGTGCGCCTTTTCAAGACCCACGGCTTCCAAGAAAAAGTCCTTATTTTGCTGGGTGAAATAGCTCTGAAAGAGGGAAAAATCCAAGAGGCTCACGCCATGTTTGATATTGTCCTGCGAACGACACCTGATTCGCTGGTTGCCAAGCATCGGCTGGCTAATACCTACATGCTGGAAAAGAATTTCGCAGAAGCCGCCCCAATGCTAAACGATCTGGTTGTATCGAATCCTCTCAATATCAATGTCCTGGCTGACGCCGGAACCGTGAACATGGAAATCGGCGATACCGAACATGCCCAAGCCGCTATGAGTCAGATGCTGAAACTCGATAAAAAAGACCGTCTGGCCAATGAGATCATGGCGAAAATCGCTATTGCTGGTGGACAGGTTGAGGATGCGTGCCACTTTTTGGGAAGTTGCTACACGGAATTGGAGATGATTCAATTTCTCAACAATGCAGGGGCAAAATTATCCAAAGAGAATGATATAACCGGAGCGATTGCCCTCTACCTGCGTTGCCTCAATATTGTGAAGGGGAGTCCCTATCTCTATGCTATTCACTACAATCTGGGCTTGGCTTACGTAAAACTCAAACAATCGGGACCGGCGGCTGAGCAGTTTAAATCGGCCTTGGCACTGAAACCAGATTTTGCCAAAGCTCAACAGGCATTGGATAAAATTAAACCAGCAGCTTAGTCGGTTGGCCTGGATTCAAATTAAATTCGGTCTAGGGATCGCAAGTGGTATCGTTGGGGCTATTGCTTGACATCGTATTGCTAGCATCGATGCTGATACTGCCAGCATGCCCATCACATCGTATGGCTCCGCCGCTGGTCACGGCGCTGTTGCCCTGAAAGCGGTTGTTGCGCAGAGCTATGGACGCGCTATCCAGAAGGAAGACCGCTCCGCCATCGACTTTGCTACTATTACCGACGAATTGATTGCCTTCTATCGTCAAATTGCGACCATGGGTGATATGCAGAGCACCGCCACCGCCGCTACCACCTCCATCGTTGCTGTTATCTTGGAGTAGATTGCGGCGGAAGATAACATTGGGATTATTGGCAATAATTTCCAAGGCTCCACCCCGTTCCTGAGCATAATTATTGCGGAAGCGGCTGTCTTCAATGATAGCGGTGACAGTGCTTCTCACATAGAGAACGCCACCTCTTCGCCAGGTGTTATCATTGACATCCATATTGTCTTTACGCGCCCATTCAAAATCGGCAAAGCGGACTTCCAAGCGTCCAACGTTCTCTTCACTCTGGCAATTGGGATCCGGACACATGCGAATTCCGGCCCAACCGGTTTCAGTATTTTCTGCGGTGAAAAGCACTCTTTGGCTTGGGCTGCCTTCCACTTTTAAAGATCCCCCCTCGATGGAGAGCCGATATTTGCCTCGAAAGACCACATTCACGCCGCTTTTGACGACCAAAGTTTTACCGGCCCCCAAAGTCAAATCACCGACCACATAAACCTTAGCAAGGGATGAATCCCAGACACCCGAAACAGCACCGCTGACTTCAATGCTGCCGTCGGCTCGTCTTGGACTGGATCCTTCGGGCATCGTGCTGGCAGGTGGATCAGGAATTTTAAAGGTCTCTTCGGACACTGTGGGGCGCGGCAGAGTGGAATTCTCAGTGGCGACGTCGGCGCTGGAAATTTCCGCCGAAGGGTTTGCTGATTTTTTCGAGTCTCCACCGGAGCGGAAATTCAAATATTTTGATTTGCATCCGCCCAGCACGGCAAGTCCCAATAACCCAAAGAGCAAAGAGCTTCGCATAAAAATCCTCAGCTGTTTGCTCTATTGTAAGGACCAATGCCAGGACAGGACAATATGAATCCACCGATCTGGTGGATTCTTGTAGGACTTTGCTTAAGGGGCTCGTTCGAAAAAGGTGACCAATTTCCGGTCGACATCATTCGAAACAAAGGTCAGGTAGGTCTCATAGAAACCATTGACACCAATATAGAGGGTGGGGTTTGCGACCGATTGATAAGAGAAGCCGGAGTCGCTCGCCAGTCCTCGGCCACGGTTGAAGCTGGCATCTTTGCGAAAGGCCTCGTCGGTCGCCATGGCAGCGATGACCATGCGACCTTGCTGCTGGCGCATGAAGTATCCAGGGCGGTTCGACGATTCAAACGATATCGAGCCTCCACCGGCGAGTCCTGGCCTTTGGATGAACACAGCATCTTCAGCGGGCAGGACGTCTTTGCGTAGGACGGGACGAATATCAGGGCCGGTGACTCGAAGAACGAAACCTGGGAACCAGACAGACTCCAGAACGATCTTGATCAGCGGCGGCTGGGTCTGGGACGGTAAATTGCCGTTGGGCAAAAGTTCCACAAAGCTTGCGGCCTTGAGATCATCAATGGACACCAGTGCGCGTAGACCAAGTTCATTCGATTCAGGAAGGCGGCTGATATACTGTCCAGGGGTGACCAAGGATTCAAAGCTTACGGTGCCTGTGAACGATTTGACTGTCGAACGCCGAAAGGTGGCTCGGGCCCGTTGCTCAAAATTTCTGGAGTCTGGCCTTAGGAACAGGCGATCGCCTTCCTGAGTCAGATATTGACCGCGGAAATTCACGGATTCGAAGGACGTCTGGCTCAGATCGGCGAGCCCTGGGACCAAAATCCATTGCCCGTCAATGCTGATCGTCGTCAACGGCGATGGCAGGGTCAGAGCGCGTTGATCCTGTTGCACCACATAGAGCTCGGGTCGGTCGTAGCACTGCAGTTTGATGGCTCCAAAGTACCTGGACTCGGTGGATTGAGCGAAACTGAAGCAAGGCAGTAGCAGCAAACAGAGCGCGGCGCTTCTGGCTAACATGTGTAGTTTTGACATAATTAATCCCTGTTCGTGTGTAACTCTTTCGGGGGGCTGTTCTTATCCCAATGTGTTAGGCGGGCACGAGAGGAAAGTCAAGCCATCCTTGTTAAACACTCTAACAAAGCTCTTTATACTAATTATAACATGATGTTACAAAACTTCACATCAGGATGCGAGGCGTTCGAGACCATCCATTCGAGGCTGCAAAACCTGATCCCTTGGCAGTTGGATTAAGAGATTGAAGCTGCGAAGACCTCTGCTTTCAGATCAGAGTATTTACCCAGATTCCTTTGCTGCCAAATCGATCAAAGGCCAGGAGACCGAAAGAAAGTGGGCTGTTATGGTTTACCCGATGCAGGTAAAATCATATATCATCGAAGAATAAAGCCAGCCATCAAGAGGTACGGATGAGTCACGCGACTGATCTTTCTGACAATCGGGATCGTGAAGAGAACTTTCTCATCCGCTCTATTTGCTTGATTGGAGGGATAGTCTACCCCCTTTGGTCATTTGTTTATCAGTATTTACTTGCAGATGCTGATGATCCCGTTGCTCGAAGACTTGCCATATCAGGTCTGGCTCTTCTGAATATCGGGCTCACTTTTTTCAAGATCAATCGTCGGGTCCTTACATTTATTCTCTATTCTTCGATGCTCGTCATGACGATTCAATTGGGTTGGATCGCCTATCTCAATCACTTCCATCCTTACTATCAGATGGGCATTCTGGTGTTGATTTGCGTGACTCTTCCTTTCTATCAAAGCCTTTGGGGCATCGCATCCTATACCGCTATGGGCAGCCTAGCCTTGGGTTTACTGCTTTACTTTACCTCGATTCGAGAACTCTTTGTTTTCTGCGTGGCATATGCGACAGTGTGTATCGTCTCGTCTTATGCGTTGATCACTCGTCTGACTTTGATCAAGAAGCTTAACACCAGCCGTGAGCTCTTTGCTGATTCTGCCGATCGAATTGAAGCCATCAATCGGGACGTATCATCCATCATGGAAAACATCTCCTCTGGAATTTTCACAATAGAATCGGCAGAGGGTAATATCGGATCGCAGTATTCCAAGAATTTGGAAGAAATCCTAGGTTTTACTATAAATCCTCAGCTTACCGTTCTCGATATCCTTGAAACCACCGATCTCGGTTCCGATAAGTTGGACCAAGTCAAAACCATTATAGATTTCATAGGTGAAGATCAAATTGAATTCTCCTTGAACGGCCACCTGTTACCAAAAGAGTGTCAAATGAGACGAAAGGATGGGCGCGAATGCTTCGTTGAACTGGACTGGAGTTCGATCGTTCACCCTCAATCGGGTCTTCTGCAGAAGATACTCGTTTCGATCAGGGATGTTACAGAAGTTCGCCTGCTAAGACGGCAGAACGAAGACACCCATCGAGAGCTCAAGCTTATTTCAGAAATTTTTGCTATTGAAAAACGGAAAATTTCACCGGCGTTTAATTCAATAAAAAAACTCTTGGATCATTGTCGAGAGGAATTGGTCAAGAGCGATTTTATATCCAAAGAGTCCTTCCTTCTGATGTTCAGAGAAATTCACACCATCAAGGGTTTGGCCCGAAGTTTTAATCTGAGCACTCTGGCCAATACGTCTCATAACGCGGAAGACAAGCTTTCTAGCTGCAGAACTGATCCGAGCATGATATCCAAAAATCTTGTCCAGGAGATTCTAGGCCAGATTGAAGCCTGCTTTCAAGATTACTCGCACATCGTCACGGAAAAGTTTGGAATTCCATTGCAATCTGAAGAAATTGTCTCCCTCTCCCGCGAGGAAATTGACTGGATTATGGAGCACCTGAGAAATGCACTGGCATCAGGTGACACGTACCTCTTACAAATCCAGGAATTGCATGACTTTCTGATCGAAAAGTCGCAGCATTCTTTGAAGGCCATTTTAAGTGAGCTCCTGGGCTCAATAGGCAACCTTGCTCAAGAGCTCCATAAAACTAGCCCTGAAATTGTCGTCAATGATTCAGGATTGAGTTTTCAAGCATCGGCTCACAATCTCTTGCAATCGGTTTTTGCTCACATGTTGCGTAATTCCCTCGACCACGGAATCGAAACTCCCGAGGAACGACGTTCCAAGGGCAAGAGAGCCGAAGGTTTGATCGAGCTGACTGTATCCGAAGATAGCTCGGCCATCCATGTGCTGATGAAAGACGACGGACGAGGACTCAATTTAGATCAGATTTATCAAAAAGCCTGTTCAAAAGGGCTTTTGGAAGGCAATCATCGTCCGCCCCGAGAGACATTAGCGCAGCTCATTTTTCTTGCCGACTTTTCCACCAGCGATCTTGTCACAAAAGTTTCTGGCCGAGGCATTGGCATGGACGCGGTCCAAGCTTACCTCAAGGGCTTTGGCGGCAGCATTCGCTTAGAGTTTCTCGACGATAGCCAGCAACTCGCTCCTGTTTGCTTTCACATCATGCTACCCAAAAGTCTGCAAATCTTGCAGACCGTGAATAAGGCAGCTTGACCGACGGCATGGACTGACAGCTGCGATTTCAAAAGATCTCGCAAAAATCCTACCTTTGCGAAGCCATCCATTCTGCCCCTGTCGGCTTTTTCGCGAGCGAACAACTGTATTTCCTACCAAAGAGTCAAGTCCGCAAAAGGCTAAGCCAAGGGTTTTGGCGGGCCACTCTCTATACCTTGGTGAAGGCAGCATTCGTTCATGGTCTATAGAATGAGGCGTCCCCATCACTCCGCCAGCTTCTAAAAAAATCCATCATCACGCTAAACTAAATTGCATTCGGCATAGTGTTGGACTAGAACAAACTCAGCATTTCTACTAATGGGAATCGGGATCCGGATAAGCCTAACTAAGGGGGATTATATGTCAGGCCTATGTACGTCCTTATTCGTTACAAAACGGTGGTTTTTAAATTGCACGGTAGCTTTCGCTGTCGCCTGCGGCAGTCTCTGTGCAGCGACAGCTTCATCTCTGGCGGCGTCCTCCGCCAGTGACTCCTACGCCAAGACTCGCTACCCGATCGTCATGGTACCTGGTGCCTTCGCCTTTGATAATTTACTGGGAGTTGTCGACTACTGGTTCGGCATCACCGATGAATTGCGCAAACAAGGGGCTGAGGTGTATGTCACCAGCCTGAGCAGTTCCGCATCTAATACCAAACGAGGCGAAGAACTCCTGGAAGACATTCGTCAGATAAGGGCTCTGACCGGCGCCGATCGAGTCAATCTCATTGCTCATAGTCAAGGTGGTCCTGCTGCCCGCTATGTCGCTGCCTTGAAACCGGAATGGATTGAGTCGGTGAACTGCGTGACCTGCATGAACGAGGGCACAGAATTTGCTGACAACCTATACAAATTTCTCAATAAGCACTCACTGCTGAAGTTCGTCGTTAACGTAACACTTTCCGGTGTTTTCACGGCCCTAGAAATCTTTTCCACGAGCCCCGCTGATGGCTCTTACAACAGTGCTGACCGCGGCTTGCAAATTGCTGAGGATTTGGTCAAAGCTGCAGGCACCAATGCTCTGAAAGAGTTCAATCAAAAGTTCCCGGAGGCTCTATCCAATTTGAGTTGCGAGCAGCAGGATAACGGCAGAGTCTACAAAGGAGTGAGCGGTCCCTCTGTCGTCAACCACGTGAGCTATTTTTCATGGGGTGGCGTCGACAACGTGACCAATCGTCTTGATCCTATCGATTCTGTTCTTGTGCCAATAGTCCGAGCTTTCTATCCAAGGCAAGGTAGGGTGTGGGATGGCCTCGTCAGAAGCTGTGGTCATCCACTTGGTAAGCTGACCGAGGGGTTTTATCCTATCAATCACTTTGATGCCATCAATCAAACTTTTGGCTTGGTCGGCAGCGGCATCCATGTTCCAACGCTTTATGCCCTGAACGCCAATAGACTCCGCAACGAAGGACATTGACTTGGAAAGCATCAAGTCCAACTCCAGACGCTGGATGGTCATCGCCCTGATCTTTGGCTTGGGGTTGGCCTTGCTGCTTGTCCTTGGTTCTCGGAGCTCCGCAAGGAGCTCCTCTGCATCGGCTAAGGCCGAACCCCTTGTGTCCTCCCAGCCGATCCAAACTTTTGAACAAGTTTCCATTCCATCACAGCCAGACCAATCAGAACCCGTTCCTCATCACTCGCTTGAGGGCACCGCTGTCAACGGCGAAATTCGACTGGACAGTCGAGGCCATATTATTCTGCATCGCGACGTTCGCCGTCTGTTTGACTATTACCTTAGCCTTCGCGGTCGACTCTCAGATGAAGAGATCCGCAGCCAGCTCATCCAGCATCTCAGGGCATCGCTGGGAACAGCGCCTTTAGATGAGGCCCTAGCCCTCTTTGATCGCTATATAGAACTCCTAGAAGCTGAAGCTAGGCTGAGCGAACCTTATGCGGATATAGGCCATAGCAAAGCTGAAACCCTTGATGCCCTCATGGAAGAGCGCCGAAAACTCCGGCGCGATCTTTTGTCCTCCGAGGTTTCTGAAGCATTTTTCCAAGATCAGGAGCGTTACGAGTCCTATCAGCTCGAAAAGCTAAAAATTAGCACCGATCAGACACTTTCTGCCGACGAAAAGCGACAGGCATTGGCCGAAGCTGAGTCTCTGCTATCGCCCGAGCAAAGACTCATTCGAAAAAAGACCTTCGCCTATTTGGACATCAAACAGTTGGCTCAAAGCTTTTCCCCCTCGCGTCCCATGGATGCTCAAAGTGCGGAGATGATTCGCCAGCGCTTCGGTGAAGAGGCCGTGAATCGAATGCAGAAGGTCCAGCAGGAAAAACAAAGCTGGGATAGCAAAAGACAAGATTATCTTGCTGAGCGACTGCGTATATTTCAGCAAAGCGATGTGTCTCCAGACGAGAAAAAGCGGCAGTGGGAGGCTTATGGTCAGGAGCATCTGAGCCCGAGTGA
>JBGSTF010000160.1:0-2167 GCA_041736645.1 Oligoflexus sp. | reverse complement strand
AGCCATTGTTCCGGCTATCAGGAAGGGGCAACGAGTTCTGATTGTCACTCATGGCAATACTTTACGTGCGCTTGTCAAACATCTGGACCATCTGTCGAGGACGGATATCCTTGATTTAAACATCCCAACTGGCATTCCTTTAATCTATCAGCTTGATGAAAATCTTTCTGCAATCAGTCATCAATACCTCTTTCAAAGACCTTTTCCAATGGTTGGATCAGGTTCTATGATTGGTCAGGACAACGTCTAATGATCAGTCTGCAGTGAAATTTTCACGTCGTGATTGGGCAAACAGGCTCGTGCTGGCGAACCCTTGCTATGAAGCCAAAGACAGTGGACACACTGAACATTATTCTAAATGAGGAATTTCTATGAAGGTTGCATTTTTTAGCACCCATGAATTCGAGAAGGAATTCTTTATAACGCGAAACCTCGAATACTCGATGGAATTGAAGTTCTTTGAATTGCCGCTCAACTCCCAAACCGCTCCTCTCGCAAAAGGCTTTCCTACCGTTTGCGGTTTTGTAACTGACCAAATCAACGAAGCAACCTTGAAAATACTAGCTGAAAATGGAGTACAACTGGTCGCCCTTCGTTCCGCAGGATACAATAATGTGGATCTCGAGGCCGCTGAACGTCTAGGAATTTTGGTCGTTCGAGTTCCAGGGTATTCGCCCCATGCTGTGGCTGAACACGCTGTCGCGCTTCTGCTATCCCTCAATCGAAAGATTCATAAGGCCTATGCCCGGGTTCGCGATTTGAATTTTTCTTTAGAGGGATTTGTGGGTTTTGATCTTAGCGGTAAAACGGTCGGAGTGATTGGGACGGGTCGCATCGGTTCCGTGTTTGCTCACATTATGAAAGGGTTTTCTTGTAAGGTCATAGCCTATGACAAGTTTCCTGACCAAAGCCTTCAAGACAAGGAGATTCTTCGTTATGTGGCCATTGACGAACTCTATGAAAATTCCGACATCATTTCCCTGCACCTCCCGCTATCCCCAGAAAGCTACCATCTGATTGACCAAGCAGCTTTTGCTCGCATGAAGCCGGGTGTCGTCCTTATCAATACCAGTCGAGGCGCTTTAATTGATTCCCCGGCACTCGTTCAAGTCCTTAAATCGGGACAACTTGGAGGTGCCGCGCTTGATGTTTATGAAGAAGAGGAAGGCATATTCTTTAAGGATCTGTCCGATCAAGTCCTGCGCGATGATGTGCTGGCTCGACTCCTCACGTTTCCAAATGTCTTACTAACATCCCATCAAGGATTTCTTACAAAAGAGGCCCTATCAGAGATCGCCAGAGTTACCTTGCACAACATTTCCGAATTCGAGGCAGGTCGAAACTCGCCAAATGAAGTCCATAAGGCAACTCATGTCAAGGATCGACCCGCATCGCGCTAGACCATTCTGTTTTGAACCAAGAGCGGCTTAGGTAAAGTTGGTCAATTCTGCCTCGTTCGACTCATCTTCAGACATTCCCGCCGGTTCGGAAGGCCACTTTTTCGTGCTCTCGTGAGTCTCCAGGCGACCCAATGTGCTTTCGATGGATCGTTTTAATTTGTCGATTGCGCCATCGACTGCTTGATCCAATGACTCGGCCTCATGAGATACTGCCGTGGGTCGGCGACCGTTCAGGCGTGCCTCTATCATGCAGCGTTTATCGCTCTGACCATGTTTTTCTCCATTCTCGTCGCTCAGGTGAAGCTCCACTCTCGAAATCTGGTTGCTAAAGCGCTTCAGTTCAGATTTCACTAATTCGTCAATTTTCTTAGTGAATGTTTCAGATCCTGCAATGGTATTGTCGGTATTAATTTGGATTTGCATATATTCTCCTTAAGAGTTTGCCAGCTCAATAGCGATAGGTTGCTGCGACACCAGTTCGCGTCTTCATCAGTTCGGTCGGCATAACGAGAACTTGACCACCCTTTTTTGTGACCAACTCACCGAGATCGTCAAGCACATCATCGCTTTGAGGATCCGATAGCTTTCCAAAGATGATCTGCCCCGTATCAGCATTGAGCCGACCAGCCATCCGCTTATCAGCATCGATGATCAAAGTCGAGACCCGTCCGGACAGGGCTGCTTGGGCAATCTGTTCAAGATCGTCACTCCCAACTCCCTTGGTTCGCGCTTGTTCGAATTCTTTGCCAAAAGAATTCAAACGCGCC
>JBGSTF010000135.1:0-14533 GCA_041736645.1 Oligoflexus sp. | reverse complement strand
ATCCTGCAGGCGGTCGGCGCCATGCCCCAGACTCACTTTGTGTCGGCTTTGAAGATTTACGCCGCCAAGCAAATCCAAGGATTTCGCTGCATCCGACAGCTTTTGTAGGCGTGGTTCAAGAAAAAGGTCCAACTGGCTGTCGAGCAAAGCCTCATGCAGCTTGTCCTGCCAGGAAAAACTGAGGCGGGCCAATTCAAACCCATCGATTTGGGTTTTCGCCAGCAGGGAGCCATCGATACGGTCGCTCACCTGAGCTTTAAGGTCTAAAGTTTGCTCGAAATCGATGGCTTTTTTGAGAGCCGAATGCTGCAGTCCTTGCACATCGATGTGGTGGGACAGGTCTAAACTACTCGCGGCAGAGCCTGCCGGCCTTGCCGGTAACGATAGTTCCTGACGAACAACGAGGTCCCTGAAATTCACCAGATTTTTTGCCGAAGCTCGCAGCTGCTGAATCTTCAGAGTCAAAGAATTGGTTATGGTAAGTTGCTGCCAGTTGTCTTTGCTCACTTCGTTCAAACCCATCGGATGCTGGGTATGATGGCTGATTTGGATGTCCACTTGGGGCCAGCCAAGGGTCTCCAAGGAAGCCAGTCCCGGATGTAAACTCGCCAAACTAGGACGAGGGCTGAGGTGGAGGTTCAGATGCCCTTTCATCATGCCCGTTTCATCCTGACCTTCACCATTGAGGGTGAAGAGCTTTTCGTCATTCACCAAGCCACTGCCAACAATTCTCAAAGCCGGTTTGGCTAAGTTAAAACCAAGATTGAATTCCATATGGGCAGCCAATCGCTGCTTCAAGAGTTCCGACTGCAAAGGACTGATATCCAATTCCACATTGGCTCGCCCTTGCCCTTGATCACTGTCGCTGTGAACATGCAGGCGAATGGCCTCACTTTCGGCCAAAATTTTGCCGTCTTGTACGAATTTAAACTCCTGAATATCAAGGGTTTTCTCAAGATTCCAGGTTTGCGCAGGTCCCGGCTTGAGCGACGGCAGTTGAAATTTCGCAGCCACCGCATTCTTGAGCTTGGTCGCCAGGGTCAGCTCACGGCTTCCATCTTTTTGATTCAACCGCACATCGTTCAGAGCAATCTTATGCGCGTATTGTCCCGAGAGGGGCCAGATCACATCCATCGGCTGTGGATTGGCCTCGACCGAGCCCTGTCGCTGCAGATCCAAAGTCGGCGACCATTCCAACTGAGCGAGGCTCAGATCTAAAACCGCACGGGCCGGCGATACCATATGCAGCTTGGTACCAGTCACATTGAGATCAAGCTGGCTCAAGTTCATCTGCCAGGCCAGAGAGTCTTTGGCTGCTTCCACCTTGAGCGTCAAGCGAGGGGCCAGTGCAACTTGAGTTTCCAGCTTCAGCTGACCAACTTTGGCATCGTTTTGTTCGAACTGAATTGCGAGCTGGAAAGCCATCTGGCTGGACAGATCCAAAACACCCGGCTGCAGTGAGACCGAAGTTTCCAGATCGAGTTGCTTCACATCCGCTTCGATATGCTTTGGGCCCTGATCGAGCACCAGATGCAAACGATTGTTGCGCAGAGCAATGGACGGCCCATCAAGAGTCACAGGAGGCTTGCGCAAAAGCTCGAGTAAAGGTCCCAGTCCAGCCGATGGCTCTTCGGGCGGCGGGGGCGTGTCCGGCAGGGTCAGATGAACCTCACCTGTGAGCCCTTCCACGAGAATTTCACTCACTTCAAGTTTGGAACGCAGGAGGCCCCAGAAGGAATAACCCACGTGCAATCGCGCCAGTCCCATATCAGCCTTCACCAAAGGCGGCTTATCGAGCTTCAGCTGTAGATTTTCCAGATTCACACCGGCGAAGAGATCCACCGACAGACTCTGGATTTCCACTTGGACCCCTGCTTCAGCCAAGGGTTCCTTCAAAGAACCCAGAATACGCTGCTGCACGCTTGGGGATCGCAAAGCAAGATAGGCGCTGGTTAAGACCACCAAGCCCAAAAGCACAAATCCCAAAACCAGGATGGCAGAAATCTGCCACCAGCGCGGTTTTCCCTTCATGGCACTCCCTTCTCTGGCTAAGAATTACTGGGCTGCGCCGTTGTCGATCCACTTTTTAAGATTGGCGAGGCTACCGTTCGAAATGCAGATGTTTTGCGGAGCTAATTTGTGCGCCTTGACCTTACACTTCAGACTGACGGCTGTAGCATCGAAGATGGCCACCAAAAGCGAAGCGGAGGCGGCTTCAGCTTTGATGATAGGAGTCGTCTGACATTCATCGTCCAGGTTGGACCGAGCGGTGAACCAATCCTTATAATCGGCGGCCACCGTCTTACCTTTCAGCTGGCTTAAAAATGTTTCTCGGGTTCGCAGGTCAGGTCCGCCCTCAGTACCCAGAGCGGACGCCCCATGACAGGACCCACAGCGGGCGTCGAAGACATTGGTCCAGAGCGAAGCAAAGGTCGCTTCCGCAACGATCGAATCAGCCGAAGCGCAAGGTGCAGCCTCTTCAGTTTTCTTGGTATCACTGCCGCAAGACAGCACGAGCCCTAAAAAAAGGGCGGGAAGGATCAGAGAAACAGCCTGGGACATCCGATGGAGAGATCTCATAATTCACCTCAAGAGCTGGAATCTGGCACATTCCTCCCAGTCTAGGCACCTCTCTAAAAAAAGTAAAGGTTCCGACCAACAGTCATATTGACCCCGAATGGGTCCTGCACCTTGCCAAAAGTCCTGAAAATCGCGCCAATTGGAAATCTCAGCTCCTCCAATATTCTATCCCAACCCCCTGAGCCCACTTCCGAATTCAGGATACATGCAGAATCCTTTCATCCGGGCCGAAAGCTTTTAAGGGAGAGAAGGCCAACTCCTCCCGGCCCAAATCCCGACACCCGGGCTTTTGCAGAAGGCCGAACGATTGTGCGCAAGAATCCGCCCTACGAAACGGCTGGCAGCGCGGGCTGCGCAGGACTTGAACCGAGACCAGCCGACTGAAGTTTCGTTGATTTCTGCAAGGCGAGGGTTTACTGTGACAGCATTCGCCCACACGATGATGTCATGCGACGAGAACATTGAGGTTGTACTATGAAAAACAAACAGAACTTTTTTTCCGACAATCCCGACATCGCCTATCACCTAAGTCCCAAGCGGATGAGCGAGCTATTCGCGTGGATGTCCGATGCAGAGAAAGAAGCCCTAGGCGTCTCGACAGCCGAAGAGTACCGGAAAAACTGGCTTGATATCGGCCAGGTCGTGGGTGAATTTGCTGGCACAACCTTGGAAGGCAATGCCCAAAAGGTGGCCAAAGAAGACCTTAAGCTGGTCAACGGCGAGGTGGTTTTCCCCAAGACCGTTCTAGAGAACATTCGCGTCTTTAAAGAAATGGGTGGACCGGGCATGTCGGTTCGCACCGAGTTCGGCGGCATGAGTGCCCCCTTTATGGTCGAACTAGCGGGTTTTGAAGCGATCTACCGCGCTTGCCCTTCGACCGCCCTCAACATCTGTTGGTACGGTTCTATTGCAACGATCATTGACCTCTTTGGCAGCGAAGAGCTGAAGCAAACCTGGATTCCCCGAATAGCGACCGGGGAAGTATCTGGCTCCATGTCTCTGACTGAGCCTGATGTCGGATCGGATCTGGCCGGCATGCGAACCTATGGTGAGGAGCAGAGCAACGGCACATGGCTGGTTTCTGGTAACAAGCAATTTATCAGCAATGGCTGCGGCGATCTCAGTCTGGTTTTGGCAATGAATAAAAAAGGCGCCAAGGGCCTGAAAGCGATCAATCTCTACTTGGTTCCTCGCATCATCGACGGCAAGCACAACTATGAAGTCGCTAAGATTGAAGAAAAGCCCGGCCTGCATGGTTCCGCGACCTGTGCTTTGAAATTTGAAAACAGCGTCGGCTATTTGCTGGGTGAAAACGGCAAGGGCTTCCACTATATGCTCCACTTGATGAATGAAGCCCGCCTTGGCGTAGCTTTTCAATCCTTGGGTGTGATGGAAGCTTGCTACCGTTTGGCTCGTGACTACGCTAACCAGCGTGAAGCCTGGGGCAAGCCGATTGCCAAGCACGAGATGATTGCTGAGCGTCTCTACGATATGGAAGTCGAACTCAAGGCCTTCCGCAGCCTTTGCTATCGCGCGGCACACTATACCTCGCTGGTTGCTCTGGGCGATCGTCGCCTGGAAGAGGGCAACCTGCCTGCCGCCAAGAAGGACGAAATCGCTTCCAAATTGGAATACTATAAGCGCAAGCTGCGCGACTGGACCCCACTGGTCAAGTGGTGGGGCGGCGAGCGTTCCTATGTGTATGCTCGTAACGCGATCCAGATCCACGGTGGCTATGGTTTCACCACCGAATACAAAGCCGAGTGGTGGCTGCGTGAAAGTCTGATCTTGAGTATCTACGAAGGAACCAGCGAGATCCAATCGCTGATGGTGATCAAAGATACCGTCAAAGACATCATGAGCAATCCTAAGGATTTTGTGGAAGTCACTGTCGGTAGCCGCGTCATGGCTCTTGCCGAAAAAGACTGGCTGATGCGCCGCTACTTTAAAATGCGCCAAACCTTTAACCTCGCGCTGGTGGCCATCTTCTTCAAACTTGTAAAGACCAAGGTAAAGACCAATTTCTCGGCCACCAAACCGGCTGATCTGATGAAGCTGCTCAAGCTGATCGGTCCCGAATTGGTGAAGTTCGACAATCTTTCCCCAGCTCTGCTCCACGCCGGTCGTATTGCTGAGATGAAAGCGATTTTAGCCATTGCTCACTCGGTCATTAAAGACGCCGAACGCGATGATAGCTTCCGCTATGCTGCCGAACGATTTGTGAGCAAGAACGGTCCTGTGATCGCTCAGATCAAAGCTCAAATCGATATGGATGACGAGTACTTCCAGGAAAATATCTTGGGAGATAAGGAGGATCTGGCCAAGGCTGCGAATAGTCAAGCCTAAGACTCGCGAAGGATCGAAAGAAAAGAGGGAGTGGGTCACCCCGCTCCCCCTCTATCACCGCCTCACCTTCAGGTTGACGATGAATCCGTAGTTCCTGATGAGCTGCACTGTTGCAGCAGCTCCGACTGAAGGCTGGCGAGAGGACCCTACCTTAAGATCCCAGGCGGGTAAAGTGAATTTCCGACGGAGTTCGTTTCCGTCAGCTTTTCCGAGTCAGGCGCCCTTTGATTTTTTGACTAAACTTTCGCGGCTCAATGATGCTAAACTGGATATATGGCCAAAATCCTTAAGTTAATAGCATCATAATCGCTAGGTACCCCTGAGTATGCGCGCGAGAGGTGAAGCATGAAGACGCTTGTTCTGAATGCCGGGTATGAGCCCGTGCGAGTGGTCAGCTGGCAAAAAGCCATGATTCTCCTCCTGACGGAGAAGGCGGAACTCGTCAAAGCCTACGATGGCTTTGTGAGGTCGGCTAAGAGGGCTTATTCTCTGCCACAGATCATAAAGCTCAAACGGTACATAAAGTCCTTCACGGCAGCCGCTGGTGCCGTCAGTTACTCCCGCCACAATGTCTTCCGCCGCGATAAATACCACTGCCAATATTGCAACAAGAAGCTCAACGAAAAATCCGCAACGATCGACCACATCGTGCCGCGCTCCAAAGGTGGAACGGATACCTGGGAGAATACTGTTTGCGCCTGCATTGCCTGCAATTCTCGAAAAGGCAACCGCACGCCCGAAGACAGCCAGATGGCCCTCGTCAGGCGCCCCAAGCGTCCCAATCTTGGCAACGCCTTGCGGGAGCTGTTGGATGAATTTGATTGCAGTGGCTGGAGTTTTGAAGCTTCCTGGGGCAATTTTGAACCGACTTAGCCGGATCGCTTTATAACTCGATTAGCGAGCGTTCATGTCGACTAGCTGGACGGGAACGGTACGCTTTTTTCCCTCTCGAACAAAACTAACCTTCACCGAATCGCCGACCTGGTAGGTATCCAGGGTATTGAGCATGTCGTCAAAGGTCCGTATTTTTTTATCTTCGATCCCCACAATGATATCCCCGAGAATGATATCTCCATTGCGAGTCCGGTGAGTTCCCCTTAGACCAGCGCGAGCTGCCCCTCCGCCTTCGGTGACAACTCGAATGATCACGCCTTCAATATTGAGCTGACGATTGATGCTGCTATCAAAGGCTTCAAAGCCAAGACTCGGTTGTACGGCCCGACCGTTTTTAATGATCTGGCTGACAATGCGATTGATGGTGTTCGCCGGCAAAGCAAAGCCAATGCCTGAGGAGCCTCCCGATTCGGAAAAAATCATGGTGTTCATCCCCAGCAGATAACCGCGACTGTCGAGCAGTGGACCTCCAGAATTGCCTGGGTTGATCGAAGCGTCGGTTTGAATCATATCGCGAATAGTCGTTCCGCCAAATCCTGGAATCGAGCGTCCGAGTGCCGACACCACACCCTCGGTCAGGGTTTGATCCAGTCCAAAGGGACTGCCGATGGCAATGGCCTTTTGTCCGACCATGATACGCGAGGAATCAGCCAGGGGAATGCGACCCATATTCTTGGTGAATTCAGGCTTGACCCGCAGCACGGCAATGTCTTTACGCTGTTCGAAACCAACGATTTTTGCGGGCAGTGTTTTGCCGTTTTTAAAAGACACGGTGATGCGATCGGCATCCTGGATCACATGAAAATTCGTGACTATCGTTCCATCGCTATCCCAAATGAATCCCGACCCGGTTCCTGCGGGAACTTCTGTCACATCAAACGAAAAAAATCCAACACGGGCATAACGAAGATTGCTGACGTTGACGACTCGACCTGAAATCTTTTCAAAAATTTCGACCGTATTTCGCTCCGAAGGCAGAAGATACGCCGCCTCTTCGGCAGCTGAAGCCGAGGGCACGGGAACCGAAGCAGCAGGGCTCTGTCCTGCCGCAGAACCGGCTGGAATCGAAAAAGCGAGCAGCCACAGGCCGGACTTGATCATCTCATCTCCTGCAATCGAGTCTCTTCTCCCTCATTATACAGAGCCCGGGGTGATTCCTCCAGGTGGGGCCATAGCCAGGGTTTCTGACGGCAGGTAAGAAAAGCCATCCTAGCCTTCCCCAAAAGGATGGGTCCGGGCTGATTTCCAGGATCAAAAACAACCTTATATCTTTCGGTTATTATTACTCTTATTGAGTTATTTTGAAGTTTGCCTAGCCGGCGCCGAGGAGCTCATTGCAAGAAGAAATCCCAAGGGGGGGCCCATGAAAAACGTTGTTTCCACGTTATCAGTGCTTGTGTGGCTGACAGCCTGCGGATCTGGCAGCAAATCTGCCGAGGAAGCTCCAGCCGACGGCGCGCCTTCGAACACTGATGCGCAGGCCACCATACCATCCAAGGCGGTTGCCGTTGGCAATACAGCCAAGGTCGACCCAGCCATCGCCAAGGGCGAGAGCGATCAAGTCGAAGTGCCCAAGGACCAAGCGAAGGATTCCGCTCCTTCCTTAACCCTGACACGCACCGACAAAAACAAACTCACCTGGAACGAAGTGGTGAAGGCCGGCGCCACCTATATGGTCTATGAACGTGGCGAAAAAGGCAGCTATGATTTTGACAAACCCCTGCAGTCGCTGGCCGATGTGATGAGTCTTGTGATTGCTGAAAAACCCGGCGTCAACTGCTACCTTATCCGAGCCAAAACCTTGGATGGCACGCTGTCCGTCGACAGCAATGAAATCTGTATCAAGTCAGCTGTTGCTTTGGAGTTTGCCCCGCTTAAACCGGTAACTTTGGTTGCCTCTGAAGCTCTGAGCCTGAAGCTTGCCGCTAGTGCCGGGGAAGCAGCGGCCTCGATCATCTGCAGTAAGAAATGTCCCGACGGAATGACGCTGAAGGATGGACTTTTGACCTGGAATACCACCTATGCTGATGCTGGAACGCACACTATCAGCTTTAAAGCCGAAGCCGCAGGCGCATCGGCTGAACAGGATTTGGTCGTTTCGGTTCGTGAAGCCTTTATCAATTTAACCGTTAGCACCGAAGGTGAATCTCTCGGTGAGCAAGCCTTGCAAATCAAAGCCACAGCTGCCAGCAATCTCCAAGGTGTGGCCAGCCTCAGCTTGATACAAACAGCAGGTCCTCAAGTCAGCCTGACTGGACAAAACGGTAACTGGAGTTTCACCAGCCCCAATGTGCGCTCTCCAACGCCCATGGCTTTTGAAGTGACAGCCAATCTGAATGGTTTGATTCGCAAAGCGACTGCAAACTTCAACATCTTGCCCAAAGATCACGGTCCAAGTATCAGCGCCTTAACTGATCAAACCTTGGTCGCTACAGAGTCGTTGAGCTTGCAGATCGATGCCCAGGATCCGGACCAGGACACCCTGGAATATGCGTGCATTTTGAATTGCCCTCAAGGGCTAACCGTCGGTAGCAGCTCTGGGCTTATAAGCTGGCAACCAAGCCTGGATCAGATCGGGACCACTACGAGCAGCTTTCGAGTGACTGCTAACGGCCAGTTCGCCGTCACGACTTTGTCCATTCAGGTGCTCGCGCCCAGTCTCAGTCTGAGCTTCGTTCCGTTGACGTCCGTGAGCGGTGAGAATGTCAGTCTCAAGCCAGCTATCAGTTCGAATCTGAAAGCTCCTTATCAATATCAAATCACACAGACCAGCGGCCCTGCGGTGAGTTTGCAAGGTCCAGACGGCGATTGGTCATTTGCTGCCCCCGATGTCGATCAAAGGACCACATTGAGCTTCTCCATTCAGGCGGGTAACGCCATCTATCGCCAGCAGCAAGACGTCTCTGTGCAAATAGAACCGAAGCCCGTGGCTCCGACCGTTCAAGTTGGTGGCGATCGCTTGGCTCGAGAGGCCCTTCAGGTTACAGCCACAGTCTCATCCAATGCCAAAACTCTGGCTTGGAAAGTCATCAACGGTCCCGGTCGCGTGAGTTTTTCAGCTCAGGACCAACTCAGCACAAGAGTAAGCGCTGACACCGATGGCGTTTATGAAATTGCCCTGAGTGCCACCAATGCCTCAGGTCAAGAGGGTCTGGCGGCCTTTCATCTCACCTGGGATACTCAGGCTCCGCAACTGGAAGTCGGCGCGGATGTGATAGGCAATGCCTTCATTAAACGTAGTGCTGATGTACTCGGTGCAAAAACCTTGCTTTGGAGCAAACAAAGCGGTCCCGGCGCCCTGCAATTTAGCCAAGGTGATGCTGCCAGCACAGACATCTCAGCTGATCAAGACGGCACCTATGTCGTGCAATTGGAAGCGACGGATGAAGCTGGCAACACGGCCCGTGATAGCTTCACTTGGACTCTGGATCGCAACCCTCCCACCGTGTCCCTAGGTGATGCGATCATCACTCAAAGTCGCAGCAAGGCCTTGCAAGCCACTGTCAGTGAGGATGCCCAAACTTTCACCTGGCGAAAAGTGAGTGGACCTTCCACAGTCACATTCACTCCGGACAATACCTCGGCCACCACAGTCACCCTGGGTGGTGATGGGGTCTATATCATCGAAATCATCGCCAATGACGCTTTAGGTAACGGAGCTGCCGCTCAACTTCAAATCGCCGTCGATACCCAGGCTCCCCTAGTCACTGCCGTGACGCTGGCTGAAGTGGTGGCCGATGGCTTCCTCAATGCTTTGGAAAAAACCCGTTCCTTGCCCCTCGTGAGCGGTGTCCAGGCCACTGATTCGACAATCTTTACATCGGCTTACAAGGTTGTTGCCAGCACCACCGCCTGTAATAATAGCCTCGTTTATTCTCTCCTTGTGCCAAAGTCTGACGATGCGGCCTTCTCCAAAGTCGGTGCATACAAAGTTTGCGCCAAAGTCACAGATAGTTTCAATCAAACCACCTTTGCTGCCAGTGCCGCGTTCACCTACGATACGAGCTCCGTCCTTGCAGTTCTGAGCGCTTTGCCCAGCAATCCAAGCCGCGACACTCAGCTGGCGGCGATTGTCGCTGGCAGCAAGGTCACCCACTATCGCAGCAAGATTGGTCCGAGCAGCACGACCGACTGTAGCAGTATCTCCGGTTATCGTGCGGAAGCACCGGTGGTTCAAGCTATCAGCGACGACGTTCAAGCTTTATCTGATGGACAAGTTCGCCTCTGCGTGATCGGCAGGAATGCCAGTGGCAACTGGCAGGATCTGGCCGTTGCGACCCGCTTTGACTGGAATTTGGATCGCGTGGTTCCCGAAGATCCATCAAACATGACTGCCGTTTCCTTGGTGCAGAGAGCTCGACTCTACTGGGATGCAGCCAAGAATGCTGATGGCTATCTGCTTGTGAAGTCAGAGGACCAAGCCGTCACCTGGCTGCCCGTTTCGGGCCAGACCTATAAGGCGGGTGACGAGCTGGATGGCAAACATCGCGTGGTCAGCGTGGGAGCCGATCTGCAGGCCTTCGACGAAACGGCTGTTGGTGAGCACAGCTACCACTATGCACTGTTTTCCATGGACAAGGCTCTCAATTACAATACCAATCCGTCCCGCGCCGGGGCCACGATCATCAGCCCTGTGAGCTTCAACCAAGCTCGCGGCTTCGACCGGCTGGTTCGAGTTGTGTTGCCGATCCGCGAGGGTGAGCACAAAGGCAAGATTTTGGTGGGTGGCGACTTCCTGGTCTATCAAAACAATGCCGCCTTGCGTTTGCTTCGCCTCAACGCCGACCTTACGGTCGACACATCCTTCCAGCCAACGGCCATCAATGGCTCCGTCTATAGCATGGCTCTGGCTCACGATGGCTCGCTTTACATCGGTGGCTCCTTCACCAGTGTGGCCGGAAAAGTTCGCAATCGTCTGGCTCGACTGAATGGCAGCACAGGAGCTTTGGACGAAAGTTTCCTCGCTCCAGGTTTCAACAATACTGTCCTCACTCTGGCTCTTGATGGCGACCAAAGTCGTCTTTATGCCGGTGGCTCCTTCACAGCATTGACGACGACTCCAGCCACCGCAGCCAATCGTTTGGTCGCCTTGAAAACACTCGATGGCTCTTTGGAAAACGGTTTCTCCCTCAAGGCTAGTGCCGATCAGACCAAGATAGGCTTCGACAATGTGGTTTGGAGCGTCGCCACCGATCCATCGTCGGGCAGCCCTTCAGATATTTTCGTCGGTGGACAGTTTGTCACATACGGCGGCGTCACAGTGAATCGTTTGGTAAAACTTGACAAGACTGGTGAAATTGACCCGAGCTTCAGTTTGGGATCCGGTTTTGACAACTCGATTATCGCTATCAAAGTCGACAGCAAACAACAGGTCTATGCGGCTGGTAGCTTTGGACGGTATCGAGGCAGTGCCTCCTACGCACGCCTCATTCGCCTGAAAAGTGACGGTAGCCCGGACTCGGAATTCAATAAGGGTCTGTCGACCAGTGCCCGCTTTAACAGCACAGTGAGGGCCTTGGAACTGGACGAAGATAACAATCATATCTACGCATCAGGCGATTTTACCGCCTACGGAACTGCGGCTCTGAGTCGCTTGGCTCGACTCTCCCTCACGGATGGGGCGCTGGACAGCAGCTTCCTGACGGGAGCCAATAGCGGTGCCAATGGCTCAGTTCAGACCTTGGGATTGGCCGACAATGGCAAACTGCTGGCTGCGGGTAACTTCCAGAAGTACGGAACCAGCAATGTGCCTTATTTCGTCGCCTTGAATAGCCAGGGAGTCCTCGCAGCGGAAAGTCCGCTGGGCACGATGTCGAACAGCAATATTTTTGCCAGTGTTCGAGTTTACGACGACGCTAACGCCCCACAAACCTCAGTGAAGACCTTCCTCGCTGGGAGTTTCACCACATTCCAAGGCACCACCGCCAATCGGGTCGTGAAGTTGGATCGCTTTGGCAAAATTGATAGTTCGTTCAATAGCCAAGTGACGGATGGCAGCGTCTATGCCCTGGCATGGGACGACAGTGAAAAGAAACTCTACATCGGCGGCACCTTTACTAAGGTCAATGGCATCGCTCGCAGTCGGATCGCCCGACTGAACGCCAATGGGTCGCTCGATGCCAACTTCGTTCCCGATGGTTTCAACAGCGATGTTTATGCCCTGGCCTTGGCCAACAACACGGTGGCCGGAACTCGTTCGCTCTATGTCGGAGGGCGTTTCACTCTGACAGGAACCATAGCGACCGGACGCTTGGCCCGTCTGAATGAAGACGGTAAGCTGGACAATAGCTTCGCCATCGGAGCAGGTTTTAATAACAATGTTAGCGCTTTAGCTGTCTCATACAGTGACAGCGACCACTCGGTCTATGTTGGTGGGAGCTTTCTCACCTATAACAACGGAACGGCCAATGCCCCTCGCATCGTAAAACTTGCCAGTGATGGTTCGATTGCCAGTAGCTTCGAGCCAGGAGCTGGATTCAATGGCTCTGTCCAGGCTCTGGTTTGGATGGCCGGCGAGAATGCTCTTTATGTCGGCGGCGCCTTCAGCCGTTATCAGGGAACGCTGGTAGCCAATCGCATTGCTAAGCTGGACGCCACCGGCGGCGTGAGTGTCGGCTTTAACTCGGGCACAGGCTTTAATAGTACGGTCTATGCCCTGGATTACGATGCTGATCAGGATCTGATTTGGGTGGGCGGTGCTTTCACGCAGCATCAGGGTGTGAGTCAAGGACGCATAGCTGCCATGCAGCGCAATGGCCAGCGACTGGCAGCCTTCGCGGCCACGCCTGGCTTCAACAGTGACGTTCGTGCTCTGAGCTCAAGCTCCTGGGGCGTGTTAGCATCAGGTCTTGGCAGTTCCTATCAAAACGCCGTGTGTGGCTTTGCAGCTCGTCTCCATCCCAACGGTAGCATGGATTGATTTCCTAAGGGGGCTGGCCTCAGCCCCTTCTCATCCTCTTCTCACTCGCTACGCCAGTTAAATCGTATTTCTTTCCGATAGTTAGGATGGTATTGTGGTGGCCTTGGGGCGTGCCCCGAGCCATGATCCACGTTTTCAGAGGGATGACTTTCTGAGAATGGGAAAGAAGTGAATTCGCTTGAGAGGAGTTTGAAATGCCAAGCCAACGTTGTTTTGCCTTCGCCCTTGGACTTGCCCTGTGTTCCTTCCCAGCTTGGGCTGACACCAAGGACAAACCAAAACCCGAAACCAAAAAAGAAGAAGCGGCCAAGGCTCCTGCGGTCAAGGATCCCAAAACCGAAATCACCGCCAAGTGTTTCTTCGATGTGCAAATCGGCAAAGAAAAGGCCGGCACTATTTTGATCGGCGTATTTGGCAAAGCTGTGCCCAAGACTGCAGACAACTTTATGTCCATCTGCCGAGGCGACAAGCTGCAGAGTGGCAAGACTCTCACCTATACCGGCAGCAAGTTCCACCGCATCATCCCCAGCTTTATGCTGCAGGGTGGCGATATCACCAATGGTGATGGCACCGGTGGCGAGTCGATCTATGGCCGCACCTTTGCCGATGAAAACTTTGAATTGAAGCATGAGGGTCCCGGTTACCTGAGCATGGCCAACGCCGGCCCTGGCACCAACGGTTCCCAATTCTTCATCACCACAGTTAAGACAGCCTGGCTGGATGGCAAGCATGTGGTGTTTGGCAAAGTTTTGGAAGGCATGGACGTCGTGAAAAAAATCGAAGCTCAAGGCACTGACAGTGGTCAGCCGAAAGCTGAAGTCACCATCGTCAAAGCCGGTCAAAAGAAATAAGTCTGCAGGTCCCCAGCTCGGTTGGGGACCTTTGTTCGCGCCAAGGGCCTGTAGCTAGCTTTTACTCGAGAAAGCGCATGCCGAACCGCACCACCTTATCGTCTAGGATGCGTTCCCAAACGACTTCGGCTTTGAGCGGAGCCATCTTACCGACTTTAAAGCGATAGACTGCTCCCTTCATCAAACCTACCGAACGAAGGCAGGCTATACTGAACCCGCCCATCGGCGATTCCTCAACCAGAAGTGCCACCTCCTGGAAATGGAATTCACCACTCTGCGAATTTTTATCAATTTGGACAAAATCCCCACTATCGGGCTCGAAACGGATATATTTTCGCTTGTCGCTTTGATCTTCCATGGGTGCCCCCTCCTGGTAACGGCCGCTCTGTACATTATATCAGGAAATGCACGTATCTTGAGAAGCTGGGTTGAATTCCTGATGAAGGAGGAGCCGTTAGACACTCACTCGAGTCGCCATCAGGATCCCACCAATGGACAAAGCTAGTCCAATCAGACCGGCGGAAATCGTCATGTTGAAGAAGGTCCATTTCATGGCGGGACGAGAGATAATGATCCCCAGTGAGCCGGTCACTAGGCAGAGCTGAAAGAGCATCGATGCTATATCGAAGTAATTGCCAGCTCCATCCAAGACCTCCAGCACCTTGTCATACTCCTTGGCTCCTACAATCTTGCCGAGCTGGCCATCCGTTTCTTGAATCCACTGATCTTCGGCCAGTTGTTTGGAACCAAGCAAAATTTCGGTCTTTTCTTGGTCATATTTCTTAACCTTGGCCTGCAGGTGGCTCACGAGGTGGTCCATTTCATTTTTCTTGTCCGCTGCAATGCTTCCTGATCGTATCAATACGGTGAGAAGGTCGACCTGGATGGCAATGAGCAGAGGGCTCGAAACGGATATATTTTCGCTTGTCGCTTTGATCTTCCA
>JBGSTF010000121.1:0-36907 GCA_041736645.1 Oligoflexus sp. | reverse complement strand
TTCTTTAAGGAGCAGCGTTTCGGCGGACAGATTCAGCTAGAAGCAGACCTCGAAGGACCTATCGATCATCTGCAAGGGTGAGCACGCGCGGGAAGCCCAGAAGCGGCTGAGCTCGACCAGGACCTCAAGACCCATATGATCGAGATACTCGGTATCACCCGTGTACTCTGTGTAATGATAGATAGCAAAAGCGATCGCACCATTCCGATGAATCTCTTCGAAGGTGATTTCCCATTCGTTGTGGCATTCGCGACCATCGATCGTAACCATGGGGTACAGCGCACCATCCAGATGAAGCTTGCGAGCATTTTCCTTGGCTCGTTCCAAATGGTTGTAACGATAGACGAGCAGATTACGAGCTGTTTCTTTATTCGTATACAGGTAGAACGGGAAACAGAAGGCTTCGGTATCCCAGTAGGTGCACCCGCCGTATTTTTCGCCGGTGAAGCCCTTCGGACCTATATTCAATCGGCTATCACGGCCAGCATAGGTTTGCTGCAGTTGAAAAATATTGTAACGAATCCCTTGCTGAGCCTTCACATCGCCTTCGATGATGACATCAGCTTCAGCCCATTTTTTAGCCCAAACGGCGCAGTGAGCCGCAAACAAATCGTTGAAGCCCAGGTTGCGGGCTTGGACAGCTTTGCCACCGGCAAATTCAACCAAATCGCCCGGAGCGTGATCACGGGAGGTCAGGACCGCAATGAATTTGTCGAGACGCAGGGTTTCACCCACTGCCAAGGATCCAGAATAGGCCGCCTCAGCTCGATGCGGCTGGGTGCAGGTCTGCGGCAAGAGATCGTGTTCAACGTCTTCCAGCGAGAAACGACAGGCCATGGCTGTGCCTGTTTCGAAGCCGGTCTTCTTGGAAATGCTTTTGAGATAAAGCGCATCTCCGACTTCGCCGTGGCCTTCCGCATCCCAAAATTTCTCGCCATAGTTGGAATCAAGATTTTTGACATCCCCATCCAGGAAAGGTGTCACGATAATGGAGAGAGGGCCGGACAAGGCCTTCAGCTCGCAGCGCACAACAGCCAATTCGACATCATCCATGCTCAAGAAGCGCTGGAACTTGACGCCCACCCGCTTACCACAAGGACTCGACCAGACGTAGGAACGACTGAGCAGGCCTTTCTGCATATCAAGTTCCTGACGGAAATCAGACACTTCACCTTTGGCCAGATCGAGTCGCTCGCCTCCGACACAGATGTGCATACCAACCCAATTGGTCGAGTTGATCACTTTGGCAAAAAAATCCGGATATCCATTTTTCCACCAGCCGACCTTCGTCGGATCCGGGTAGTAAACTCCAGCTAGGTAAGTGCCCTGAAAACTGTCGCCTGAATAATCTTCCTCGAAAAATCCACGCAAGCCCATATGCTCATTGCCAAGGCTGAAAATACTCTCAGCGAATCGCAAATGCTCGGGGCGAAACTCGCTGCTGACGATCTTCCAGGGATGGGCTTCAAAGATATCTAACATAATGTTACCTCTCGACTGATGGAGGACCGTTGCGGTCAACTCCGCGCTCTTTCACAGCGCGCGGCGATTATAGGCCGAGCTTGGCTCGAAGAAAAGCAACAGTTTGGTAGCACGAAACCTCAGGAAAAGCAGACGAGACTTGCTCTTCTGGGTTTTCGAGGCGCAAGCTTCCTCTTCTTTAGGGGAGTTTAATCCCAGTTTTGGCTTAGGGGCCAATCAGCCTTCCTAAGAAGCCCGTTCCAGGCCTGAGACTGAAGTCCCAAAAAATGGAAAATGTTGCTGCTGCAGTGCGATGACCAGTTCCCACTGGGGTTGCTGAGACTCGTCAAGCAGATGAATGCTCACCTCACCTCCTAGCTCTCCGACATACTTCAACACAGCTTCCATGCCCATGCCACGCCCTGAAATCAACGAAACTGAGTCGGAAGTGGTAAAACCTGTCAGAAAAATGAGCTCAGCTATCTGCTGCCGAGTGGGCTGCTCCTGGCCTGAGAGCAGACGCTGTTTCCGCGCCTTATCAGCAATTTTGGCGAGATTCAATCCATGGCCATTGTCGCGGATTCTTATCACAACACCTTCCGCCATAAGGCGAGCTTTAAAAACAATTTCAGGGCCTTCATATTTGCCCTTTGCCTCACGCTCAGCACGGGTTTCAATCCCGTGATCGAGGGCATTGCGAATCACGTGAGTGAAGGCTTGCTTAAGTTTTTCTTCAGCAAATTCGGTGATAAAAAGATGAGGAACATCAACGATGAGCCGAGGAACAGGTTTGCCTAGATCACCAGCAATCTTATAAATCTCGGGTTCGAAGTAAGTGATGGTCTGATGAATATCTTCAAATAGAGATTGATTGATCAGCTGCTGGAGTTGCATCGGATCACTTCGAGCTGCTATGAGCGCTTCCCGGGACAGACTCACCAAGCCTTGATCGGCTCCAATTTGCAGGCAACATTGACGGATTTCTTGCAGGCGCTCTCGGGTATGACGCAAACTTAACAAGAGGTCTTGCTGCAGCGTTTCCGGAACCTTGACATGGCCTCCTTCTGATCGCCCGACTGCCAAATCACGCACAGCTTTGATAATTTCTTCATTGCGATGCAGCTCTTCTTTGAGATCATGGAAATTAAAGCTGCTCATCTCGCCTTTTAAGGTGTGCAAGGTGATAAAAATAGGCTGCCAGTTATCAATCAGCGACACCTGGGCACGCTCGATAGCATCCTCAATTTGCGGCAGCTGACGCTTCATGGCCTTCATCACCCGTAAACTTTTTTGTTCCCGATCTTTATGCATGGCGTCTTCTCGATCGCCCACAATCGTCACCAGGAGATTGGCATATCGACTCAAAGCTTCCTCCTTGAGCTTGCTATCGAGAAAGGGCTGAATGTTTTTGGCGACGAAAGTGATGGCCAATGTTTCATTATGCGGGCCTGTCACACGACGCCAGGCAAGTTCGTGGGTCAGACCCTCAATCTTGGCTTCCATAGAAAAACTCGCCACATTCAGTTCCCAGGTGAGAGCATCCTCGCCCAATACACTCACTATCAAATCCAACATGGCCTCTTGCTGCAGGGCTTTTAAGACTTGACGAAAATTACTGGCCTCTGGAAACAGCCGTTGAAAATAGACCGAGCACTTGCTCGGCACAATGCGAAGGTCAGGATAGATCAAGCAAAAGCCCATTTCGCTCTCATTGAGCAACGATCGATTTTCGGCTATCTGCTCCTCGAGCTCAAGCTTGGCTTGCTCCGTTATGTGCCGCTGAGTGTCAGCGTCCAACCGAGCCGCTTCGGCTTGAGCACGGGCTTTCTCCGAGCGCCTAAAGGCTTGACTGACCCGATTTTCGAACACATAGGAAAGGTAAGCCACGACGAAGATGAGTCCACCATAGGTCGCTGCTAAAAAAAGTCGATGGGTATCACCATAGATAGGAAAACTGAAACTCCAGCTGTTGGTTTTCAGGTCGTCAATAAAATAGACAAAGATAAAACAAAATGGAATGCATAAAGACGTGAAAATCAACCCAGTAATCACACCTCTTGTCAAGAAAATCGCGAGCAGGAAGGTAACGATCCACATGATCACCGGCGACCAAGCACCACCCGTCTCAGTGGCAACCAGGAATAGGGTCAGTGATCCCAAAAAAAACGCCACAATGGTTGCCGTTTTAATCATTTTCAGACGAATCAAAAATATCCCCGCCAGGGATGTTAAAAGCCCAAAACTCGCGCAGTAGAGCATCGCTGGAATATTCTTCAGCAAAAGTCCATAGAGCGGAACATGAGCGAGCCAAGTGAGACTGGCCACTCCACAGAATAACCAGACCAGGATCGCTTCGTGTCGCTGCTGTGGATCGGGGATGCGGTCGGCATCCAAGCCTAGAATCGGGGCCAAGCGTTCAAATAGACCAGCAGAAGAGAAGTCTGGGCTCATGGCAAGAGCTCCAAATTGGAGGGTGAAGCCAGACCAAGCCGCCGAATGGGTCATTGGACCCAGGCAACTTAAAGCTCGCGCGTAATGGCTTTAGATCTTTATAGTAAGGGTAGCAGAAGCTCTCGAATGCTCAAACCGGAAAGATGCGAAAGAGACGTCTCTGGAAGAGCCATGTGAAGATCTTAGAATAAAGCGAATCGCCACTTTTCAATCAGCAGGAGTTTGGCAATAACTTTTGAGCTGCGCCGCATCTTGATCTTTGCTGGCCCGGAAGGTTGGAGCCAGCCAGCGGCAAAGAAGATTTTTTTGCAAAGGACGGTAATCTAAGAATCCAAACTGAACGGGGTTGGTCGACGGCCCACTGAGGAGCGCGAGTCCGTCCATTGGTGCGACGTCAAGGAAACGAAAGCCTCCTAGCCGCTTATCGATGCCGATGCGAAGGATCGGATCACTTGAGTCGTCAGGTAGCTGCCAAAGCCGCCCCGAAGCATCCCAGGCAAAGGTATCCGGACCTCGTTGGAAGACAGAGCTCATCGCTTCGACAAAGTAGCCGAAATCTCGCACAATCTTGCCGTCTAGCTCAAGCAGAGCCAAGCTCTGCGAACTGCCAAATTTGGGCGAGCTGGACAAGAGAAGACGCGAGCTGCTATCGTCGGCGAACCTGAGCAAGGTGAACTTGGGGCCGGGTAGGTTCATTCTTTCACCAAGTAAAGCCTTCGCTTTAAGATCCCAAAAGCCAATCTGGTCACTAGACAAACGAACAAACCAAAGTTTGCTATCCCGGGAAAAAGGCTGGTAGGCCACGGTCAGTCTATTGAAAATCACTGGTTCTTGACGCTGAAGTACGCCATCGAGAGTCCAAAGGCTCTGATCTTTGTTACCAATAAACGCCACAAAACCTTGGTCGGGACTGATAGCTGCTGCGTTGGCCGACACATCATAGTTCTGAAAAGTCCAGCCATTGGCATCGGCACGTCCGACCATGGCACCTAGCATTTTGGTCTTGATTCGATGGACGACCACCACATCGGGAAGATTGGCATCGACCACGATTTTTGCCTTATCCCAGCTTGTATCCCTCTGCATTTGCCATTCTTGTGGTTTGCTCGTGTCGTTGAGCCAAAGGCGGCCCGCTTTATCCAGAAGCCAAAGCCTTGTCCCACTGCTCGCAATTTGGGCGACCTCGACTCCTTCCGGCAAAGGCCACTGCTTCGCTCCCGTCAGCCCATCAGCTTGGACGGACACGACATTGCGATTGCTAGACACGGTGAGAACTTCACCTGCTGGTGTCAAGCTCGGACTAACTTCGGAATCGAAGCCAGGGATTCCTGGATTGGCAGTTTTTTCGATTTCAATAATACTGGTCCGACGAGCTTTATCGACTGATATGACTCGCTTTTGCCCCGACAGAAATTGCGCAAACAGGAGCTGTTCCTGTCGATAATCATCACTGTAGAGGATCGGCGGGAATAGAAATGGATCCATGAAAGATTCAACATCAAAATTTTCCTCAAGCGTATAAATATTGATTTTGCTATGACCCTGGTCGCCATCCCAGGCGACCAGAAGCTCCCGTCCGCTGTCGCTCAATCGCAATATCGGTGGCTGGGCGACGTCGTCAATGCCCCACTGCGTATAGGCTCCCGTCCCTGCCTTGAGATCCCACACGAAAAAGTTTATATCCCCCTTTCGACTTATCAGAACCCAATTGCGGCTGGGCTCGTAGCGGAGCTCGACGATTTCATCGAGCGGGATTGATTCGGGATCGAAGTATTCGGTCTTCTTGAGAAAGGCGCTGGCTTTTAAAATCTCCGGATCCTGCGCAAGGTCTTTCCAGATAAGCATTTCACACTTCAAAGGACCTTCATTATAACTTGGATCAGCTTTGAGCCCAAAGAGAATACCCAGTCCTGGGACAGCTTGGACTTTGCTAAAAAAGCAGCGGGGCATCCAGGTATGCGCGAAGAGTGACTCGCCCTGTTCTCCATCAAAAGCTGTGAAGCCACCCTGGGAAGTCGCAATTAAGCGACGGTTGCTGCTGTCATAGGCCAAACTTAAAAGAGGGACACTCACAGTCTGCAACCAGAGTTTTTGGGCGGAACCACCGTTCAACCGATAGGCAGCCAGTTCATAGACTCCTCTGACAAAGAGTATCTTCGAATCAGCATCCCAAACAATCTGCTTGATGGATGCGCCACTTGCCAACTGAGGCAACACAGCAGTTTGATCACCCCACTGCAGCCGCCCATCATTCATGACAATAATGGCCTTGCCGCTTGGTCTATCCAGTTCAAAATCCGCAACCTCGCTCAGCTGTGAATCGAGCTCTCCGGAGGTCTTGCGCAGGCTCAAGTAGCCCAATTGATCGAGACTGTAAATAATGGTTTCATCTGGATTTATGGCGACTTTTTTGAGAGTGCTCTTTAAGTCAGTGAACGACAAGACCAGCGAGAGATGACGAGTGATTTCCGTATAAGCCATCCCAAGCAGAGGCGAAAGTATTTGTCTTTCGTAAGGCAGGGTCAGCCCAGAGAAAATCGAATAGCTTTTCAGCAGCGACATAGCTGACTCAAGATACAGTCCATCGGCATATAGACTCCGCGCCGACTGCAATCGAGCTTTCACTTCATCGATAGTGTTGCGATGGACGACGGCAAGAGGCTCAGAGGTTTTCACCGGGCTGGCATTGCCTGCACTATCAGTCGCGTAGGAACGAAGCAGATAGATTCCCTGATCCGGAATGGCGATCGGGCCGCTAGCGACTCTAAAATCCGAGCAAGGAGCTTCACCCTTTTGGTAAAGGCAATACTGCACGGAACTCGCCAAGTTATCCATGGCCTCTAAATTAATTGTCTGGTTTGGTGAAAGCTCGCGAAACGATGCGTCTGGGTCGCCCAACTTGGGCAATGAAAGGTCCCACGGCAAAAGCTGGGGAGCCTGCCGATCGATGACAAGCTTGCACTGAGCTGTTTTAGGGGCGGCACCGTGAAAATAGAATTCAAAAAGGGCTGTGGTCGCCAACTCCAGCTGATATTCACCTTCACTCAAAAGACTCGGCAAGACCAAATCCGCCGGACCATCAGATCCGAGCGTGACTATGCCGCTGGCAACCGTTTGCAGCGAAGCATCACGGAGCCGGTACTGAGTCTGATAGATATCGAGAGCTTCCTGAGTCGAACTTGAGGCTGTAATGGTAGCCTTCAGGCCTTGAATCGCCGAGTCGCTGCAATTGGCCGAATAGGCCAGCCCCTTAAACTGTGCGGATTGCCGATTCAGTTCAACAAAGCTCAAACCGATTTTTGGTTCAGAGCTCAGGGTGAGGCTTTGGGCTGAGCGCTTATTTTGGCTGCGAACATACACTTCGCCCTTGGCGGACTCGGGTAAAATGAGGCAACCTTTGCTCGAATGATTCAGGGAACTAAACTGATTGTTCTGCCAGAGCAGTGCTTCCGATCGCTCATCACTCGGCACCAAGAGTTGTGACTCAGCAAGATCAGCAACATCGTCGCCACAAGCTAACTTCTTGTCGACAACACGATTATGGATAGACCCACAGGCGCTCAGCAGCGAGAGTCCAAGTCCGAGTTGTACGAGCCGATTGAACGGTGCGATCATCACTTGAAGCCCGCGTATGAAACACTCATCATCAAAGGAACAAAGTCCTTTGATGAGCGAGCAGTTTGATGGTTTTAAGAGTTAATTGGCGACGGAGATATTACCGTCCCAGGAACCGTCTGGAGGAAAGTAGATCGAATCCAGCTCGCTCGTCTCCAGGTTCTGATTAAAGCGGAAAGAGCCAGTGAACGAATTGCCTTCAAAGGACCAAGTGAAGGTTCCAACTTTGCCATCTAGTTCCCAAACGCCGCCCATATCGAAAGCGCCATTGTTGAAATCAAACCGTGAAAGTTTACCGACCTTGCCATTGCCAGGATAGTATTTGCCTGTGCCATTTACGAAGTCGACTTCAATATTCACCTTGGTGGGTTTATTTGCAGTGTAGGCTTGAAATTTCGTTTTTCCAGAAATTTTCTTGGCTTGAGGAACGTCAGCGGAAGCGCTAGCAGCCAAACCGCCAGCAAGAACAAAACTCAATGCTTTTATAGACTTAGAGATCATTGCTATCCTTTCACTGAGACTGAAAAGCAGGCACCGAACCTGCGAGGGACACCCATACCAAATTGACTAATACTTGTCAATAATGATTCACTTCTCGTAGGTCGGGCCGCTCTTCATCAAGCCCGTAAGCTGGCAGAGCGAGCTGCCATGCGCTGTTACTCCTCATGGCTCGCCAAAAGATGTGCTTATCGCCTCGCAAAGGTTTGCTGGCACTCCTGCTCGGCTTTTCTATAGCTGATGCCAGAAAATTTATTGGGACAATTGTTTCGAACAAAGGTCTTCAAGCCGTCGAAGCAATGGGCCAGCGCCTGTTGCCGACAGGTATTGATCATACGAAGACTCATGATGGTATCGTTGCAGACCTGAGCGCCCAGATTATTGCCGTGCTGTAGACCCGTTTGAGGGCATTCTCCCGCAGGTTCGCCGCCATCTCCTGTTTGGGTACTGTGGCAAGTCTGAGCCACTTCTGATTCAACTCCTTCCATGCCGCGTCGATAGCCTTGATGATAGCGAGAACCGCTGAGTGAAGATTGCATATGGTTCAATTCAGAAAAAAAACGATCAGAACGAAAACAATCCTGGTGATACTTCCCAGACCAAAGGCGAGAGGCCATATCTCGACCGGCCTGAAAACCGATATTGTCGGCTCCGTGGGCATGAGCGGGTGTTGACTCCAGAGCCAGGCAGAAAACACTCAAGGCTAACAGATAACGCATGGAACACACTCCTTGATTGCCAATTCTAAAAACTATCATTCTGAGGGTGATACCTGAGCAAGGCCCATACCATCCCCAAAGAGCAGCTTGAAATCCCAGCTCCACGGCTGCTCAGAGATCGGCTCCGCTCGATCCCTTCTGTGTCCAGGCTGCTAAACCGTTACGAGTCAGGTTCGACTGTGAAAGAAAAGTGACAGCGATCCCCCTTCCAGTCGTCCAATTCACGACCCCTCTGTTCAAATTCTCGACACAAGATTTCGGTCATTTCAGCACGTTAGACTTGGCCCAAGACTTGGATAGCGGAGCTTAGGAAACGCCACTACGGAATATCGGATGACATATATGCGAAGACTGCTTTTGTTTTTCTTAATGACTTGTATCGCTATGCAAACCGCACCTGCAGCTGAAGTGATTCAGAAAAAAGGCCAAAAAATTATCGTGACTCTGACCCAGGACGAAGCTCGTTTTATCACGTCTGGCTCCAACATCACTCTGCTGGATGGCGGCAGCGAGGTGTCTCGTGGCCTGATCATTCTTTCAAGCAAAAACCCACGGAAAGCCCAGATTCAAATCAGTGGTAACCCGGATCGAATCGCCACGGGGAACGTATATCGTCTGGCTACCGTCAATCGCAATGGTAGCCTTCGCTATGCGGACGATGCTGAAGCCGATGGAGCTTGGGTGAAAGACGAGCCTGAGTCCTACCAAAGGCCGGAATCGCGCCCTCTCATCTCTTTGAAGCTCGGCGGCGGTCATCGACTGTTTCGACAGAATGGCGAGTTGGTGATGCATGATCAGGATCAAAACTCGCCGAGTGAAGCTTCATTTCGTGACGTGATCGAACCACTCAACTCTTTTGAAATCCGAAGCTACGTCCACATCCTGTCGTTTCTATCTTTAGGCCTCGGCTACCATATTGACGAAGCCAGATTCAAGGTCAATAACCAAGCGGTCCCCCTGAGCCTGCAAGAGGCCTTTGGTTCGGTGCAGCTCGGTCCGCGATTCGGCTCTGTTCACCTCTATGCCCTTTACAACCAGGTGATCAGCAGTCGATCCACATCGATCCTAAGAGCTCCCACCTTGGTCTCTGACCCAGGCGCTCTCCAGGAATATGAAATTGAAACAAAGCAAACCGGTCGCGATGCTGGCCTTGGAGTGCAGCTTCAATTTGGCCATTTGGGGGTGTTTATGGAAGCCTTACAAAGCCTGGACCGGCGATTTGAATTAAACATCACCCAGAAAGCTCAGAATGCAGCGAAGCCGAGCAGTGTTGGCGTTGAGTCGAAGTTTTCGGCAACAGCGATCACACCGTATAAAGCCTGGCAAGTCGGATTAAGCCTGGATTTTTAGTTGCAGAGGCGAGTCCAACTCAGCATTCGGCCCTTCAGCGCGACGCAAACTTATGGTGAATTCACTGCCGTGATTGTCGGGATGGGTCTCGATTTCTCGACTGTTGACACGAATATCCCCGCCGTACTTGGCGATATACGATTGAGCAATGGGTAGACCGAAGCCAGTGCCTCGCTCGCCTGCGGTCCCAAGTCGCGACGTCGCCTCGTGGCTATCGAAAATGCGCTCCTGTAAGTCTTCACTCATCCCCATGCCATGGTCGGTAAAGACAATGGAAACGGATTCGACCGTCTGCTGCACCTGGCATTCAATGCTCGATCCTGGCTGACTAAACTTAATAGCATTGGATAGAAAATTGGATAGAACCTGAAAGATGAGGCCATTTTCTTCGCCAAAAACCCAGATGTATTCTGTAAGGCCCTGCACCTGCAGCGAAAGGTTCTTTTCTTTGAGCTTGTCTTGATACATATCAAGCAGAGTCTCAAAACATCTTTGAAGATTAACCGGTCCAATAGAAATTTCCTGCTTACCGCTTTGAACAGCTTCCAGATCACGCACGTGGGAAATGATGCTCAGCTGATGACCGAGGGCTTTTTCAATTTTCTCCACTGAACGCAAGATGGAATCGGGATTCTTAACGTTCGATTCAATACGACGGCAGTGTCCGCTCATGATCGATATAGGATTCACGAGGTCATGGGCGATCACTCGCACCAAGAGATGAGCTTTCAATGCATCGTCGGCGAACTTGGCTTTTTCTCGCCGTTCTTGTTCGGCCTTAACAACAGCTTCGCGCGTCAACTGCTCCTTTCTTTGAATATCGAGCAAATACTGCACCTCTTTCTGCTGAATCCGGTTATACCTTGCTCCCAATGCCAGCGACAAAAATATCATCTCCCAAAGGGAGCTCGCCATCATGAGTTTGACCAGGAAAAAACTGGAGATATCGTCCCCAGTGATCTGGGAAATCATATTATAAAATGCCAGTCCCATAAATGGCAGCCAAGCAATTGCAAACAGAAAGGCCGATGAAGAACGTCGCCAGACAAGATAAATCGTGGTGATAAATACGGCTAGACAGGCCAAGGCAACTCCAACATAAAGCCAGAGAATGACCTGTGTTGACATTGAAAAAAGCGAGATCAGGGTCAAAACCAGACAAAAGGCAGACAGAAAAAGATAGAGTGCATTCCAGCGTCGATGGGTTTGACCAAGGTCAAAATAGGCTCGAGTGAAAAGCAGTATGAGGCAGGTTGAAAGGGTTGGAAACGAAACTGATAAAACCTGTGCCATCCATGGACTGTCGGGCCAAAGAATTCGATATCCCAAACCAAATTCGGCCAGAAGGGTCAAGCCACAAGCCAGCTCAAAAAGCACATAGTAGAGGTAGGTCTTTTCTCTGAGCACGAGCAAAAGGAAAAAGTTGTAGAAGACGATCACTGTCATAGCACCTAGGTAGACAAGGCCTATCTCCAAACTTCTCTGTGACAGCTTTTCCAGCTGCTCTTGGGTGTAGAGATTGAGCTCGATTTCCTTGGGAGTCGTGCTTTCGATCGCGATGAAAATTTCCTGCTCAGATTGAGCTTCCAGCACCAAGCGCAGTGGAAAACCACTGGCTGGAAATTCTCTTTCACTCAGCCTAGTCCACGAGTTATATTCACCCTTGCGCAGAACGTCCAAACCCCTCGTGACAAAATATCGCCAGCGCGTTGCCCTGTGATCTTCGCTGACGAAATAAAAAGTTTGCGCTTCGGGCCCACTGTTTGACACATGAATGCGAAGCCACAGGATGGAATCCTCCATCCCAAATGATTGGCGTTTTTTACTGGCATCCAAGGGCAGCCATTGCCGATCTCGAACGGAATCGGGTGAAGAATTCTGTGACAAAGGCTCCACAAGGTACTTTGCAAAAGCATTAAGATTGAAGACTTGGGCTCGGTTTATGGCGTTCACGTCAACGGGTTCAGCCAGCGCAAGAGGCGCCAGCCACCCTATGAAAAAGAACAACCAACGCATGCACTCTCCGTGATCATGAGACGATCTTGCAAAGGATAGCTGAAAGTTTTTCAGCTTTTTTGGTCTTCGCTACCATTTAGGTTTTCGGTTGGTCCATGCTACACATAACCGCGGACTGCTTACCTTTCCATCAGAAACTTGGCTGGCCAAGGTCTCGACAAAACTGCCGAAACGTAAGAATTACGAACAGTTTACCTGCGGAAATCTTTGGCTTTTGTCCTGGACCTTTCCTTGCATTGGCCCAACTAGAAACGCTGACCGAGATAGAGGGCTGAATGGCGAAGTTCACCAACTGCGAATGCGTCCCAAGTGATGCGAAACCTGCAATGGCATCACACGCTGTGGCTTTTGCCTGCTGCTTGTCGCCGGTGCAGCTCGCCTGCTGCTGTTGGTCGCATAGGATGGAAAAGTTGCCTTCCTAAATGCGACCCCCTCTCCCTCTTGGTGCGGATAGCTCGGGCTATCCGCATTTTTTTTGGGGCGGCGAAGGCAGGCCATTGATACGCCATTTCAGCTTTAAGAAGTCCCATTGATCCTGTTCTGCGCTGTCCATATCCCGCCATGGAATATTTCCCTGTCCAAACACTTAAACCTGGTTCAAATGGGGCCAAAATTTGCCAGGACATCTTGCGCAAGCTCAAGTCGGACTTGCGTTTTCCGGCGAGTCGAAGCACCTTAAACCAAGATCGTTGCTAATTTTAAGATCTCGAAACGGGATTCCAGGAAGATGCCTCTCATACCACTGACCCGAATGCTGGAAGAAAAAATTGGGACCTACTTGCAAGCCAAGGGGGTCACGCTGGAACATTTGGCTGAAAGCATCGACGTGCCTTTAGCCACCTTGAGAAGACTCAGTGGCGGCGCCGAAGATGGTGGATGTTCACTTTACACCGCATTTCTTATTTTCACCCATGTCGTCCCTGATGAAGCGGCGGCGCTGCTTGAAACGTACTATCCGGATTTTTCCACCGAACTCAATCGAATCCCTGTCACACACAATCAAAGCGGCATCGCCGAACAGAAAAAAGAAGGCCTAAAAAAGGATTCCAAAATCGTTCGGACTGTTTTTCAATCTGTCCACCATTATCGCCTATACGGATGGATTTTAGCTGGAATTTCCCGCGAAAGTATCATAAAAAAGTTTGGCATCGACGGGCTTGCGATCTTAGATGAGTTCGTCAATGCTCAAGTCGTTGCCATCCTTGCCGATGGCAGCATTTTTCCAATAGTTGAAGATACCGTCGTTTTAAATCAAAATGATCTGAAGCGACAGGCTGAGCTCAATATCGAATTGTTAGATTTGGGTTCGAAGGAAGCATGGATTTGGACTCGCATGACCAACTTGAGTCCCGATGCCGTGTCAGAGGTCAGAAGCATCATAGCGGATGCGCGTCGTCGAATCTGGGATATCATGTCCGACGAAGCCAACAGCGGTCCGCTTCCTATGCACCTGACGATCGTGTCCGACTTTGTCCGTTAATTGCCCAGATGACCGGGAGAATCGAATGAAACGTTTTCTTGAAGTTGCTTGTTTATTCGCATTGGGATCGGGCATCGCTCATGCCGGTGGCATCGGCGGAGGTTCTGGTAACACCATAGGATCGAGAGTGCGAATTGAATACGATTCCACGACTCAAGTGATTCGCATCTACGGACGAACAGCCGAACGTTTTGAAATTGGTCCTAGCGGCAGTTCTTCAGCCTCAGGTCTGACCACTTACCCCATGGATCCAGCAGACTTGACCAAACTGCAAGACCTAGCGGATACACGCAAAGCCTTGAATGCAGTGGTGATCACGAGAGATGGTGAAGTCGCCCAGTCTTACAATGTGGTTTCCGGTGAAGAGCTGGAAAACGTCAAATTGATCGATCGGCGTTCAAAGATTAGTCCTCGGAATTGATCGAAGCCTGAAACCTAAACATCGGCTCTTGGATATCGTTGCCGACGATTCCAAGAGGTTTTTTGGTCTTTAAGGGACTTAGGACCCAGCCAGATCCAAGACCGCCCGAATAGGGAAATGGTCGGACGACTTGATACGGGTTTCGACCCAGATTTCCTTGACCTTGAGGCCGCGGATAAAGAGTTGATCCAGATGATCCACAGGCCGGCGTGGATCACCAGGAATCGGCACGTAGCTCAAACCCAATTCCTCCAACTTACCAGCCACAGCCTTGAAGTATCGAGGAGTGAAGGTATTGAAATCACCGGCGAATATAATTGGCCCTTGGTGACTTGGCAGCTGCATCATCAGATGCTCCAACTCCTCGATGGCACGCTTGATAGTCCGAATCAAGGTCGCGTGTAGATTGACCACCATTAGCTTTTCCGACTTACCATGAAGGGCATAGCTCGTCACAAGGGCTGCTTTAGGAGTTTTCAAGACTGGCTCGGGATATTTGCAAAGGATACGCTGCGGGGCATCATCCGTCATCATCCGACCCAAGGTCATCACGCCGTCACGCAGTTGATCAACCCGTTCATAGGATGCCCCGTGAACCCCCAAGAAACCTTCGGGTGAGAGTTCCATCAGCGACCGCCTTGATAGTAAGGCCTCCTGCAAAAGAATCAGGTCACTTTGAAAGCTCAGCAGTCTGAAATCGTTGTAGAAATGCTCCCCTCCCAGGCCTTTGAACATATTCCAGATCGTCAGCCGCAGTGGCCAAGGCCCCCACTCGCCATGCTCAGCGTGACCGGACAGCCAGACGGGTGTTGCGACCTCCCGATTGATCTTCACCACCTTGCTCAAGCTACGCAGCACTTCCCGGTAGGGTCGACGAGGCTTAACGTGCCGGGATCTCTTGGTGGACTTTTCGGGCATGCGCTCGTCCTTTCTCAGAAACATGCGGGAGCGGCGTATGGCTCCATCTGCACGAATTTATACCAATTCATTGCGGCCAAGCGAACAGGGCGGCTCTGACTCTGTCCTTGCCCTTCGGCAAAAACTGGGATTGTATAGTGTGGCATTTGTTTTGCTTAACTATGGACAAATTAAAGTAGGAGCTTGAAATTTTATGCTGGTCGATACACTTTTTCGTCGGATGCCTTCGTCCCCAAGCCTTCATACCTATGCTAAGCAAAAGCTCTTGATCTGTGAAAAGCAGTGGAAGAGGAGTCTCGACTTGCGGTTGGCTTTCACCCGCGACCAACATGGGGTACAGGTGGAGCTGTGTGGAAGAGACAAGGAAGGTCATTTTATTTCCTGTCATGGTCACGGCGCCGACGGATATCGCGCCATTGACAATCTATACCACAAACTTCGCCCGCAGGGACTGCTTTTAGCGTCAGAGCCGGCGAGCAACAAGGTTCATGTCTTTCGCAACAAGCCTTCCATGTCCTGATTGGTCCAAAAACTAGCAACTCAGAGTTGGCCGGTTCATGTGAGCCAGTCCCCATACTAAAGTCTCCTCATCCATTCGGCAAGACTCACCGCCCTGTGATGCCCGCTACGGGTGCGTCCAGAACCGTTCCAACCAAAGAATAGACCCAAAACACCCCCAAAAGCAGGCCGCAGCCTCGGTCCATTTTACTTCATTTATTCAATATATATTAAATACTTACAAAAAATGGCCCAGTGCCTTTGAAAGATCACCGATAAGATTGGAAGCACCCCCTCATGGAGGCACAAGAATTGATATATCGGTCGATCGCTCAAATCATTCTGATGGTTTTTCTCGCCTCCTGCGCGAAAAGCGATTTCCATGGGAATTCAGAAAGTCAAGAAGAGGCTGGGGCGCAAGTTTCCCAGGAAGCCTTAGAGAAGCCGATCGAAACAGTCAACTATGATGCCAAGAAACCCGAACCAACCGTTAACAGTCGAGCTGTGGAGCCAGAAGCAGATAGAGATAGAGATAGAGATAAAGATAAAGATCATGAGATCGCTAACGAACCCGTTATGGTCGGCGGCGCTTTCCTTGTTTGTGTGCAGAGCGCTCAGGTCGAGTGTCGCCTCGACACCAATACTCAACGCAACATAGTGGTTCCTGCCGGACTGAAGGTCGAATTCTTCCAAGGCACCAAGCCCGTCACCTATAGCGCTGCAAGCATTGCTGGCTTTCGTTGGCGGATGACCAACTACACTCCCAATGATCCAGTAAAAATTCTACAGCTTAAAATATCCGCCCCCTCTGGAAAAAATTGGAAATACTGGACCGATTTTGAAGCGCAACCTCTGCAGATTGGCGATGGAACAACAGCCTTGCAGGGCTGCACGCAAAGCTTTGTCAAGACAGCGAAGTTGGTCGGCATCACTTTTAGTAAGACCTATCAGGTCCAAGCCGAAGCACCGAATTTTTTCATTGATTTGTTGGGACTTTGCGGCATTGTCCGAGCCAATGATTCACTCATTCAAATTCTTGATAGCAACGGCGTCGAAGTCTTTAAACAATTTTTGCCAACAACGCCAACCATCGTCAACGTCCACTATCCCGTGACAGGACTCTTGCCTGGGCCCTATACCATTCGCATCAAAGCTGGGGATGCAATTGACATTGATGACCTATTCATCAATGGTCTTTCGTTCTCCACCGTTGGCCGCTGAGGACTGAGTGCATTTAAAAACCCTCAGTTTCTTTGCGGCCCCATCGGCAGAATCGAACGCTTCAACCATTGGATGTTTTCATAGACTCCCTGAGGAAAGCTTGGATTCGGGGGCCTTGATGTCCATGTCGGGTCGAGCGCATCCGGCGTCGCACAGTCCTTCCAGGTGCCCAAGGAATTTTTGCCATTGGCCTGAAAAAAGCAGTGTTTGTTTGGATTTAGGCTCGCCGTAATATCGATCATTTGCGGACGAAACCAACCGGAAGCTAAAGGCCCATTCAAACACGAGTTGCTGCCGTTCGAACAATCACGTCCACTCAATCGGTTCAAGAGGTCCACAGAAGACGACTCATTGAGACCCCGAAACAATCGAATACGGTCATTGTCCAGCATTCGGACCGAGGAACTGCCCAATTCCTGCCCCGCAGCATGCACATCACAGGAAGCACTCGCATCACCATAACCCATGGTCCAAGCCCCTCGGATCCGTTCCTCCCAATTGCGTCCCATCGCGGCAATGGCACCTCCCTGGCTAAATCCAACCACAACGATACCCTGCCCATCACAGTCAGCCTTAGGCCGCGAGCAAAGGGCCGCCACAGCACTTTCGGAATTTTCGGAGCTGGAATAGATACAGCGAAGTTTATAGGTACCGGGAGCGTTGTTACAGAAGGACGGCAGTGAATTGTTTTGATAGTCAACGGTCGCTGCAACGAAGCCCTGACTGGCTGCTTCTTTGATGACTTCCATGGCTGCATTCGAAGTGAAGGCGCTCCAGCTACCAGTGAAATATAGCAAAACTGGAAAACGCCCTGCAAGATCCGGTTCGTAGAGTTTGATCGACTTACGGGCCGAGCATTCCTGTTGATCCGTAAGTCCGTTCGTGGCGTTGCTGAGGTAACTCGTCTCATCAGCGCTAATACTGTATTCGGCAAGGCCCAGTCCTAGAGTCGGCGGCGTAGGAACTTCAGGACTCTGATGGGTCGATCCACAGCGCACCAGCAAGACACCCAAAGACAGCAAAGTCGAAACACGGCTCAAGACTCGCATAGCGCCAGACCTCGGTTTATGCAAACGTGTAAAGGAGCCTTCCGTCATCGGCTGATGACGAGATGAAATGAGCCCCAAGGGACACGCACAGGCCGCCCGAGAAATTTTTAATGGTCAGTTGCTCTCGCAGACGTCGCCACGAGACTGGAAGGGGCAGACAATACTTTCAACGAGATACAGCCAGGAACTCAGCGTAGCGCCTCGCGCAACCAATAGAAAGCCACGAAAATGCTTGGCAACGAAGCAGAAATCATCGCAGTTTTATCGGGTTTCCAAGAATTTTGTGAGGGAGCTTCCATCTTGCAAAAATATCTGACTTTCTACAATGTGATGCCCATTTTCTTGGTCATGATTATCGTCGAGGCCTGCCTATTTAAGAAGCACAAGCGCCCATTCCCTTGGCGGGATGGGCATAGGGTCCATCATGCGACCAATCCTGAATATATCAATCGACACTATGGCTGGTAAGATCACGCCCGAAATCAACTTCACTGTGCCATACCGCGAGCACTAAGGCACTAGAGTTGCGCTATAAGGCCAGTCCATAGTTCCAGATCCACCGTAATTACGAGTCTGAAAGACTCCGCTGTGGGTGGTCCGCTGGAAATTTTTGGTCAAAGTAGTGAGGGTCGGTGCGCTTTGCCCGTCTGATTCCCAGTTGCTAATCGTATAGGTACCATCACTATTTTTTACAATAGCCCCAAGGTCACTGGGCCCATGAGTCCAGCCTAAACGGCTCCCATCATATTTTGATCGAATAGTACCACCAATGGGCTCATTCGAAACGGAATCCACAAACAGAATCATCGTCCCAGCCAAAGCACTTGATTTCAAAGAATCAGGAAGATTGCTATCAGTGGTCGAGATCTCATAAATTTCTACAATAGGGTTAGCCTCGCCCACATAAGGGACCGCTTTCGCATCATCGAGGCAGGCCGAGCGTAAGGTTCCGTAGGCACAGCCACCCATACCATTATCATTAGAATAGAAACGAAGCTTCAGCAGGTCGGTGAGATTAACAAAAAGACTCACCTTGGTGGTTTCGCCAGCAAGGAGTGTTACAGGATTGGGCAAAATCCATTTTACACCCACACAGCTCTGTGAGCTCAGGGTTATATAATCATAGTCAGCCTCGTTGGTCGTAAGCACTTTACTGGACGATGTTGTGTACCAGGTGCGGCCCATAAAGGTGGCTTTGCCCTTAAACTTAGCAATGCTCGTCGTTTCGCCTGGCAAACACTGATTCAGAGAAAATGCCGCTATTGTGCCAACAGGAGTCCCTGATCCTTTGTCAGAATCCACTTCCTTTTTTATTTCAAAAACATTGCTGGCCAGCAAGGCTTTTACGGCAACGGGATCCGCAAGGTCGACTAGACACTTACTCGCTTCAGTTGAAGGACAGGCGTAAGCTACAGCCCCCGCAAAACCTGTCAGTGCTTCCATACTGCTGATCGAAGCAATCTCATACAGCAAACTTTCTGGAACCAAACTTCGAGCGAGGGCCTCCACGGGAATCCGGTCGGGATTATTCACATTACTCGTGAAATCGATAGTATCCGGGTCAACATCTAAAAGATTTAAATCGCGAGGATCCGACTCTTGCAAGCTTAATTGACTTGCCTGAGCAAGCTTCATCTCTAGACTGACAGATGCAGAAATTTTCTTTTTACTATTGCACCCGCTCAGCAAACCAAGAAGAAGACCAAAGCTTAGATTGATTACGAGAAATCTATTCATGACCCATCTCCATTGATTGGTTGTGGAGCCCTTATCGAGAGGCGCTCGCCCTTAAATTTCACCAGCAAGAGTCCTCATCGTATAGACAGCTGCCTGCTCTCAAGCTTATTAAAAAATCATCAAAATCGATGATCAAAAAAAACGCCTTGATCTTTCGGTCAAGGCGGATGGTCCGGGCTAGATCGCTAGACTACGCTTCAACCAGGGCTTTGAAGCCTCCAAAACTCATCGCCTTCATATCGAAGGGCATGGGCCCTTTCATTTGCGCTAGGCGCGGATCCTTCATCACCAACTTCGTGATGCGATTGCGATCCGCTTTGGACTTATACGTAATAAAGGCGATGACGACGGTTTCTGATGGTTTGGTCTTCAGAAGTTTGTGGAAAGGCAGGCCGAACTTGACCTTGATGTCGTCGCCAACCGCTTCAACATAACTCAAGGCGCCGTGTTCCATCCAGATCTTGCAGCCGAGTTTCGCCATCTTCTTGTAGGCCGGTAGGTTTTTCTTTTTTACTGGGAGCAGGAAACCATCGACGTAAAGACCCATGCTTATTCCCTTCCTTTATGATGAAAAATAAAGGCAGTATAACATAAATCTTATAGTCCCTCCGCAATAGGTCTTTTATAGGCATCGCTTGCAATGATTGAAAACGGGCGGCAGTCCCAAGCAGTCTGGAAGCACTGCCATCTGCACTTTATGATGCGTCTTTTGCGGCGCCGTAAGGTTTCCACAGCTTTTTGCAATGCCGTCCTCAGCCTCCGGTTGCGGGTATTTTTATGAAACTCACTCCACTTCAAGCACGCATCAGCGATTAAGTCGACTCCGCATTTAACACAGGCTTGAATGTAAGTTGTCTATTCTTCAAGAATTGTAACGTTGCTCTTACCACACAGAGCTTAACTTTAAGGACTTTAAACACCAGACTACAACCGATTCTTTTGCATCTACCAAGAGTCATGATATCATAGGGCAAATCACTCGAGCAGGTCGCCCATGCTTTTTGTTCCAAAAGATACTGGTTTGAGCGGGATATTATTATGCTCAAAGTTCAATGGCATCTAAGCAATTGATTGGAAAGTGCCGTCGCTAAAGAAGCCGCTCTCTTGCTTAGAGCTGGTAAACGCAAACGAAGCAGGAGAATTACTATGCACAAACCATCGACCACATGCGCTTGGATCATCGGGCTACTGAGCGTCATCCTCGGAGCCTGCAAATCGACTCAAGGCAGCCAAGTCTCGCACGATGAAGGTCGGTTTTTGAACGACCGCTCGGCTTTTCAATGGCAAATGGTGGCTGAGAATGAGTTTGTTACCAAAGCCCTGGCCCCGCGCGTTCCCAACGTCAAAGGGCTGCCGGTTGACCATCCTCTGCGTCAGCGCCTGCAATTCTGGATCGACGCTTTGGATCGATTCCTGCGAGAAAAGGACCCTCAAGGAACTATCAACATTCCAAAACCACAAATCTTTGTGCTAGATAATGCAGCTCCTAACGCCTTTGTAGCAAGTGTAGAGACTTGCCTCAATCGTCGCGCCCAGCTGCAAGGTGCCGAAGGTTCAAATGATGATTTTCTTGGCATTGACCGGGAGCTTGGAGCTATTTTTAGCCTAGCAGGACCTCGACTCTGCACCAAAATCCCCTACCAAGGGGTTGAGCTACAAAGATACATTGATTGGTACTTGAAGCCGTTTCCCAACTGCGCAGCAAAATTGACCGCTTCTTCCCTGCAATTTTCCCAGGATTGCTTGAGTTCGACGATCTATGCAGCGAAAAGTCCGGTTCAAACCAACGAGATCTTCGTTCGCAGCACGGGCAACTGGATTGTGGTAACGACCGGCCTGATCAAAGATCTGACAGAATTCGAAGCTGTTTACACGATCTTTCACGAGGCAGGTCATTACTATATGGCCCATCTTTCGAATCCGAGCAGTCTCTACAATTTCTTTTATCGATTGGGGGATAGCAATCCGAATGGCAAACCCCTGCCCGATGCAAGCCTTGTTGAGCTGGGCAAAGAACTCGTATATTGGTTGAAAGCCAAGGAAACTGGCTTAAGAAAAATCGCTGATGGAGCACCAGGGCAAAAATATCAAAGCGGACTGTATGTGGTAGCTCGCAATGCGATTGGCGATTGGATACAAAAAGAAGGAACTCGGACGGCCTGCAAAGACCTTTCTCAGTTCTTTACCAATACCCCGAGCCTTGCCAAATTCCCCTTGGATGCTCTCGATCGCCGCGGCCAGCAAGATTATCTCTTATACGAAAAGAAATTGGATTCCTGCCTATCGAATCTACCGCTCGATGCAGCCGCACAATCGCGTATGCTAGGCTTCATGCGATTTATCGCGCCATGGAGCAGCAAGGTCTTGGTTGATGTGCCGAATTTTAATCAAGTCTTACCACTTTGGAATTGGCTCAATCAAAAAATTCCTGAGCTTATAGCAGCACCTGCTAGCAAAGTCGTCGAAGTCTCAAAGAAAGCCGACGAAGTCGGACTTGGTCAATACACCAGCGAACAGGAAGCCGATCAACTCGCCGTGGAGTGGCTTGTGCGATTTGGGATTGATCCCAAGAATGGTATCACCGGCGCTCTTAAATTATTGGAAATTGAATCTAAGTTCCCAGCCTTACCAACTACTGTGGGCGCCTATACGTTCGAGCAGTGCAAGGCAGCCTATGCTAATGATTTTAAGGCCGCCGATGGCCGAGACCTGCGAGTTCCTGTCGGTGACTATAGCGATCCGCATCACAGCAGCTGCTATCGGGCTTTCGACATGTTTCGTGAAATTAAGACTCATGGATACTCGCCAAGTCCACTGCGCGTTGTACCACCTGCGCCGAGTTGGGAAGTTTTGGCTCAATCGATCACTGCCAAACCTTAGGCGAGAATCTGCCCCAGGGGCTTTTTTTGGCTGTGGTAAAGCCCAGCAAAAGACGATATTCAGGGCTGTGGGAGTGCCAATCCTATAGCAGTATTGGTATCCGCTCCTTGAAAATTGGCGCCAGTGATAAGGGCACCTGTGAAATCTGTCGACGCCAGAAACCCAAGGGCAAAATCAGCTCCTCGAAGGTCGGCTTCGCGTAAATCGCTATTGGTGACTGAAGAGCCATTGAATTTCGCACCGATCAGTTGAGCTCTTCGCAAATCACAAGCATTCAGGTTATTCACCCGCAGATCGGCACCGTTGAGGTCACAACCAGGACACGCCGAAGTCGCTTTCAACCGAGCGATGGCATCGAGCAAACTTTGACTTGGGCTGATCATTCCTCTCAAAGCATAAGCGGCTGCCTGATCCAGCCTACGCGGACGATTGCCATCATTGTCAATCCATACAGCCGATGCCTGGATACGAGTTGGATCGATGCTCAGAGCACTACCTTCACCACTCAATATTTTCACGAAAAGCCAATCAGCAGGACTTATCGTGGCCTGCAATACAAAGCTCCCATCGGCTGCCGATTTGCTAGTAGCAACTCTTCTCGTTTTCAGATAGAGCAGGCCGTCTTTCAGTTCAATTGCGCGAGTCGCACTGTCGTAGGCATAAAGCTCAATGTCCAGAACCTTTGGTCGCGAGCTAGGTGTTTCCAGAACAGCGAAAGCAGCTCCGGATATGTCCGCAGTTACTGCCGTGCGTGACACTTTTAATTTCAAAGGATCGACTAGATAACCACCAGCAATCACAGCTGGCTCTTGAGCGATTGGGTCTGAATCGCTCAAACTCCCATCTCGAATGCCGGGAGCTCCCGAGGCTGGTTCACTCTCCGCTGGACCGGGTAAGGACTGATCTTCTTTTGGCTTGGAGTCTGTGCCTTGAAAAGCTTTTGGCATACAGGCTTGGGCCAAGATCAGGAGGATGGAACTCATCATAACGAGTTTCAACCGATAGGGAATGCACATGCAGGTCTCTCCTCAGGTTGGGAGATTTATCGGCGCTTCCCCTAGCAGACTTCAGATCAGTCTAGAATTTCACTTAAGATACTGATATTTATCTATAAAAAGGAACCTATGTAAACTTATTAGCACCTGTCTGCAGGTCCTATAAAATGCAAATCAGGCAGTAGCCGTAGCCCGTCATGATCGAAGGTATTTTTGGGGAATAGACTGACTTGGGTCAAACGGAGCTCATGCAGCACTGTCATAAAACTTGACACCAAGGACGCGCTGCATTCAATCCTTTTACCCATGTAGCGCCCCAACCCTCTAATATCATGCGTAGCAAAATGCCGAAATGCCTGACACGGGCTTTGCATAGGCAATTCAACTGTCAGGCTTTGACAGTTATCTTTCCTCCTGTGGAGTTTTTATGCTGAAGTTGAAATTGGTATCCATGATTCTCATCACGATCAATCTTGTCGCTTGCGGAGTAGGTTCGAAGGGCGAGAGTGCCTCAACCCAAAGCAGTGTAGAACCAACTCCAGAATTTGCTCATCCGACTGGGGTTTCTTACTATTATTTTCTTTGCACTTCGACGTCTTGGGCTCTCAATGAATCGTCTCGACTGCGCTGCGAAGACTCTCAGTGTATATCGATGTATGTCGATTATACAGTTAACGCCGATTGGATGTTGAAAGAGGGCGATAGCTGCAAAATTCTAAAAACCCAAGAGCTTGACAACTGGAATGGTCAAAGCGAAGTGATCGGCGCCTACGTCGAGTATCCAAACGCTGAGCCCAGTACAAGCATGATGACAGTTCCCTCAGTCGCCCGCTTGTTTGGATCCAAAGAATTCCGCGTGCAATATCCAACTTACGGAACATTTAGAATGTGGCTGACTCGGGCACGCAGCGCCTTTACGATTCGCGGCATCGAGGTCGCCGAGTAAAAATAGGCGACCGTGTTAGGAAGTTGCTCGGAACGAAGGAGAACGTGACATCATCCTCATTCCGGCCCAAGCTGCGAACGGCAGAAAAGCCAAGAGATCCCAGGGATCTGCTATAAATCCGCATTGTGAAAATATCAAACCGCAGGTCGACCTTGCTGAGAGGTCGGCCAGAGGTTGAGATGTTTTTACCGCCACCGCAAAGATAAGGCTGATGATGGCCGCCCAATGATGAGTCAAGCCCCACGCCCCAATACCTCGCAGCAAACGATAGACGACAAAAGGTCCCGCCAGGTCTGAGAGCTTGCCGGTGATGAAGCCGGGCGACCATGATTTCAGCACATGATCGTTCAAGATCAGGAGCAGTGTCATGGCCAGCAGCAGGATTTCATCTTTGGTCTTCATGGATCGATCATTTCGATTTCAATGCGCTCTTCCAGATCCTGCAGGTCGCCGCTGCAGATTGAAAGCGCATCCATACGTGGCAATGTAACGCGAGTTGGAATGCGGTCCTTGGCGAATTTCCAAAACGATCCATTGTAAGCCGCAGGTATCTCCGCCCCGTCGGCATCATAGAACTTGAGGTCCAGAGTGAGCGAAGATTGATAGTAAAGGACGCCCGGAAGCAAGACAAGGTTGCGAATGAGAGTCGAGGATGCTGTCGACTCGCCGACGATCGTTCGGCAGAGCGGAATGGTATCGACAGTATTGAGGGCGATCTTTTCCAAGGTGAGGACGTGAGAGTCCGTTCGGACCTGCTGCCTTACTAGGCTGAGTGACCTATACTCCCAGATGCTAGGTATGCCCGTTGATAAGAATTCAAAGTAAGAGCTTAAATCCAAGTCAGGGACCTGAATGAGCATGTGGTGGCGACGGTCGGGATTGGTGTCATAGATGTAATGCCGATTACCGTCAATTTCCGCGAAATAATCGCTATAAATGTGAAAGTCCGGGCATTCTTCTCCGGTCGGAGTCTCGCAATCAACGCGGATGGCAACGTAGGGTGATAATTGATCGTTGACCCGGGACCCTTTTGAGTCGGCGAGCAAAGCAAGCAACGCCAGCAGCCAGGCCGCACCTTGAAGAATCTTACGCATGCACATCCCTTCTTTTGGCAACACTCGAAGAATTATCGGCTCTTTTGCGAATCTTCTTCGAGCTAATCGAAGTTGTGAAGTGGAATTAGGTGGTTCGGGATATGTTTTCCCCGCCTCCTTAAAGCATCGAACCGACCAGGACTGCGGCAATGTCAACCAGTCCCACCGCCACCATGGAATACAACCAGGTCTTACGCGACGGTGGGCAACCTGGTTGAAAATTCGAACACCTGTTTCGCAAAATGGCCAGACGGTTGACCTGCCTTCATAGAATTTTTACCTCGATAAGTTGCAAGGAAATGGTAGCTTAACACATACTTCTGAACGATATGTGTGAGGTCAAAATGCGAATAAGGTCGTGGATCCTTGGACTGTTGCTTCTTTCACAGAATAGCGCGCACGCCGCCCAGTTTCAACGCTGGACATACCAGCAGTTACCGTCCGCTGGGCTCGGTGATATCATTACCGAGCTCAACAAGCGAACGGGTTGGAACTTTCAGACGAGCGATTTTCAGATAGCTGAAGATCGCCCCCTCGCTTACACGCATTATCAAAGATGGCAGCAGTTACGCGCTGGTCTACCCATAGCCCAGGCTAGCCTCCGCATTTGGACGACATCCGATCAGCAGCAAGCATTGCAGGTCGAGGCATCAGTCGAAGATTCCAGCATTCAAGCTCCCTTGATACTCAGTCAACGACTGAAAAACCACTCGCTCCCGCAGGATCGCCTGGAAGCCACGCTGTTGAGTTATCGCAACACGACCATCAAAAGACCTATCAGAAGCGAACGACATCAAAGGGCCTGGGAAGGAAACCGTCTCGCCGAACAAGCTACCTTCATTACAGATCGCGGGACTTATGAGCTCAGTATTGATGTTCTGAGCGGCGCCATCATCCGACAAAGCTATCGTTCCTTTCCCCAAGTTGACCCAGAACCAGACCAAGGCTTATCGCTCCCGAGTCTGGCCTATCCCGTGTATGAAGAATTCAATGGGCAGCTCCTCGCACCTGTTGCCGTTCAGCTGAAATATCTAAACCCGGCGGTGCAATCCACCCAAACAGATCCCTTTTCCAGCTTGAAGCAACGGCGCTACCTAGGCAACAAACTCGATCGAGTCCTTGGCAACACCGTCGAAGGACAGGAGCAGGGATACTGGAATTTTGATTGGCTCACTCGTGAGTCCAACCGCATCAAACAAGGGATTCCTCTCCGCATCAATGCCTTCGCCCAAGGTTTGCTGCTCGATGGGAAATACGCCACGATCAATATTCACCCCAATGCTCTAGCAATCCTTACCCCGCTTCCATATGAAACCCTCTATGGTGGTCAATTCAACTTCGATTGGAAATACATCCCCGAGACCCAAGACTTTGAGGTCGTGCCATCAGGCAGCCTCGCGGGTCATCCCTGGTTTTCCAGTGACGCCTTAGCCCGCCCAATCATCGAGCGCCACCCCCAACATGATCCAAAGACTTATGCAGCCTCCGGTTTCGACGAAATTCAAGTCTACTATGCAGTCAACGCTTTGTTCGAATCCCTTCGCCCCATGGGCTTTCTAGATCCAGATTTAGCAGAACGGCCGTTTCATGCTTTTCTTTACAACCCTGATATAGAGTCCCGTGACAATGCCTACTATTCCAACGATACGATCAATTTTAGCACCTACAGTCCCTATTCAGGAAATTTAGCCCGTGACAACACAACCATCTGGCACGAGTTAGGTCATGGTCTGATGGATCGCTTGATGGGGCCCGAACTGAACCTCGCGGATACCGGCGGGCTCTCGGAAGGAATGGCCGATTTTGTTGCTCAGCTGGTGCTCACAGCTCAAACATTTGGTCAGAGTTTTCCAGGACAAAACGATTTGCGGATCTTCAATCAGACTGGATTTTTCCTGACCAACGAAGTTCATGACGATGGAGAGGCCTATGGCGGCGCTATGAAGGCTATTATGGACGCGGCCATCAGTCAGCATGGTCGACGAGGCCTGACTCAGGTCAGTGATCTGATTTTGGAAGCGATGCGATTTTCCCGAGATAATCCGCATCTCACAGCCGAAGATTGGTTTGAACGGGTAAGATTCACCGACCAGATCGGACGTCCAGGATTAAGGGAACCAGGAGAAATGAAGCCGTTTATCGATGCCGCACTGACAAGTCGCAATTTTGCCCCTGCTGGCGAACGCGTTAACTTTTCATTGAGCTATGCTGGACAAGAACTCGACGCCGGACAACCAGGGACGCGAGACAACGAAATAGCGGCAAACATCGGTCGCGACGAGATCGCAGAGTATGAACTTAAGTTCGACCTTCAGCAAGGAAGCACCATCCAGCTCCGCTATCCGCTGACAGTCAAGGTCAGTTATGATAGCTGGGCCTTGCAAGGAGCTTTGGCCTGGATCGGCGAAGATGCAGGACCATTGACCTATACACTCCACGAATCGCAGCACGAGCTCACCTTGCCTTTGGGCATCTACGGACGCTGCGATTATGCGAATCGGGATCAAGACAGTTGCTCCGATTACGCTTACGTCGAAATCTTTGAATCGGGAGCGACCCAAGCGGTGGCGAAGAAGCGCTTCTATGTGCGATTGATGCCAGAGCAAGCAGCAAGGTGAACTCTCCTGATCTTGGCATGGAGGAGTACCAAACGGCGGTCGGGTAAAAAGAGTGAGGGACTCGCTTCTAGAATGAAGCGAGTCCTTTCTAAATCACTATTTGACAAATAGCGGAATCCGCACTTCTACCCCAACTGGATCATGATCTGCGTAGTTCAAACTGATTCTCACATAGTGGTTTTTACCCGGTGCGAGAGTTGATGGAATCGTCACCGAGAGTGAATCTTGCCAAGCAGCGACTTCATAGCGAGTTTTATCTTCGGAATCAAACGCCACATGATAATGGAAACCCTCTGATTCTCCTGGTTTTCCCCAAGCATAACCTGCTTCTAATTTTAGACTCAGATCAAGAGAATCTCCACGAGAAACGTCCTGTTGCGAAGTTTGAACAGAAAGAGCAGGCTTTCTATTTTCTGGTTTTGGCCGTTCGGTCACGGGGGCGAGTTCCTTGCTGAAGGTGATATACGAGAAGTTAATGCACATCTCGTCATAACTACCGAAACCGCCGAAGAGAATACTGGAACCTTGATTCTGGTACTGACAAACGACGGATAAAGAGTAGCGATCCGCATCATCGAGATTGATAGTTTTTGGGGTGGCAAACCAGAAATTCTTTTGCCAATGCAAATCCCAATTGGGAATATCAAGGTAGACTTCCTTGTTTTGCTGTTGATCTTCGAGGTAAGTAATCCCATTCAATCCCACGGCATGCATGTGGATGTTCGCATTGTGAATAACTATGCTTTTATAATCTTTGGCATCGAGTCCTAAAGTAGTCATGGCTTCATGGGCAATTGTTTTCAAAGAACGAGTTTCTTTAAATACGGGGGTCGTATTCGGTTCAATCACCAGCGCACCGGTATCGCGAGAAGTGAACCATTCCTGTTTGGTCAAAGAATGGACTACAGCGGGAATAGCGTTATCAGCCGTTTGAAAACGAAAACTCGTTCCCGAATCAGCGACCCCGGGAGCATTCGGAGAATAGTAGTGCATCTGAATAACGAAGGCGTCACCCTGTTTGAAGGAAACGCCGGTTCCAGCCGGAAACTGAACCTTGCGCACTCCAGGAGCCCAGCCGGCAATAAAGTAATTCGCTGAATTCATGCGACTTATAATGCCTGGCTGTACCTGCTCCAAACGCTTTTGCAGGGCGGGATCACTTAAGCGGTCCGGCAAGGCACCACCAAAGCACTGATATCCCATACCATCTTCTTCCTCATCGAGTTTTTTAAGGGTGTCGACGATATCCTTTTCTACGCGATACGCTACGAGGTGATGGACGATAGCTTTGTTACCAGGAAAAGTCTGAAACGCAGTTAGAAACGTATCCTTCATCAGGGGAGAATCCACGATAAAGCAACGGTAATCATCGAAGTGCTTTTGATCCGGAAGGTAAGCTTTTTCTGCTGTGAAGAGTTTGATATCCGTACCACTGTCCAGATCAGTTTCTATCGGAGTGCCTGGCACGTAGTCCTTGACGTCGCCCTGAACGGCCCCTTTATCGAGCCAGCTCAAATACCGAGAGTACTCTTCGTTAGTGAATCTCAGCTCGTCTTGATAGACCTGATGACCATCTGCTGATAAATATTTAGGCATTCGCCCTGCCGCAAGTGAGCTTCGAATGGGTGCTTTTAATTTATAAACTGTCTGGTAATCAGCCAGAGGAAACACGATCCCACCCGCCGCGTGGCATACCGCGCACTTTTCGTCCATCAGGGGTTTAATATCTTTGTAATACGTGAGACGGTCCGCGTCCGGATGCAGTTCATACGGACGATCGCCTTGTTTCTGTCCGCCCCCTGTATTATGAAGGGTTTTGGAGCTATGACTCAGCTGATTGTTACAGGCGCTGAGTGACAGCGCAGCGACCAACATTGCTGCTCGACACACATTCATTGCGAATATCCTTTTTTGATAGAGTTCAGTCGATTCATTCCTCGAAAAACACTCACACAACTCGCGTGAGTCGCAGAAGAATTCAATCCGTTGTACCAATCTGGGGGTAAGGGTAAACTGCTCGAACTGTTCAAGCAACCGATAAAGTTGAAATAATGAAAAGTTTGAGGGGAGATATTTCCTCACAGGCTTCCATTTTGAAGTCTTCTGTTTTGCGTTGTGATGAGGCACAAAAACAGGGAGTTCGAACTTCGATAGATCACTGAAAACTTGTACGACATTACGAACAAAGGAAGGGAAGCTTCGGCGCAACGCTATTTGTTAAAGATAACAATATGTCAAGGAATGGCCGATAGCACATGCTAACGGAGTCAAGGTTATTCGCATCAGTCGCGCTATTGAGAAAGGCGTGACAGCCGCAATCAAGAGAAAGCTACCTGCAAACATCATCAAGCCCAACTCTTAGCCTAAAGAGCAGCTATTGTAATGAGTCAAACGGCAGGTATAATCTTAGCATTCCCTCTCTGGCGGTCACACTTGGACGACCAGATGCATCGGGCGGCAGTATCATTCACTTTGAACCTCGCCGAGGGAGCTGGTGAATTCTCAAAAGGCGACAAAGCTCGTTTCTATAGAATGGGCAAGCGGTCGAAGACGGAATGTGCCGCAGTCCTGGGCATCTGCCGTGAGCTTGAAATTGTTGAAGCGTTATATCTGGTCGAGGGACGCGACATCCTCATCACAATTGTTTCCATGCTGATAATATCCTCAGCAGGTTCTGATATTTTCCCATAGTCTTCTCTACCGTATGATCTGCGTAAACTGGCACTCCTCGCCAAAGCAGCCAGTGTTCCAATAGTTCGACACATTATCAGTTAGGCCACCAGTGCAACTGGCAATCTCTGACGTCCGAATCCTTTGCCGACCATACGCCTTCTCTCCGACCATTAATCATGCGAAAGTGCAAAGAGTGGTTCGCATTGGTAAGCTTTACTTCGTAGTTGTCGTTCGACCAGATGACCGATGGATCCTTGGTTTCTGAATTGAGATTGAAGCTGGAGCCTTCCGGAAGCAGTTGGAAGAGCTCGCAGGATTGTTGCAAGAGGTCAAATTTCTCAGGCAGCAAGGCTGAGCGCTTGTCACAGAGAGCAGTCCAACGACCGCTGAAATTCGCGCAGCGACCCAGTTGGGCAGAAGAGTTTTCATTGGGAATCTCTCGGGGTCCTGGGGAGCGTGGATCACGAATAATGTCACCGCAGCCGACTGTGGCCAGGAGCATGCAGGTGCTGAGTACTTTCGAGACTTTCACTTTCATATTAACCTTCCTTTAGTATTTTTCACAGGCGAAATATCCTTTCATGAAATGGGAATGACTTGTTTCCTCTTGCTTCGGCCCACAGGCCACTAGGGACAGAAACGTGAGGGATATAAGGCTGAAATGAATGAGAGATGTCACGGAGTGAATCCAAGTAAAGCTTGAACACCCTACTAGGATGAATCTATTCGACGTTTATTGCACCGCTCGAAGAAGAACTTCACGGCGGTTTAGCAGATCGCCCAATCTCATGAAATGAGGCGGTAGTCTCTATGGTTGGCATCTTGAAAACACTTTTCCATCGGGACTACCAATTTATAAGAACAGTGCTGCTCGATAGAGTCGAGCCCAAACATCGCCGCGTCTTACTCTGTTTTTCTAAAAAACTTCTCTGCCTGATCCACGGGCTTGGATTCGGCCCCGCCGCCACTTGGAATAAGTTTAAATGCGAGTTTATAGAGTTGTCCATTATCCAAAATCAGATCACTCGAAAACTTCGCCTCATAAAAATATCCAGTTTCGCTGAGGGGCAAAGGATACTGGTGGCTATCGATCCGCTTATTATTCGGATCAAATAGCTCGACTCTTAGATCCATCGGAACATCAATCGCATAATTGACGCTAATGTAGAGTTGATCGAGGCTTGAGGCTTGTTCAGCAGCGTAGACATTATCCAGGCTATTCACTGGATAAATATAACTGTCACCCTGGGATTCAGCTATCACCTGGCCGGCAGAATTGCCGTTTGCCACGAGTTTTAGTTCAATCTTAGCCTTGGAATGTCTGGGAGCATTTTGCGGAATATCAAACGGAACTGCGATGCTGTCTTCTCCTGCAGGCAGAGAAACTTCACTCGAAGCAATGGTCTTACCGTCTACGAGCAGCGCAAGCAGCAGGTGTCGACTTTCGGCACTGGCATATTTAACCAGGAAACTAAGCTTCTTGCCTACCCTTATAACGGGCGAATAGGGACCTTCTGCGGTGGAGTGGAGTCCTTTGAACTCAAGTTTATCTTGAGCAACTGGATCGATTTGTAAAAGCACCGATCGGAGGTATTCGTTCGATTCCCGGAGCTGTTGATAGTCGGCTGAATAGTCTGCTCCTCGACCGGTCTCGACATATTCAAAATTGCGCTTCATATCTCGAAGACTTTGCACATAATCTGTAGCTTCCTGCCCGCTAGCTTGAGCGTGGAAAATCCGGGTCGTCTTGTCGTGACCATAATTGTCTTTTGTCTGTTGCAAATCGCCTGTTAAGAGGTTTAGGTTTAGTTTTTCACCGCTGCCATAGCCGCTATATTCATAACCCATTTCGAAGGATTCTGCATTTTTTTGAATAAAGACACTGACCCCATCGTGATTCGAAATGTTTCGGCTGAAAGAACTTAAAAAATATGAGAGTGGATAGTTATAAAAAAGTTTCTTATCAATGGGTAGAGCTCGAATGAGTATGACAGGTACCTTAACTTCCGACAGCTTTTGCCACCACTCGCCACCAACGGGAATGAGTTTAATCGAGATGTAGGCGGATTCCGGATCGCGCAATTGCTTAGGTATTTGCAGAGAGAAATACTCCGAGGAATATTCCGGCTTCAAGGTTTTCCTGGTTCCCGTGTAGTAACCAGTTTTGTCGAGTAAATCGACCAAGACATCGCGGGGTTGGTCAACATGATAGCGAAACGAAACATAGGAGCTTCTACCTGAATAGAATCTGCCCAGAGAAATCGAATCCGCAACGATTTGTTCGTCCATGGCCTGCTCCTCTTGATCATTCGCATTGGCTTGATACGAACAACCAAGGCTTACTAGAATTGCAAGGCTCTGTAAGAATTTAGTAAAGTGGCGGTGAAACATGACTTCATCCTCTCCTTAGTGCTGAGGCTTTGTATTTCAGGACTGGCTCGATGAGATGAGCCAGTGCTGCCCTTCTTTAACAGAATCGGGAGTTCGAGAATACGATTATTCGCTGACCCCGCAGTTCTGCTAAAAGATCTCAACAAGATCTTGCAGCTATTGCCTGAGGCCAAAGTCAGCCAATTTGAAGCATTTGGATGTCTGTGTAGGTAAAAGTAAGAAGGCATTGCTCGATAGGTGGACGGCTACCGCTCGGAAGCTCGATGTCAATGATGATGGGAAAGAGGTCCTGGGCAGACGGCTCCGCCTATGCGTTGCCTCAAAACCAAGAACTCGAAGCATAGCCAAGAGCCGCAGCAACAGAACCTCAGACTTTGACTATAGGCAGCTTTATCTGATTTAATTGGGAACAATGTGATAGACACCCTTGCGGAACTGCTGGACGTTGTCCTGGCCTTTTTCATAGCTCCAAACCATTGTCCAGATGACGGTCGCAAGGGTCCCTCCGACGCCGAACTGAGTTAAGTTAATCGGAGTACCATCAATCACTTGAGTAAAATTTACCTGAAGTGCTACAAAACCAACTTTGGCCTGAGCAATGTTTTGGGACTGAAGATTGCTGTTCGGGTTAGCTGGCATGATCATCTGCCCACAAAAGGTCAAGCGCTGAGACGCTTGGCGTTGCAGCAATTCTGGACCAACCCACGCCTGCAGATAGGATTTCGATTCACGACAGGCCACGAGGACCTCCTGGGCTACAGTATCGGCATTGCTTACATACTGCATATTTACCAGCTTGGTCTTCGGATCGGTAGGCTGGGCCCATTTCAATAGTATGCCTTCGCCGAGGTTAAGATCTGTATTCAATAGGGGCCCCAGACCACTCGGATTGCTATTGGCTGTTTTCAAGATAAGTTCTAGGGCTTTGCCGGTTTTACTTTTGACGACGGAGACAATCTGGGCATGGGCATCGCGGCTCGTGGATTTGAACATCGCTTTCTGAGTTTTATTTTGTAAAGCTAAGATGAAATAACCGACAACACTGAGCAGCGCCAGGGAAACCAATATTTCCACCAGAGAAAAACCGCCTTGTGATGAACAGCTTGGGCGCATGATCTACTCGAATGAAGTGACCGTGGTTAAATCTTTGATTAGAAAACTTTCAAACTTGCTAACTTTTTTTTCAATTCGCTTGACCGGATCTACCGCCAGTATTTCGACAACCATTTCGACTTCGTTAGGGTCGGATCCATTCTTAAAACAAATCGAAGCCGCAGCTGGCCGATCCGGTTTTTGCTCACGCCCTGGGAAAATATGCGTGTTCGCTCGCTCCTGAATTCGAATTACGGGACGCTCGGACTGACGGCATTTTGTGCAACGATTTAACAAGTTCCCGGGTGCTTGCCAATCCAATTCATTCTTTAGGCAGACAGTTTCTATTTCGACTTTACCACTCGGAAGTGTCAGCACGAGTCGGTTTGGCCCTGGAATAACTTTGGCCGTATGACGTTTGAAATGATGGTTGAGCCGCCGCGTGAGATCCTGAGTCAAGTCCGCCTGTGTCTTCCTTAAAGTTTCCCTGACGGTATTTTCCTGGGATCGTAAGCTGATATTCTGCACGCCCCATGCGATCATACCAAAAATCCCGATGGCAACCAGCGTCTCCAACAAGCTATACGCTGAATTTGATTGATGTTTCAATCGAACCTCTTCTGGTTCCATTTTACCGGTATTCTCTTCGACCGGATTCAGCAAAACCTTAATAGCATGGCTCTTTTGTTGGATTATTGGTGTGATTTCATGGTTTTGATAAAACACTTAAAGAGTACCCCTCAGCTTGCCGACCTGGACTATCATGGCAAATTATTTTGTCTTTGAGGAGGCAGCATGCGACGCGCTAACCCCCAAGAAGCTGGATTCAGCACTTTAGGCTTTGTGATTATGGTGGCAGGTGTTGCCGGTATGCTGGGCGCTTATAATTTACTTCGTACCCAATCGGTACTTAAGGCTTCTGATATACGTAATGCGAGCCAAGAAGCTGGTGATTTGAACTACAATGCTTTCAGTGTCTATCAGGCGCTGGCATCTGGACCGAATCCAGCAATCTATCCTGATCCCTATTTGCCAATCAACAACGCGCGCATGATTGTCAGTTCCAAAGCTGTCGCCAATAATCTTTGGCAAGGCAAAAAGGATCAAGTCACCATCTATTCCAATTCCTTTCATGGCAATCCTAATGGCAAAAAGATTACAACTGATATCAAATCCAGGCAACTGGAAGCCAACAATAGCGCGCGACCCTATTTGATTACTCACGCGGATGTGAAAGCGAATACCAGTGTCGGCACAGCACTCACCAAGTTCGATAAAAACATCCGTTCATCTGCAACAGTTAGTCTGGCGCCGCCGCCCACACCCACCTGTAAAATCGGCTTTAGCGGTACACCATCCACCCAACCGTTTACCTGTGTTAAGACGCCTGGGCAAACGGTAGAAGTTACCGACCCCGTGACGGGCCTACCTGAACTCGATCCAGTCACTGGCTTGCCCAAGACGGTGGCTGTTCCGCCTACATTCCAGGACTGCCCTGGCATGAGCCGCAATTGGGCTTTTGATACCGATGTTGGTCAGCAAGTGACGGCTCATTTCTTTGGTAGCGGTGTCGTTGTTGATGCAAGAATCCAACAGGCGCCGGCGCTGGAAGGTCCGTTGAATTTTCCGGCTGGCGCTCTACCGAAGAATTCGGCGGCTATTCCCTATCCAGGTGCTCACAGGGTCGAAGCGGTGAACGCTGGGCTGCGCAATATCAAGTTTATGGCTTTCAATAGTCAGTGGGTTCAGCTGAGTGTCGCAGGACCAGATGGAACCGTAGGTAAATGCGTGGCTGGTTTGCATGTGAACCGCGGTCCAAATCTTAACTCACCATCGGACTCCTGGGGTCCCGACACCTTGGTCGAGCTCGCTGATGGTTCTCACAAAAAAATATCTAATCTGACGCTCAACGATTGGGTGTGGAATCCTCGTTTCAAGGAAGTCGCCCGGGTGGTTTACGTACATGAAACAGCGCCGCCAACCGCGATGGCGGAAATCAATTTTGGCAAGCAATCGATTCACGTCACAATTCAACATCCGTTTATCAGTCGTCGCGGTCTAGTCTATTCGCGTGAATTGCTTCCCGGTGATCAGTTACCCGGTGCCGATGGTACCTGGAAAACTGTAGTTTCGACTCGCGTCTATCGTCCCTCGCTCGGATATAAGGTCTATGATGTATTTCTCGATTCCAAAAGATCACCCGTGGATCGGCTGATGAATATGCACGGGATCATGGCGCCTTCCTATGAGTGGCAGCAGGAACTCGGCACATTGTCTGCTTTGACGATCTTTGACAAACCTTTGGCTGCTGACCAAAGCCCGATTATGCTAGGCGCTGAGAGCCTTGAAATCCTGCGCTATGCCCTCCCGCAAAAAAACATTGCTTGGCCCAGCGGCTTCTGAAGCTACGGCCCCTCCAAATCGACCAACAAGGTGCTCCCTTAGATCGACTCGAAAACGAAAAGCGGAAGGCAAAACTTCCGCTGAGGTCTTTTATTCTATCGCTGCATGATAGCTCGCGAATCCTGAATCTCTTGCTCTGAATTGACCAACGCAACACAACCCTATAAGGAACTCAAGCCTTGGAATCTTGGTCGACATTCAAGTCAACAAATTTCATCCAACTATTGAAATCAGCGATATTTGCCGGAACGATCACTCGCGTACCCTGTCGAGCCAAGTGAGTAAGTTTGGAAAGGTAACGTTCCGAAATTTGCAATTTCAGGGCCTCCTCTCCTCCAGGCATTTTCACTACCGATGCAATCTTGGCTATCGATTCCGCCG
>JBGSTF010000094.1:0-22311 GCA_041736645.1 Oligoflexus sp. | reverse complement strand
GCACTGCAGAGTCGGATTCGCCTGAAGCAGGAGCCAAGGGAACCATCGCTGCTTGATCCTTGATGTGGCTTCCAAGCTAAGGTTCTTCAAAAGCCTCCATTCCGAACTACCATCCTACCATCTGGTGGGATTTATCGCCTTTTCTTGCGGCCCTCCTAGCTTGCGTTTCCCGGTCTGTCCCCTCAAGGTGAAAGGGAGCAGGACAGAGGAAACCAGATCTTATGATAGCATTGCCGCAGCTTGCACCCTGTTTTATAAAATCCTCCCTAGTCCCAAAACACTGGGATGAGAGTACTATCTATGAAATCATTCATTCGACGGAATACGCTTATGATCAATCCATTCAAAGCAGCGAGCATTGGCTGCGCTTGACGCCAACTCAGGATAATCACCAGACCTTGCTGGATTTTGCCCTCCATCTCCGACCTGAAACTTCCTTGCACGCCTTTCACGATGCCTATGGCAATGAAGTGCTGCATTTCAGTCTCAAACAGCCTTACCAAAGGCTGATGATGGAAACGCGGTGCACTGTGGCCGTGATGGAAGGTCGCAATTTGGATCGGGTTCAGCTGCAGAGGCCAACCGCTTGGTCACCTTTAGAATATGCTTCTCTGCAGCATCTCATGCTAGCCGATCCGCTGCCGGAGCAGCAGTTGCGAATCCTCACTGACTATGCCAGACAGTTTTTAGAAGAGGCTCGTGGTGAGATCATTCCAACGATCGACGCGATCAACCAGACCATCTTTCGCGATTTCACTTATAAACCCGGCAGCACAGTGGTGGGGACCAGTGTTTTCGAGGTGTTTGAGAAGCGTCAGGGGGTTTGCCAGGACTTCACTAATCTCATGCTGTGCCTTCTGCGCATTCTTAATATTCCTGCACTTTATCGCACCGGCTATATCTATACCGGTGAGGAAAATGAATCGCATATTGCTCCGGATGCATCGCATGCCTGGGTGGAAGTCTTTTTGCCTAGAATTGGTTGGTGCGGTTGGGATCCGACCAATGGTTCAAGAGCGGGCACCGATCATGTTCGGTTGGCTGCCGGGCGCAGTAGCTATGAGGCAACCCCGACTTCGGGAACCATTTATACTCCATTTCAATCAGAAATCTTGACGGTTCATGTCAAGGTGAAAAGACGAGGAGCCTTGGACCATGAGCTTTGAAAATTACCTGACCGAAGGATTTTATGATGAGCTTTTTGAACGAGATGGTCGTCCCAGGGCCTACGCATCAAGCTTAATTTCCAGTCTTAATAAGCTATCAACAGCTGATTTGGCGAAGAGACAGAAATCCGCCGAGTCCACCCTCAGACATCTGGGCATTACCTTTCGCAGTCGCGACGAAAAGGACTCCGAGAATATTTTTCCCTTTGACATCATCCCTCGCCTGATTGACAGCAAAACCTGGCAAAAGATTCGAGTGGGTGTGGAGCAGCGGGTTCGGGCTATCAATGCGTTTATTGGTGATATCTATTCCCGTCAATTGATATTGAAAGACGGCATCATTCCCAAAGATATCGTTCTGAGCAGTCCTGGTTTTGCTTCGGTGTGTCAAGGAATTCGGCCAAAAAATGATATCTGGACCCACATTTCGGGTATTGATCTGATTCGCGATGCTGATGGAAGGTTTTATGTTCTCGAAGATAACATGCGTTGTCCATCTGGTGTTTCCTATGTGGTCGAGAATCGACGCGTTTTGAAATGCACCTTCCCTGGACTCTTTGAAAGCTTGAACGTCGAGCCTGTGGATGATTATCCCGAGAAATTGCTCGAAACCCTGTTGTCAGTGAGCCCTGTGTCTGAAGACGAAACCAATATCGTGGTTCTGACGCCGGGAGTCTATAATGCCGCCTACTATGAACACTGCTTTCTGGCTAAGAGCATGGGAGTGCCTTTGGTTCAGGGGCAGGATCTGTTTGTGATGGATCAAAAAGTCTATATGAAGACGACCCGAGGCGCCCGTCAGGTTCATGTGGTCTATCGCCGGGTTGATGATGATTTCCTTGACCCCGAAGTGTTTCGGCCCGATTCCATGCTTGGTGTTGCTGGCATTTTTGATGCTTGGCGGCAAGGTCATGTAAGTCTCGTCAACGCTCCGGGTACTGGGCTTGGCGATGATAAAGCGATCTATACCTTCGTGCCCAAGATGATCAAATACTACCTGGGGGAGGAGCCAGTCCTGGACAGCGTTCCCACCTGGCTTTGTGCTTATGAAGCGGACCGTAAGTACGTCTTGGAAAACCTGGATAAGCTCGTGGTGAAGTGTGTTTCGCAATCAGGCGGCTACGGCATGCTGATTGGTCCTCGATCGGATGCCGCTGATAGAGCTCGATTTAAGCAACTCATTATCGATGATCCCAGGGCTTATATTGCGCAGCCGACTCTGTCGCTATCCCGTGTTCCTACCCTTTTGGATCAAAGCTGCGAAGGACGTCATGTGGATCTCAGGCCTTTCGTCTTGTTTGGCAAAGAAATCTATGTTCAGCCAGGCGGCCTGACTCGAGTCGCGATGCAGCGTGGATCTTTGGTGGTCAATTCATCTCAGGGTGGCGGGAGCAAAGATACCTGGGTTATCCGAAACTAAGCCTTTTGCAAAAGGACTTTTATGCTACTGAGTCGCAACACTTATGCCGTGTACTGGATGAGTCGATACCTTGAGCGAGCGGAGAATATTGCTCGCTTTATCGATGTGAACTTTCATCTCATGATGGACTTACCCGGTCAAACGCCTGATGACTGGTCACCATTCATATCCATTACTGGCGATGAAGATCTGTTCTACCAGCGCTATCCCAATGCCACAAAGCGCCATGTGCTACAATTTCTCGTTAATGACTCGGAATATGGTAATTCGGTCGTCTCCTGTTTAGAGATGGCGAGGCAAAATGCCTTGCATGTGCGAGACATCATTACCTCTGAAATGTGGGAGTTGATCAACCGCTATTACTTGTTTCTTAAGGATCAAGCTAAATTTCCTATCACCGATGCTCATGCTTTCTTTGCTCAGATGAAGAACTTCAATCGAGAGTATTTAGGTATTCTGGATGCGAGCCTGAGTCGCGATGAAGTTTGGCATTTCTGTCGACTGGGACACTTTGTGGAGCGGGCAGATAAAACTTCCAGGATTCTGGATGTTCGCTATTTCATGCTTCAAAAGGACCAAGTTGAGACCGATAAAGCCTATCAAGGTATCCAGTGGGCAGCTCTGCTCAAGTCAGTCGAGGCTTTGGATATGTATCGCAAGAATTGGCGTTTGATTCATCCCTATTCGGTCGTGCGATTCTTGCTTCTCGATGAACTCTTTCCTCGGTCGGTCTTGCACTGCGTGACTCAGGTCGAGTTAACTTTGCTCGAGATTGTTCATGGCCAAGTCGGAGCCCCTCATCTGGTCTGCCTCAGGAAACTTCGAGCCCTTAAAGCCTGGTTGCATGCAGAGACTTCATCTGACTTTGTTGAGAACCACCTTCATGAAGCGATTGATGAGCTGCAAAATCTGTTGAATCGATTTGATGACTCGCTGCATGAAGAGTTCTTTGATATTCATCCTCAGTCCGCTGAAGAGCGACAATTGGAGGAGGTGAGGACGCTGATCGCGCCCTTGCCCCTGCATCGACCGGAGCTTGAGTCATGGAATTCGCAGGGGGGTATGGCCCAATAGAATTCAGCCGAGTTCGAATCGATGGATTTCAATAGGTTGGTCGTGGTCAGGGACTTTTTGCTTATCGAGAGCATAAAGTCCCTTTTGTTTGAGCAAAGTACCAAACTTGGAAGCGGCGTAACGTCCCGGATCTGCAATAATAATGCGACATCTTTGAGCGGCTTGCTGAACGATAAATTGTTCCAGTCGGGGATAGCTTTGAGGATCATAGAGAATGTCACTGCCGATGATAACGTCGAAAGGACCCAATATGGTCTTGGTATTCTGAAAAGAAGTTAAATGAAAGGGCAGAGCAGGCAGTCTGTTGCGCTGACAATTGCGACTGATAAGGGCTGCGACGTCGGGGTGATGGTCCATAGTTTCGACGAACGCGCCGAGTCTGGAGCAGAGCAGGCTTGGTAGCGCAAGTCCACAACCGATCTCGAGCACCCTTTGTCCCTGGACGCTGATTTTTCCGTCCTGGAGATAGGCCGCTAAGCCCACTGCTGCGGGCCACAGGTACCCAAAGAGAGGGGGCTCAGGGAGGTCTTTGGTCGGATCGCTCATTTCTTCGAAATGCGCTGAAAACTCACGATCTAAGTCAGCAAAATGTTCAAGCTCGAAACGCTCGCCATCGACCCAAATAGTTTTTAACGTAAATCTGTTTTCCATAGGCACCGCTTCGGCCATGAGGGCCTTCCCATTGAGCGGCAAGTTTTGCAGCCTCGCCTTACGGGCGATCGAGGAGCCTTCAAAGCAGTCCTCAATATTTTGCTCGATAGCCCGATAGGGAGCTGGGATCATCAGCTTTTTTCGAGGGTCATGTGAGCGTGTGGAACAGTCAATTGTTCACGGATGTTGAGCTTCTCTATGAGCTCTGCGGTGTCCGTGTATCTCGCGCTCAAACCAGTGATGGTGAAAAAGTTCTGTTGAAATCCTTCACCCAGGAAAGTCACATCGAATGGGATTTAGGGCTGCTTGAAGCGGAAGCGCAACTCTTGGAAAGTTTTCGCTTGCCATGCTTTCCCGAGTTGATCAGTCTGTGGCATGAGGGATCGACCACTTGGGCAGCCTATCAATTTGTAGAAACGCTCAGTCTCGATCACTATCTGCACATAGAAACACTGCCGGTGCTCGCCAAATTGAGTTTGTGTCAGCGTATTCTCGAAGCTTTGGCTATGATGCATGAAGTATCCCTTGTGCATCGAACTCTCTGTCCTCATTTGATTCGAGTCACTCGTGATGGACAGTGCGTGTTGCTTCAGGATCTATACTTTGCCGTGCATGAAGGTCATCGATGCGCTCTCGTCCAGGATATTCCTTTCCCCGCCGTGTCTTTGCCTTTTATGGCGCCTGAACAGTTTGGTCAGATTGAAAATCGCATGTCTCGTGCCAGCGACTACTATGCCTTGGGCCAAATCTACTATCGCATATTTTCAGGAAGCAACGCTCTGACTGGTTTGGATGCCCGAGAGCTTCTGTATCAGCATTTGTCGGTTGTTCCAAAGGGATTGCACAAAGTGGTGGAAGGCGTGCCTATGACGCTGTCCCAGCTCGTACATAAACTGTTAGAGAAAGTCCCTGTCGATCGATATCTGACTGCAGAGGGCATTGCGCATGATCTTGTCAAAGTTTCTGAAGTTCTAAGTGGCCAAGTTCCATTTAGCACTCGATTTCCCATGGCCACTTTTGATGTGCTTGACAAGCTGACTATTCCGGAAAAAATTTATGGACGAACGGAAGCACTCGCCAGCCTTTTGAAAGGTGTCGAGCATTTTTTGGAAGGGCGTCCTGCCTTTATCATGCTTCGGGGGCCTGAGTTTGCAGGTAAAGCTCTTCTGGTCAAAGAGCTGTGGCGGCCTTTGGCCAAAAGTCGCGGGTACCTTTTGCAGGGGAGTCTGCAAAAGCATCGCGTGGGAATTCCCTACGAAGCATTGGTCCTGACTTTGGACTTGCATCTTCTGCAACTGCTTCATAGACCCAAAAATGAATTAGAGTATTGGCGCAAAAAAATATCGGAAGCCTGTGGCAGCAATCTGGGTGTTCTGATCGATCTCATGCCAAGTCTACTCCTCCTCTGTCCGGATACATCTCGCTTGCCTGATCTTCCGCCAAAGCAGCGGGAAAGCCGTTTTGAGTTGACTCTGAAAAATCTCGTTCGGGTGCTTTGTGAGCCGAATCATCCCTTACTCCTGTTTCTCGATCAGATGCAGTATATGGATGCAAGTACCGCGCGAATCCTCATTGGACTGGCGGTTCAGGATCCGGTTCCGCATCTGCTCTTCATCGGTGCATTTAATGAAGATGAACCTTTGCCGACGATGGCCTTCAAAGATTTCATGCTGAAGGCATCCAGCCATCCGCACTTTGTAGAAATTCATGTGCAACGGCCCGAAGTTCCGGACATGACACTTATGCTACAAGATATGCTGCGCAGCCAAGACGAGAAAGTCCCAGCCCTGGCCCAGCAGCTGCATTTTTTGAGTCATGGTGATCTTGGACTTGTCGCTGCCATTCTGGATAAGCTGCAAGGCTTGGAAGCCTTACGGTATGATCCTCTGCAGCATAGCTGGATCCTCGATGATCAAGTGGTCGAGCTCTGTGATTCGGTGAGTCCAAACCTGGTCAGTAGCCAGGAGGAGTGGGGCTGGCATCCCGGTTATGACTATTTGAAAATTGCAGCGATCCTAGGTCTGAGTTTTGAGAGCCAAGATCTATTAGACCTTCTGCCCGAGGAAAAAGTCCGCTGCAGCCTCTACGACACTCTTAACGATGCCATTCAAAGCGGACTGATTGTCGCGCTGCAAACCAGTGAATTCCGCCAGTTTCAGCTGGATCATCGGCGTAATTGCCGCTTTGTCTTTATTGCGAAAGCTTGCCGAGATAGCATACTCAATGTGCTCTCGCCGGCTGAAAGTGGAGTGCTTCATGATCGGATCTATCTCCATTTGCGAGACAAGGATCACTCCAAATTTGATTTGCAGAGTTTGATGAAAGCTGCTCGATGTCTCGATCAAGCGCGCATGCAGCAGGCTCTATATCCTGCAGAGGAAGTGGCTCAGATGAATCTGGCGGCTGCGCGTGAAGCCCGAAAAGTCTGTGACTATGAACTGTGTCTACATTTTGTCAAGCAGGCCCTGTCTGGGTTCGATGCAGATCGATGGCAAGCTTACTACAGCCTTTGTCTGGCCCTTTATACCGAGAAAGCTGCTGCAGCTTTTATGTATGAATTGCGGGAGGATTTGGATCAGGCGGTTCGAGAGGTTTTAGAAAATGCAAGTGATCCTTTGGATGCCTTTCCCTGCCAAGAACTGATGGTTGAAGATCTGCTACGTCGTAACATTTTCCAGGGCATATTGTATGGCAAACGCGTGATGGGCGAACTCGGCCTGGATGCACCGCAATTTACTGGGAGAGCGCAAGTCATTCGTGAATTGTTTCGTGTGGTCAGCTTGGGTGATCCAAGGCAGGTCATGGAATCCATCATGAGCAGCGGTCCCAGTCGTAGTCCGCAGATCGACGCCGCTTTTCGCTTGGGCGAGCGGCTGTCATCGGCCACCTATCTGGTCGAGCCTTTCCTCACTCCACTCCTAGTTTGTCGGGCGATTTTAGTCGCCAAGCAGATTGGCTATACCCAATCATTTCCGATCTTCTGCCAAAGCTTCGCGATGATTCTTTTGGGCTTTACGGGTAGCTTTTCCTTTGCCTTGGAGCTGTCTCGCATGGCTCGAGAACAGGCCGAAAGATGTTTTGATCCAAGCACCCGATGTCGGGTGGAACTGCTATTTCAAGGATTTATTCGGCCCTGGTTGGAACCTATTGGTCGGAGTATCCAGTCCCTTTTAGGCAATTTTCAGAAGGCTTTGGATTGTGGTGATTATGAATTTGCCACCCACTCTTTCAATCTCTATGCGATCTATAGCTTTCAAAGTGGTCGTCCGCTTAAAATCTTTATGGATGAGATGCAAAAATATTCTAGGGTCCTCGATGCCTTGCATCAGGAGCATCTCAAGCCTCACCGAGCAATTTTTGTGCAGGCCGCATCCGTGCTCTTGGGGGAAACAGAAAACGCAGTTGACATCAAAGGTATTCATTTTAATGAAGAAGAGTTTAGCAACTTCCTGCATGCTGTGCAGGATTGTGCCTTCTATTTTCATTCAGTCAAGGCAATGTTGGCCTTCTATGCCGATGACTGGGAACGTGCCCATCATCATTCGAATATGGCCTTTAAGTTACGTGAGGCGGCCATTGGATCTTGGGGGTTGGTGTCGGTCCTCTTTTATGGAGCCTTGGCCAAGATCCGTCTTATGGAAGACGCTCTAGCTTATCCTCGCATGCGTCTTTTGAGGCAAGTGAAGAAATATTTGTCGCAATTGAAATCGTATATGAATCAAGTTCCAAGTAATATTCAGCATCGTGTGTTCATCATTGAGGCAGAATTGGCTCGGGTGGATGGACAATATGAAGCAGCGATGCAGTTTCTTCATGAAGCGATGCTGGCGGCTCGAGCTGCCGGTTTCAGCTCTGAAGAAGCAATGGCTGCGGAACAGTTAGGCTTACTCTTTCAGTCGCTCAAACTGCAAGAAAGTGCCGACCATTGGTTAGCAATAGCCTTAAGACTCTATGCGGAATGGGGCGCTCTTCGCAAAGCAGAAAGTCTTTTGAGACGACTTCCCTTGACGACGCAGGTGAACTCTATCGAGGACTTAGCCAGTACTGGTGGCAATGAGTTGATGTCCTTCCGTGCAGCCATTGCCGATATTTCCAGAGAGTCTGACGATCGAATGCTGTTTAAGAAAGTGGTCGCCTATGCCGCCCAATTTTCGGGTGCTCAAGCAGGTCATCTGCTCACTCGTGATGGCGTGACGCATCGATGGATGGTCATCAGTTCTGTCATCGATGGACAAGTGGAAGTTAAAGGCGCCGAGGCTATTCAGGATTCCTCAAGCGTGTGTTGGCCCGTGATCGGCTATATCGAACGGACCAGAAGTAAGCTGGCAATTGATGACGCCCATGTTGCGCAGAGTATGCTGCCAGGCCTGGAAAAGGAGCTCTACATCATTAAAAGTGGTGTGCGGGCTATCGTCTGTTTGCCGATTATCACGGGTGACCGTGATGCCTATGAATTGCTTGGAGCACTCTATCTTGAGCATAAACAGATGTCGCATGCATTCAGCGGGCCAAAGATCGAAATTTTGGAACTTCTGGCCCAAATTACCGCTGGACGCTTCGAACTTTCATCCAAAGCCAGTTCTCTGGAAGCCTCGTTCCGCGAGGTAAGGCAAGTCCAGACGGCCCTCCTGCCCCATCATTCCGTCAGTGCTCAGTATGCAATAGCACACTACTATCGATCGGCAGAAATCAGCGGTGGTGACTGGTTCGGTTACTTTGAAGACGAAGAGCAGCAAAGGCTCTACCTTTTTGTAGGTGACGTTACAGGTCATGGAGTGCCTTCCTCTTTGATAACAGGAACGGCTGCAGGTTCTATCTACTCCACCCTCTATGCGTTTCGAAGTGCAGGCGTGAAGCTCAGTATGGAAGAGACTCTCATGACTCTCGTCAAAGCAACGAACCAGACGGTTTTGGAGACGGGTGCTAAAGTTGATCGTTTGATGACGATGGCTTTTATTGGTATCGACAGTAGAACCGGAGCAGCGACTATGATCAGCGCTGGACACCAGCCGGGTCTGATGCTTGGGCGAAATAAAATTAGCGGACTGAAGGCAGCAGGAAGCCCCCTTGGTCACCGCGCCGATGGCAACTGGAAACCCAGGACCTTCCAACTTGAAAAAGGTGATGCACTCTTCCTCTTCACTGATGGATTGCTGGAAAATATTGGTCCCCAGGGCGAAAAAATTAATCTCAGGAGTCTGGAAAAGATCCTAGAAAACACCAGAGCTCCTGCTGAACTCCGTCGTCAAATCCTCGAAGAGGCGTTTCATATTTGGAAAGAGCACAAGCCTTCGGACGATGTGACCTTTCTCCTTGTTCGCTGGGGAGAGGCTCTGGACAAGGATTTGAGCGCTCCGTGGAGTGATTCTGCCTAAGCCGCTCCATCAGTCCATTCGACTCTGCATGATTCCTAGTCTTCCTTTTTTTTCATTCTCGACGTAATATTCCGCGGTCCCCATAGAGGGGCTGAAACAGTGTCGTCTTTACAGTCATGAAAGTGATTGTCAAGTCATTGCTTTGATTCAAAGGCCGTCTGAGCATGGCTTTTGCAGCAAGGCTCTATAACCACTTTAGAGGCTTGTAAAACATGGGTCCATTCACGCTGAGCGTGATTTTGTATGCGGCAGCCCACGCCGGACAGAATTGCGAAACTGTTTTTCAGGAAACAGCATCGAAGGTCAATCCTGAGGTGGTGTCAGATGAGGAACGTCCTTATCTGCAAGAATTGGCTGCTGCGGCTTGCCAGACAACTAATCCAGACATCATCTGGCAGATTGTGAATCAGGAATCCAGTTTTCGATTTGTCATCGCCCGCGATAATTCCGATGGTGAAGGAAAGGTTTATCGAGGCCCAGCGGCAATCAATTTTCTTAAAGATTTGAAAAAGAAAGCCCGGCAAAATCCCGAAAAGAGCGCCAATATTGATATAGGTGCCATGCAATTCAATTGGGTTTGGCATGGCAACGCCTTTGATAGAGATCCGGTTCGAATGCTTTCGCCTGCCGCTCAAGTCGATTATTTCATTGAAAAATTTGGTGAATCAATCTATCAGCGATGTCTCAACAAGTGGGTTGGTTGCTATCATAATGCTTCCGACAGCCAAAGAGGTTCGCGCTATCAGTCAGCTGTTCTCAAGAAAGGACGGGTTCTACAGCTGGAGGCCTTGTATTTTTTGCAGGCTTCGCTGAAGGCTATGAGTTCGGAGCAGAAAGCTCAGCTGCCTCGCATTAGAAAAGATGAATTCTACCAGGTGCTCAGTCTGTCACGCGATATGCGGTTGCCGGAAAAAGAACTTCGGCGTTTTGTGAGCAATCCGAGTCTTATGTCTCCGGAACCTCCTCCTCCCTTGCCCGACCTTCGCGGTTAATAGAACAGTTTCAAGGGATTAGACATTGTACTGGGAAATGACAAACCCGAGGATTGACTCCCTCGCGTCTTCGGCCAACAATAAAAGTAGCCAAGGTTGGTGGCAGGAGTTGAATCTTGAAAGATTTAATCAAACGCAGATTGATATTTGTTGAAGCCGAGCAAAGCATGGTAGACGTGGTTACGACCATGCGCGACCAGAATATCAGCAGTGTCTTGGTATTGAATAGAGACCGTTTGGTGGCAGGGATTGTAACCGAAAGGGATATCGTTCAGAAATTTACTCTGATTGAAAAGCCAGAAAAGATGGCTGTGAGCGTCGCGGCATTTATGACCAGACCAGTGAGCTTTGCTCGTCTTTCGCATTTGGAAGACGATGTCAGGGACATGTTCTTTCAACGAAGGCTACGGCACTTTCCTGTATCCGAAGGGTCCAGTCATGAAAGTCAGATCATCGGCATGCTGACCGTGACTGATATGACAGCCGCCTATCTGCAGTCGACCAAGACTATGAAAGTCAAGGTTATACTTGAGCCCTTGGTGATTATCGCTGGCAATGAGACGGCGAGAACTCGTTACAAGACCTTGTTTGAGGCCCTTAAGTTCACAGTTATCACGGGAGTGCAAATCGATCGACTGATGAAGCAGGCGTCAGACTATAAGTACCCCATCGTGTTTGATATCGATGATTTTCCCATAGAACTTGTAAAAAAAGAGTTGGCGAAGCTGAAGGTCCATAAAGGTGTCTTTATTCTTTTGAGTTCACAGCAGGCACTGGTCGACCCACTCAAAAAAATGCTGGATAGTGACGTGCATTTTGTGGCTCTGAAACCTCTAGATATTAGCTATATTTTGCGCCTCTTATCGTCTCTCCAAGACAGCCAAGCGGAAAAGTCTGGGCAAGCGTCTTAGTCAAGATACCTTGAGATGATTGATATCAGACGGGGCGTTTGAGTTCCTGATACCAAAGGGGATCAGTGTGAGGGTGACACGAAGGCTGTCGACCGGATCCTGATGAAATTCGATCGTACCACCGATTTTGTGGACCAATTGCTGAGCGGCGAACAGGTCCAATCCCTCTAAAAGCCCCTTGGTTTCCACATGAAAGAAAAGGTCGAACGCCTCGGCAGAGTCGATTCTCGGTCGATTGAGAAGACTATCGCTATACTGGACGAGCACTGATTGATCTTGCAGTTGGCAGCTGATGCGTATCGTTTTCTTCTGATCCACAGTCTGATGGCTCTGTTTGAAACCCTCTATGCTCAAGTTCAGCAAATTGACAAAGATAGTCTGGAGCGAGACTCCATCTGCTTGCACCAATGGAAGACTGTCGCTGCATGAGATATTCAACTCGATGCCATGATATTGAAAGTGGCGTTCTAGAAAGGATGTGCAATCCTTGATGATCGTTTGTAAACTGACGCCTTGCAGTGGTTCAAGCCTCGTGTCGCGGGCAAGAGTTCGCAGTTGATCGAGAATTTTGAGCATTTTGTCGCAAGCGAGCAAGCTACGGTCAATTTTCCGTTTGTGGATCGAGAGACCATCGACTTCATCGCGCAGTTGATCCAGATAACCCACCGTCACTGCTATCTGATTTTTCATTTCATGACTAATGCTTACAGTCATCCTGCCTAAGGAAGACGAGCGAGCCACTTCGATCAGTTCCTGCTCCAAGGCAGCTATTTGGTTTTGCTGAGTCTTTCGCGCCTTTTGGGATTCGTACCATAGGCTGGTGCTGAAGCTGCTGAGGCCCATCACAGCTAGCAGCAAGCTGTGAGTCAAGCCAAAGGCTTCAAAGCCTTCAGTCCCCGATAGATGAAAGTATGGGAGCATCAAAGTGATGATGAGAAAACATATGCAGGACCAGACCGGACCTTTGCGCCCCCACACAAAGCTGGCCGAAACAGCCCATAACAGATAACTCCCATACGCCACGGGAAGCCGCAAAGAGTCAGAAAAGTGAAATAGTCCCAGCCAGAAGGCATGACTGCTTAACCAAAGAGCCATGAAGACGCGCGGAACAGGGCGTAGCGACCCAATTTTGTTAGGTTTAGCGGATTCTGGGCGTGGTTGGGCCGGTCCTTGTCGCATTGCCAACTCTTCATTGAGGCAAGATTCAATGCTTGGTATCGGCTAAATTCCAGGCGAGATAAGTGGCCTGGGCGGGGGAACATCCTTTGTTTTCTTAGCGAATCGTGAAGAAGTCGCAAACTTTAAAAAAAAGCTGAGGGAACCTAATGGCTTCTGTATTATAAGGTTCTAGGGCTGCGAAAGTATCATGGGTGTTACAAATGGAAGAAAATCCGATTTTGGTACTGGTTGTGGACGACGAGCCGGTTTTGCGTGAACTGGTGGCGTTTATTTTGATCGATAAGGGTTTTCAAGTGCTCGAGGCGGAAAGTGGCGATGCTGCTTTTAAGCTGATCTGCAGTCATGACTTCGATGTGGTGGTGAGTGATGTCCGCATGCCTAACGGCAATGGTGTGGATTTATTGAATAGGATTGGTGCTCTCGATAAGCGCAAACCTATGGTTTTTCTGGTGAGCGGGTATTCGGAAATCAGTTTGGAAGAAGCACGCAAACTCGGGGCGCGCGACCTCCTGAATAAGCCAGTCGACTATGATAAACTCTGTCAGGCCATTGTCCTATCAGCTCGTCATCAAAATGCCATCCAAGGGTAATCTAGAATGGGCGAGCGGTGAAAACCAAGAGCTCCTTCATAATAACTCCAGTCCTGTTTGGCTCCCATGGTGCAGCAGCGAAAGATTTGAATCGAATTCGCGACACCGAGCTTGGTACTAGGGCGCAAAATTTTCTAAAAGCCTATCATGAAGGTCAAAATGACGTCACTAGCTGGAGCTGGCGTGAATCCTTTATTGACGCTTTGGCTGATCTCATTGATAAGAGAGAGCTTGCAACAGCAGCTGGACGTGAGGTTACGTATGGTTTCTCCTTTATTTCGAGCAGAGCGTTGGGAAAAAGTTCCTGGCTTCAACTTTACCGATATCACCTACCATAGGGCTTTGGGTCAGGGGACCGTGAGAGTGGCCTTTCACCGTCCTGAAGTTCGCAATGCCTTCCGTCCACACACTGTGGACGAGCTCTATACTGCTCTCGACCACGCACGCTGCAGTCCGGATGTGGGAACGGTGCTACTGACCGGCAATGGACCATCGCCAAAAGATGGCGGTTGGGCTTTTTGCTCGGGTGGTGATCAGCGAATTCGCGGCAAAGATGGCTATCAATACGAAGACAATGGATCGCCGCAGCCAAGGTTGGGGCGTCTGCATATTTTGGAAGTGCAGCGATTGATTCGCTTTATGCCGAAGGTCGTCATGGCCGTAGTCCCCGGTTGGGCTGTCGGCGGCGGGCATAGTCTGCATGTTGTCTGTGATCTCAGTCTTGCCAGTCGTGAGCATGCGATATTCAAACAGACGGACGCCGATGTTGCCAGCTTTGATGGTGGTTTTGGATCGGCTTACCTAGCGCGTATGGTTGGGCAAAAAAGGGCTCGTGAGATTTTCTTTCTCGGCGCCAATTATAGCGCCGAAGAGGCCTTTGCTATGGGCATGGTGAATAAAGTCGTGGCCCATGAAGAATTGGAAGAGGTCGCCCTGGAGTGGGCGAGTGAAATTAATAGCAAATCCCCGACAGCCATCCGTATGCTGAAATATGGCTTCAATATGATCGATGATGGTTTGATCGGCCAGCAGCTGTTTGCGGGCGAAGCCACTCGTCTGGCCTATGGCACAGATGAGGCGGAAGAGGGTCGCCGGGCTTTCCTTGAAAAACGGAAGCAGGACTATTCAGACTTTTCCTGGCCTTATTAAAATGGAATCGAGAGGCCTTACAGGCGACATCTTTGACGTCATCGCGTTGCAAGGCTATGCTGTGGCTGCTGAGGCTTTGCCGGTTGAACAGTCGAAAGCCTTGGCCCGAGAATGTGAGTTACGCTATGACTCGGGGCAATTTGCCTCGGCTCGTATCGGACGTGGGCTCCAGCAAATGGCAGAAGATTCTATCCGCAGCGATCGGATTCATTGGCTCGATGCGCACGACTCGCAAGCCGATATTGCCGATTGGTTTGAGCAGATTAAATCTTGGGTGCGGGCCATAAACCAAAATTTTTATCTGTCTCTCAACGCTTTTGAATGCCACTTCGCCTGCTATGAGCCAGGCGCTTTCTATCGCCGCCATATCGATCGATTTCAAAATGATGATGGTCGACGTCTTTCTTTGATTCTCTTTTTGAACGAAGGATGGTCCAAGGACGACGGGGGGGAGTTGATCATTTATCATCCCGATGTGCCAGCCCAGAAACTTGCGACTGTGTGGCCAGAGATTGGAACTTTAGTCTTGTTTCAAAGCGATCGCTTTCCTCATGAGGTCATGCCTACCAAGCGGCGTCGCCTAGCTTTGACGGGATGGTTGAAATCCATCCCATCACATGAAGCCGCCTTACAAGGCACATTTTTGAGTTGAGTTCTTGGGGGAATCAAGCCTTTTTCAAGTAGGCAGCCACGAGCACAATACGAGTCCCATTGACCCGTCCTTCAATCAATTTTGGGTCGTCGGTCAAGGAGATGTTCTTCACGGTTGTTCCGCGTTTTGCGGTGAAGTTTGCACCTTTCACATCCAGATCTTTGATCAGGGTAACGGTATCGCCTTCATGCAATTCTGTGCCGTTGCTGTCGAAGACTCGAGCGCCGGCTTCGTCAGCAGGGCTCAAACCAGCATCGGCCCAGGTTTGTACATCGTCATCAAGATAGAGCTGACCCAAAAGATCATGAGCCCAAGAACTATCGCCCAATCCTTTGAGAACGCGGTACACCAGAACTTTCACGGCTGGATGTTCGCTCCACATGCTTTCATTTAGGCCGTACCACTGTTTAATATCCAAGCTTGAGGGAGTATCGATATGGTCCAAACATGTTTTGCAGAGCAGAACGCTGGACTCGATACTTTCACCGTCATTGGGTTTGACGTCATAAGCCGCGAGATCGGTGCTTGCCGAACAGAGTTCGCAACGAGAAGAAGAACGTTCGATCAGTTGTTGTTCAATGCTCATAATGTTCGCCTATGAGGTGGGGCAGGGCTGCCGGAAAGCCGTGTCGCAGTGGTCGTAAATCGGCTTAAAATAGCTAATTGGAGGCTGTTTTTCAAGGAAAATCCCTGTGAAAATGTCAAAGAGTCGACTTTTGCTTGATCCCTGCTACAACAAGGCAAAGAGATCGTGGTCTCTAGGACCCTCGATCTCTATCGTTTCGCAGAAACGGAGGTAAAAAGCATGGACCATGTTTTGGCACCAAGTTATGTCCGTGGACATCGCCTTAGCGAATTCCCGCATGACTTCCATAGTGACATCCACTTATTCACGAATTTGAATGTCTCGGAGAACCTTCCTGCTGCAATACCTTTGGCTCTGCTGAACAATCGCTTCATATAGTTGAGGTAAGATATCCAACGGCAAAGCTACTCGGCGACGATCACGATCAGGCCAAAGGCTAAGCCAAGGGCTATCGCAATGCCAATGGCATTTTGTCTCCGACTTGTGAATTATTAGCAAAGCCTAAACCCAATTTTTCAATCTGCTTGCCTATGGTTCAGTAGCCAGATTTCCAACAGCAATTGTGAATTGAATCGAATTGAATCATTTGTAAGAATGTTTTAGGAGCCTCTATCTATTGATCATTCAACAAATAGGATGTGGAATGAGCTTAGGCATTAAACTATGGGTAACTTCGACTTTCTTGCTCATGGCACAAGCCAGGGCCACTCCAAGCCAGAATTTTCTCGACACGACCCTGTCAAACACAATCAGCGAGTGCCCCTTGCCGGGTGACATTCCGGAAAGCGCAATGGAGAGTGCCGATCTCCTGTGGGAGAGAACATTGCACATGGCAAGTTTCAATTTTCGACACACGGGAAGTGTGATACACCGGCGTTATCTCAAGACTGTCGAAAAGCAGTTCAAAGCGCACGGACTCGATGTTAAACGCTATCCAACGCCACTGAAGTATTGGGACGCGAGACGCTGGTCGCTGCGCGTGAAAGATAGCCGTGGCCGCATCCACCGTATCCCTGTAGCCTACTATCGCCCCTATTCAGGGGAAACCTCAGCACAGGGGATAACGTCTGGAGTCGTCGATGTGCGGACGGGTCAGCCCTCGGATTATGAGGCCACAAATGTCCGTGGAAAGATTGTTCTCGCTGACCTTACCATTCCCGAGGTTACAACGACCGCCCTTGGTCCTTTAACCCTGTTCGCCAAAGATCCGGCTCCCGACGACGAGGACTATTCGAGGATGCCTTCGCAGGGAATTGCTCCCGATCTCGCACTGGCTCGCCAGAACGGAGCCGTTGCTATGATAGACATTATTGATCGATCGCCTAGTGAGGTGCGTGGGCAGTTCTATCCTCATCAACAGATTTACGCCGGACTCCCAGCTCTTCACCTGGATCGTATGCAAGGGGCAAAACTTCGAGCCCTCATGGCGGCAGGTCCTGTGACCGCCACCCTCGTGCTCACGGCCATCAAAAAGGATTCTGTGGTCGATTACATGTCGGCTGAGCTACCCGGAAGTGGTGCCCTTGATGGTGCCATCCTTGTGCTGACGCATTCGGATGGGCAGAACGCAGTTGAGGAAAATGGAGTTCCGGCTGTCATGAGCATGCTTGAGTATTTCACCAGTCTCCCTCAAAAATGTCGCCCACGCGATATCATTTTCCTGCTGTCGGGAACCCATATGGTATCGATCGATGATGCCGTGCACTCGGATATATTCCTTAACCAGCACCCTGAGATCAAAAACCGTATCAAAGCAGCTCTTGCTCCCGAGCATCTCGGTACGATGGTCTGGAGCGAGGACAAAGCTTCTGGAGTCTACGGACCAACCGGCCAACCGGAGCTAGCAATCGTCGGAGTTGGCAATAGCAAAAGCCTGACTCAATTGGCGATCGATTCGGTAGCAAAAAGTGATCTTACTCGCACTTATGTGCTGGCACCCTATAAGGACCTCTATGGCGAAGGTACCGGCCCCTATCGCGTTGGGATTCCGACCATAACTTTCATCACTGGTCCTGCTTATCTCCTTCAAGTTGCCCCCAACGCAAATATCGACAAGCTCGATCCGAACCTTATGCATCGGCAGATGCTTTGGTTAACACGTCTGTTATCCCGCATGCTCAGTCTGCCCAATGACTTGCCTTGAAAAGCAGGCGCAGAATGCAGTCTCCTTTTGCGAGCTCTGTTCTTCCTGCTAGGTGCTGCACTGGTTCTAATACAGAAGCCAGTGAGCATATTCCCCAGTATTCAAGGGCAGATCGAAGACAGCATATCGCTCCGGGGGTGACTGATCGCGAACATTCCACTCCAGCCGAGAAAACACTGAGCTTCCATTGACTAAAACCTGCGGATTTTCGCGCATGCTATCGGGCACTCGGACCCGATAGCTCACTCTGTCGTCAGCTACGGCCCGCATCCATCCGACAACTGTGTTCTCGCCATAGATCAATCCATAACGAGGACTGGTCCAGGAGAAAGGGCCCGTAGCACCGGGATCGATAACGACTCCGCGGGCATCAGCGCGAATGCCCGCGATTCGCAGACTGCTCAGTAGGGGCTCACTATGGGCAAACATATTGGTGTAGGGAAGGTGAGTCATGCACATATCTGGAAAACACCAGGTTGATCCGGCCCGCCCGATCCTTGCTTTCTCGTCTAGAGGCGTAAAGTACATGTCAGGACCCGACCAGATTCCATAGGCATATTCCGGATGCAAGGCTGCATGATTCGCCAGAGTTTGCTTCAGAAACATTTGAAAGGCCAAAGTTCGCTCACCCTGGAGAAGCAGGCTCTCAATGGTTGGGCCGGCAAGCGAGTACCAATTTCCAGGGGTCCCACCTTCAAAGACCTGGGAACCAATAGCAGCGATGCCTATCGGCGAAGGAGAGAAGTTGTCGCGCTCGATCCGAGCAACAAGCTGCTGGCGAAGACTAGCATCGAGCAGCCCGGGAACACCAAGAGCAACCCCATTCGAAGCTATCCAAACCGATCGCTCGCCTAGTTCCACAGGCTGCTGGGCTGCGGTGTACACATAGCCCCGATTGAAGTGGTCGCCGCGCCACTGGTCGAGCATCGCAACCCGTAGTCTTTCCCAGTCTTCCCTTACGGATAAAGCTGTGGTTAAATCCCCGCGCCTTTCGGCGAGCTCGGCAAATGCGGGATACGACTGCAAAGCCAGGGCTGTATTCATAGTGGATTCGCCCAGATTGATCGTTGAATTGCGATCAGGGGAGAACTTGACGAGGAAATCATCCCAGTCGGAATTCATAAGGCGTACAAGGCCATGGGAACCGGTCCCTACCTCGTTTTTCGCGTAAAGATAAGCCGCTACCAAAGCTTCATAGACGGTGGCACTTCCACAGCGTCCGCGGCCCTCTTCGCACCAGTAATTGATCTTCATATCCAAGAACCCATAGTCGCGCGTAGCATGGACATATTCAAGAGCGGCGGCGAGCAACCAAAAGCTGTGATCGCTCGGTGTTAATTCCTGCTTGTGCCAGGCTCCATATCCAGCTGTGGAATATGGGAGTTCGCCGTTCGGCTTCATGGCTCGGAGAAAATACAACAGGCTTTCCTGAGCCAGGTCGGGATCGGTATAGATTAAGGGCAGTAAATGGCGGAATGTTGAACGGGGTCCGGAGTTAGTTCCCCACTCATAGAGATAGATGCTACCTTGATTGAGGTTCCTGGCTTCGAAATAATCTTCACGCAACACTCCCGATCGCAGGTAGTAATAGCTCCATGCGAGTTCTCGCCCAAGCCAGGGATATCCAGGAAAATTGACCCGAGGGATCTTGAGTGCCCATCGTGCGGCGATGCGGGGCAGTGTGAAATCGGGTTCCCTCTCCAGACGTTTGATAAGCGCCGGCAACTCATCTCGAGGTGCGAGACCGAACGCGAGATCGAGAACGCGATGGGCACCGGGTGCAAGGACAAAGCTTTTTTCTGTGGCAAGCACACTATCCTGATTGGGAAGCGTACCCTCGGCGTGCAGTCCATTTTGTAGCGAACGCAACTGAAGGGCATCAGGATGGCGCCGGTCGCCGTTGCCAAAAAAGGCGCTTTGCAAGGTTTCAAAGCTATGAGGAGCACCGCGCCGATGCCAGACAAAGGAAGCCTGTGGCACGGGGTCTCTCCAGAAATCAGGACGCTCCATATCCCCTGACTCGGCCTGGCTCACTGCCTTCAGCAGCCTATTCTGAGCATCATAACTTGTTACGACCTTGGCTTCGTCGTATACCGGAGAGACTTTGCCGTCGACGATGCGCGGGAGAAACCAGCCGACATCCCAGTAGTCGACATAGGAGATTGATTTGCTGAGCTTGGACTTGTTAGTGAAAATGAGTCGCTCGCGGAGAACGGCGTCTTCACCTTCGGTCAGGTAAATATAGTGTTCTAGCTGCAATTCATGGAACTCAATGGTCTTCTTGAAATAGCCCATACCAAAAACACGCTCATAGCGGCTGTTTTCTGGACGATCCTTCCCAAGCGTGCTCCAGGTCTTGTCGCCATCCTTCACCCAACCAAAGCCTCCCGCGTAGTCATGGGCGGCCTCATTGTAACGATTAGCGAAGCGGTGATAGCTGCGGGCACTATAGAGTTCCACGTAGCCTTCGCCATGAACAAGAGCGTTAACTCCATCGTTACCGAGCTGGTGGATGGCATCCTCACCATCGATGCAAGGTTTCGCGTCAGTGGTGCAGCCTGTGTATTGGTAAGCTGGCAAGCCAAATTCATCTTTGATCCAAACTCCGTGTTGGCCACTGCCGTAATTCAGATCGGCTGGATCATCGGTCGCAGCATCGGCTGGGCTCGCGAGCCCGTTGATCAGGGCCACTGATGCCAAAGTTCTGAGGAGATCCTTATGCCACATGACGCCACTCTCCTTGTTCCCATGGAAGCTCGCACGGTCGGTTAACCACTACATGATATCATGGCGTACTAATTTTGGGCTATGGAAGCTAGGCCAAGGGCACCGCCACAAGGCGATTGTCCTCGCACGACGCCTGTGAATCCTATACGGCACGAACAGAATGAATAGAAAAGGTGGAGGAATGGTTGGTTAAGACAAATCATGAAGATCAACATGATTGCCCATCGGCTACAGAATGACTTCGCACGCGGACAATTGGAGAGACATCCCAATATTTTTTTACCAGTTGAAGATAGACTCGCTTGGGCTGCATTTTTAGGCGGATAATGACGACAGTGGTTTTTAGAGAAAGCACTGTTTTCCAAACGGACCCGTATTTATAGAAGAACAATACCCCCACCACCAAACAGATCACCGCCGGTTCCATGCCCCTGACTAAGTTCTACCAATCGCTCGACCTGCCTTCGGTTCGCAAGCGATACATATGAAAACGACCGGCACTCGTAATTTCACCCAGAGGGTCCAAATAATTTTTCCGCATGCTTCTAACCTTATAGCCTTTAAGTCTGGGCGATATCTTTAGGAAGTTTGCACGCCAACCAAGTCGAGAGGATTTACGGGCGCATTTTAGGGGTGTTACTATAGGGAAAATGCTGGCTACCAATATATTATTGATAGAAGGAGATGCAATGAAACTAGCGAACGCTTTGGCCATGTCCTCGCTCAGTATAGTATCCTTTGCCTGCAAAAAAGACGAGGATACCAAGTACAGCAAAGCAAAGATTGCAATGGCGAACGAGGGCCTTTCGCTTGCAACAACTGGCCCTTCGACTTTCGGAGCCAAAATTGCATCTATTATTCTTATCGCCGATAAAGATGGGGATCCCACCGCGGAAAATAATTACGGCGGAAATAATACTGGCGAAGGTGCCAAGCTTTGGGGGGCGCCTGAGTGCACCATTACGACAAAAGACGAAAATAGCGGCGCGTTCACCATGGATTTCCTGGATGATGCCGAATGCGAAGCCGCAGGCATCAAATTCTTAGACTTGAACCGTTCCAGCGCAGAAGTCAATGCCGAGCTCAATAGTCAAGAAGCCAAGATCCTACCCGGATCAACTTTCAAGTACATTGGGATTTCACTCCTCGGCGGTCAGCAAGGCGGTAACAACGGCTATACCAATGCTCAGTGGGCGTATGAATCTAGCGGCGTTGCAGAAAGAAGCTTTGCATCGGTTCAAACCGAATGGGGAGCAAAATTTGAAACACCCTTAACGGTCGGCGAAGGCGAAACCGTCACGGTGGTTCTTTCGTACCAGCTCGACAACACTGTTCATACGGGCGTTGAAGGAGGAGAGGCCAAAGTGCGCGGCGGCGGCACCTTGCAACCAGGTCGCTACGATGACTGCAATGAGGCAGGCGATGTTTGCTTTAACTTCCCTGCCCTTAGCGTAACCGTGACCAAGTAAGCTCCAGGGCTCTTGTACAGACATGAGCCTCACCCAATATCAAAAACCTGGAACTAAACCATCAGCTAAAAGTGCGATAGCTCATTACCGTTCCAACCAACTTAGCCAAATCTATCCATGACTGGATTTTCTTGGCTACCGAAACCCGAACAGCTGGGTTTCTGGTCCCTCCTCACCCTGAAGCACAACGCAGTGCTTCGGGTATTCGTGCTTTCCCGGTCTCAATA
>JBGSTF010000085.1:0-10161 GCA_041736645.1 Oligoflexus sp. | reverse complement strand
CCGAAGCCGCCGCGTCCGCCGCGATCACCACGTCCGCCGCCGCCGCCGAAGCCACCGCGATTTTCGCGAGGAGCTTGAGGACGTGCTTCGTTCACAGTGATTTTACGGCCATCATAGTCCGCACCGTTGAATTTTTCGATCGCATCAGCAGCTTCGGCATCAGTCGACATTTCGACAAAGCCAAAGCCTTTGGAACGACCAGTTTCACGATCCATGATCACTTTGGCAGAGACCACAGTGCCACTCTGAGAAAACGTGTCGAAAAGCACGTCATCAGTAGCGGAGAACGGAAGATTGCCGACGTAAAGTTTCTTGCCCATATCACCTCCTTAAGGCTGGGAACCGCAAAAGAGGTAGGGGCCCAACTGCCCGTAGACTCTGACGCGCGACAGATCATATACCTGCGTGCGAAGAGGCGATCAAGAACATAATTCCAGTTGAGACTCAACTTACGAACCGTACCTCTAGCTTCGCAAGAGATTAACTGCTTCTTCTTTCTGGTGCAAGAAAGAACAAACGACGAACTTAAGAAGTCTTGCAGAATCCCGCTCAGCGGGGGTTTGGTGAGCTCGATTAGGATTGATTTCATACCTAAGGGTCGAATGGTGGAGGCAATTACCGGGAGAACGCCTTTTATTTTACTGGTCAGGCCTGTGCCGGAACTTGGTCTGACAGACGGGGTTCGGGCAACCGCTTCGATCGATCGGACATTAAAGCGAAAGGGCAGGATGTCCAATCTGCAGGATTTCTCCCCCACTCTCCGTGCCTTGGTACAAGGCCCTAGAAAGCTTCCTAAATCGAAAGAATCAGGTCAAATTGAATCTCTCTGGCGTTGGGAGCGTTGTTGTTCTTAAAACCAATCCTGACTGTTTTTTAAACCCTAGTAAAAATCCCCGATCAAACAGGGCCTTAGCTTGGATCCCATCTCTGATTATTTTGTAATATCCATTTGTTATGAAAATTCCTCGAATTTTAGGGGGCACGGACCGAAAAGGCTCCAAGTAGGCAAACTTATCGAGAGTGCAGGCTGTGGGTAACAATAAATCAAAGCGAAGCCGCTCGTCTTCAGGACAGAAAAGTTCCTCCGGGAGCTCGTTCAGTCCGAGCGACATTTTCGGCGGCAGCGGCGGGGGCCTAGTGCCTGTGTTCGCCATCATCTGCGGTGTGCTCATTGGTATGGGCGGGGCTTATGTCGTGAAGAGAGTGATCTTCGGCGGCAATAAGAAGCGACCTGACATTGCCATGATAGAAGAGAGTGATCGAGTCCCAGGTCGTAGCAAACTAAAGCGTGAAGCCCGAATTAGGCCAGTGGAGACAGCCGAGATTGGTGACGATAAATCCCAACGCATCACTCGAGTGGACGAGCCGGTGGCCATTGCCGCTACTGAACCTGTTGCGCCGCCTCCTGCCCCACCAGTTGCAGAAACTCGAGTTGCTCCGAAGCCCGATCCTCTGCCGCCGGAACCTAAACACTCAGGGTCCAGCTCTTCAAGTAAAAAGTCGTCGGCATCGCATGTTCCAGCTCCGAGCAAAGCTCCTATTCGTGTGACTCCGCCACCCAAGACAACTTCGATCGCGATGTTAAGCGAGCCACCACCACAGGAGCCGGTAATAGAAGAACCAAAGCAGGCTGCTCCAAAGTTCATTACGATTAGAAACTTGACCTATAGCCGTCAGCTGTTCAGTCGTTGTGCTGAAGACTGTCTCTTGCTTTTTCGTGCAGCAGATGGTGGTGCTGTCAAAGCCAAGTTGAAAAAATCATCTTTCGCACGAGTGTTGTCTAACAACCTCGCTTATGCGGATATCGATGGCTATGAAAGTCTCGCTGACGGCGAAAGAGTTATTGTCGTCAAATCAATCCGTGGCATGCCGGTGACGCCTCCGCCGCCCTCAGTTGCGAAACATGAGCTGACAAAACCGGTAAAAGAAGAGAAACTGGTTGAAACGCCAAGAGTTGAGAAAAGCAAAAGAGACAAATCCACTGACGGGTCTGGTCGTAAAAGAGGCGGCGAAGAGGGCGATGGCGAGTCCCCCTCTGACGGCGTGAGCATGAAGAATCGTTTGGAAGGTGTTTCAAAAGCTAAGAAGAAAGATGATAATATCGAAGAGCAGTCAGGTGACGGTGAAGAAGAAGAGGGTGGAACCACCTTCCAAAACCGTCTCAAAAAATCACTCGACTGAGGAGGCTTCACGTGGCTTGGTTTCGAAAGCAGCTGATGTTGTTGACCATCCTAGGGGTGATGAGTACGGCAACTGCTTATGCCCAGGAGGACGAGGAAGCAGTCGCTACTGAGAAGAGTGGCGAGGACTCAGCATCCAAGGCCAAAAAGAAGAAAGACAAGGACAAGAAAAAGGGTCCTCCTCTGTACTATGCATCCTTGGGCCTCGGCAAGACTTTACCAGAAGGATTCTATCGGATTCGGAGTGTTAACAGGTTTGCAACTGGAACTGCCGGTTACGACTCTAACGGCAAAAAAGATGACTTCGGCTACGGTTTAACCGCCAACGTTAACGCGCTAGTGCTTGAATACGGTATGAGTGATCGTTTCTCATTCCTGCTTTTGGCGCCGATTATTACCAAGAATAATGTGGCGTTCAATAAAAGACAATTTAAGACTTCTCCTAAATACACGGATGCCCTGGCGAAGAATCAAGAGGCCTTCAAAAACAAGGTGGCGGGGAATTTACTACTTGCCGGTGTCTGTCCGAGTCCCGCGGCTTGTTCAGCTTTTGTGGAAAGTGCGATCAACGATCCAAGCAAAGACTTTTCCACCGCTTGGCCTCCCATTACCTTGCCTAGTGGTGAGTCGGTATCGATTCCGGCTGGTACGAGTATCAAGACGATCTATAACGAAGCCCTTCCAGACTTGGTTACCAAAGCTGGTACTCCGGCTGATGGTGCGACAGGGCTTGGTGATGTAGACTTTGGTATCAACTATTCCTTGGTAGCGACTCGAACTAACGTTTTTGCGATAGGTGTTGGTGTCCGAATGCCTTTTGGCAAGTTTGAGGATGTTACGGCTGCGCAAAGACCGACAGGTGAAGGCTATATCCAACTGGGTATCCGTCTAAACTATGACTATCACCCCTGGGCTCCGCTGTGGCTATCGTTCCAAAATCAATCAGAAATCATGATCGTTGAAGGAAAACGCAAGAAATCGAGCCTGCTCGATCCGAACAAGCTCAATACCGGCGATCCAACAACGGATGCTGCGATAGACGCAGGCTCGGATGGAGATCCAAATTCCCAGACAGTGACTCGCAAGGGCGTTGGTCAAGTGGGTTTGATTCGTGCCGATTTTGGATTGGCGAAGCTTACACCAGTTTTGCAGCCGATGTCGGTCGAAACAGCACTCAACTATAAGTTTGGCGCTGCGGAGTACTACGGCAGCCGACAGGTGACACCTGGAGAGCAGAAACGATCGATCAGTTACGGGTTTAAATTCGACGGCCTTGGACTGGATCGACCTTATCCGGCCTATATTCGTGTGACTCGAGAGAAATTTTTGTCGGGCAAGAATGTGCCGATTGCTACCGATAGTTTTTCCGTTGAGTTCGCGATTTACGAGAGCTTCTGATCTCAGAACCGTCTCTAGCAACCCGATCAGTAAACCGTTTGGTTCTGATCGGGTTTTGCATTTTGGGGGCAATCATTGAGCTCGCACTTTGCTGAGATGCGATGAGCGTGACGGAAGGCTTGCGAGTCAGCTGGGCCACCAATTCGATATGCTCTGTTTGAGGAAACATATCGAAGGGCGTTAGTGACTCTAGACAAAAGACTCCATGTCTCGTTAAGACCTGAAGATCGCGTTCCAGCGTCGCTGGATTGCAGGATACATAATGAAGACGCTGCAAATGATTCCACGAACCTTGCGACAGAGCCTCAAGCACCTGGGGCGATAAGCCACCGCGAGGAGGATTGACAATCATGTGTGTGACCGCATTCGCTTCCTGAGATTTTTGAAGTTTCTTGAGGACCTCTTCCACAGAACTTGCGGTGCACTGTATCTTATCGATTTTGCTGTCTAAAGATGCTTTTCTGGCCGCCTCTGTTGCATGTGGGTTGGCCTCGACCAGTTGAATCTTGGAAAATTCAGAGGCTACGGCCAAGCTGTAACTTCCGAACCCACCATAGAGATCGAGCAAGTATTCGCCCTTCAATCCGCTGACGATGTGTTGGATGAAGGTCTTGACCAAGCTGGAATTGGCCTGAAAGAATGCCATCGGATCGAGTTCATAGCGACGGCCATCAAGCACATAGGCAAACACCGGATTGCCGGCGAGGTGTTTGACATCGCGAGAAATCACGAGGTCATCATCCTCTTTGGTTAAGTGCGACTCATAAAAGCTTGTATGTTGCAGTCGCAGCCGAGTCGCCCAATTCTCTAGGTCTGGGCGAGGAACGCCCGTGTGCGATACGATGAGGCCAAAGCTATCAGCCTCAGGGCTGTAGCGGATCGTCAGAAATTTCAAACGACCCGGTTGAAAGCCTTTTTTACTATGATTATAGAAGGGGGCAGGGAGCGCAACGACAGGTCCCAGGATCCGGGCCAAGAGTTTATTGATAGCCGGGTGGTGAATAGGGCAGCCGGGAATGTCGACAACTTTCTTGCTGCCTCGTGCATAGAGTCCCACCGACCGACGACCAAATTCATCTTCGCCTAAACACAGTTTACTGGAAGTGCGGTAGCCGAATTCATCGGGGCTGGGAACGACAGGATGAATCACCGATTCAACCGGAAGGCCTGTTGGAACAAAACGTCCAAGGCTTTGGCGAATATCCCGAGTTTTGTCATGGAGCTGCTTCACATAAGGAAACTGCTGAAGGCTGCAACCTGAGCATTTACCGAAGAATCGACAGGCGGCCTTCATGATTTCTCCTGGACATGGACGCGAGAGTCGTAGGCTGTTTATCGTGCCTTCCCGGCTCTGTCCAGATCAAAGAGAGGAGACCAATCCTGGATAGCTTTAAAAGGATGCTTTGGCGTCATAATGACTGTATTGCTCAGCTTCGAAGGCGATTGAACTCGAATTGAACCTTTTCAGCCCCATATTTCTTTTCCAGATAGAGCAGCCCAAAATGAAAGCGAGCGGCATCCGCGAAATAATCGTTGAACAGCGCATTGATCGTGGCTCCGCCAATGGCTCCCAGGACTGGCACGGACTCAGCTAGGAGTTTTTCGGTTATGGTCAGCTCGAAGGACTTGGCAATGCGGGCAATGAGTTTGACCAGGGCGGGAGCGGCCCCAGAATCCAAGGCTTTGAGAACCTCACCAGCTGTTTTTTTAGCCATATAGCTGGAGGCTGATCGCATCATCTGCTCAAACGCCAATCGGGAGGTAAGATAGGCTGAATCAAGCTCTTCCTGTTCCTTACCCTTAGGCGAACCCAAGGTGAAGACATATAAGCACTGAAGTTGGATGGTCGGATCTTTAAGATCCATGCCCCATTGCGACGCGATCCCTGAAATTCCTCGCAGCATCATGGTTGTCGACAGGGGCAATTCAATTGGAATCGCTGCGAGTCCGAACATGCCTCCAACGGCTCCAGTTAAGGCGACCCCTGCCGTGTGCATCCAGCCCACTTTTTTGCTTGATTGGAGCGCAGAGTTCCAATCGACTGGGATCTTCTGATCCTTATCCACAGTTTTCATCGCTGTCGCAAGGGCTGCGCGGAGCGATTTTTGTACCCAATCCCCTAAGGTTTGCTGGACGCTTTCGGGTAAATTCTTTTGCAAGGCCTCCAAAGGCTTGCCGATCATATTCATAGCGCGAAGTGCGAAACCTGGATTTTCGAGAAAGATGGCGGCCTCACGCACAAATCTAAGTTCTTCGTCGTTCAATACCGGAGCCGACATGACGAGACCTTTCTCGGTCTTAAAGACCTATGTTTCCAGGATCGGCTAAGAGATCCAAGTTTACAACTATAAGCTTGGCAGAATCGCCTGTCATAAAAAGTTTGCGTCCCTGTGCTTGTTCAACGAGCAGGCCTTCCCCTGGACCTAAGCAGGAATTTTGATTTCCAATCTCAAGATTGCAAAATCCTCGCCACAACCAAATGAAGAGCAGAGCGCTTCCATCCATAGAATATTGGGAACTCAGATGATGACAGCTCACTTGCGCTCGAATTTTTTCACGCTGAACCATTACATTAAAGTCTTCAGCTTTATCTCCATCTAGAGAGCATTCTGTAGCCCACTCACCTTGAAAACTATAAGGAGTAAACGGAGTCAGTGTATGCTGACTTAGCCTCTGATGGTAAAGATGCATAGGGGCGCCGCTCAACTGGACAATCGTGCGGTCGAAACCTGGAAAACTTGAAAATGGACCAGAAGTCTTTATTTGAGCCAGACTGATCCTCCACAGAAAAGCTTCGTTCACATTGGAATAGGGTGGATCGATCCAGATTTCTGTGGTCGATCCTCCTCCATTTTTCCAGGGCATAATACGGTGTGTGGTCACTGGAATATGGGTGATACGGCAGTCCATGAGCAATCCTTCGCATTGAGTGGTCCTGGCCCATTGATTTAAAAGATTTTTGCAAAACATTGCAATCATTCTGCAAGAAGGTCACTTTTTGGCAGATGGCGTCCGTTAGCATTCTCTTGAGACCACTGCTATGCTAGACGAACAGAGATTGAATCACGTTGGCGAAGGGATTTAAGTTGGCCATTTTCAAGGTCTTTGCGACCGGCTTTCGCACTCTTCTTTTTGGCCTTATGATGCTCTCGGTTTGCTCCTGTCAGACTTTGTTTCCTTTAGGGGAGCATCAGCCTTCCTGGCAATTCATTGCAACGCCATCTGAAGTTGACAGTACAACTCATGCATTTTGTGCCGTGGATCATGGAAAATTCTTTGCTTTTGGAGGAATACAGGAAGGCGCTGCGTTGCCGCTGAGCAATCAGCTTATATCGTATAATTTTGAACAAAAAGAGTGGAGCCTTCACGAGCCAAAGAATGGACCTTCGCCTCTAAATTTTTCCTCCCAGGCAATCTGTCAGCATTCACTTCTAGTTTTTGGCGGTGAATCAAACGATAAGAGGACATCCAATGACGCCTTTGTGTTTGATACTCAAGTTGGTCAATGGTCGCAAATTTTAGGCACAGAGGGAACTGATCCTCGGCGGATGGCCTCGGCAACCTGTGTGGGTGATCAGCTAGTGATCATGGGTGGAAAGAGCGAGCTCGATATTAAAAATTGGGCTCGTTACGATACCAAGCAACGGCAATGGTTGACTCAAAGCAATCGTGGTCTGGAGCCTCGAGTATCTGCCGTCAGTTTAGGCTTGGATAAGAATCATCTCTTTGTATGGGGAGGATTCGTTGGGATGACGAAGCAAGCAGATGGATTCATCCTTGATATTTTTTCAAACCAAGTCACACCCATTCCAGCAACTCCTGTCCTCACGGGGAGGGCCAATGCGCGCGCTATAAGTTTCCAAAACAAGATCTATATTTGGGGTGGATCGACGATCGATAACAATTCAAACAGTGGAGCTGTTTACGATCGGGCGACTCATACATGGTTGGCCCTTCCAAAGGTCCCGGAACCGCGATTTTCAGCTTTGAAAGGCTCGGAATTGCTTCTCTGGAAGGGTCGAGGTCTGATGATCGTTGGCGGCAGGTTTGGCTCGGATCAATTCAATTCTGATCTGTGGTATCTGGACTTCAAAGAAAAGACTTGGATCCGATTGAATCCACAAAGCCCAATACCTGGGCGGATTGCTCACTGTGCTTTGGCAGCATCATTGGAAAAAATTCTGGTGTTTGGTGGGATCGGGTACAAGGAAGGAACTCAAAGCCTCACCGTGTTCGATGGGCTTTGGATTCTGGATTCTCGCTGACTAGATTAAGAGAGCCAGATGAAGCCAGTGACCAGCATAGCGAGGCCACTCGCTTTCATCAGGAGTGAGCCAGCTTTAGTTTCGCGCAGTGCCGTTCCTGCAAGTATCCCTGACAGATGAAGGAGAGTGGTCGTCGTCATGAATCCCAAGACATAGATGATGGGATGGGCTGCAGATGGAATTTCAAAGCCATGGGCATGACCGTGGGCTAAGCCAAAGAAAAGGACCACTAAGAAATCTAGTCTTACTGAAAGGGTACGTTTGAACAGGAGTGCTGCGCCTAGAACAATCATCGAACCCAAAATGACGGTTTCCGTCGATGGCACCTGAGCCCCCAAAAGACCGGCAATTCCACCGATAAACATGCCAAACAGGAAAGTCGCTGGAAGGTGCCAGATTTTTCCAGCTGATCGAGTCACCGACAAAGCGCCAATAGCCACCATAGCCAGAAGGTGATCAAGGCCAGTGAGTGGATGAAGAAATCCCGTGTTCATTCCATATAGAGAGTGTGAGCCCGTCTCTGGGTGAGCGAAAGCTATGCTGGAAACTGCAAGGATAGGCCATGCCCAAATCAACTGTTTGATGCTTTTCATCCCGAATACTCCTTAAATCCTATCGTGTCTTTGAGCGGAGTTTATCGAGTGGGCGAGGGATTAGCAAGTTTAGCTTGAAAAAATGGTGCGGAATTTTTCAAGGAGAGTTTACCAAAAAGATCTGTTTGCATAGAGGTATGGGAACCGCCGAACAAAGCGGCGATTCCTGGTGGAAGCTTAGATTTTCGTCAAGACCAGAGGATCGACGGAGATATTTGTGTCACGGTTGGCACTGCTACCGCTGAGACCCAAAGAGTTCGAAATGCTTAGTTTTGTGCCTTCCACTTTAAACACTCGGTACACAGTCTCGGCTTTTTCACCCCAATTGAGGCTCAGGTCAAGCGCATTGCCTTCCCCGACTGTATAGGTGCCTTTGAGCGCCATATTTGAGATAGCCTCGCCGGAACAATCCAGACTGGGAAATGTTTTGTACTCAACAGCGAGGGCGCCATCAACACCAAAATCATAGAGTCCGTACGAACTTCTATTTTCGCCGATCTCATTGCAGTGTTTCCAAGAACCAAAAAGGTCTGAAACCGAATTCAAGGGCAGTCGATCAGCAATTGGAGTCGGAAAATTTTCATTCTTGGCTTCTTTTTTTTCGCAGCCGACAGGAATCGTGGAAAGCAAAAGAACAGCGGCAGGCAACAATTTCTTCAACAGCATAGAATACTTCCAACGATAAAAATTAATCCTGGTAACCAGGTATCGAGGCTTATGCAATTCGTGTGCTCGTGAATTTATCATTAGTTACAGTTCATTAAGGCAATGCCTTGAGCGTTCTTTTGTATCAGCTGTCAAAGTTTATGACACCCGAATTTTTCGAAGTATAAGTAGGTGCCTGTTGGCGCTCTTCCATCCATATAAGCATCGCTTGTTTTACTACAAGTCTAAAGCGACGAAGGTGAGATAGAACGGTATTGGAATTCATATTTAGGCAGCACGAAATTTCTTTGACAGACTTATGTTCGAGGTAAAATAGAATCGCAATTTTCCTTCTGACCTCGTCTTGATGCGTACTGATAAGGGTCTCGAGACATTGGAGCGACACTTCGATTTCTATTGATTGAAGGGGATCGGTCGCCTCCAATAGAGTAGCGAAAGCAAACGATTGGTTGTTGCTCATGTCTGTAGGAATTTCACGTCGCGAGCGTCTGACTTCGTTCAGGCATTTGTTTTTGGCAATTGTGCATAGCCAACCACTGAAAGCCTCTGTGACTTTGAGCTGATGCATGCTCTGCCATGCTTTGACAAAAATGTCCTGAACCAAGTCATCCGCGGCAGCATCCTGGAATTTGAAGCTTTTGACGACGGACTTTACTGTCTGAAGATGGTCCCTATAGAGGTCTTCAAAATTCATCGCTTGGGGATATTGATTCGATGCTGTCGATGCCATGACTTTGGTCCTGCTTTGGTTGCGTTGGGTGGAAGCCTTTCAGCTTCAATAAAGGCATGAAAGCAAGATCTTTGCCGTTCAATAAGTAATTGATATTATTGTAGAATGAAGTTTACTATTCCAAGGATTCATGAAATTCGAGGAGCCTATTCTCAGAATTAACGAATGCACGTTCGCCTTGGAGTAAATGTTCTGATCTGATTTTAAGGCACTTGAGGGTTAGACAGCGGAGTTTGTAGAAAAGAGCTTTGAAAAAGCTCTTTTATCGTGATCGGCAGAACCTTAGATTACCGGAGCTCGATTGTAAAGGCTTATCAGGCAAGGCTTTC
>JBGSTF010000153.1:0-36843 GCA_041736645.1 Oligoflexus sp. | reverse complement strand
TCTCGGCTTTAACTGGCGTGTTTGAAGGTACTATCTGTATTTGAAAAACTTGCCATTTTGGGGATTTCGCGAAGCGCTTTCGCTGAGTGGAAGAGCTCGGGTTCGTTCTTAGCGATGGGTCCAGGGATATCATGGCCCCTAGCAAGCGCAAGAGAGCCCTACCAATCCCGTCAAGTTCCTATGCCGGTTGACCTTCGCCTCACCATCCTGTAGCCTCGCCCTTAGCGACCCCCATGAGGATTGATTTCGATATGTATTGTTACGGTGATCCTCAGGAAACAAGGACAGCCCTATGTTGACACGTTCTTTTATTCGCTTTGCCTTGAATGGACTGATTCATGAAGTGCAGGGCGCGGATGTCTACCGGATGCTGGGTGAATATCTGAGATCTCAGCTGCTTTTAACGGGAACAAAGATCGTTTGTGCCGAAGGGGATTGCGGGGCTTGCACCGTTCTGCGCGCTCACTCTTCGTCAAGTAAAGTTAGGAATACTCGATTCGAACCCATCAATTCTTGCATGACAACCCTTTTGCAGCTCGATGGTTCGCAGCTGCTCACGATCGAGGCCCTGGCGAAGGATCAGGTTCTCTCGCCCATACAAAAGTCTATGGTCGATCATCATGGCAGTCAGTGCGGATACTGTACGCCAGGGTTTGTCATGGCCTTAACCGGACTGTTCGATCAGAATCCTTCCCAGCCAACGGAACAAAGCATCAAAAATCATCTGACCGGTAATCTTTGTCGATGTACCGGCTATACCCCTATCATTGAAGCCGCGAAGAGCGTTGATGCCGCGGCGATAGAACCGCTGCGAAAGCGATTCATGTCAGCTCAAATCACCAAAGCCCTCAAGGAAACCCAACTGATTCCGATCGAAATCAAAACGGCACAAGGGACTCTTTCCGCACCTTTGACCATGAATGCCATCAGTGCTCTCCTGAACAAGCAACCCAAGGCCAAACTCCTGGCTTCTGGCACTGATTTAGCGGTGCAGGTCAATAAGGGTAAAATCAATCTCGGCGATCTCATCAGTTTGCACTTGGTCCCTGAACTCTATGCATCCAGCCATAAATCTTTCATCTATCACTTTGGGGCCAAGGTGAATCTGGAAGAGGTTCGTCGACTTTGTGCACAAGCGATTCCGGAGTTCAGTGCTTTGCTGAATGTGTTTGCCTCACCACAGATCAAGAATTCTGCCACCCTGGTGGGAAATATCGCCAATGCTTCGCCGATCGGTGATACCTTGCCCTTCCTTCTGGTCGCCGATGGCAAGGTCACTGTTTCGCGCAAAGCTCGAGCTCGTGTGGTTCCGCTGACCGAGCTTTTCACTGCTTATCGTCAGCTGGCCCTAGCACCGGGCGAATGGATCAGCTCAGTTTCCTTTCGGGCGCCGCTTAAAACCGAAGTCTTGCGTCTCTATAAAGCTTCCACGCGCAAAGACTTGGATATATCGACAGTGAGCATAGCCTTTCTATTTGACCTGAAAAAGTCGGCGAAAGGATTTCCACCAAAGATTTTATCAGCCCGCATTGCGGTTGGTGGTATTGCCGCTATTCCTTTGCGTCTTACGCGGGTTGAAGACTTTTTGCAGAATAAAAACTTAGATCAAGCTATTGCTAGCGAGGCTCAGCGAATCATTCAAGACGAGGTTCACCCGCTCTCGGATCATCGAGGCAGTGTTGCCTACCGGCGCTTGCTCTTGCGCAATTTCTTTCAGCAATTCTGTGATGAAATTCTTCCCCAAGCTGAGGTGTCGCATGCAGCCAGCCATTCTTAAGAGCACACCGTCCCTAGCCCATGAATCTGCCTCGGGCCATGTCAAAGGCTCGGCAGAGTTCATCGATGATCGTCCTAAAGAAGCACGCGAACTGATTGTCGGCCTTGTCTGGAGTCCGCATGCTCATGCTCGGATTCGCTCGATCGATCTGAGTCGGCTCAAAAAGTGGGCCGGACATCTTTGGATTTTTGATCACAAAGATTTGCAACATAATCTGTGGGGCAGCATCTTTCAAGATCAGGTGTTTCTCGCTCAGGATACGGTGAATTACGTGGGTGAGGTGATTTTAGTCCTGGCTGCCGAGACTCAGGACGTACTTCAAGGGGCCCTGCAAGCTGTTAAGATCGACTATGATCCTTTACCCGCGATTCTTTCTGTCGAGGCTGCTGTCCAGCAGCAAAGCTGGATCGGAGTAGAACGCAAGATCGAGCGCGGTGCCTGGCAAGATGCCCTCGACAAAGCTCCTCATCGCCTAAGAGGACAGGTGCAGATCGATGGAGCGGATCATTTCTATCTGGAAAATCAGGTTGCCATTGCCTACCCAAGGGATGGCGGTTGGCTCGAAGTTCATTCGTCGACCCAACATCCGACCGAAGTTCAACATCTGGTGGCGAAAGCCTTAGGCTTGTCACAGAAGGATGTCGTGTGCATAGTCAAACGCCTGGGCGGCGGCTTCGGCGGCAAGGAAACTCAGGCGGCTCCTATTGCTGTGTTTGCAGCTCTGGTGGCACATCGTTGTCAGCGACCTGCGCGATTGCTGTTAGATAAAGATACCGACATGCTGATCACCGGCAAGCGGAATCCCTTTCGAGTTCACTATGATATTTCGTTTCAGGATGATGGAGAAATACTCGGATTGGATGCTCGCCTCTATTCCGATGGCGGAGCCTATGCAGATCTTTCCACGGCGATCATGGAAAGGGCGATGACGCATGTGGATAACGCCTATTTTTTGCCTGCTGTGCGCATCCGAGGTCAGGTATGCCGCACAAACTTTCATCCGCATACAGCCTTCCGCGGCTTCGGTGGGCCCAAAGGTGTGGCTCTGATTGAGCATGCGATGGAAGCTATAGCTCATCACTTGCGGATGGACGCTTATACTGTTCGGATGAAAAATGTCTATCGTCATCCACAGCGCAATACCACACCCTATGGGCAAAGAGTCGAGGGTGATGCTTTGCCTCGCCTTTTTCAAAGTCTGTTTGATCGCTGTGACTATTCCAAGCGCCGGCAAAGTCTTGAGGAGGGGGCTCAGACTCGCTCGCCCTATTTACGAGGCATGGCGATGACAGCTGTGAAATTTGGGATTTCCTTCATTACGCGCTTTTTGAATCAAGGCAATGCTTTGGTCATCGTGCATGGCGACGGCACTTTGCAGGTTTCGACCGGTGCGGTGGAAATGGGCCAAGGCGTGCAGACCCGGATCGCCAGTCTCGTGGCCCGGGAGTTTGGATTGGATACCAAGCATATAAGGGTGATGCCAACGCAAACCGATAAAAATGCCAATACCTCGGCAACAGCTGCATCCAGTGGCACAGATCTCAACGGATCGGCGGCCCTGGTCGCCTGTCGTCCATTGAAAGAACGCTTGAGTCAAATGTTTGCCGCTCTCATCGAGGTCGATCCCGAGCTGTGGCCTAGTCGAACAATCGGCGCAGGTGTGCAGCCGGATTTGCTATGGAACCAAGCTTTGCGTTCAGAGATCGTGTTCGCAGAGGGACGGGTGTGCGCGTTGGATCGCCCGGAGCAAAGCATGAGCTTTCAGGATCTCGTTCGGGAGGCTTATTTCAATCGAGTGTCCTTGAGCGAATATGGATTCTATAAAATCGATGGTTTGGATTTCAATAAGGTCACAGGACAGGGCAATGCCTTTCTTTACTACAGTCAGGGAGTGGCCTGCAGCGAAGTGGAAGTGGATCGGCGGACCGGTGAGGTGAAGGTTCTTCGCAGCGATATTCTCATGGATTTAGGGCAAACCACCAACTACGATTTGGACGTGGGACAGATTCGAGGTGCGTTTATTCAAGGCCTGGGCTGGGTGACGTCGGAGCAGTTGGTCTACAGCGCTGCGGGTCGGCTTTTGACTCATGCACCAAGCACCTATAAAATTCCTTCCATTCAGGATATTCCTCGAGATTTTCGAGTCGACCTTATCGTCTCGGAAGAGACGAAAACCATGCATAAAGGCAAAGCTGTTGGCGAACCGCCTCTGCTTTTGAGTTTTTCGGTGTGGGCGGCTATTATGAATGCTTTGAGCTACGATCCTGAACTCGCTAAAACCAAGGTGTTTCCGTCACTGCCCATTCCAGCCAGTCGAGAAAGAATTCTGCGTCTGCTCTATCCCGATGCCTTTGCCGCTTGGGAAGGACCGCGATGAAAGCAACGCAGCAGGAACTGTTTCGAATTATGCTGGAGTTGAGCGAGCAGGGACAAGCTTTTGTGGTCTGCACACTCTTATCCAGTATGGGGCACGCTCCCCAAGAGCACGGAGCAAAGGCGCTGGTCACAGCATCCGGACTGAGGGCGGGCACAATTGGTGGCGGCAAATTGGAATATCGTGCCATCTGTGAAGCTCAAAAAATTTTGAACTTACCCGCAACCGAAAAAGGTCCCATTCTCTGCGATTGGGACCTGCAAAAAGATATAGGGATGTCCTGTGGTGGTCGGGCGACGGTTCTATTTGAATCCTTTGGAACACAGCCCTGGCGCTTGACAGTCTTTGGTGCAGGACATGTGGCTCAGGCGCTCTGCCGTGTGCTCGTACCTCTGGACTGTTTGATCAGCTGCGTTGATACTCGCGCCGAGTGGATCGATCGACTGCCTATAGCTCTCAATCTTAAAGCCAGTGTGGTGGAGGATCTGTCCAGCTTTGCACATGATCTGCTACCTGGCAGCTTTTGTGCTGTCCTGACTATGGGACATAGCACGGATTTACCTGTTTTAAAGGTTCTTTTGGCTCGTGATGACTTGCCCTTTGTTGGCTCCATCGGCAGTAAGGTCAAAGCCAGAGCCATCAAAGCTGATCTCATGCGGGCGGGATTGTCATCGGAGAAAGTGCAAACCCTACATTGCCCTATCGGTCTTGATCTCGGTTCGCGCCTTCCCGAAGAGATCGCGATCAGTATTGCTGCTCAGCTCTTGCTGGCTCGTGATCGACCTGAGTTGGCTCATGATAGGATGGCAGCAGCAAAAGATAGAAAGTGTATTAAATAATGAGAACCCTGAGTTTCTATTGAATAGTAAGCGATGGGTTGCACCTGTAAGATTTCTTGTGGGAGTGCTGGAAACTTTATCTTCAATTCCATTTATGCGGCGTTGAAAAAGATTTATTACTCGTCGGTCCATAGGCCTTAATTTGAAGAGATTGAAAACCCAGTGAGCCAAAGCCCATAAAGTTCAGGCTCGCAGCAGCTTTCGACCTTCCGGATCGTAGACTGCTGCCAAAGCGGTTTAAAAAACTTGCCTCCCGTCAACAATGCCCTATAATAGATACAAACAATCGAGGATTCATCAATGCTCAAGGGATTCGAGCGACTCTTGCCCTTCGCCAGTGGGCTGTTTCTATGTTTGATGCAGACATCCTGTGCAGCTCTGTTTAAGGTTCAATTGAGTGACGTGGATGCCCGTACGGCGAATGCACGTCCAATCAGTGTCAAGGTCAGTGAGACGACCGTTGATTTGCGCGAGGCAGCTGGGCTAGCCAAAGATATTGGCAAATTTTCTGGGGCCAAGAATTTGGGAAAAGCAGGAAATGCGCTAGACACCTATGTGACACTTTTTCAATGGGGTCCGCGGACGGGAGCGCCGGTTTACAATGAGTTCTATGCTCGGGCAATAACCGAAAGTTTGGCCGATCTCTGCAAAACCGGATATCTAAGCAATATCACCTCGGTTCGAGAAGCTCGTCAGTATCCTATTGTCAAAGGCGAAATTGTTCGAGTCGATGCTTCCTGCATTCAACCCTAAGGAATCAAAATGGTGATTATGAAATCCTTCGTTGGGCCGCTGATAGTGTTGAGTCTTTTGTTTAGTACCATGAACGCTTGCACGTATACAGCAGCAGTATCGCAAACCAATATTCCCATTCAACGCAACAAGCCTGTTGAAGCAACCGTTCACAAATTCATTTTTCTCGGCTTTAATTTCGACAATGATGAAGTCTATCAACTCGTTGAGAAGCTTAAAACTCAGTGTCCTGATGGGCAAGTTCGTGGCATTCTTACTCAAGATATGCGAACGATGTATCTCCTCTTTTTCTTTTGGGCTAGAGACACGGTTGCTAAAGGCTATTGTGTATCATCGAAAGCTGTTGCTACCAACGATGCCGATTTCAATGTCGACACCGAGCAATCCCCGGCCCGCGCTGAAATTGATTACAAGGAATCTACTTTGAAGCTGCAAAGCGAAGCTGATGGAGTTGTGAAATGATGAAAGTAATAAAGCAGGCTGGGGGGGCTTTGTTTCTGGCTTGCATGCTGCAAGGCTGCATGACAGTGGCCTCGATATCGGTCAGCCAGATTCCGGTAGCCGCAGCGAGAAAGCATAAGATTAGCGCATCGGCGTCAAACGTAACCGTCCTCTTGATCCCCTTTGGTTCTTCGTTTCCGGAGCGAGCCAGGGGCGATCTCTTGAGCCAATGCCAAGGCGGAAAAATTGAGGGGCTGTTGTCGAAACATCAGGTGACCGACTATTTCTTGGGCCTGTTTTTTGTCAATGAAGTGGTCATGGAAGGCTACTGTTTGCACAACCAAGCCAAAGGATGAAAATCATGCCACTTTCGATTCGGCTTCTTTCGGCAATGCTATTCGTTCTCAGTTCAAGCTGTGCCCATTCTATTCATCAGCTGTATGTGGGTTCTATGGATCCCAAAGTTTCCTATGCGCAGGGTCAGTGGGTGACTGCTGAAGCTAAGACCACGGTGGTTCTGAGCTTTGAATTCGATACTTCTTACGTAGAGCAGGCCTACCGCGAGCTTGAAAGCAAATGTCCGGGAAGGCTGGCGCAGGTCACCACCGAACACCTGACCAGCTTTTTGTTTCTTTCGTACGAGCAAAAAGTGGTTTTAAAAGGACTCTGTGTTAAAGCCGCTCTAGCCTCCGAAAAACATTGAATAGGGATAGCAGTAATCTTAGCCTTGCTAGCGGTCAGAAATGAAAATGCCGTGAGTTCGAGATGTCGCAAAGAGTCGTCACTAGAATTGGAGGAGTGTTGCCTTATGACTCTTCCAACTCTTTCTGCAGTACTTTAGGGTTGTTTGATCTTTATATGCCCTAGAATCACCAGATGCCCATGGCGATCAATCGATTCATCCCCCCGTCTGGGAATGTTTGTACCCGCAGTTCTTCGACCAGCCCCGTTTCCTGCACGAGGAACTCTTTCTGACTTCCGGCAAAGGACTTTACGTAAGTTCGAGGGACCAATCCTACCCACTCTTTGCCAATTTTCCCCTGGATAGCGACATCCAGCGGGTTGTTATTCACAAAGAAGCTAAAGTCCAGGATGAGTGCTTGCAATTGAGTCGGTTTAGCCAATCTGATTTGGACCTCTTCATGATGTCCGGGTTGTCGGCTTCGTGCGGATTCCAATCCATCAAACATATTCAGCGGACGGTAGGGTGAGATAACCTGAATGGCCGGACCGTAGTGCTCGTTCGAGGCGCGAATGAGCGAAGCGCCGAAGGTGGCTGAAGCCACGTTGACGAGATCCCCTGGACGAAGCCGAGCTCGATTTTTACTGATTTCTGCGTTATCAGCCGAAAAGGGCAAACTCAAAGGCTTGCGAGTCTGAGGGATGGCTTCAGGAAAGGAGATGCACTTCGCTTCAGCGAATGGTTGATATCGCGACTTTTCGCTATCGGGCAAATCAGCAAAAAGCCCCAAGCGTGAAAATCCTCCGTCCGGAAAGATTTTGACTCGCACCGCTGCAAAGGAACGATCGTCAGGCCCACGATCCAAGAGACAGAGGGCATGGCCTTCCATGGGTATCTTAGGAATGAGCTCATACCACAGTCCTTGCGATTGAGCTTCCAGCTGAATAAAGGCTGCTTGATTGCCCAAATGATACTTTGTAGAAAGCGAGACATAGCGAATCTTCGAGGCCTCGCTGAGCTCGAAGACGAGTTCATCAAAGGACCTAGGATTGTGGCGGACCGTTTCCCAACTGTCCATAACTTTGCCCTCCTTGCCAAACAACTCTGGATCGAATGTTGGCTCAAAGGGACTCAGCAGGTTTTCCGCTCGCCCGAACAGTTGATTGCTCACGCTCAAAATTTTAGAACCGTGAACGAGGTTGAGAGAAGCGAGGGGCTGTGGAGGTCCCGAGCGAAGGATAGCCTCGGGAAGACGAGGCTGAAAGGCCTTAAAAACAAGGTCTCGATATCCGATGTTAACAACTTCTTCGGGTTTGAGTGCAGCCGCGCTGAATGTTTGCGCGAATTGGGAATAGTCCACACCCTGCATACCGAGCATCTTGAGAACGGTCTGCGCGAGTTCTGCATGAAACAAGACCCCTGATAATTCGCCGCTGCAAAGGCTCACCAGTCCTTTGCCACGATCGGGTCCGGCAAAACAATGCAGATAGAGACAACGAAAGCCATCATTCGCTCCCTGATGAATAGCAAAGCGATTGTCTCCCGCTTCAGCGATGAAGACACCAAGACCCATATTGCAGTGCATGAATGTTTGACAGCCAAGATCGCTGCCATGCAAAAGGGTTCGCGCTGTATCGTGAGATATCGGCCCTGATCCATGGAGCTCATGATAAGCCTGCTCCAGATGCATGAGAAATCGTGCCATCGCCCGACTTGTGCCGAGCGCGCCTGCCGCGAAAGCAGGAAACATCAATCGACCACCGGGAATCTTCTGACCGTCTTCACGAAATCCTTCGGCATAGCTGTGTCCGGGAATGGTGGCCTGTTGAAAACTGAAATCCTGCATGCCCAGGGCGTCGAGGAAGGGGCGAGTGAGTTTATCAATAGGCATTCCTGCCAATTCTTCGATCACATGTTCCAGAACTAAAAAGCCAGCACCCGAGTATTGAAAAACTTCACCTGGAGGATTGATTACGGCAACAGGATCATAGCCGTAACCGGAATGCCCTAGAATCAAAGCACTGAGTTTGGGCATGTCGTCGGCCAGGGGAATGCCCTTCACATAGTGCAGGTTCAGAGCTTTGTGTCCCATGAGGTGAATCAAGCTTACTTGGTCAGCCCAGGGGCCTGCCAAGCGAAAGGAAGACGAGGTTTGGCTCAGAACGGCATTGACCGAACTCTGTAAAGCGATTTTTTTGCTGGCAAAGTATTCCACGGCAAAAGCGGAGGCGACTGATTTGCTCAAAGATGCCAATTCAAACCAGGTGGTCTCTGGGGTGCCCAATGCGATGTCTTGAATGGAGCCCTTTTGGAGCAGTGAGATCGAAGCACAAGGGATCTTATGCTTTGCTTGCAGTCCTTGAAACAGCTCCAAGCGTTCTTGCTGGTCACTGGCGGCTAGGCGTTTTTTGGCAATCTGCCAGAGAGCTTCTCTTGCTAGGTCCAGCTCTTGATCCAGACTGTGTTGCATTCTTTGCTTAATGAGCGCTAAGAGTTCAGTCCCCGATTTTCCCTGAGCTGAGACCAGAAATTTCATACCAAATTTTTCAAGGTAGCACTTTCCCAAGCTTCGCAGCTCGGCACGGATCGATTCTTCATCCGTGAAAACCTGTGCCTGTTCAAGGGCAGCCTTAGCATCCAGAGTTTTCTTACTTTCGCCAATGTCGCCGTGAAAGGCTGCGGCCTGGTTAATATCTGCCGAACTGAATGAGCGAACGATGGCTTCACCCTGGGCAAGGTCTGGAATCACATTCTGAGCCAAGCGTCGGGCAAATTCTTGATGGCCTAGGCATTCAAAATAGCCGATAAATCGTTCGACAGATGGGTCTATTGTGGTGATCTTCGGATCGATGTTTTGAATCAAAGCCCAGGGATCATCGGCTTCGCGGATCGATTCCACAGTAAAAGGCAAAAGCAGTTCGCTGACAAACTCCACAGGTTGAGAATCGGTCATAAAGCGAATCATCAGTCTGAAAGCAATGGGGTACCACTTCGCAGTTTGTTCGGTCCATTTCACCTGAACACTTTTTTTCGAATGGGAGAGATCCTTTCGAATAAAGTGCAACTCCTCAAAGGCGATGCGCAAGAAATCTTCCACAGCAAAGCGTCCGTGATGGATTTCATGCCAGACCTCCCAGCGTGAGCGCTCAGTGGTGGCGAGATCATCCATCACCCGGACCGCAATGCTATCCATATGGGCTGGCAAGGCGACACAACCCCTGCCTGATAGCCAATCTGCTAGGTATTGAAGGCTTTGAAAAATGTTGTAGCGAATCTCGTCCGGATGATTGTTGCGAGCATCTTTGGCTTCCTTAAAGTCAGCTACGATCAGTGAACGCGGATACAGAGGATCGTCGATATCGAGGCTTTCCACGTCGGGTGCCGCTATGAAGCGAATGATGTCTTCCGCATCTGGCTCCTTGAGTAGGGCTCGAATCAAAGCCTGCAATGCATGAGGGTCACCGGCCTCACGCTTTTGCCAAGCTACGACCAAAGCCATACCGATGCGAACAAAATCGGGATGGGCTACCCAAAAACCATTGAGACCGCGCCGGAACTGAGTGATCACATCCCTGAAATAGCCTTTAAGGGTCACTTGGAATGAAGGACTCAATAGCTCAGGCGTCAAGGGCAGAACTCCATACATTCCGCCGACCTTGATGCCACCGCGCGAGCCAACAACATCAGCGAGCAATCGATGCGACGCTTTAATATATTTGATGACGATCTGTGGGTCCGACTTCGAAGGAATGCGATATTTTTGATCCTCTTTGAAGAGACGGGCCGTTGACGCTAAATAATCGTGCCAGCCCAAGGAAGCTCCGGCAAAATAAGGATAGAGTTCATCCATAATCTCGTGAACGCGAAAGATCGCTCGTGGATTTTCCAGCACGATCATCAGGCGAATTGTGCCGAACTGATAGGAAGCATGCTGTTCCTTGAGAAGCTGCTCGGCTTTGCTCACCATAGAACGGATATAACGAGCTTCCTCTTCATTCTCCAACTTGGGGACGTAGAACACTAATGCTTCGGGATTTTGCCAGTTGCGAAAGACGTGTAGAGCAAAGTCATAAAGGTGCAGTGGCAGAGGATTTTGATGCAAAAACAAATAGGCACAGGGCAGCGCTAAACCCGGAATACGTTTGATAGGAAGGGTTTGAAAGGTCTTATTCAATGCGTAGTGTTTGCCTGTGATTGCGTCGGTGGTCTGCAAAGTACCATCAAAGCAACGACTCAAATTTTCTGCAGCAGCGATCAGATCGGCACGCAAGGGGGTTTTGGAATCTTCGTCATCAGCGCCCCATTTCGGCAAAAATGAACAGGCTTTTAGCAGCTCACCGATGATAGCGGGTTCTTCGGGTAAACTTCGGTGATAGGAATTCATAGCATTGATGGCCATCTTCGCCGAATCAGGGGGGCCGAAGAGAGTGACGTGTGGACCTTGCAGAAAGGCAGGCAAAGCTGCGATAGCTTGTCCTCCAGATCGCATATAGTCTGGACTTCTGGGGCCAAAAACAAGCCGACCCTGACTGTCTTCCAAACCAAGGACGGTCTGTTCATCCGCTGAATCAGGACTGCGCTGATACTCCTGGTTGAAGATGCTCAAGGCTTGGCATCTTTGGTCGATGAAGGCGCGGTCGCTGGACCTTTTTTGTAGCAGCTGCTGCAGCTCGACTTTGGTCGCGTGGTAGAGATCGCAAAGAAATTGTAAGGCATCAGTTGGCTCTAAAGTACCTGCAGAACCGACTTGCAGAAGATCGCTCACATCCTTCACCGGAGTCGCTTGCTCAAGAAGATAGGCCTTCAACGAAGGGCTTAAATATTTTTCATAAGCAGGAATGTCGACCACGGATCACCTCTTGGTTGGAAAAAACAGATCAAACCTGTCACGTTTGAAGACTGAGACGGACTCCGTTACATAGGCGCAGATAGAGTCTTTCATATCAAAGGCCAGCAAGCTTGGGCTCTTAGCTCTTTGTAACACAGAATCACCTCTGTTGGGAGCGATTACCAGGTGGATGGTCGACTGGATATCAAGCCCTGAGCCAAGCGGACAGGACTTTGCGAGTCCTGCAGCGAGCGTGCTTCGTCCTTGACCATCATAACTGCCTTCGATAAGCTCGGCTTCACTCCCCTGAGACGAACAGCGATCCGTGAAGGCGTTGAGTGCCAGAAACCTCAAAAGGAAAGAGTCACGCGATGGGTCGACTGACCACTCATGTTTTGGATACGGCTCTAGGCAAACCTGCAGCAAATCTGTCGATCACACTCTTTCGTGTGAAAGAGGATCGATCCACAGAGCAACTGTGTCGGCTGCAAACCAATCAAGACGGACGAACAGCCGAACCGCTGCTGCAAGGCGATCAGCTGCGCGCTGCAACTTACGAACTGGTGTTTGAAGTTGCTCCCTATTTTGCCATTACGGGAGCTTCGGTGTCCAATCCGCCATTTTTTGATCATATCAGCATTCGCTTCCATGTTGCCGACCCCAAGGCTCACTTTCATGTACCCTTGTTGGTTTCTCCTTGGGCCTATTCCACCTATCGCGGCAGTTGAGGGGCATTCATGGAATCGTATCTGATCGAATGGGCCTTGATGCTGCTCCGCTGGTTGCATGTGATCACGGTGATTGCGTGGATTGGAGCGTCCTTCTATTTTGTTTGGCTCGATAATTCCTTGCTCAAGCCGAGTTCTCCTGATCTCAAAGAGAAGGGCGTTGATGGAGAACTTTGGGCTGTTCATGGTGGTGGATTTTACAATCCCCAAAAATACTTGGTCGCACCCAAGGAATTGCCGCAGAATCTGCATTGGTTCTATTGGGAGTCCTATGCCACTTGGCTATCGGGGATCGCTCTGTTTGCCACGCTTTATCTCCTTCATGCTCGAACCTACATGATCGATCCCCAAATTTTTCCGATGTCCGCGTCGACAGCAGTGCTGATTTCTCTTGGTTTTTTGCTCTTGGGACTTTTGATCTATGACGGAATTTGTCGATTGTTTGGCAAAAAGCCGCTGGTACTCGGACTCTGTCTTGGACTTTTTATCTGTCTTGCTAGCTATGGCGCCTGTCACCTGTTCCAGGGGCGAGCGGCCTTTGTGATTGTGGGGGCGATGATGGCCACCATGATGAGTGCCAACGTGATCTTTTGGATCATTCCCGGGCAACGCAAAGTAATCGCGGCCATGCGCGTTGGAGACAAGGTGAATCCTGTCTATGGCCAACGGGGCAAGCAGCGAAGTGTGCACAATACCTACCTCACCTTACCCGTTCTGTTCGCTATGCTGTCCAATCACTATAGTTTGATGTCCAATCATCCCATGAATTGGCTGGTGCTGGTCTTGATGATGCTGGCTGGGGTGTTGATTAGGCAATTTTTTCTGCTCAAGCATAAGGGAAAAATCAATTGGTACTTCCCAGTCGGCGGGCTCTTGATCATGATGGGCGTGTTCTTCTGGATTGCTCCTTCCGGAGTCAGTGCTTCTTTAGTAACAGAAGTACCGAGCACAGAGGCGATTCAAACCATCGTCCAAAATCGCTGTGTGGGTTGTCATAGTCAGCACCCAAGTCTTATGAATGGTCCGGCTCCCAAAGGTTTGCTATTGGAAACCACCGCTCAAATTGAACAGCATGCATCTATGATCTACATTCAGGTTGTGCAGCTTAAGGCTATGCCGCTCGGCAACCTTACGCATATAACGGACGACGAGCGAGCAGCTGTGGCCCTATGGTTTGAGAGTCGAAAATCCCCCAATTGAGCTACGCAGCGGAATGAGTGACAAGAACATGCACCATCAAAAATCGCAGTATCCTGATGCAGCCTCGTTAGCCAAAGCCATTGCTTATGCCCGGGGAGAGAAAGCGGTTCCGCTGGTGATTCGCGGCGCGCGTTGGCTAGACGTCTTCTCCGGTCAATTCTGTCAAGGGGATATGGCTCTGGCCGATGGTAAGATCGTTGGCATGGGCGAGTCCTATGCAGCGGAGCAGATTTTGGATGGCGAGGGACTGTTTGCTGTTCCTGGCTTCATCGACAGTCACGTGCATATTGAAAGCAGTTTGATGACGCCGGCTCGATTCCAGGAAGTGGCTTTGCCCCGAGGCACGACCACTGCAATCTGGGATCCCCATGAAATAGCCAATGTCCTGGGCATGGATGGCATTGATTGGGCATTGGAATCGGTTTTACAGCTGCTGATGGATGTGTTCATCATGGTACCGAGCTGTGTTCCCAGCACTAATGTGGAGCTCGCTTTTGAATCGAGTGGTGCTTCGCTTCTGGCGGCCGATATCCGCGGTCTGGTTGGTCACCCGCGAGTCCTGGGTCTGGCCGAGATGATGAATTTTCCTGGTCTATTGCATCAGGATCCGGAGATTCTTCGTAAGCTTCTAGATTTTCAGGCTCTGCGTTTGGACGGCCATTGTCCGGGGCTTCAAGGCAAAGATCTCAATGCCTATGCTGTCGCCGGTATTCATAGCTGCCACGAATCGACCAGTCTGGCCGAAGCTCGAGAAAAGTTGAAAAAAGGCATTCATGTTTTGATTCGGGAAGGCTCCTGTGCGAAGGATGCGGAGGCCCTTTTGCCAATCCTTGATGCTTACAGCTCAGCTACGGTAGGCCTTTGCAGTGATGACCGCAATCCCCTGGATATTCTGGAGGAAGGGCATATCAGCTTTATCATTGATAAGGCGCTCAGAGCTGGCCATCAGCCGGCTGATATCTTTCGCTCCGCAAGTTTTGCCACGGCAAGACTCTATGGCCTGAACGATCGTGGTGCCCTGGCTCCGGGGTACCAGGCTGATATCTGTTTGCTGCAACCGCGGGAGGGCGTTTGGTCGAAGGGTCTCACTATCAAACAGGTGTTGAAGTCGGGTGTGATCGTGGAGACTCAAAAACTGCAGTCTAGGAGCTCGAGCGCACCTAAGCAGTCCCGAAAGAACCTCAATCTCCCCACGCCTGATCTGGCAGATTTTCGGCTGATTTCTGCAGCAAAAAGCGTCGATGTTCGGGTGATCGAAGTCATTCCGGAGCAGATCCTCACCCGTAGCCTAAAGGCGCGACTTAAGGTCGGCGATGGCCAAGTAGAGGCCGATCCAAGCCGAGACATTCTGAAAATCGCGGTCTTCGAGCGGCATCATCATCGGGGCTTTCGGTCCCTTGGCTTTGTCCAAGGCTTTGGCCTCAAGAGTGGGGCGATTGCTACCAGTATCAATCACGATTCGCATAATATCATTGCTGTGGGCTCAAGCGACGCTTTGATTCTAAAGGCTGTGCAGGAATTGATGCGCATCGATGGTGGTATTGTGGTGTGTGCAGAGGCGGGGACAGTGGCGACTCTCGCTCTGCCGATTGCAGGCCTCATGACCGATGCGAGTCCAGAGGAAGTCGCCGATCGTTTGCGGGAATTGAAGGGCTTGGCTCATTCCATTGGCTGTCTTCTTAAAGAACCCTTCTTGCAACTTTCTTTTCTAGCTTTGCCTGTGATTCCATCGCTGAAGATCACCGACCAAGGATTGATTGATGTTGATAGCTTTTGCAAGGTACCAGTCGTCATAGCGGAACATCATGAGGCATAAAAACAGGCGTCTCGAATAGACTTAAGCAGCCGCAGGCACTTCATTGGGAACCATGCAGGGCACCGATAGAATGATCGTGAATGGATAGTAGCCACGATCTTGCCGGTGTTCGGGGCCGAGCTCAATGCTCAAATCACCACCGATGTTACGCAAGAAGGCTTGTGCTGCATCCAGCCCAATGCCGCGTCCTGATAGTTCTGATACCGTGCGTGCGGTTGTTACGCCGGTCCGAAAAATCGAGGATGCCACTTCTTCAAGACTGCTATTGGCCTTTAGATAGCCTTGCTCCAGGCCTCGCATTCTGAGGTGCGAGATGGCGAGACCCCGTCCGTCGTCGGTCAGCCGGATGACCAAGCGATTGTCGCGTAGAGTCCCTGTCAATTGAAGAAGACCATGACTGGGTTTGTCTTTTTTTAGCCGCTCTGCAGCCGACTCGAATCCATGGTCAATGGCATTGCGTAGAATATGAATCATGGCATTGTCCAGGACAATTCGGGCCTCGCTGCTCATATTAATATCAGGAACATCAATATCGAACTGGGGCAGGTCTTTGCCCAGGTCAATTGCCATTTTTTTGACTAGGTCCCGATAGTTGCCGAAGATCTGCGCTGTCTGTTCAAAAAGTAGGGAAGTCACCGATGCTTTCAAGTTTTGCAAAAAAGCCTCCGTTTGCCGCGGCTCAATAGCCTTCTTTGCCTGCATGTTTACAATCTTTAGATAATATTCCATCAGCAGTTTCCGACTTACAGCTATGCTCGCCGACTGTTTGCGACGATTGAGTTTGTCGTTATTGATGTCGAGGTATTCTTGAAAAATGGCGAAGACCTTCTGCCAGGCCGCTTTTATCAGGTCCGGTTGAGCTGTCACACCGCGCAGGATTGCGCTAAAGTGATCTTCCGCTTCATGTATGGCCGCCGCCAGTGCTCTGAACTTCAAGGTTCGGGCCGAGCCCTTGATCGTATGAGCATTGACAAACATCAATCGAACCGAAGCAGGATCAAAGGTATTGAGCTCCAATTTGGCAAGATTTTCCTTGAGCAGTGGCCAGGCTGTTGCGAAAAATTGGCGGGCAACTTCGGCAGATACATCGAGTAACTCTTGAATGATGTGCATTTGCTCTTTATTGTGACGAGCGTCCTCTTCCAACTCTTTTTCTTGTGATACATCCAAAAGGGTGACCAGAATGCGAGCCACTTTGTGATCTTCATTGAGGACATGGCTCCAGGTGGCCCTGAGGTATTTTTTGCGATCGTGAATCTGATAGATGAATTCTTTAGGGAGATGATCGGAGTTAAGCTCAAAGCTTATCTCGTCATCGTCAATGGAGGCTAAGATCGACTGAGTAATCTGATCCTTTCGATCAGCATCCAGCAGCACTCGATTCAAAAGAACCTGTGTGAAAGGAACTTTAGCGATGTCATCGAACTCGAGAATTCCAGTCAAGTGATGCGAATAGTCGGGTGCTACCAAAGCCTGGGGGCCAACCGAAAACACACCCTGAGGAATGTGATCCAAAAGCGAACGGATATCTCGAGTTTTTTGTTCGATCAACCTCTCCAGGTTCTTATTGAAAAAGGTAATTTCGGCATTTCTCTCGGACAGTTCCTGGCTGAGTTGCTCGGATCGAGTGTACACATGGGCTGCCCGCAGAGCCACAAGCTGACCCTGCAAAATGAGGAAGACCATAACGGCCAAGGGAGTCACATAGAGACTGGTTGATGCAAAGGTGGAGACCAAGATATCGGTGATGAACCCACAGCAGATGATGAGGCAGCCGACCATGACAAGACCTAGGCCCGGCTGTTTCTGCCTTAAGGAAGCGCGTATAATCAATAGGTAAGAGACCAAAAGCAGCAAAATCGCAAGGTGATAGAGTGGCAGCAGCGAAGTTATCCAAGCAATGGGCGCCAAAAAGCTAAAGACTCCGAGGCCAATAGGAAGCCAAGAACTGAATCGCATAAGCAGCAAATGAGAATTAGGCCGACAAGTTGCCAGCAGGAAATGCAGATAGGCAACGCAACCAAGAGGCATTGAGGAATAAGTGAGTCGAAGGATTACACTATAGAAGAAGTCAGGGAATAGGTTGACGAGGTAAGGAACACTTGTGAGTGTGCGAAAGAGTGCTACCAGCGAAGTGATCGCCAGCATCAGAGCTGGTCGATCTTCGCGTCGGCGGATCCACATCATCAAACAGTAGATGCCCACACCAATCGTGATGCCGATGCCCACGAGGTTGACCAATCCTTCAATCTCAAAGGAACGGTTTATCTCATTACCCAGGGCTATTTTGATGGGATAGTAGGCACCGCCATACCCGTAGTTGCTGTTTGAAACCTGCAAAAGAATCGTGTAGTCCTCGACTTTTTCCGGTCGAATATTGATGATCGCATAGCGCCTTGAACCTTGGCTCCGCTCAGGGTCAACCCGCCCATTGTTGATGACTTGGGCGAATTGAGGACGGTCGCTCGGAAATACAATGAGATTGAAGGCTTGCCCTGCCGATTCAAGTCCAATTTGATAGCCACGAGGCTGAGGAGGCAGCCCCCTGAGAACCTTTCGATAGGTAGCATAGCCATAGACTTGAAGAACCTCTCCGCTTTGGAGTTGGAGTCCTTTCCATTCCTGGCCAGTCCTGATTTTGGCTGATGGCTCTGGTAAAGAATCCTGGGGTCCTATCAGCTTTTTCCAATAGAACTCCCAATCGTCCTGGAGACTGATAATCGGAGTCTTGTCACTGAGCTTCAGCCAAACTGGGGTATCTTCTTGAATTTTTGGTGCAGCTACCAAGCAGCAAGTAGCTGCAAGACTAATGAAAATTATTAAAAATCTCGATAGCACCAAAATCTCACGCATGACTTATACAATAATTCGAGAATTCCCGGGATTTCTATCGGAGTTGTTTTGATTAAATTGAATGGCTCGTGAGTCAAGAGTTTTCTAGCAGGTTTTGTTGATTCTGGAGTTCAGTGAACTCCAGCTTTTGTGATGGCCGATCGAATGCTCGTTTATAACTCAATGATCTTTTGATTCCAGGTCTTGCCTTGATCCAGTGAGCTGTAAAATTTGTTAAGACAAAGGACGTAGATTTCCCCCGTCTTGGTTTCGGCAACAGAAATGATAGACGATTGGCGTCCCGCGGCAAATGGAAATGCATCTGCTGGAATGGCTTCAGCTTCACCGGAGCTCAGCAGCATTGCTTTCTCGACATCGATGTTTTTTATCACTTGGGCCACGATCTGGCCGTTGATGACAAAGGAGCGAATGCGACCAAGGGAAGATATATCGTTGAGTTTGCTGGTCTTGATGGCACCGCTTCCGTTCGGGTTAAAGGTGAAGACATCAATTCCGGTGCCATCGGCACTGCTGACGTATGTCTGGCACTTGTCTTTGACACAGAGTGTCTCTAGATTTGCTAGGTCGGCTCTATTTGCTTCTTTTGGATCTTTGGCGTCAAAGAAGGTTAATTTCTGAGCTTTCTGGTCAAACAAACTTGCATCACTTAGGTTCTCGGTGAGCAGATATTTCATCTCACCTGCGAAGATAGGACTATAAAACCAGTATTGACCCTGAATATACTTCACGTCGCAGGATAAGGTAAAGGGGATAGCTTGCTTGACTTTGAGGTCAGTGCGATCCAACTGGAATATCTTCATATCGGATAATTTAGTCGGCGAATACGCGTCCGCGACCACAAGGGGACCATCTTTAGTGACCATGAGTGTAATACTTTGGTCGCGGATAAGTCCAAGATCCAGTCTTTTGAAACTGATACCCTGGTCTTCTGAAGCTAAAACCACGGTCTGCTCACAGGTTCCATCGTCAGAAGCAATGGTCGGCGTGGGACACTTAGTCACTAGGCTAGTCCCCACTATAAGAAGCCCATCACCAGCAGCAGCCGTTAAAATTTCAAGATCACTGATGGCTTCATCGCCAAACGCTTTTTTCAGGGCGTCGGTTCGATCGCTGAACGTGCTGGCTTTATTGGTCGAAACGAAGAGTTCGCCATCCCGTGAGCGTGTGTTAATGGCAGCGACTGTGGATCCGTCAGCGACGATCACATTTCCACCGCAAAAGGGGAGGCCATCACATACAGCAACAGGTGTCGAGCCGTCGGGCTTGACGGGGGGTGTTGAACCGTCGGTATTGATTGGGGTATTAGGAGCCGGAGGGGCTTCGCCCGGACTCTTGGATTTGGATCCGCCACCACAGCCACTGGAGGCCGTCACGAGGATTAAGAAAGCAGTCACTGCATAGGGTCTAAACGACGAAAATTTCATGGTACTCTCCTGACAGAAAATTGTACAACGCCATTCAACAGGTAACAGGCTAAAGGAAGAGGCATCTTAGCCAAAGTCCAAGGGGAAAAGGGAACTCCATTTGCGATCTGCCTTCCAGGAAATATAACTTAGAGCTTTTGCAAGGTATTTTCGGCGTCGCCCCGGACAGCCGAACCAGCTGGCAAAGTCTTGATTAAGTCCTTAAGTTTGCGGCGGGCGCCCTCTGGATCAAAACGAGCCTCAAGTCGATATTCTTGAATGAGACTGTACGCAGGATGCGAGCGGTCTCCGCCTTTTTTTGAGGATGAAGCGATCCGCTCTCCACGTTTGCTAGGGCTGCTTTCTACAGGAGGAGGATTGGTAGCCTCGACTTTCTGTTCATCTGGCTTGGGCGTTTCGGCGGGAGTTGGCACTGCCGATGGAACTGTCGCCACAGGTTTTTCTGCATCCTGAAGCATGCTCAGGGATGAAGAAAGAGTGTGTCGAGAGTTTGTTTCCTCAGCCGGCGTAACCGTGACTACGCTTTCCTTCACCGATTCGATTGGCTCTTTAGTTCCTAGATAAAGCATAGAAACTATCGCCAAGGCCAGCAGGGCGACTGTGCCTCGCAGCAGTTTGCGACGCCTATCGCCTGGGGCTTCGGGCTTCGTAGGATTAGAATCGACCGTACGCGCGCGAGCAAAGAGGGCCGCATGAGCCGTTCGATTCGCCTCCGTGTGGATATAGGCATCGAAATACCGCAGGATAACAAAGCGTAGCTCTCCCACGCGTATCATCTGGCGTGGACGCACCACTGCAACATCGACAACTGGTCGCTTATCGACTGAAACCTGAGATGCGAAGATCGAACCATCGATCTCGATCAGGATTTCTTCTGAGGCGTGACGTGCTGTGAGGCATACGCCTTTGACGATCTCTAGTGATTCACCCAACTGGAGATTGCCAGGAGCTGCATCATGGCTGAGATTGAGGACGCGAAAGCCCTGGTTCTGGGCTGATTTCGAAGGATCTTGAGTTGACATCATGGTTTTTTCTCAAGTTTGGATTCAATCTGTTTCCGCACCTCATGCAGCTGCTGATTTTCCTCGCTGGAAGGCAGAGGATAGAGCTTTAAAAGGTCGCGCACGGCAGCCAGGGCTGCTTGATAGTCACGAATCTGCAACGATTTTTTCACATTGAATTGCAGGTTGCGCGAAGTTTCTTCGAAAGCTTGGTCGATTTCATTGTGCAACATCTTATGCCGGGAATTCTCGGACGTGAAACCAAGTTTCGTATCCAAGAGTTGCGAAGCTTCTAACAGAATATCCTTGGCCATTCGAATATTCTGTGGCAATAGCATACGTTCTTCATAGTAGCGGCTGGCGGCCGCATAAAGACGCTCGAAGCGTTCGAAATCCTCAGGTTGAGCTGGCTCCATCGCCCGCACGAAAACCTGACTCAGACGGAATGAGCTGGATGAATCCCTGTGTTGCAGTGCGAGGATGTTGGCTCCCGCCTTCAGAACCTCGCTGGGAATTGCAAAGTCAACCGTACAGGACCGATCCACGCAGTCCATTAAAGCTTGGGTTTCTCCAAGGAATTTTTGATTGAGAACGATGCCGAACTCATGCCCGACATCCAGACCTTGGAGAGTCAGACTCAGGGTATGCTGCGCGTCGGCACCATGCTGGGGTAAGATCAGGCGGAAACTGGCGCCACGTGCATAGGGAGCGCCCGAACCGTCGCTGGATACGTTCAACTGATTGATCGTATTGTAGGCGATATCTATCGCTTGTCCTGACAAGTCCTTGTTGATTTTTGCAGGCGTCGGATCATAGACCAAAGCGGTCGAAAAAATCACAGTGAACAGCAGCAGAAAGCTCAAGCGAGGCGTCTGGCGCCGGGGCAACAGCTTTTTCAGAGCCGGCAGACGCAGCTGAGCAAAGATGGCTTTTTCACGGGCCAGCAGCATGGCAGCTGTTCTTTTCAGCCAGCTCATGCGGCGTGGGTTTTCTGGGAACGGACCCAAGAGACTGATACGAGCGATTTTGAGAAAATCGAGATCGGCCGAATCCCCAGTCATCGCGTCCAGAACCTGCAGTTCCTCGCCATCGCTCACGACAAGGCGCGAGACATCGCGCATCGCCGGGGCATTGATGATGATATCGCAGTTGCGATCGGCGCCGAGAGCCAGAGGCAGTGGAAGAGCAACCCATGCCTCTTTTTGCGAGGTTCGAGCGAGTATCCACTGCGTCGGCGATGACGCTGATATTTGTGTGTTTTCTTTCATGACCATACTCCCTGCAACTCGGCGTCAATCGAATATGCTGAATGAGACGTCACTATCCGAAGTCTCAAGCAGCTGATCGGCCGCCTGAGCGCGACCTTCCGAAGCGCTAACACGGGTCATGGTCACGATAACGGCGATTTCCTTCTCTTCGAATTCCTGATCACGCTCTTTGAAGAGTTCACCGATGATGGGGATATCAGCCAGCAGGGGCACGCGGGAGACATTCTTACGCGACTTTTTCAGAGTCAAACCGCTCAAAAGGATGCTCTGACCGTTACGAATAGTGACGGACGTTTCCAGGTTGGACCGGATCAAAGAAGGAGGAGCATCACCCCTGGCGCGTTCGCCGATCTCAATGATGCTGGTCTTGATTTTACTATCGATCTGGCCGATCGCGTCGATGCGTGGCTCAATGCTCAGCTGTATACCCGTCTGTTCCTGGGTAAAGGATTGCAGCTTGCCACCATCCGGGGTGACCGTGACAGCAGGAATAAAGAACGAACCGCCGGATTCAAACTGGGCCTTCTGGCCAGACCGGGCGACGAGCTTAGGATTCGATACAACGCGGGAGTTGGATTTTGTCTGCTGCAGGCGTAGGAACGCCGTCAGCGGCCCGACTTGCCAGTTCATATTGAACTTACCAGACGGGCGAGAGGCGCTATAAGAGCTGATTGAAGTACCCATAATGCCGGCACCTTTGTCGGGTAGGCCAGCAAACGCGTTCTGGGGACCATTGACACCATACTGTTTCCGGTTGGTCTTTGAGGATTCAATGAAGAGGACTTCAATGGCAATCGGAGGAGCGCCATTAGAATCGGTGGAGATATGGTCTTCGACGCCGGCCGAGATCATGCGAGCTATGCGCAGCGCGAGATTTTTTTGCGATTCATTCCTGGGCGAACCTTCCAGGGCGATGATTTGTCCATAGGCGTGGGCTTGGATATTGCCGATGTCGTTTTCTTCCAAGACGCGATTGATCGTGCGTACCACTGCATTGGATTCGACGATGTCCGGATCCGTGCCATCGATGAAGACACCAGGGAAACGGCGGCGTGCTTCCGAGAAGATGTTCTGATCATTGCGGTTACGGAACTGACCAGAAACCGCATACTTCGTGCCACGAGCATCCAGGGTGACGCCTGGCGAACGGCGCAGGCGCTCAATATAGGACGAGAGCTGGCTGCGGGCCGATGGGGTTACAGTGATTTCGTAGGAGATCACTTTGCCGTTTTGTAGGCTGACAGAGACAGAGGTGGTGCCTTCAGCTTTGCCGCTAAGGATCACCACAGATTTAGAGTCACCTTTGGAGACGCCGACGATCCCAGGTTTTTCAACCGAAACCGATGTGGCTAGGGCTTCAAAATTCAAAGCTTCCTGCTGGCCGACGCCGAGCGTCATGTCAACGGCAAGAGCCTGATGAGACAGAATAAAAAGGCATGTGAGCAGGGCTCGATAGAACAGCATCCGCATTTTGAACCTCAGGTGATCGAGCGTTTAGAATTTATTAAGGAGTCACTGGCGGCGTGCCAGAGCCGGTGCCTGAACCTTGCTTATCAAAGGTCTTGAAATCGACGGTCTCGCCATTCGCTTTTGCCGTTGTAAATTCTTCTTCGCCATTACCAGTGATTACGTTGACGATAGAATAGAAGCGGTTGATGATACCTTTGCCGAAGTACTTGAAGGCTACGATGCTGGCGCCGCCAATGAGTAAGAGCAGTAGCATGTATTCCGCAGTGTTTTGTCCGAGCTTCTTGACCATAGATGACGTTTTCATGTGATACTCCAGGTTTTCAACTTCAAGAGGAAGAGCGATTGTCCTGAGCTTAGTAAAGCAAGCTCTGTGCCGAGAGTAAGTTTGATACTCTTGCAAAAGAATCCGCTGGTTGGCACGTTGCGTGGACTGTCGAAAAAACTGACAGGCGTCGGATGAATCTTGATCATAATATTCTTAAATTATTGAATAAATAGGGGCTCATAAACCCTTACGCGGGGGCAGATACGCTGCAAATCGGCGAGAGATTTGCTATTCTTAAGGGATTGGTCATCGTTTGCCGAGGGATTGTCATGAGGCTTCGTAGGATTCCCCATCACAGAGAGCGCGGCGTTGCCGTCGTCGAGTTTCTCTTTGCAGTTCCCGCCTTCCTCATCCTGGTTTTTTTTGTGGTAGAACTGGCCCTTATGTGGACCGATCGTCACGTCATGCGCGTGGCTGCTTATCGCGCTGTCCGTACCCTTATTAAGATCCGTACCGAACAAGGGCAAACAGCGGCGGCCCAGCTTTGTTGGGATGAGACTGCCACGGATGGGGGAACGGAGGAAAACAAGGCAGCGATGCAACGGCCTCGACGGGCAGCGACCAAGGTGATGTCCATGGTAACTCCGACCATCGGGCAGATGCTGGGTGGTTTTGGGCAGTCGAATAGCAGTGCTTTGGAATCAGGACTAACTCAACCCTTTCAGGCCGGCTTTGCAGCGCTTATGTCGAACGCCGAGGATCAGGACTTCATCCGGCCTTTGATGCGATTGATCAAAGGGATACCGAGTGCATGGTATCTCACCAAACTCTCCTGCAAGTCTATGCCCTATGGGATGAACAATGCCCCTGGCGTGGAGATTACACTCACCTACTACCGCAGCGCAAAGATGCCCTTTGTCGGGCAGCTGCTATGGATTCTCTATTTCCTGAACGCCAAGGTCAAAGGTGATGATGCCCATGCATTCTTTGCTCCGATTGATCCCTTGACCTATGGGCTCGACCTCAAAAAAGACAACCCAGAATTCATGGCCTATTTAAAAGCCCGAACCGAGAAAGCCCTCCACGATCTGACCGACGCTCTGATTCAACGGGCGCAGGATAAGGTGAAATCGGCCTTGGAAAAAATTCCGAGCTCAGCCGGTATCCCTATCTATGATCCGGCGATCTTGGCAGAAGAAATGGGCAAGACAGCGACTCAACTCGCCAATCCCGCCCAGGATATCTTGCTGGAGCAGGGCGCGCAGGTACTTAATTTTACGGCTGATGCCATTGGCCAACTCCTACTGGCCATACCTGGGGCTTTCCGCTTTATTCCGGTATCGGTTTCGGTGCGCATGCCTGTGCTCGCACATGCCGTGTGGAATGATCACGACGACTGGACCTCGAAGGTTAGCTTGATTGGCACTTATGGTATTGGCAACAGCAACAGCGAAGTGATGAGCCGCAATCTCGGCCAGGTGGTCGATAAGATGATTAAAGATAAGGAGTAGCCATGAGCGGGCAAGAGGGTTCGAGTACTTTGGAATTCGTTTTCTGCGCTCCTATGCTGCTGGTTTTGCTTTATGTCGCTTTCGAAGTTAATGAACGGATAGAACAGCGTTCGCTTTTAGCGATTGCCACGCAGAACGCTATTTGGATCGAAGATCCGAAGGACGGGGAAACCAGCGTTGCCAGTTACCTCGACCAAGGCAATGCATCACCTACCCTCAGCACCGTATGGGAGGATGTCCTAGGTCAGCCAGGAGATGGGCCGTCCACGCGCATGGCTACGACCTCGTCTCCGCGCAAGGATCGCGAAAGCTATGATTTGCAACTCTTGCGTCGATCGACCCCGGGTTCCGATAAAAAAGCTGCCGATCGGGCTGTAACCCCACTTGGCAGTAGTTTTCTTGATAAAACCTCGCAGGCGCAAGCCATAGGTTCAAGCGCAGTGATGGGGGCGCTCGGTCCGATGACCCAGTTTCTCTTTCCGCAGCAGGATATTGAACAGCAGACGGCTGTCCTCTCCCTGAAAGCCAAGGCCGATGTTTTCACCAATATGCAAAGAGTGCAAAGCCTGATTGCTCTTTTGCAAATGAATCTGGAGCCTGATGCGGCCATGAGCCTTCGGCAAAGATTGATGTATGACGGGCATGCTTTTTTATTCAGGGATGCAGGCTATCAAAGTCCCCGTTATCAGCGGCAAGGTGTGGCTGGTCTCGCTATAGGATGGGGAGACAAAAATAGAGACATGAGCAAAAAATTCGTCGAAGAATGCTTGATGAATTTTAAGAGGGATCTTACATCGAGTTGTGATGAACAAAACGATTTCTACCTCGAAGTTGAGAATCTCTTTCGCACTATCGCCGCTATCAAAGCCGGCATCTATGCGCTGAATATGAGCAAGTGCGCGGCTCTTCTAGTAGGTGCTCCAGCCTGTTTTGTTGGCACCGCCGTGCAAGATTTTGTCATGAACAAAATCATCGATGAAGCAGTCGCTAAAGCTACTAACGAACTCGCTACTCTCTTAGAAGATCAGCTAAATAAATTCTTCGAAGACAAGATGAATCAAGCTAAGAAGGCAATTCAAGAGAGTGCAGGGGATTTGCTAAAAGGAGTGACCGATGTTGAAGATAAATTCGCCTTGGGAATAGAAAACTTGATGAAGCCCGTAGTCGATAATTCCTTTGCCTTTTGAAGTAGCGGGAGTCGCAGATGCCGAAGTTTTTGTGCAAGGATGGAGCAAGCAGGGAATCCGGTGCCATCAGCATCCTTTTCCTCTTTGTCGCTGTTTTTATATTGGGTGCCTTGAGCTTTAGTTTCCTGATAGGGCAGTTGATCGAGAAGCGCGTGGCGAATGACCTCGCGGCTGATGCCGGTGCTTTTGCCATGGCGAGTCAGTCGAGTCAGGGTCTGAATTTTATTGCGGCCAATAACTTGGCGATCGCTGGGACCATTCATCAAGCGACCGCGCTGCAGCTCTTTGCTGATGAGATCATCATTTTTACGGCCATGGCGATGGCCAAGAAGGAAGATATGATGTCGGGCATTCCGGAAAGCAAGCGGGAAAAAATGCAGAGAATTTATAATGCGACCAGCCCGGTGGCCAAGCTTTATCTCGATTCGGCCCGTGGTATGACCACACTGAATGGTTGGCTGCAAGCTGCCTATCCTTATCAAGCCATTCCTCGTGGTATTCAGGTTGCTCTCGCGAATCAACCGGGTGCCATCGCTGTGCCATTCATTACGCCATCGGCCTCACCGAATCCGCCTTCTGCGAATGCGAGCGGAGGTTTCAAAGCTCGTTTGAAAAGCCTGCTACAGCTCAAAAGTTCCTTCCAGATGAGCTATCGTGGTTTGGAAACTCTGTCCGGTGCTGACAGTTTCTGTCTGTCTTTGAGAGCTAGTAAGGCCCTGGGAAAGAAACAGCATAGCTATGAAGAATGGTTTGGCGATACGGGAATCCCACTTTTGAAACAAGTCAAAGGAATCGTATCCGCTCTCAGCTCAGGCGTTTCAACTGCTTCAAAGCTTCTTGGCGGACCTGCTGTTGGCTATTCGGACTGTGGTTTTGGCGAAAATCAGGACGAAAGCACTGGATCCAAGCTCAAGGGCGATGCTATCACGGTGAATCCCATCATTCGCTCGGTCCTCACGGGGGTTCTCTCCGGACGCACGACTGTTGTGCCGACTCCACAGATTCAGACCAAACCGGAGAGTCGGCAGGCCATGGAGGACGCTTGGAAAGAGGCCCAAAAAGATCACAAGGATATTGACCTGGGTCCGGTTCCCGAGAATCCAACCCCAGCTGCCGAGGCGGAGCTCTGCCAGCGACCCAATGTTTTCTGTGCCTTTCCAAAACCTCAGGCAACTGCAGATCAGCTAGAAAAAGAACTGAATGCTAAAGTAACATGCACTGGGCCGAGTCCCCTTGATGCTGTTTGGGAGAAGGGAGACAAGTTTGAAGGTGGAGTCTTTCAGACAGTTCTCTTGACTTCGATACCCCAGGGCAATGGCGTTTGTGTTAACGAGGTTCTGGAACCTAAAGGCGTGCTGGAAACGTATAAGGTCAGCAATCGCGAGTTCAAACTGAAACAAATCCGCTACTATTGTCACGGCCATATTTTTTTCAAGTGGGGCGGATATGCTGGACTCGATGCGCACAATTCCAATCCCTTGTCGGCGTTTATCCCTCGACCCGAAGGATTCGGGGATGTGAATCGAGATGATTTCTGTCCCAATTTCAAGGCCACAATAGGCTACGGTGTCGGCGAGGAGCTTATCTACAAAGCTCACGTCGATCTATCATTGACCCGTCCTTTTCTGGATAGCGTTCTGCGCAATTTGGAAGTCAATTTCGAGACCGGGGATTCGCCGTTTCAACCGAAACGCGGTACTTTCCGTATTCTTTCCCGTCTGATGGAATGTTCGAAGACCGGCAAGCAACCAGCTTGCACGAATGATCAGGGGGAACTTATCAATAAGGATAAATTCGTCTTTCGAGTCGGCCCTCCCAGTGATCTGAAGTGGATTTGCCCAGTGATCGATGCCTTGCGGTTGAAGCCGGGTCAGCCGGTTCCAGGGAATTACGCGGCGGAAGTCGAGACTAAACTAAGGGACTGGCATAACCAGCGCATCAATGCTATCGACTGCAGCGCCTACGAACAATACAAACTCGCCCCTCCTCTGCGACCCGGAAAATCGGATACCAATTTTTGCACGAGCAGCAGTTACATGTGCTGGCAGACGAACTGGGACAAGATCATGGGACAAAACGAGGACTTCGGTATCAATTTTACTGTACCCACACCCATGAATAATAACGGCACGGAAACCATGCTGGAGCAGTCCTTGAAATATACGATGCTGCTGATCAATCCTTTGCACATTAAGGATAATGATAAAGGCTCGGGCAATTGTCCCCCGGCCTTACTTGAGGAGTTAAAATTGGGGCCGAGTGGTGAAGCTTTGAAGGTATGCGACTACAAGCCATTGGCCAATTTTGTGAGCCAGAAAATTGAAGTGAATCAACCCCAGCCCTCGGGTGCGCCTGCGCTTCCGGTGGATAGCAATCTAGCTTCCGGTGGATTTTTGCGAAGCTTTGCTGAAATGGAAAGCACTCAACCGCGGATGTGGACGGTGGCGCAGACTCGCATCGTGTTCCAGCCTGCGGCGGCAGGTGGACCGGTTATGCCGGTTGCAAACTCAAAAGCCAAAGCTCACACCATGTTTTGGCCGGCTTGGAAGCCACAGATGATGCCTTCGCGGTTGATGAGCTATCTTTTGCCGCCTGTGCTGGCTGTTTTTTTCGAGGATTAAAGCGTGCTGGATCTTATCACCAACGGAATACTGCTGGGCCTTGCGGCATGGATCGCCTTCGCCTATGGTCGGGTGCGGTCAAACCGGAAAATTCGTATCGAAACCCAGGATGGCCCATGGCCCGGAGAGATTCTGGCGGTCGATTCAGCCTTAGGTCGAAGGCAGGGACTTTTGAACACGCCTCACCTAGAGGCCCGGGATGGTATCCTTCTGCTTCGGTCACGACGTATTCATACCTTAGGCATGCACTTTCCAATCGACTTGGTTTTTTTGGATACATCGTTTTGCATATTAGAATGCATGTCAGCCGTTTCTCCCGGACAGAAAAAAATCACCGGCCCGCGCGGGACGGCAGCCATCCTTGAACTGGGTGCAGGAACTCTTGATCAGAATAGCCAGGGGCTGAGTCCGGGCTCCCGTCTCACTGTTCATGGGCTTGCGCCACGAGCTTGGATATGAATCCGAATTGCTGGTTTTTCATGGGCACTCCGCTGGTCTTCGGCAGTGTTGCTGCGTTTGGGCTTTACACCGAAAATGTCTATCGCCGGCATGTCGAGCAGGACTCCATCGGTTGGCGGCCTCTACTGCCTTCGCTGCTGAGTACCTTTTTCATCTGGATAGCTTATACGCTGAGAAACTGGCAAAGCGTTCCGATAGAGATTTGGCCAGTCACGGCAGGTGTAGCGGCCCTGTTTTGTGCGATCGGGCGCGTGGATCGCTTGAGTCATCTCATTCTAAATCGATTTCAATGGCTTGGATGGGGGCTTGGGGCTTGCTTCTTCTTTCTGCGTGCAGGGCCTTGGCGTCTACGTTTCGCTGATTTGCTTCTTGACTGGTTGTGTGTGTGGGCTCTCTGGGGACTTGGCCTTCTTTATCAGAAAATGAGGGGACGCATCGGCCTCGGCTTAGGTGACATCAAACTTTTGCTGTGGTTGTCGCTTCTCACGCAGGGATCGATAGCTAAGACCCTGATCGGGTCGCTGTTGCTTGGTGGCTTATGGCTGTGTTTAAATATTCTGCATGATCGCTGGAAAAAAGGTGTCTGGCAAATGCCCCGAATCGACGAAGGCTTTGCATTCGCACCTATGCTACTCGCTGCCACTTTTCTGGATGGGATGATTCATGGTCAAGGCTTTCCTGCTTAGTCTCTATCTTATAATCGGCAGCTGGGAAGCCCAGGCAGCAGAACCCGCCTGCACTTTGTCCAACACGATTGAGCGTCTCAGCCGGCGCTTGGATCTGCGTTGGAACATCGGCCATGTTCGATCTTTCGGGATGGAAGCTCGGTTTTGGTCCGCACCGGTGATTGCTAGTACCCAAGCGCTCGCGCGTATTCGTGAATTGACTAGCCACTGCGAGGTTCGATCGCGTGGAGAAGCCGGTAATTTTCTGCTGATCGGCCCTTCGCCAAAACTGGGGTTGAATGCAACGAGTCCAGCTGGAGAAAAGCCTGAATCCAGCGCGCTCGATGAAACACTGAGTATTGGGCTCTTGAAGATCAGCGAGCAGGAACAGCTGATCATTGCTTATCCAGCGCGTATTCTCCTGGCTCCAGTCCTCGGCTCGAAGTCGAGTCACAGGTCTGCTATCCTGAGTTATTTTGAAAATCCCACCTTGCTTCAGGATATGGAGTATAATTTTCAGGATACCCATGTTCGATTGCTGACGGCTGCGATATCGACCTCGATGTCCCAGGCGACCGCGCGTGTCTTTAAGTCATTTTTGGAATTGGGCTATCAGCCCAGATCAGAAGACGAAGAAGCGATTCAAAAAGTTCTGGCTCAAAGGAACGGGGACTCTCACGCCAGCCTCTGGCGCGGAGCGAGCGGTTGGATCGCCTTGAATGTGTCACAAGAATCCGCAACGCAGGTGAGGATTAACATCCATGAAGTCAGACAAATCCCAGCAGGTTGATGATCATGAAGGGGGAGGCGAAGAGCGTCGTTCCGTGCTCGCGCGGTTGGCTCGTCACCCCGCACTGGATCGTTATCGCGAAAGATCCTGGTGGAAGACCGAAACCTTTCTCATTGCCGGAGCCATCGTCGCCGGCCTGTTTTCGGCAGCTTTGAGTCACGCCAGCCGCGAATCCTTTCAGTCCAGCGTCGCTCGCAGTTTCACAACGCAGTCCATCATCGTTGCGGCCAAGGACATTCCCGCCGGGACACCGCTGTCGAAATCCCTTTTGGCCCCTGGAAAAGTTCTTGGCGCCCAGGTCACGGGTAGCTACTTGAGTGTAGATCAATTGCCGATGATCCTCGGGCGTACGACGGCGATCGATTTGAGGCCAGGTGATCCCATTCTGGTGACTGCTGTCTCCGGTGTAGAAAACGCCGAGAAAATGGCCGAAAAGGTGCCAGCTGGCAAACGCCTCTTCACTCTCAGCATTGGCGATCGATCAGCTGGATTAGGCTTTGTGCGACCCAACGATCACGTGGATATAATCACGCATATGGATTTGCCCAACCGGGGGCCGGTGACCTTTACTGTCTTACAAGACATCACCTTGGTTGCCGTTGGCGCCAGCTCGGTGCTGGGATCCCAGGGATTGGGTGGCACGGATGTCAGTTTTTTCGTCAATCCGGATGAATTTGAAGTCCTGGCTTTCGCCCAGAACAAAGGCCGCTTCTCGCTCAGCTTGCGCAATCCCAATGATGCCAGCAAGCGCAACGTGGGCCGTGGCGTGGATCTGAACGCGTTTCTCGATAACAATCGCATTTCCAACGTCAGTGGAGGAGGCGAACTTGAAGTCATTGAAGGCGGTCGAAAAGCAGCTCCAGATAAACCCGGCAGAAAGTGAAAGCGGGCAGGTTATCTTCGAGTATGCACTGATTTTGACCTTTATCGTCGGTGTCCTCTTTCTAGCGCGCGTCCCCGTTGAAGCGGCATCGAACGGCGGACAACCTCTTATGGTGGCCATCAGCGAAGCAATGACCCGCTGGCTCAAAGATATCTTCCTCATGATCTGTCTTCCATCGTAAGGAAAAAATTCATGTCTGAGCTTGGGGCGAATACGAGTGAATCCGGGACCTCCGCTGCCCCGGATCTGGTAATCGTAAGTTTTAAAATCCGCGAGAGAAAGCAGCAGCTGCGTTTGCCCGCGGGACGATACCTGATCGGCGATAGTGCATTCGCCCAAATCCGCATGGGTGAAACCGGCAACAATCTCTGTGGCGTTCTTTTTGTGTCCGCGGATCATGTCACACTCAAGTGCACCGGTCCCCAGCCGACGATCGCTTCCGAAGGCCGGCGCATGCAGATCGGCGAAAGCATCATCCTCGCCGATGTGTTGGAAGTCTTTGTTGGACCGACACGGCTCGTCATGTCTCGGCATGTTGAACGCTCCCTTGACAATGATCGACCGGAAGTTCAGGAAGCCCTAATCGAGAAAAAGCAGCGAGAGGTGACCACGCAGAGTTCCGTGGACGCCTGTCGAGGCGATCCAGATCTGATTCGGATCGTACTGTCGCGGACCCTGCTGGAAAAAATGGATATCGATGGCATCGATCTCGAGCGCGTGGATTCCGAGGAAACAAGGCGAAATGCCCGTCTTCATCTGAAAAAAATCATTGCCGAACTGAATTTCCCCCAAGGCTTTCCATTTTCAGCGCTGGAATTCGAGCAGCAGATTTTTGACGAAGTTATGGGTCTTGGACCGCTCGAACCCTTGCTGGCCGATTATGATGTGACGGAAATCATGGTGAACCGTCGCGACCAGATTTTCGTCGAGAAAAAAGGCAAGCTCAGCCTGTCCCGAGTGCAGTTCAGTTCCGACCAATCTCTGCTCAACGTAATTGAGCGGATCGTCTCCACAGTTGGTCGTCGCATCGATATGTCCTCACCGATCGTGGATGCGCGACTCCTCGATGGATCGCGGGTGAATGCTATCATTCCACCGCTCGCCTTGAAAGGCCCTTGCTTGACGATTCGACGATTCTCTCGCACACCCATCCAGATGAAACAGCTGGTTGAGTGGGGTGCACTGACCGGCGAAATGGAAGGCTTCCTGAAATATCTGGTCCATGAACGCAAAAACTTAGTGATCAGCGGCGGAACAGGTTCGGGCAAAACCACTCTCTTGAATGCCCTATCCAGCTTTATTCCGCAGAACGAAAGGATTATTACGGTCGAGGATGCAGCCGAGCTTCAGCTGCAGCAGCAGCACGTGATCAGTCTTGAGACGCGTCCTCCCAACTTGGAAGGTCTCGGTGCTGTGACGATTCGCGACCTTGTCCGGAATACCTTACGGATGCGGCCGGATCGCATTATCGTCGGTGAGTGCCGGGGCGGCGAGGCCCTCGATATGCTGCAGGCGATGAATACCGGTCATGACGGTTCGATGACCACGGCCCATGCCAATACCCCCGAGGATCTCTTGCGACGCCTGGAAACGATGGTGATGATGTCTGGCATGGAACTGACTCTGCGGGCGATTCGCGAGCAAATCGTGAGCGCTGTCACTGTCGTTGTGCAGATCTCCCGCCGGCGCACAGGTCGTCGTTTGATCACTGAGATCGCCTGGATTCGGGGGCTGAAAGAAGCAGCTGAGTATGATGTGATTAGCCTTTTTCGCCGCGATAGTCAGGATGAAATGCAGGTCCACCTCCCCGAGATGAAGCTGTTTTGGGCTGCGGAGGAGTTGGATCCGGATGAGCTGCCGAAGCTCATTGTCGGGGTAAAAGCTGGTAAAAGAAAGGAGTGAAGCAGGATGGGCGATGCAGGAGATTCCTGGTTGGCTTCGTCTATTTGGATCTATTTCGCCCACGTTCTTTCATGGTTAGGGGCGGTCTGTCTGTTTATGGCCTTCAAGGGGCAATTTGAAAAAGCCTACGAACGGATCAAAATTCAGACCCACGGTTCCCTTGTCACGCGGGAAGGGGATGGACCCATGTCTCTCGCTACGGGCATTGCTGTGTTTTCCGTGGCCATCCTTTTTGATTTCAATTTGATCCTGGCGATGCTTCTGGGGATCGCTGCCTTTATCCTCCTGCCAATCTATATTAGGCGCAGGCGCTTCTTCAGATACCAGGAGGCCTTCGATGCGAGTCTAGTGGAAAGCCTTGCCACCGTTTCCTCCTCGCTCAAAGCCGGACTGACTTTAAAGGACGCTCTCGTCGTGGCAGTTCAAAACTGTCCTGCCATCTTCTCGTCGGAAATCGCCCGCGTTTTGAAGGACTATCGCTTCGGCATGAGCATCGATAAGGCCCTGGACGGTGTGCGCAAGCGCGTTCGCACCAAAAATGCCAATATCGCCTTCGGGGCTCTGATTATCGGTACCCAATTGGGTGGTCGCATTCCCGATACTCTGGGGCGAATCGTTTCGACGATTCGAGAAGTTGATCGCGTAGAAGGGCGACTCAAGGCATTGACAGCCCAAAGCCGAGCCCAGGGCGTGCTGCTTTGTTCGATGCCCATTCTGATCTTCCTCGGTCTCTATTTTCTAGATTATGAAAAGCTGCAAATCATGTTTGAAACCGCGATCGGCCGTATGCTCCTCGGCGCTGTCGTGTTTCTCGAAATTCTCGGGATCCTGATCACTGTCCGAATGATGAAACTGGAGGTTTAATAAAAGCTATGGATATACTGATCAAAATCTGGCGGGTCGCGCAGGATTTTTTTATCGAGTATTCCTGGACCCTCGATGGCTTCACCAGTGCGCTGGTCTTCTATATCGTTTTCCGGGTTCTCCATTATGGATTCCGTGAGCATCGCTATCTCTACAATCTCGAAGACAGCGATCAGACTATCGAGACCTGGGTGAAATTCGTGCGCCCTCTAGCGCGTCGCGTCACTTGGGTGCCCTATCATGAGTGGATCAAACTCAAGAAGTCGCAGGCGGCTTTCAAGCCGGCTTGGGATACCTTTGATTTCATCGCCTACCAGCTGGTTCTCACCGGTCTGGTCGGACTTCTGGCTTATCTCAGCCTGACGATGCTCCTAGGTCTGCCGTTTTCGATTGCCGTTGCAGCAGCAGCATCTGCCTACTTTTATCCTCTCATTTCCATTCATGATGTCGCCGCTAAGCGGCAGACATCCTGTTACCGGGATCTGCCCTTTTTCATAGACTATCTCTGCCTCGCGATGGGGGCAGGGCTAGATTTCAACCAATCCCTGCAGTCGGTCCTTGGCGATGCGCCCAAATCACCTTTGGCTGATGAATTCGCAGTTGCCATGAAAAACATGCGCCTCGGCCTCTCGCGTGCAGAGGCTTTGCATGCCATGGATCAAAGGCTGGAAAATCCGAGCCTCAAACTCTTTCTCCATACCCTGATCCAGGCGATGGAACTCGGTACTGATGTGACCCAAACGCTGACGGCTCTGAGCGATACCTTTCGCACCAAACGCTTTCAGTTTGCCGAGGAACAGGCAGGAAAAATCTCGGTTCGCATGATGATACCCATGCTATTCTTTGTCCTACCCGCGGTGATGATTATGTTGCTGGGGCCGATGATACTCACGTCTCCTCTCGATTTTTGAGTCGATATGCTTTTGAAAATTGGAATCATTCTTTGGTTGAGTATGCTGGCGGAAATGGCCCTGGCGCAGGCGAAAGAACCGCGTGAGGCGACTCGCAAGGTCGCGGTGCTATTGGCCTATGATGGTCGACCGCGCAATGCCCTCTTCGATTTCTATCGTGCGACGTTTCAGGCCGTCGATACCAGTGGTACCTGGACTGCGACTCCTGTCACTGATCTGCGCGCGGTGCTGACAGCGCGACGAGTGGATCAACGGCAGATCATGTTGCCGACGATAGACGCGAAGCGCTTCCGTCAGAGTCTCACGGCTCGAAAGCCGGATCCCAAGATTACGCGTCCGGATCATAAACCCGGGCGACTGGATGAGATCCAGGGACTGCTCGATACCCTCGGCTTGTCGATCGCTGTCATCGTCGATTGCCGAAGCGACAAGGCCGAGCTTTTGCGCAGTTGTGGGCTGTACTATTACGATCGCAGTGAAGCAAGAGTGCGCGCCTCGTCCATAAAGACCTTTGAAGCCGGTGTGAGCGACGCCGGAATCTGGGCCCAGCCTATGCTGAAGAACCTCATGGAAGGAATCCAGGCAGCTCAGAAAAGTCGCGATCAGGAAATGATTCAGGCTCTTATGGGGCGCGATGACGAAGACGAGGACGACATGCATGCCCTGCTAGGGGTGGCTATCCGTGGGGAAAATCTGCAGGTCGATCAGAAGGGACAGACCATTGCGGAGTTGGCCCTGCAGTTGGGTTTTCTGCAGGATCACAAGGGAGCATTCCTCGAGTTTATGCAGGGCGAAAGGTCCAGTCAGGGTGAACTGCGGTCCATCAAACGGCAAAGTCTCGGCTTGCAGGGTTTATGGCAAGCGCGGGCTCTGGATTCTCTTCTTTGGCGTCTGGAACTTGGTGGCGGTCAGGAACGCACTCTCGTTGAAATGAGAGACAATGCAGGTCAGCTCAAGGTGCAGGGTTTCTATTTGGCTCTGCGGGTCGGTGTCGGTCTGATCCTTCGCGACGCCTTCACGCTCGATCTCGGGCCACAGGGTCGTTATTTTATGGAGCAGAAATCCGAAGGCGAGGGCCTCTTGAAGGACGCCAGTCTCAGCGCTGACTTTTTTGATGGCTTCTATCTCCGCCTGGGTTTCAGTTGGTGATCAGAACTATGTATTTTCCAGGATCAACTTGAATTCGAATCTCGCCTTATTTGAAGAGCAGAGCAATGCCAAAGGCTGCGAACAGCAAGGCCGATAGAATATGGATCCAACACATAGAGATCTTTCGCGTTAAAGATTCACCTAGAAATACGGCCAAGCCATCGGCGACCAGCATGCCGGCG
>JBGSTF010000015.1:0-16052 GCA_041736645.1 Oligoflexus sp. | reverse complement strand
GCCTGTACCAACGCCTGTACCAACGCCTGTACCAACGCCTGTACCAACGCCTGTACCAACGCCTGTACCAACGCCTTCACCCGCTCAGGTGCTGACCGGTTTGACCGTGACTGTGGAAGGCGAGCCGGTCGTCGGAGCCCGTCTGGTGGTACATACAGCCGCCACTTACGAAAATCCTACCGAGACCAAGGACGTCAAGTCTGAGGTGGTTTTACTGGATAACGCCGCGACTGCGAAAATCCTGTCGGATGGCACACTGCGCGCCAGCCGTCATGGTCTGACGAAAATCGAAGCTACCTTCGAAGGCAAAAAAGCTACAACTGAGGTTCAATTCGAATATCCCGCTCAGTTCTGGGTGTATCGTGAAGACAGCACTGGTCTTCTCTTCAATACAGCTTGGGACAAGGAAGAAGGCGACGAGATCAAGCGTACCGCGGAAGGTGTGCCGGATTATGCCGTGGCCTGTCTGAAGAAAAGCCAGAAGGCCCTGGCCGAAGCCGAAGCCAATGGTCTCCTGAAGTGGAACAGCTTGGCCGCCAAGGGTGGGACCGAGAAACTGGTTTACCTCGTCAATGTGGTCAGCAAAAGCAACCGTATCCAGTATCTCCGCAATATGGATCGCGATGCCTACTTCTGGCATTGGACCTCGGAAGCGACCCGTCCTTACCTTGCAATGAGCAACTTCAAAAAAGGCAGCTTTGTGTGGGAAGTGGTGGCGAGCCCGCAAAGCTGCGTACTGCCTTCACTGAAGGAAGCGCAACGCTATGTGGATTATGCTGACAAACGTATCTCCAAGAAATAAGCGAGAACCAATACTATGAAACACATGTTCAAATATTCCATGCTGGCCCTGACGCTTTTTTCCGTCAGCTGCCAGGAAAATAGTACAGAGAAGAGTTCGGTTAAGGTGACTTCGGTCAAGCACACGGCCGTGAAGCGCCAGTCGATTGGTAACTGCTGGCTCTACGCCCAGGCCACTTGGCTGGAATCGCTTCTGAAAGATACGACCGGCGAAGAAGTGGATGTTTCAGAAACCTATTGGACTTACTGGGATCTGTATCGAAAACTTCTGGCCAAAGAACCCATCCCGGAAGAGGAGTTGAACACGGGTGGTAGCTGGTCCATGTCCAGTAACATCATCAAAAAATACGGCTGGGTGACAGAAGCTGAATTCATCGAGGGTGAAGCCACAGAAACCATGTCCGAAGCTCAGTCCTGCGCTGAAGATTACATTATGTCTCAAGGCAAAGAAGGCGGAACGCTTTACGATGTGAACCTGCGCACGGAATCGTATGTCCGGGCTGAATTGGACAAGGCTTTTAGCTGCGACGGCAAATACACCGTGAATATGGACGCGGCTCTGGAAAAAGCCCGCAAAGCCAGCGAAACCATGCTAGTCGATGTGAAAACCGGCCAACAGTCCTCGCTGAGCGTAATGCTGGCCAACTGGCGCCAGATCGGTGGTCCCGGTGCCTACGGTAGCGTGGAAGGCAAAAAGCTGGTTTCTGAAGACGAGCTGGTCAGCTATCGGAGACTGGAGCAACGGATCAAGAAGGCCTTGAACGATCATTATCCTGTCGTGATGTCCTTCTTCGTGACCTTCAACGCTCCTGATCGGAATGGTGTCTTCAATCTTACCACGCTGGCGGAAACCGGCGAGCTTGGCCATAGCGGTGGCCACATGGTGGTGCTCCATGACTACACCGTGGACAAGGTTCCCAACGAAGATGGTTTCATCTCCTTGGCCGAAGGCGACCTCGATCCGGAGTTGAAAGAAAAAGCCCTTCTCGGCGAGATGAATTACCTCGTCGCGAAAAACTCCTGGGGAGCCAATCGCCGCGACCGTCCTTGGCTGCGGGATGGTTACAGCCGTTTCACCTGGGATTATCTGCAGAACCGCTACTGGGATGAAGAGAGTGAAATCTATCGCTCGTTCTTCCGCGCTGTGGTCCTGCCCCCCGGATACTAAGCACTCGAATGGTAATTGAAGAGGCGACCATACGGTCGCTTTTTTTGATTAGAGTTCATCCCACCCACGTGCACTTGAAAAAGCCTCTCGCCTTATCCACCTGAAACTTGTGACGTACACCTGTCGCTGCAAAGAGATCGCCGTGCGCCGAATCCGGACATCATAACAAAAAACCCACATTCGGAATTCCCATGTCATCATGCTATCGCCATTACGATCAACGAACAAAAAACATGATAGCCGAGACCGACGATCCTAAGTTATTTCCTGATCTCGCGATACCCGACGCTCGGAAATTTGTTCCGGCATGAAATTTCAGGTAGACTTCCCCAAAGTTTTATTCAAGATCATGAGGCGTCCATAATGATCAAAGGAAAGTTCTTTCGTTGGGCTGCGCTGCTTTTAGTCTGCCTGACTTGTCTGTCCGCATGCTCCTTGCGCAAGGTCATCATCAGCCGAATGGATTGGCTTTTGATGCGCAAGATGGATCATTATTTCGATCTCACTGATCAGCAGTACGATGCCTACAGAAAGAAAGCCAGAGTTCACATCAACTGGTTTGGCAAAACTCAGATCCCTGGGATCATTGTCGAGATCGAAGGTATTCGTTCTGCCCAAACCCACCTTGACCCGGTCCATATGAAAAAGCTGCTGGACGATCGATCCCGATCAATCTGGATTGCCATAGCCGATCAACTTGCGGACGATGGGGCCGAATTGTTCCGCCAGCTCACACCAGAGCAGTACGATCATTTCGAAAAAATGCTTGAGGAAGATTCGGAAGAATTCGTCAAAATCGTCAATCTGCCGCCTGAAAAATTCAAGAAGGAGTACATGAACCTTCAAGAGGACATGATGGATAAGATGGAGACTTGGGTGGGCCCGCTGAGCGACGCGCAAAAAGAGAAAGTCATCGATATCACCAGCATGAGCCAGGAAGACTACCGTCGAGAGCTTGATATTCTACTTGAAATCAAAAAGGAGTTCCTGCGGCAAGTCAAAGAGAAAGTAAAAGAGGGCGATGTCGCGAATTTTCTTAAGGCTTGGGCACGCCAGCCTAACATTAGAGGCGATCGTTACGCGATGTATCAAGAGTGGCAAGTCACGCGACAGCTCAATCTGTGGATCGAAATGGAGAAGATGGTCACTGACAAGCAGAGAAAGCATCGTGAGAAGAAACTGGCTCAACTCATCGACGATCTCAAAATTGTTCAGACCACTGCTTTTTAAGCTTGAATAAAGATTTGCCCATGGACCTTACTTTACTCATCTGGAACAGTCTGATGGCCATCCTTGCAGTGGCAGTTGTTGGCTACCTAGCGAGCTTTCATCGGTCCATCCTCTTCGCGCTCGTGATGGCCCTCGCACTTTTCGCCTCGTTTCAGTTTTTCGGGAGCTCCTCGCGTGATCCTGTCCAAACCATGGGTTTCATCAAACTCCTATTTCTTTTCCCGCTAGGTTTGGGTTCCTTGCTGGCCTTCGCTGGTTTATCAGAGGCTCGACAGAAAAGATCGCTTGCTTGGTTGACCCACTACATCAACATTGCTGTGGCGGCCAATATTTTCGTCATGATCTTCACTCCCGCTGGGGATAGCTATCGTGGGCTCTTGAGCCGCTTTGTTTGCCTAGCCCTCCTGGTCTGGCTGCTTCAGGAGATGGCTAAAAAACGTTTCCAAACAACGCACTTTGAAGCAGGATTTTTCATCTTTCGATCGTCACCCTTGAGTTGGATACTTTGCCACGCCTGCTATCGGATAGCACTCCTATCCTTGCCAGCCTTTGATAGCCTTCACTATTTGCTGCTCGAACCCTTGAGTTTACTCATGATGGCTGTTCTTTATCGCCTGCACCAGAAGCGATACCCTCTTGCCTTCTATTTTGGTTTCGCGGACACGATCGTGGTATCGAGTCTGGCTGTGATCTCACGCTATCCGATCCCGCCAATTTTTGAGTCCAATGGCCCTCATCTCGGCAGCCCAACCCAGGAACAATTGGATATTCTTTTCGTGCCCCTTCAAGTTGTGGTCCTCGTCTTTGCATTGCGGGCTATTTCATCCTATGGTTTCAAGACTAAGCTCACGGAACACGAAACAAGACTAGGCAAGTGAAGTTTCGGAAGTGAGGTCCCTGGCATACAGAATCAACAGAAACAGTGCGAGCCAACGAGTTTACTTACACCTTGGAAATTCAACCAGGACTATGAGAAACTTCTTAAAGTCAGAGGACTTGCCCCCCCCAAGCGGAGAAAGTATATGCAGCAGAAAATCGGTGTCATAGGAGGCGGAATGGCAGGTCTGGCGGCAGCCTGGATTTGCCGCCGTGCAGGTCATGAAGTCACGATTTTCGAAAGTCAGGCACGAACTGGAATGGACGCCCACACCTTGGATATTCCTCATGCCGCAGGATCAGGTTGGGTCGACGTGCCTTTGCGAGTGATGAGTCCCCATGCCTGGGGCAACGTTTTAGCTCTCAGCGAAACGGTAGGCGTCTCGACTTTTAGCGTCGATACCTTCGTCAGCTGCAGTTGGCTCGATCAGACCACCTGGCTGCGTACGAGTCGGCTTGGGATTGGCGCATCAGGCATTCCATTTGTCGGCTCCTGGCGCTATCTCGGTCTTGACACGTGGAAGATCATCGTGGGGCTTCGTCGACTCAGCGCCTGTACGCGCGAATTGGTCGAATCGGGTGATCACGAAGAAACTCTGGCCGCTGTCGCCAGTCGTTATCGCTTCCACCCCTTGTTTTTCCGAGGACTCATCCTACCTTTGCTCGCAACTATCTGTACCTGTCGTGAAACTTATCTTCTGCAATGGCCCGCTCGCGATCTGCTCCTTCTCCTGCACAAGATCCTGCACGGACAGCCTCTGCTGCGTTTCAAGGGAGGTACGCGCGCACTAGCCGAAGGCCTCAGTCGCGACCTTACCTTTCGCAAGGGTCATCCCGTGGTCAAACTGCAAGCCGATGCGACCGGCGTCCTCTTGGAAAATAGTGCCGGGCAGGGTGGACGCTTTGATCGCGTGATTCTTGCGACCCAGGCGAATCAAATGGCGTTTCTCAGTCACGAGTCCTTCGCGCGTGAGCTGGAGTTGCTGGGTCGCTTCGAATTTGATTCTGGAGAGCTAGTCGTTCATCGCGATACACGCTTCATGCCTAAGCGCCGATCGGATTGGACCGCTTTGAATTACATAATGGATCGAGATCTCAAGCAATCCATGTTCACCGTCTGGGTGAATTCGGTCGAACCTTCTATCGCCTCAGCCGAGCCGATCTTTCAAACGTGGAACTCCATCCTGCCGCTCGCTACCGACAAGATTGTGAGTCGGATCCCGCTTCAGCGGGCCGTCACGACTCTGCGCAATCGCCAAGCGTGGGCAGATCTTCAACGCTTGCATGCTGAACCAGACCGCCGCGTATTCTTCTGCGGCTCTTGGGCGGCAACTGGTGTTCCGCTGCTCGAATCGGCAGTTCGATCAGCCATGGCCGTAACGCAAGAGCTTGGTTTTGAGATCCCCTGGTCGCAAAAATCCAAGACGGAAGTAGTCGGTTATCGTTCTATGGCGCAGTACGTTTTGAGCGCCACGCCGTGATTAGCCGCGAGAACAGGCTCCAAAAGCAGCTAGCTATTCCTGTGGAACTGCTGGATGGGACAGCACGGCAACGCCCCTGGTCCAATCTTGGCGACTGGTCCGAAGCAAGCGAATACAACACTGCATGCAAGGCTCTTGCCTGCCGTATAGGTCGTGCTGCAAATCTTTCGTCTGGCGACACATTGCTTGAATTAGCTTGTGGCCATGGCGCCAGTCTCAGCATTTGGCCTGCTGAATTCGGCGTCCAGGCCGTGGATGCCATCGAGCGACAGACCCAGGCTCTGGCATCGATTGAAGGTGATCGACCCTCTGCCTTGCGTAATTTGTGGCAGGCTGACGTGAATTTGATATTTTCGGGAGACTGCGCCTGGCCGCAGGACGAAAGTTATGATGCTCTCGTTGTCGTGGACGCTGCTTATCACTTTCGCGGGTTACGCGCTTTTTTGGATAAGAGCAGCTCGCGTCTGAAATCGGACGGTCGCATCGCCTTCACGACCATCATCCTTGGTTCCAAATGGGAATTTGCAGCCGACTGGCGCAAGTGGTTCATCATGAAACTGGCCGCTCATGCGCTCATCCCTGCAGAAAGTCTCGTGACGGAAAAGGATCTGGCCGAATCTTTTCTTGCTGCAGGATTTGGGTCTCCCAGCTGCGTGGCACTCGATCGCGAGGTGCTCGAGGGTTTCGTCCGCTTTGTCGAGCGACGGCGTAGAGAATTGGATTGGAGACAGCGAGTCTCAGCCGGCTGGTGGAAAGTCGAAGCCACAGCCGCTGCGGCTCGTTATCTTGTGCGAACGGGGCTTATGCAATACGTCCTGATCAAGGCTGTCAAAGTTTGAGGTTCTGTTGCTACGGCTCTTGGTATGCTTTGGGTTCTTGGTTTTGAAGCAACGCATAGGCGGAGTCGCCTGCTCAGGACAATGCAGCAGACGCGGACCTTGGTTCAAGGACGGTTTCGCGTAAATCAGTTGAGCAGGCTGTCGACGACTTTCTGTGGCTGATTTACCGGTCCGGAAAAGAGACCGTATCGATGGCCTGATTTTGCTGCCAATGCACGACAGTCTCTCGTACTTCGGCTGGTGCCTCGGCTGGATCATCCGTGTAAAACACGAAGTCTTTGCTAGTCTGCCGCAGCAAAGCATGTCCTCATTCGTTCATTGAGTGATGAGTTTAGGCCTTCACTTCAAGGAATGTTATCTATGCTATTACGACTTAACTTCGCCCGTCTTGTCTGTGGTATGCTTCTATGCGCGCCTTTGCCAGTTCTTGCAGGACCTTTTGGAGCTGTTCATTGTCAGGACCCAACGACGCTGAAAGCCACACTCAGTGCCTTTGATATTGCCTTACCTCTTTCGCCTGTTCGAATCCATAGTTTCCAAGCTAAATCACCTCTAGGTGGTCAGCAATTCCAAATGGAAACGTCAAACATTCAAGCATCTCTCTTAAGCTTAACGGACAAGATTGCCAGCGTCCGCTATTCCCGCCCAGATGGTACATCGGCCCGAGCCATGGTTGAAGAATTTCAAGGCTCGCGCATTGCGGATGTTAAACAAGTAGACTTTTACAATGACGGCATGGACAGCCACGGCAATCCCATAGGTCGGGTGCTCGTACAGCTGTCGGAAGGTCCCACAACCGAATTGGTATTTAAAGGTTGTCGATATGAAGGTGCTCTGGTCTCTGATTGGCAGCAGCTTTGGGGATGGGCCCAGTAGTCGGACAGTTCCGCTTCTGAAAAATTCAAGATTGCCCCGCGCTATTCCCGGAGGATCAGACTTTTCGCGGGCATTCTATACCTGTGCTGGCGATTTAAGCTGGGCTTCGACGAGGTTAAATGGCCAAATTGTTCTCAACATTCAGCCACCAACCTGACTAGCTATTCGCCTACCTTTTTGTGGATTTAACCTCATGAAATGTCATGTAAGCAAGAGTTAGAACTGTCAGCGGTATGACGAAGTACAGCAGGGCGGCTTTGAACTCAGAGGTGCTCGGGTGCGCCTGAGCATCTAAGATCAAATAAAGAGTATAGGCCGCGTAGTACCCCAAAAACATAAGTCCGCGCCAACGAGAAATTGAGTAACCAATGTAAAAGACGGGCAAACAAGCCACAGCGCTAGCGATCATGATAGGCAGATCAAAGCTCAGGGCGCCTTCAGGCACAGCGATGCCTGAAGGCGATACCAGCGAAGTCAAGCCGAGAACTGACAAGATATTAAAGATGCAGCTACCCACGACGTTACCGATCGCGATTTCGCGTTCCCCTTTAAACGCGGCAATCGTTGAAGCGGCGGCTTCCGGTAAACTTGTACCAGCAGCGACGATTGTCAGGCCGATCACGAGTTCACTGATCCCCCAACCACGAGCCAATTCTGTGGCAGCCGTGACCAAGAGATTGCTGCCATAAACAAGAATGACGAGCCCGCCCAGTATAAGACCTAGACATAGTGCGAGAGACTTTTTGCCCTTAGCTCTTTCTGCATCAGCGGGGGTACCGATCTCATGCGCGTAGATGTCTTTGATGGCCTTTTGTTCACGGGATGCGGATCGAACGGCAAACCATGTATAGGCAATGCTACCTATAAAGAGGATCCCCCCTTCGCCGCGTGAAATGTTTCCGTTCAGGGCCATTCCGTAAAGAATGAGCGACGCGCCGATCATGATCGGGACTTCTTTTTTCACTATCTGTTGGGCCACGACCAATGGCGAAATGAGGGCGGAAAGCCCGAGGATAAACAAAATGTTCAGAATATTGCTACCCACTGTATTGCCGATGGCGATGTCGGAACTGCCGCTGAGTGAAGCTTTGATGGAAACCGCTAATTCAGGTGCGCTTGTCCCAAAAGCCACCACCGTAAGCCCGATCACCAGCGGACTAAGTCCAAATGCCAAAGCGAGCTTCGAGGCGCCACGGACCAACAACTCTCCGCCGACCAGGAGCAACACAAAACCACCAATGAGAGTGAGTGCCAACAACTTAGGTTCTCCCTAATGAGCAAAAAGAGGCTTTGCTGCGTTTGAAAAATCTGAGCAAGTAATCGGCTGGTTAAATCCGACGTTTTAGCGACTGAGTCATCTCGTCCCCCTTCAGCCTGATAGCTGACGCGAATTCTAACCGGACATAGTCCCCTCGAAAAGCTTATTTTTTTTGCTTCAGGATTCAACTAGTCGTGCAGCCTTTGGGAAGTCGATTTCGGTCCCAGCGACGATAGCAAACCTGTTTGCTGCTGATCTACGCTATGATATCGATAATCTCGGCATCAGACATTTTGAACTCGGCAGTGGAGTTCGTCAAATCTTGGCACCAAACCGAACACACCAGAGTAAATAAGTGCCTTCATCGAAACACTCCTTTTTGAAACTCGCTCGTTAAGCTCCCCGTACCAAAAACAAGGAACCCGTCCTACTGCTTTAGGTCTTGACGTATACTGAGCGTGCCAAAAAAAGATAAATACCCATAATTTTTGATGAAAAAGTAGAGCTATCAAAGGCCGTTAAGCCGAGAAACTTGCTGCAGCAACAGGCGATAAAGATCGAGCAGAAAAGTCGACAGAAATCGGCACCACCAAGACCGAACAGCAAGCATCCGAAGCATTGCCAATATTGGATTCCTATGAACAATCCTATTCCTTGGTTCCAGCACTCAGTCAGTGAATCCATTGAAGCCCAAAAGACTTCGCTCGTGAGTGGCTTGGATGTAAAGTAAGCACAGCGGCGTGCCGCTGATTTTGGCCTCAATGAAAAGCAAGCTGTCAATCGCAAGATGGCTCGCCGCATGCTTCTGGTTCAGTTCAAAGATCTGCGGTTGATAATTCTCATTGGAGCGGCCATCTTTGCGCAAGTTCTGGGCGAAGCTCAGAATACGATAGCAAGAGTGGCTATCATCATCTTGAGCGCAATTCTTGTCATTTCCCAAGAATATTGGGCTGAGCGAGCGATGGAAGCTCTCCACAGTATTCAAGTCGGATAGCCCTGAGGCCGCCATCGTACCCGTGATTCCAGTCGCAGGTATTGCAGCGAGATTGCAGCAATTCTAGACTTATTCATCATTCAATCCCCAAATCCTTGCGCGACCATTGCCCCATCGGCCCGGACCCGCAAATTTTCGCAAGGCAAAGAGTTAATAGTGAATCGCATTATCCATGCTTTGCGAATTTTCCGTAGGTTCTCACCGCTGCTGTTTCAAGGCCATTAAAATAGGCTTGCTTACGAATTTGAGATATGGGATTTACCCTGCGATGACTCTTTGTAAAATATTTTTACAAACCGGGTTTCATCTGCTGATTTTGTATTTGAAACAGGAGTAATCTATGAAATCAAAATCGTTCTTGCTCAAAATTTTTTTCTTCACGATTGCCAGCGTAATCAATGCAGGCTGTGGCGAAATGTCGCCGACTTCCAGCAGTAGCATGCAAGCAGCCGCCAGCGCCCTCCCAAGAAATGCGCAGATAGTAGGAGACTTCTTCTACCTGCGTGATGCGAATGGCAACACCATACCTGGCAGAAGAGTCGACGATGGGGATCATATTCTAGTGCTGGGTATCGATTACGAAAAGCAGCTCGTTCTTGTTGAATATCCGACTCCATCTGGCGTCAATGTTGGCTATATCAAGAACGTTCAAAAATTGATCAAATACTACCATCAGGATCGTTGGCAAAACGATGGCTTCCCGAAAGATGTTTACGATTCTGAAGGTAAAGTCATCGGCATGCTCTATCCTTATGAGAAGGCGACTCCCCTTAACAAAATGCCCGACGGCTCTTTTCTAGTGGTTTATAATACATCCAAAGGTGAGCTGACGAAAACGGGCTATGTATCCTATCATGGGAATTTCCCTCAATTCAGAGATACACCCTCAAGCTGCATTCTCCCAAAGCCTGAAGAAAAAGCGAAGAGCTGCGAAAATGAGCCAGACAATTCCATTCTCAATCGTTCGCTGTGTCTGACTAGATGTGGTGGGCCTGCTGTTGTTAAATCAGCACTCAAATGTTCTTTTATGATCCCCGCACTTCCCGAAGCTCTGATACCATTTGGGATTTGCACTGCTGGATGGTTGGGGACCACGGATGCTGGTAACCTTGCCAACTGTATTGCAAAGTGTTGGTAAAACCAAAGCGGCAGATCGCCACGATGCTGCCGTACTTCCACTTCTTTAGACTTCTCGAATGATTCATAAGAATGGTACTTCGTTTGTAGAAAATCAGAACATTCGGTCGATGGGGCATCTCCTGTCCACATTGAACTTCATCCCAAACAATGAAAAAATCGTGATAACTCATTCCACATGGTAGAGGATCACGAGCGATGAACACAAGGTGGAGTCGAGTCTGCACGCTGCAATTTCCTATCCGGTAAGCTAAGTTTGACTCAATGTGAAGTTTCGTAAAAACTTTGAAGCATGTTCGGATCGAGTCGAAGAAACTTAAGAGAGGATTTATTGTGTAGGCCATGCTGATTCGCTGAGATTCAAATATTTCCTCCCAGAGCTATGAGCCAGACTCTTATAGATGACTCAACTTATCAGCTACTATTGTATCAATCAGAACACTTAGGAGTCTATTTTACGAACATTTATTTTGATCTCGACTCTGATTGCGAGTGTTTTGTGGAGTAGCAATAAAAAGGATGATGCCGAAGTGGTCAAGGGGTCCATGCAAATGCAGCTGATGCTGTCTTCGGACGTCGTTGGAGGGGCAGGAGCTTGACTCAACTTGGCATCAACTGCAGATGACTTCAGAGCGACCGCCGTCACTTCCGAAAAACTCGAAGAGCTCGCCGTAAACATTCGCTCCATCACTCTCAGTAATGATAGCAATGAACAAGCAACGATCTATTCGAGCGTTGAAGTCTTGGTATGCACTGCAAATCATTCAGCAGATGAAGGTGCATCAAGGCTTTGTACTTTGACCAAAGAAAGTTCATAATCAAATTTTAATAGCTTAGGCCCCCAAACAACATATAAAGCATCTGCAGTTTGCTTGATATCCGGCATGAGCAGTTTTTGGCTAGAACTAACAGCTCCCTCCCCGGTCAGTACACTCAAAGAAAGCTCTCGAACAATCTGCAGATTGTTGTCCAGTTTTTGCATGCGATCGCCGATCAGGATATAAATTCCCTTCTCAGTTACCAGCCACTTATTGGCCATCATTGCATGATGCATGACCATCATGTCATTCATTTCTTTCATTTTATTCTGAACTTCGACACAAGCGTCATTTTTATCTGTCGCCGAGTAAGCAGGAAATCCAAGACAAGAAAAAGCCACGAGCAGTGAAAGAACGAAAGACTTGTGGTACATGAGTAATTCTCCGCTGTTTGATCCAGAAGATTGAAGTGTTCATAGCATGCTAATTCTTGCAAAGGTTGTTCCAAAGCCGATCGATACTCAAGAGTTCAGCCATCAATTTCCTATCAACTAAGCTTGCTCATCGCCAACTGGAGTTGTCGAAAAACTCAAGAACCAAGTGATAGGGTTTTGTTGCGTTTCTGAAGCTTTGTGGCAGGCGTTACAATAATAATTGCCACTCTGCTACGTGGAGCAGTGACTACTATTGTGACGTTGGAGACAAGACCTTCGATATTCGGCGGACTGATCTGCAAGGTTTCTGCGGGCAAGGACCATATCTTGCATAGAAGGTGCGGAAAACTTGGTTTCTGCTCACCTCTATTTTAAACAGGATTTTCCATGGAAAAAGATAATGAAGTTGGAGCTCAATCAGACAAGACAGCTGCGGAAGCATGGATTCAGTTGCAGACTCTCATAAAAGGCGCTGAAATTGCGATGCTTACCACTGTCGAGTCTGATAGATTTCTTCGTAGCCGCCCAATGATGACGCAGCAATCCACCGAAGACGGCACACTTTGGTTCTTCACCCATGCCGATCACGGTAAAGCTAATGAGATCGAGCGCGATCCGCGGGTTAATGTCAGCTACATTCTGGATAGCAGCAATCAATACTTATCCGTGAGCGGTCTGGCTGAAGTGGTACAAGATGAATCAAAAGTCAGGGAACTATGGAAGCCAAGCTATCGGGCATGGTTCCCTAAAGGCCTGGAAGATCCAAATCTGGCCTTGCTCGCCGTCTATGTTGAAAGAGCGGAGTATTGGGATGCGCCTAACAGCGTATTTGTCGAGCTGTATGGCTTTGCCAAGGCTATGCTCACCGGCAAAAAATTTAAAGGTTCAGGGAGCCACGCTGCACTGGATTTTTCGCAGGGCTTGAAGTCCGCTTCTCCGGTTCCCCCCCCAGCATAGAATTCTGAGGAAGATGACACCTGGGTTGCCGCACTTAAGGGAGGAAAGTCGAAAGTCATGACTGGCTTTCCTCGATGGGCTCGTGCAGCGCTTCTTGCCACTTTTATAATCCTTGGCTGCATCAGTAAAAGCTTGAATTGAGCTTCCGAAGGAGTGTGACGCTCTAGATTGCATCTGACTTTCCCTCGATTATGAGTCTAACCCTTTGACCATACTGCTATCTTGATCGTTAAACGCAGGAAACCGTTCCTTCAGATAAGGCAACAGTTCTGGACAATTTCAGCGTGGTTTGGCTAGAGGACATAGATCATTTTTTTCCTTCATAGCCCTGAAGCAAGTCGATCCCGGAATGTACAGGGCAATAAATCTAAGTCAACGAAGCCATTGGTTCGTGGTCAATTTTCAGCGCGGACGAGATCAAGGACTCTTGGCAAGCCTGGAAACCAAGCTTAATTCTAAGGGTTAGAAGTATCCTGCTAGGCTCAATACTCCGCTTTTAAAAACATTGATCTCTGGCAGACCTTATTGTCGATAGAAAAATTAATGAACAGTATTTGATTGGATATGGGGAATTGAAAAACATTCGAACATTGTGTCCGCGAATGAATACAATTCAAGCCTATCATTACGTAAACAAAAAAAAGGTTTGGTGCCGCAGCTGGATCGCGTATTCCAAGCGATGAAGCATAGTTGAAATGCTATTCCATCGGCTCAAACACCGATATCTTTTCACCACCCCCCCCCTTACTAACTTTGACGTTCTGACCAAGGCTGTATTTTTTTACCTAACCGAAAGCGAATGAGTACAACAACGGTGTTTGCAGACACTTCATAGTCAAGAGAATTGAGGGCATGTTCGCTGCCCGGCTCCAGGATATCCGATGGGCTCCTACAGCTGGTATCGACCACACGCCGCCAATCTTCTTTTTCGCCTTCCTGTATGTGAAAAAGGCAACTCGTTGAGCCAGCGTTGATCATCACATACAAGTCACTATCTTGCTCTAAAGCCCCTCGCAAGGCATAAGCGAAACCATGCGAATGATAGCTCAGGTCTATCGTAGGCCCGAGGCCATACCAATGAATGTCATCCCGCCAAAAGTGATTTCTAGACAGTGAAGGATGGTTCTTTCTGAAGGCAATCATAGTCTTAAAGAAGCGAAACATATCGGCATGCTCTTCCAGCAGATTCCAATCTATCCATCGCAGTTCTGAGTCTTGATTGTAAGGGTTATTGTTTCCCTTGAGAGTCCGCATAAACTCATCACCGGCATGGATCATGGGAGTTCCATTCGAGAGAAAGAGCAAGCAGCAAAAATTCTTGATCTGACGTTTGCGAAGAGTCATAACCTCAAGCGGGACAGCTTCGTCGCCCTCCCAACCACAATTCCAACTAAAATTTTCTATGACTCCATCGTCATTGTTATGGCCATTAGCTTCATTTCGTTTATGATTGTAGGCGACAAGATCGTAAAGGGTGAATCCATCATGGGAGCATACGTAATTTATGCTCTGAGGTGGATGATAGGCATGCATGCGGTCATCAGGAAACAGATCAGAACTTCCATACAGGCGACTCATCGCAGCCGGTACCATCCCAGGATCACCTCGAACAAAACGCCTAAGATCATCCCGATACTGGCCATTCCATTGGCTCGCTAAAATCCCAGGGAAAGCTCGACCCAATTGATAGGCACCGACGGCATCCCATGGTTCAACGATCAAGCGGAGGCGGGTCAAATCTGGATCCGAAAACATTTCACTCATCACCGGGATATCATGAGTATTGATAAATCCAGTGGGGGTTCGAGCAAAAATTGAGGCAAGATCGAACCGAAACCCATCGACCTTCATGACCGTCGCCCAGTGGCGAATGCTGTCCATAATCAACTTCCGGACATAGCGATTCGTACAGTTGAGGGTGTTACCCGTTCCAGAAAAATCTTCGAACGGTGATTCCTCCTTATCTGACATTAAATAGTAGGTGCTGTTGTCAATGCCTTTGTAAGAATAGACAGGACCGCGCTGCCCGCCCTCGCCGGTATGATTGTAGACAACATCAATGACGATCTCAATATGTTCGCGATGAAACGCCCTGACCAATTCACAAAATATTTGACATTCCGTCTGAGCGCTCTCCCTATTAAAATAGCCGTGATGAGGCGAAAAGAAATTCAAAGGCATATAGCCCCAAGAGTTCTCGTCAGAGGGCACGTATTGAAAAATAGGCATCAATTCGACCACAGTGACGCCAAGTTCCTTCAGGTAAGGGATCTTTTCAATGAGTCCTTCAAACGTTCCTTGGGCATTCTTGCTGACGCCGGAGTTTGGGTTTTTGGTAAAGCCACTGACATGCAATTCATAGATGACGGTATCCGCTTGGTGACGCGGGGGGCTGTCGTTATTCCAATCGAAACTCTCCACTGTATCCAGGCAAACGCCTAGGGCAGCCTTGCCGGCATTTGAACCTGGACTTTCTGCGGCCTTGCTGTCGAAGCTCGCGGGAAAGAACACCGACTTTGCATAGGGATCAAGTAATATTTTTTCGTGGTCAAACCAATGCCATTCGAATGGACCATTGGGTTTTGGTCCATCAATGCGGTAGCCATAGTACACCGCCCCCATCATCTGGGCTTGAGAGATACGGCAATGCCATATGCGGCCTGTCTTATTCTTAAGAGGGTCAAAGCGAAAAGTCAAAACAGGATTCATAACGTCATCAGCCGTATAGAGCAGTAGGATAACCACCTGGGCATGTTTCGAATAGATAGCGAAATTAAAGGCATCCGTTGCAACGATTCTCTGAGCGCCGAGTGGATGAGGGCTACCATCCTCCGCCTCCCAAGCTTGGGATCTTCTGTCTTGACGATTCATATGGGCTCCCACTGTTACTCAAAATAATCCCAGGTGCTTTTGGAATACCAACAGACAAAGCACTATCTTTATACGCTAGAAGGGAACTACTGCTGCGAACGGACAACTTCCAGGTAGCGACCAAAAAGCGTCAGCGTGATGATGGCAATGCCTATAATAAGTAAAAAGTTGATGGCAAAGAGCGAGAAGCCGCCTAATGCCTTGGGTAAATCTCCGGCCATCAAACTCAGCGCACCGGCGCCCGCTGCAGGCACTAACGCCCCGGCCGACACGACTCCAACCATGGTATCTACTTTTTTTTGCGCCATAGCCAGAGTGCCTGAAATCCCTGCAGCAAGGGCTACAATGACGTTAAATATCCCAGGCCGAACC
>JBGSTF010000014.1:0-29124 GCA_041736645.1 Oligoflexus sp. | reverse complement strand
GGAGTTTGGTTTAGGGTTTGACATTGTGCCACCACCGACGGATGTTTCTGGTGAAAAGACCAGGATTTTTCGCAAGAAGAGCATCAAAAAATTTCTGACAGATATCGGCCAAGGCTACGATATGCTGTTTGTAAGAGGTTTGCCAGAATATCATTTCATAGAAAACACCTGCTTGATGGAAGCGTCTGACGACTGCATCCTCTGCGTGGATGCCAGCCGTACTCAGTTTTCAGAGCTGCGACGGACGGTTATGCATATGGATTCGGAAAAGCTTCGGGGGCTGATTGTGATAGGTAGTTAAATTATGATGAAGCAACGCCTTAGCTCATGGGTAGGCTACCCGCAGGTTTCCATACTGGTTCTATGTGGCTGTTTGGCAAGTCCCCTTGTCACGCAAGGCAACATGGTTCCCGGTATGATTGTACTCCTGGGCTATACCGCTGTCGTCGCCTCACCTCTGCTGTTTCATGTGAGCATTGAAAAGTGGATCCTGTCCTTAGTCTTTATGCTGTGCCTTCTCGATATGCCGGGAGGCCGGCCTTTTTATGAGCATCTAGCACCGACGGAAATTCTGGGAGCCTTTCTGTTTGACCCCATAAGGCGGGTGACCGGTATTCCCATTCCCTTTACATTCTTCGAGTTGTTTTCCTACTTCATGGTGGGTTGGACCTTCTTTCGATACGGCTTCCGCAGTTCACGCCAATTTCAGGTGGCTTTGTTGGTTGGATGCTGTGTTCCAGCGATCACTTGGTTTTCGGCCCTCCTTGGGGTGCCGAGAGGAAACTCACTCGCTGTTGCCTACACTCAAATTCGCTTTATAAGCCTCATGGCGGCGTGGTGTGTGATCGGTTTCTATCTGGCCAAACGACCTCGGGATATGCAAAGAGGTCTGCAGCTGATCTTGCTTGCTGTTCTCATGAAATCTCTGTACGCAATTGCAGTCTTCTTGTTTATATTCGGAGGGAGCCTGGGCAAGCGAGAGTATTTGATCGATCACCTCAGTTCGCTTATTATGGCAACGGCTCTGTTTTATATCTTCGCCCATGTTTTCTTTAAAAGATTCAACCTAGTGAATGTTGTGCCGTGGCTTATGGGGGCTGTTGTCATCTTGATTCCCTACGTAATCAATGATCGACGCGCGTCATTTATTGGAGTTATCCTTGCCTTGAGCATGCTCCCAATCATTATTTCCAGAAGCAAGCTCAGACGTATACTCTGGCCGATGATTTTTAGCTTTCCGCTGCTTCTGCTTTTGGCCGCCATCAGGATGCTCAAGGGAGGCGCCGACGAAGCCAGTTCCGCCAGCGTTGCAGGAATTTTTAGCCATGTTTTGGCTCATTCAGGACCTATCGATTATCGAGAGATAGAGAACTTTAACCTGTACTTCAGTGTGATGAACAATCCTCTGCTGGGACTTGGCTTTGGTCGGCCTTTCCCTATCATTCTCCCAATGCCAGATATTTCTTTCGCATTTAAAGATTATGATCTCATACCGCATAATAATTTGCTGTATATCTGGGCTTTTGCTGGTCCATTGGGGATGGGGGCTCTGGCCGTGGCCGTTGTCACTCCATTGATCGCTTGTATTCGACTGATCAAGTATTCCCCTGATCAGGACACTGTCATTCTCGCTTTTGTCTGTTTTACTTTGGTCATCGGCTGGTTTTGCTTCGTCAATTTCGATATGGGAATTTTAGACTCACGAGCGCAAGCTCTTTACGGTCTTTTTGTGGGTGCCGTACTTTGTGCCTATCAGACCCTGGTGAAGTCACTTGATATAAGGAAGGTGTGATGCAAAAGATTCTCCTCGTGGCTTGGGTGTTGCTACAAAGCTGTACAACTCTTCCGGAAGGGAAGAGTATCAGGACGGCGCCAAAGAACCTCACATTCACTGCTAAAAACGAATACATCATTGGGGCCAATGATACAGTTTTTATTCGGGTAAGCAATCAGACAGAACTAGGAGGCGCCTATGTGGTCTCCATGTCTGGATTCATTAGTCTGCCCCTGGTCGGCTTGCAAAAGGCCAAAGATCTGACAGAGGCTCAACTCACTCGTTCACTTGTCCTTTCTTTGGAAAAATTTATTAGAAACCCTGATGTCATTGCCACAGTCACGGGCTACGATAGCTACAGAGTCTTTATTTCGGGAGGGGTAAAAACACCTGGAATCTACCACTTCAAAGAAAAGACCACTCTGCTTCAGGTTCTCTCTGCAGCTGGTGGCCTGAATGAATTTGCAGCGGGCAATATTCTGATCCATCGTGCTGATCAAGACGGAAATATCGAAAAATATTTTGTGAAGCATCAGGATATTATTCGCGGTGCCGATAGCCTGAACGCCTTTGTGGTTGAACGCGGGGATGTTATTCTGGTGCAATAAGGAGCGTGTCTTGCAGAGCCTCATCGGTTTGGGCATTATAGGTCTTTTCTTTGCGCCTGCTCTCATTCTTTCCCTGGTCAGAAGCATAGAGCTTGACCGGCGGCTTATTGCCAAGATTTTTTTTGGCTATGCCTTTGCCTTTATGCTTTTGGCTGTGTGCCTGCGAAGCTTTCCTTTTTTCATCGACCCTCGTTAGGCAGCGATTAAAAACGCGTCTCATAGGCAATCGTCGCTATCCAATGGATGCCTTTAAGTTTGGCATTTCTCTCTTCCGTCCATTGGTAGAGTGACTCCAAGCTCACTCGATCCATGCCGCTTGCTAGATTGCTATCTATGCTTCTGAGGACCTTGGTATAGGTGGCTCGAGCGGTTCGGTCGAGTCTTTGTACTCGAGTCGTATCGCTCGGATCGAGTTGAGAAGCTTGAAAGACGCTGGCTTGAATATCGTGACCCTGGGAATGGCTAAAATCATAGACGATTCCATTCTGATCCGTTACAAATTGCTGATTACCGTTTTCAAGTGCCGACAAACTTCTGATCCAGTAGATGCTCACAAGGTTCTTTAGATTGGCCTCTCGCAGCTTCTCCATCAACATTTTTTCCTGACTGAGTGTATCCTGTTGGATGCCTTTAGGAGATGGATTGTCTCCTTCCTTCCTCAATCCAGTGGGGAGGCCAGAACTCTCAGTTTGGAAGAGCTTATTGTTTTCAAAGAGGTGGGAGTAGCTTAAAGCGTAGGTCGAATTGATGGAATCACTGCCCTCACTGAAAGTTTTGATAAATCCGAGTCCCTGGGTGATGACATCTTGGAATGAAGGACGAAAATTGTTGGTCCAGCCAGCCTCGATGGATCGGCTGACCACGGCACTGCGATCAATCTCTTGCTGAGTTCCCGTGATATAGACGCCGGTGTCCCAAAAACTTGTCAAAAGGTGTTGGCCCCTGCTGCCGAGTTTATGTACCACCACACGGACGCTATCTTGATCATAGATTGAAGATTGCCCTTCCCAGGAAAGTTTGGTGTATGGGCTCAATTGAAGGCCATAGCTGGCGACTAGAGAATAGGTCCGGCTGTCGATTTCGGAGAAGGTCTGGGTATTCTTCTTTTGGATCAAGGGTGGCCTTCGGTAGTTCAAATCCCCTTGTCCACCTGCTCCAGAAAGACCTAATTTAAAGGTATCCGTCTGGCGATTGTAGGTATAGGTGCTTGACAGGTTCACTTGACTGAAGGTGGAGTCGCCTTGAAAGGAACGCCCTGATTCGAAAGCAATGGCGTTCGTCCAATCATAGACAGCAGATTTTTGCGAAACAGCAGATCCCAGATTGAGGGCATAGAAAGCCTGCTCCTGCTTCAGACTGTCGATACTGATGGCACCTGGGGTTGAGTTTGGAGGACCCATGGCTTCGATCGAATCGAAATTCTTGCCAACCGTGATACGGGCCTGGCTTTGGACTTCAATTTTTTGGGCATAGCCAAGATTTGGCAGAAACACAAGGCAGAGCGCCCAAGGGCCCCCTGCCGAAATACGTTCAAGGAACCCAGCCATGAGCAATCCTTAGAATAAACAGGTAGAGATCCTGTCTATTATGCTCCATCAGGGCGAAAAAACACAACTTTCAAAGTCTTGACCAGTAGCAAAAGGTCCAAGATGATGGATCTTTTTTCGATGTACCTGAGGTCCATGCGAACCCAATCATCGAACGAGATCTTATTGCGGCCACTGACCTGCCAGATGCAAGTAATGCCTGGCTTAACCGCGAGACGTTTGGTCTGCCAACGGCGATACTTAACAACTTCATCCATCAATGGAGGGCGAGGTCCGACCAGACTCATATCATTAAGGACGACATTGAATAGCTGTGGAAGTTCATCCAAACTGGTTTTTCGTAGAAATCGACCGATAGCTGTCACTCGCGGATCTCTTTGAATTTTAAAGACAGGACCTGACATTTCATTTTGCGCCATGAGCCCATGCTTCAAAGCTTCGGCATTGACGACCATCGTGCGGAATTTATACATTTTGAAGACTTGGCCGCCAAGACCAACTCGATTTTGGACAAAGAATACTGGTCCTCGAGAAGTGGCTTTTATTAAAGCAGAAATGACCAGCAGAATGGGGGTCAGAGCAATCAGCCCTGCTGTTGCCATGATAAGATCCAAAAATCGTTTGATAGCATCGGACACGAATGAGTAATTTTTTTGTGGCAGTTGCCCAGGATGGAAACTGCCTGTAATCGCCTCTTCCTCATTAGGGCGGCGGTCACGACGGCGATCAGAAGCATCCACTTCCACGATAACAGGAAGAGGCACATTCGATCTTTGAGAAAAAAGTTCGTTTGCGGATTGTGCCACGGCAGTCTCCAGTGCTTATGATCAGTGATGATGGGGAAGTAATTTAGCGGGGACTATTGCAAAACCCTGGCCATGGATTGAGTTGGGTTCCGAAAGCTAGGCAAATGACAATGATTGTCATGAATTCCCCGGGTAGTGGGCATCTCATCCAGTTTTTTGATCTGTCAAACTACGAGCAGGCACAAACCGATCCCTTTCTTTTCGGGACAGGCACTTAGGAACTGCCTGAGTCGAAGCGATCGTTTATGCAAATTGGGTTGGGTTCGGACGTACTTAAATGCCTACAACAATGATCTGTACAAATAGATTCTTAAAAGAAAAGATTGAATTTTTCTTAGCTCGTCACGCGCTCGCACTCAATGCCACGGATTTAGACAGGCACTGTCCAAATGCAGCGCATAGTTTGCCTTGATTGCCTGGGTTGGTGCTTCAACTCTTACCACTGGAAATTGTTCAGCAGAGAGAATTCTCTGCTATATGCCTCGGCGTAAATATTCGTAAGCCAAAAGTGGTGAATTGATGGAAAAGGGCGTCCAGGCATGTTCATTGCAACGTAGATCTGCAGAATCGCGAAATCTGGAGTTGAAAATGATGAAGCAGACATGTGCTCCTCTGTTCCTGTTGATCCTTGCCCTGTTGGCAAGCCAATGTTCACACAAAAAGAAGTCGCATGGACGTACGAATGCTGCTGAAACCACAGTCGAAGGGGCTGACGGGGATTTGGGTGCGGGTGGAACGATCGTAACTCGGGAAGTCGATGGTCAAGTCATTGTGCTCGATAAAATTCTATCCGGAGACTCTAAGATTCTGGATGGTATCCAGAAAATCAGCAGCGAGCCGGGTGATGGATCAGAATTTCTGAAGGCCTGTCAGAATCCGTCCGAACTCACTCAGAGTATGGTTGACGTTCTTAAGGCTATGGTTGGCGAACAGGACTGCCTTCGGGCTCACGATAAGCTCATTTATATGCGAGAATTTTGGATCACCAAGGATCTTAATATTAGCGATATCTCGCTTTTGGAAAAACTTACTAACGTAACGCTACTCCATCTGTCGTCTAATGAACTGACCGATATCAGTCCTCTGGCCAAACTCGTCCATCTGCAGATCCTCCATCTGCCTGCAAATGCCATCAAGGATATCAGTCCGCTGAGCCAACTTCAGGAGCTGACTTCACTTAATATCAACGGTAATCTTATCAGTGATATTAGTCCTTTGGCGGGTTTGAAAAAGCTCAACAATCTGGATCTTGATTTCAATAAGATTAGCGACATTTCTCCTTTGATGGGACTGCTGAGTCTCCAGCGACTGCTGCTCTCTGACAATCAAATCAGCAGCCTTGAAAGTATTGCTCCACTGAGTCAATTGCAGGTCCTGCATGTGAGCAGTAATCCCATTTCTGACTTGGTTCCATTGCAGAATCTTTTGGAATTGAAGACGCTCCATATCGTATCAACTCAGGTTGCTTCCCTTGCGCCTGTTGCCAGTCTGCTCAGGTTAAGCGAACTTGATGCACGAGTGACGCCGGTGGCTGCCGCTAGGACAGCAGAAAACTGTCCTCTCTCGGCTCTAGCACCTGCGGTCCAAATGTTTTGTCAAAGCCCCTGATAGCAGAGAGAAGATATTTAAGTTGCCACCGCTATTTGCAAATAGCGGCCCGGTCGATCGGGATCTTCAATAAACCATGCTGGCTGGCCATCTTTAGTTTTTCCTAAACGTGCTCCCTGTTGAGGAGGCGTCATTTCCATATTTTTTGAAGTGGACGGGGAAAAGTCTCGTTTGATGAGGTTAGAGCCTGCCGGCACCGCTGCATTTGGAAACAAGCCTCCAGCAACCATCTCTTCGAGTGCTTCCCGGAAAGTTTTGACGATCAGATCGATGTGTTCATCCAGGTGGCTAGCGGTAAGAAAGGTTGGAAATCCATCCCAGATATGCAATCCTTTGTTGCGAAGCCAGCAGGGCAGGAGCTCAGCGAAAGGGTTTTTTTCGTCAGTGGTCTTGAGCTTCATCAATGACCCAAAATTGCAATAGTGGTAGGGTACAGCCATTTGCTCGAAGATCGCATTGAGTTCACGACCCAAGCGATCGGCCCGAGCGTTGGTGTCTTTTTGTAGCTGTCCACCTGTCGTTTGAATCTGTTTGAGGGTCGCATAGGCTGCAGCAATAGCCAGCGGATGACGCACAAATGTTCCAGCGAAATAGGTCACACCAACTTCTGGCACCGAATCGTCACCGAATCGCCAGGAGCCGCCATCCAAAGCATCCATGAAGCGTTTTTTGCCGCCGATCATGCCGATGGGAAGCCCACCACCTACAACTTTACCATAGGAAGTAAGATCGGCCTGAATGCCAAAAGCTTGCTGCACTCCGCCTGGATGATAGCGAAAGCCGGTGATCACTTCATCGAAAATCAAGGGAACGCCGGCTCGTTCGGTGATCTGGCGTAAGCGTCGCCAGAATTCCACAGGCACAAACTCGGGACGTCGACTTTGGACGGGTTCGACCAGAACAGCTGCAAGGTTTTCGATTTCGCGTTCTATGATCGCAAGACTTTCATCTGTACCGTAATCCAGAACCAGCATATTCTCGACGCTATTGGGCATAATGCCTGGTGCGGCTGGATAGGGCTTGCGTTTGGCATTGCTGCGGACGATGACCTCATCATTGATGCCATGATAGGATCCTAAAAATGACACGACCTTTTTCTTTCCAGTGACGGTCCGGGCAATGCGGAGACAGCCTAAGACAGCCTCTGATCCTGTGTTACACCAAGCAACACGATCGTGACCGGTGAGAGCAGCAGCCATCTCACTGGCTTCGCCCACTAGGTGAAACTGGGGACCTATTTCATATCCCGCATCGACTTGCTTGTGCAAAATCTCTTTTATGAAATCCGGTGCATGTCCAAAAAAATTGCTTCCAAAGCCATTCAGCATATCAATGTAGCGATGGCCATCGATGTCCCAAACATAGGGTCCGGACGAACGATTCGTGACCACGGGATAGGTGAGTTCTTTGAAGTTGGGTCGAAACCCTGTCACCACTCGCGGATCTGCCATCGATGTTCGATGCTTTGCTGCAAAGCTTTTTGATTTATTAGTTTTGTTATTGTAGTGCTCGGTAAAGGATCGAACCGTTGCTATCTGCTTTTCTTCCGCGGACAAGCGATCAGTGGAAATCCTGGCTATGGCACCAAAAGCAAGTTTTGGCGGCGCTGCATCCTGGTCTTGGGCGCTCAGCGTTGCAGCAGGCGGAACTGGTGGAGTCGGTATTGCAAGTTCGGTCCTTATCCCAGGAAGAACTGGAGCCGCTGAAGGAATGGCTTGAGATGGATGGGTGAGCACCTGCATCTGCATTCGCATGATCTCCATCTGTTGGTTGAACAGATGCTCTAGATAGTTGCTGCTTGCGGTCGGTGTATAAGCGATGGTCGAAACCGGAGTCATGAAGTTCGCTGCCTGCGGAAGAGGGGCTACAGCCTGGGCGCTCGCAGGAGTCTCTCCTGCAATCGCAGCCGATGGAGTCGAAATGAAACGGTCAGCTGGCAGTTCACGGACAGCATAATCGACAATCGCTTGAACGGAGCTCAGATCCTCAGACATCTGACGGAAGCTGATGCGAAGACCCAAACGTTCACCGACCGTCAGCGAAGCCTGAGTGAGAAAGAGCGAGTCGAGGCCTAGATCAAAGAATGATGTCTGCAAACTATCACGAAGAGTTTCCAGGCCAGAGCTCTCCTCGAGAGCCGCAATAACCTCTTTGCAGATAGCTTCCCTACGTTGATCTTTTTGGAAGGACATAGCCATTGACCTTTCTAGCATGGGCTCTTGAGAAGTTTGAATGTTCATTGGTTTGGTATCGTCAATGTCGATAAAATAGCGTTTTTTGGTAAATGGATAACCAGGGATCCAAAGGGGAGTCTGTTGCTTAAGATCCAGAGCTGCAAGTCGATCAAAGGTCAAGCCATGGATCCAAAGCTCTCCTATTGCCCGCAGGAAGCTGAACCATTCCTGGTCGGGCTGATTGAGCGTAGGCACAGATCGAAGAGGAAGGTTAGGTAGACCCCGCTTGCAAAGAGTGCTGCTGATAGAGCCCGAGCCAATTTCCAAGGCGAGGATAGGGCCACCTTCTTGGCCAAAGGCTTGGAGCGCTTCGTAGAACATGACTGGATCTCGCAGGTGATCCGCCCAATACTGGGGATTGGCGGCCTGCTCTTGGGTCATGAGTTTGCCTGATTTCGCCGAGTAGATACTCTTGGTTATACTGTGGCGAGGAAACTGAGTTACATATTCCTTGAAGGTCGAAACGATCGGATCCATAGCACGCGAATGGAATGCGTGCGAGGTTTGAAGTCGACTGAACTTTAACCCTTGCTTGGTAAATTCAGTCTCTTGTTTTTCCAGGGCCTCTTTGGGGCCAGCAATCACAATGGACTTGGTGCCATTGATAGCAGCGATATCGAGATCAGAGTGGAGTATAGCCTTGAGCTCGTCGGCCCGCATGGCGACTGCACACATACCCCCTGCGGCTAGCTGTCCCATCAGTTGGGCTCTTTTGACGATAATCGCACAGGCGTCCTCATCACTCCAGAGTCCAGCAAAACATGCGGCTGCGATTTCGCCAATGCTATGACCGATCATAGCATCCGGCTCCAATTGGAGTTCCTGCAGAGTATAGGCCATCGCTAAAGAGCAACAGAAGATGGCGGGTTGGGCGTATTCGGTTTGATGCAGTCTTGAGTCGGGCGATGGATCATTGATCACATCGGTCAAGTTCCATCCGCTAAGGCTTTGCACGATCTTCGCCAACCGATCCCAATGCTTGCGAAAGATGGGATGTTGCTCGGCGAGACCCTGTCCCATACCGAGCTGCTGGGTCCCCTGACCGGGAAAAGCCCAAAGCAGTTTGGGCTTATCCTTAAGGGAAGGAGTGTGCCATTGCACGGTTTTATTCTGCCCTAAGATGCCATACGAATTGTGTTGGCCTGGTTTGGATTTAAGATAGGCTCGTGCCAAGGCTCGATGCTCTTCAGCAACGAGGGTAGCAGACCACGCCGCGGTTTGATCTTGAATTCTTATAAGGCTGTCGGGCTGAGAGGACGATAGACAAAGCAATTCATACGGTCTTGGCTTACTTAGGATCATCGCCACTTGATCGCCGGAGCTCACTACAATGTGTGCATTCGTTCCACCCACTCCGAATGAGCTGACACCGGCAGTCAGAAGAGGGCTATCCTTGGCCAAGTTTTGGCCGTCACAGGCAATCGTGAAGGGCGTTTTCTCGATTTCGAGAAGCGGGTTTGCTTCGATTGCATGGAGGGTTGGAACCAGCTGCCGATGGTAGAGGCAAAGGCTCGTTTTAATGAGACCAGCAATGCCTGCTGCTGCCGTAGTATGACCTATATTGCCCTTGACGGACCCTATGGCGATGGAAGCTTGAGGGCTACCTGCGAACACAGATTTCAAGGCTTCCAGTTCAATGGGGTCGCCTAAGGCTGTAGCCGTTCCATGACATTCTAAAAAACTTGCTGATTTTGGTTCCAGTCCAGCATTGTTCCAGGCAGCTTCAATGGCAGCTCGTTGCCCGCGCACAGACGGAGCCGTGAAGCTGGCTTTGTCAGATCCATCGTTACTGATGCCAATACCGCGAATCACGGCATAGACTCGATCGCCATCACGTCGAGCCGTCTTTAATGGTTTGAGAAGGACGAGACCGACTCCATCGGAAAAGATCGTGCCATCGGCATCTTTGGCAAAGGGGCGACAGTGACCAGAAGGGGAAAGCATGCCTCCATCATTGGCGATGTAGCCACTGTGAATAGGAACTGTGATGGCGACGCCACCAGCTAAGGCCGCATCACATTGCCCGCTTCTTAAGGACATCACAGCTTGAATGATAGCAACAGCTGAGCTTGAGCAAGCTGTTTGAATATCGAGGGCTGGTCCCGTGAGACCCAATTTATAGGCTACCCTTGTGGCCAAGTAATCCTTGTCGTTGGCAAGCATCGCGACAAAGGAGCCATGGGGAGTCTGAGCGCCGGCGCTGCGCAGCACATTCTTGGTATAATAGCTGCTATGAGCGGAACCAGCGAAAATACCGATTCGCTCATGCTTGCGTTGGAGGTAGTCAGCGTCTTCCAGGGTATGATAGGCCGCTTCTAAAAACACTCGCTGCTGTGGGTCGATGAGCTCGGCTTCTGCTTTTCGTATATTAAAAAAATCGGCATCGAAGCAATCAGCTTCCTTCAGCACGCCGCGCCTTGGAACATATTGGGGATTATTTTTTTCGCGATCTTGAACAGCAGGGTCCAAGGATTCCAGAGTGAAGGTTTCAATACCCTCTTGGCCCTCGGTGAGCATACGCCAAAATTCTGCTAAATCGGCAGCTCCAGGGAAACGTGAAGCCATACCGATAATCGCAATGGGTTCTCCAGCCGACAGCGTTGATGTCTCGGCAGGAGTAGGCAAAGATTTCGCGATGGATTCAGAGTCTGCATTGAGAAATTCCTCCAGCTGCGAGGCCTTAGGATTTTCAAAAATGCGGACGACACTGATAGAGCGCTTAAACTCCTCTTCCAATCGATACGCGAGCTTGATGGCCAGTATGGACGAACCGCCTGATTCAAAAAAGTGCGGATCTAAACCCAAGTCATCGCGTTCAAGAATAATGGAAAAGGCCTCAAGTATTTTACCCAGAGCGGCTTTGCTCTTTTGAACGGTTGCGGACTTGCTTGGAGCATGAACGACTCTTTGGGTGAGTTCGCGGCGATCTATTTTACCACTAGGTGTTCGAGGAATATCTGTAACAACTTGGTATCTTTGGGGGCGCATATAGTCAGGCAATTTGCTGTCAATCCTTTTGGCCAAGTCGGACCAATCAGCCGCTGGTTCTTTGAGCTGAATGACAGCAATTAAGCTCTTCACTTGATCACCGACTGCGATCACGACTGCCTGAGCGATATGCGGATGTTCTTTGATAGCGGCTTCGACTTCACCCAATTCGATACGAAAGCCTCGTATTTTAACCTGATCGTCGCTTCTGCCAAGAAACGCTATATTCTGATCGCCCATCCAGCGAGCCAGATCTCCGGTACGATAGACACGCCAGACTTGGCCGTCCATGCTCATGCTGGAAAATCGCTCCTGGCTTCGCTTTGGATCAGCCCAGTAGCCTTCACCAACACAGGTTCCTGCCAAATAGAGTTCGCCTATGCGGTCGTCCTTGATCGGCTGCTGGGCCTCATCGAGAATAAAACACGCGCTGCCAGCGATAGCGCAACCGATGGAAGGTAAATCAGGCCAATCTGAAAGTTTATCTGGCAAGGTATAGGCGGTCGCAACATGGGTTTCAGATGGCCCGTATTGGTTATGCAAACGTGCGTCAGGGATATGTTCGAAAAGAGTTTTAATCTCGGGGGTACAGATCAGTTGTTCGCCAGCGGTAAACACTTCAATGAGTCTTGATGGGAATAGCTTTTCCCTGGTGGCTGCCTCAGCCAGGAGTTGCAAGGCAACAAAAGGCAGAAAAATCCGCTCAATTTGCCGATCCTGGATTTTTTTAAGAAGAAATCTTGGGTCAAGTCTTTCCTCTTCACTGATGAGGACCAAAGCGCCCCCACTGCTGAAGGTCGCGAAAATTTCCTGAAAGGAGACATCAAAGCTGATAGGCGAAAACTGGATGGTTTTGGTGACCCTGCGATAGCTTTGGTTTTGCCATTGGATCAATTGACCCAAGGCTCCATGCCCCATCACAACACCTTTGGGAGTACCAGTCGAGCCAGACGTGAAAATGATATAGACAGGATCGTGAGCACTTCGTGCAAGGGCCCCCTGAGGAGGTGCCTGCGATCGATCAACGCTGTCCAAGTAGAGAGTTTTGGCTCCCTGAAAGGGTGCAGAGCGATCTTTATGACAAAGCACCAGAGCCGGTTGCGCGATGTGAAGAACAGTCGCGATGCGTTCGGCAGGATAGCTCAGATCAATGGGAACATAGCAAGCGCCCATTTTGACTGTCGCAATCACCGCAATGATGAGATCAGGAGAACGTGGCAATGCGATGGCCACGCGATCTCCCGGTTGAATACCGAGTTTTTGCATGGAGTGAATCACACAGTCCACTTGCTGCCGTAGCTGAGAGTAGGTCAGAGTTTCCGCACCATATTCGAGCGCCAGGGCTTTCGGATCGATGGATTCTTCCCAATTTTGGATGAGCTGACTTAAGGTGATGGTCTCTTGGGTTGGCATACTTTTCAATGACGCAAACCAGGAGGCGAGCTCATCAAATAGTTTCTTTCGATGGGTTCTCACTGAAAAGAGATGATCAGCTTCTTGGTAAAATGAAAGTGTCAGATTGGACTTAAAGTCAACTCCGGAAAACGTGTCCAGAAACTGGTTTTGATAAGAATAGATATGGCGAAAGCCGCCCGTGAAAGCGACCTTGAGTTTAACTCCACGATCCACCAGAATCTGCAGGTCCCTTGCTGCGTCTGCCAGTTCGGGGTATACGCCTTCAAAGAGATCAACTGGAACCACCTCATCGACGTACTTGTCTTGGTCATTTTTCTTGAAAATATTCTTCCAACGCTTTCCGGAGAAGACTCGTTGGGCATAGTAGTGGACATAGAATTGCTTAATGCGGTAGGCGTAAGTGTCGATCATGATAAGACCGACCACTCGCTTGTCTCGCAAAGCATAGTGGTGGGCATCTATCGCAGAGGAGCAAATTCCGCAGAGGATAAACTCTTTGTATCCATAGGTGCTGGATAGATAGTCGCAAGCGTCCGCGATATCATCGAGGACCCGGTGCTGACCCACGGAATCCTGTCGACGATCCGAATCACCGAGACCCGAAAGATCAAAAGAGAAAGAAGCAAATCCCTCCGTCGTGAGTTTCATGGCAAGTTCGGTGTTGAGGCGATGAGGGCCGCTTCGATTCCATAAGCCGGTATTCCAAAAAAGGACCAGCTGCTGCGGAATGGGGCCTTCGTCCTGGCAGCGATAAAAGCCGACGAGGTGTTGATCTTTGCCGAACCTGACGGCTTTCAATTGCATGTCTTATAGCTCCTCGAACGCACGAGATATCGACAAAAGAGTCTCCCGGGCAAAGCACTGTAGATGAAGTTTGAGGGGATCATTCCAAGCGAAATCATCGCTCAATGGTATGTTCTGGACTTCCCAATCTTTATCCTGCAATTGCTTGGCAAACAGAGCCAAAGGCGCCTCAGGCGTGCTGCTATAGAGGAAAGCGCGGCGCCCCTTAGCATCGAAATGCCCAGGATTTAAGGCAGCTATGGATGTTTCCCAATGGGCATCCAGAGGGAAGCCGAAAAGCTCATCAGGAGCATGAATATTCGAACCGAATCGATTGTGATGGTAGATGAAAGCTTCCTGAATTTTGTGCAACTGCTGCCAATAGGCAGCCCCGTCCAGTACCGGATCAATAAGATGCAGCGAGCGAAACGCATAGCTCTCACTGGCCTTAAGGGCTAGAGCTGCGCCGAGTCGAAAACCAATGATATGGACCTTTCTCACTGTTTTGCGGAAGCTGTCGCGAACACTGCAACACTCGGAGATCCATCGTGACCAGTTGGCTGCGTTGGTGGCTTCGACAGATTCCCCAGTTCCACAGAGATCAAACCGCAGGACCCGATAGCCACGCGCGCTCAGGTTGCTCATAATTTGCCTTTGGAGCCAGCTCAGGCGCATGGAATCCCACGGTCCGGAGTTGATCAGCAGGATTCCTTCATCTTTTGTCAGTGTGCCCTCAGGGACCATCTCGTAGCTGACGATGGGCCCTTCAGGGGCAGAGAGAATTTGTACGGCGATCGACATACCTGAACTCCTTGCGTCTTAAACGACTTTCACTTTCGGGGCCGAAGCTACGGCGGCGATTTCTGCCAGTGTTTGTAGCAGAATGTCGCGGACCAGGATTTCTCCTCCCAATTGAGCCCTAATCTTTTGAATGGCTTCTATGGCCAAGAGCGAGTGTCCCCCGAGGTCAAAGAAATTGTCGTCGCGATAGACCTTTTCCAAGCCCAAAAGTTCCTGCCAAATCATGGCCACAAGTTTTTCGGGACCAGTTTCAACTTCTTTGCGTACCCTTGTCGAGACAAGACTCAGGTCGGGGGGCGGCAGTTGCTTGCGATCGATTTTGCCATTGGCCGTAAGAGGAAGCGCCTCGAGCCGCATATAGACGTTGGGCACCATATAGCGAGGAAGATTCTCGCTCAATTCTTTGTTCAACCTAGCGGTTTCAAGCTCTTGTGAAGAGACAAAGTAAGCGGTAAGGCGTTGGTCCCCTGGTCGATCTTCGCGGACGATGACCACAGCGCGAAGGATACCGTCGATAGCCATGAGGCGCTTTTCTATTTCTTCGAGTTCGATGCGGAATCCACGCAGTTTGATTTGGGTATCGCGACGTCGCAAGTATTGAAGCTGTCCCTTAGGGGTCCAACGCGCTCTATCACCAGTATCATAGAGTCGCAAACTAGCGTCCCAAGGAGCTTGGACGAAGCGTTCAGCTGTGAGATCCGGGCGTTGGTGATAGCCGCTGGCCAAGGAAGGTCCGGCTATGTAGAGGTCACCTGGCATTCCAGGCGAACAGGCTTTCTTTTGTTCATCCAAAATATAGATGTGATAGTGAGGCAGTGGGCGACCAATCACGATAGCTTGCTGTAGGTCGGTGATTTTTGCTGCGGTAGCCCATACAGTAGCTTCGGTGGGGCCATAGACGTTGTAGAGGGAGCCAACTTTGGGCACGAGTCTTTGCGCCAAGTCATGCGGTAAGGCCTCTCCGCCTGTTAAGGCGCAGAGCTGAGGCCGACCCGACCACCCGTTATCGAGCAACAGACGCCAGGTCACTGGTGTGGCCTGCAACACATCGATCTGTAAGGCGTCGAGCATTTCGATCAACTTTTTGCCATCCATAGTGTCTCGACTGCTGGCAAGATGAATGGTCCCCGAGTCGAGTAAGCTAGAGAATATTTCCAGGACAGAGATATCAAACGAGATGGTTGTGACAGCTAGAGTGGAAAAATGTTCTGGGAATTGCAAAGCTTCTTTAATGCTGCTCAGGAAGTTCATGACTGCTCTTTGGCTGATCACGACCCCTTTGGGATTGCCTGTGGAACCTGAGGTGTAGATGATGTAAGCCGGATCGTCTAAGCTCAGAATAGGCAGTTTGACTTCTGCTTTCTCGTTGCGTATCGATTCATAGGCAATGAGTTGAAGATGGGGCGAGTCTGGCAAGGTATCGAGCAGGTCTTCGTCATGCAAAACATAGTGGCAATGAGAATCTTCAATCATAAAGCTGAGGCGTGCCGATGGGTACTGAGGATCAAGTGGAAGATAGGCGCCACCGGCGAGGAGGCTGCCCAGCATAGCGGGGACTAGGTTTTCAGTACGCTCCATACAGATACCGACAAATTCTCCGGTTCTTAAGCCTCTTTGGGTCAATTCCTGAGCAACAGCAGCAGCCTTCTGCCAGAGTTGCTGGTAGCTCATCTGTTTGCTGCTATAACGTAGGGCAAGTCTTTGGCTGTGCTGCGCATTGGCTTTGTGCAGTTGATGCACAAGGCCCGGTTCGGCGAAGCTTGTGTCCAATGGACCTTGAGATAGAACATGCTGCTTCCAAGCTTCCGGACTCAAGGACGGAAGACTGTAGGTGGGTGTTTGGGCCGATTGCAAGGCACTTTCCAAAATAGTACGGATAGTTTCTAGGAATGAAGCAGCCGTACCTTGGTGCCAAAGCCCTTTGTAGTAGTCCAGGCCGAGCTCCATAGCGGTTCGACCCTTTTTTACCCAGAAAAACAGGTCGGTTGGAGTGATCGGGCTGTGGACCAGGACCTGACGGAGGAGCAGATCGCCAAAGCCTGTGACGCGTCCGCTAACGTCTTGGTACGATAGTATAGCACTATAGAGTGCTGTGCGGCTTGGATCGCGCTTAACAAAGAGCTTTGAAACCAGCATTTCAAAGGGCATTTCCTCATGTTCGAAGGCATCCGTACAGATCTGGCGAATGGTGCTGACAAATTGCATAAAACTTTGGTTTTCATCGATGTTGATCCGCAGAGGGATGATGTTGATGAAGACACCGAGCAGGCGTTCCAGTTCGGCCCGAGGTCGGCCTCGAACTGGACTGCCAATCACCAGATCGTCCTGATGGCCAAAGCGCTTCAAAGCAATAGCATAGGCGGCGAGAACCACCATATAAGGCGTGAGACCATTCTTCAGACAGAATTGATCCAAAGATTGAACCAATTGATTGTCCAGAAAGACTGAAACCACTCCTGCTTCCTGAGTGAAGGATTGTGGTCGGGGCACATCCTGCGGCAGTTCCAGAGGGTCCGGAATGCTGGAAAAAACCTTCTGCCAGTAAACCAGATGTTCAGCCATAGCTGAGGATTGCAGGCGTTCAGCTTGCCAGCTGGAATAGTCTCCGTAGCTCACAGGAGGGCCGGGAGGGAGGTCGGAATTTTTTTGTAGATGGCTATAACAGGCATTCAGTTCGTCCAGGAAGATATCAAAGCACCAGCCGTCCCAGATAATATGGTGGGGCATGAAGAACAGAACATGATCATCAGCGCTCAAACGATAGACTTGGGCAATGAAGAGGGGGAATTGGTCTATCGGAATGTGGGTGTCGGCAGCTTCTGCCATCAATGCCTGGCAGCGGCTCAGCGGATCTTGTTCGGCACTGAGATCGAGCAGTTTTAGGGTGAATGACTGACTGTGAATGACTTGCTTGGCTTCACTTTCCACCGTGACAATGGTCATGCGAAGGGCGTCGTGGCGTTGCATGATGAGGTCAAAAGCAGCCTGAAAGCGCTCATGGACATAAGGCCCGCGCATGCGCCAAGCGCCAGGAAGGTTATGGACCTTGGTTTTTTCTTCGGCCCTTTCGACAAACCACATGCGTTTTTGTGATAAAGACAGTCTTTGATCGTTGGCGGACCTCTGCAAAATGGGTGCTGATTGTCCGCCAACTTTTATGGAAGCAAGGAGCTTGGCTAAACCGGCCAAAGTCGGTTGCTGAAAAAGGTGATGGATGCGAAGGTCGGTGCCCAAATCCTGATTCAGATTCGCCAGCAATTGCATAGCCAGCAATGAGTGTCCACCCTGAATGAAGAAGTCGTCGTCGCTTTTAGCACTCGATATTTTGAGAGTCGACAGCCAAAAGTTTAGCAGAGATTTTTCCGCCTGGGTGTTGGCAATAAACTCCTGACTGGAACTTGAAGTCTTGAAACTGACTGGATCGGGCAAAGCCTTGCGATCGATCTTGCCATTGGGCAGAAGCGGAAAGCTATCCAAAGCGACCAGCGTTTGGGGGAGCATATAGAGTGGCAGGAGGGGGCGCAATTTCTCGAGAATGTCTTTTTCGGAGTGCCCCGAATCGGCGACCCTTGCATAGGCCACCAAGGTATTGTCACCGGCTTGTTCTTTAACTAGAACTATAGCCTCGCGCACTCCAGGCAGCGATTCCAAGGCCAATTTAATCTCATCAAGTTCTATCCGAAATCCGCGAACTTTGACTTGAGCATCATTGCGACCAAAAAGTTCCAGACTTCCATCAGATAGTAGTCGGGCAATATCTCCCGTTCGATAAAGCCGACGTCCCTTAGGATCGAAGAAGAATCGTTCCGCAGTTAGATCGGGACGCCCATAGTAGCCAACGGCTAATCCCACGCCACCCAAGGCCAATTCGCCTTTGCAGCCGAAGGGGAGGGAGCGACCTTCCTCATCGACAACCCAAGCTTCATAGTTGGGCAAAACCTTGCCGACCAGGATAGGGGCTTTAGCATCCTCAATTTGTTGGACACTGGCCCATACTGTGGCCTCCGTTGGTCCATAAGCATTCCAAACCACAATATTTCGACTTAAGAGATCTTCTGCCAAGCTGCGTGGAAAAGCTTCCCCACCGCAGATGGCAACAAATCCTGGCTGAGGTTTGAAACCTGCCATAAGAATGATTTTCCATCCCGAAGGAGTTGCTTGGAGTATATTCACTTGGTAGCGTTGCATCAGCTCGCAGAGTCGATAGCCATCTTTAACGTCCTGAGCACTCGCGAGAACAAGGCAAGCTCCGGTCAAGAGTGGCATAAAAAATTCCAGAACCGATATATCAAAACTCGCGGTTGTCACGGCGAGCAGTCGATGGCTGCTATCAAAGCCAACGGTGTCGGCCATGCCTCTAAGAAAGTTATACATCGCGCGCTGAGTGATCATCACGCCTTTGGGGCGACCGGTAGATCCCGAAGTAAACATAACATAGGCGAGTCTATCCTTGTCTGGAGGCAGCTTGGGCAACTCCAGAGTCGATTCTGGGCCAGAATTTTGGTCCAATCTTGCGCTATCGATCATGCAAGGAAGGGTGGGAATCAAATCCCGAGTCGAGCTTTCGACAACGGCAAATTTAAGTCCGGCATCTTCAACGATCATTTTGAGCCTGACTCCAGGAAAACTTGGATCCAAGGGCACGTAAGCGGCACCAATTTTCATAATCGCCAGCAGAGTAACGATGAGTTCGTGCTGGCGAGGAAGGCAAACTCCGACAAGATCACCTGGACGTACACCAGCCGCGAGCAGCAGGTGAGACATGGCTTGGCTACGCTGATCCAGAGCGGAATAGCTGAGCCTTTCTTGATCATTGAGAAGAGCTGGAGCATCGGGACTCAGATGAGCCTGCTTTTTAAAGTGTTCAATGAAAGTTTGATTGATATCAAAGCTGCCTGGATTGTCATTGACCTGGGCTATGGCCTCTTCATCAGTGATGCTGAGCTCCTGCAAGGATACATGGGGAGTTGCTGCAATCTGCCGAAAGAGGCGTTCCATGCCGCTGAATATAGTATCAATATTCTCTGGGGCGAAGAGGTCTGAGTTGTACTGGCAGCAAACTTCGAACACGCCTTCACTGTCTACGCAGTTGATAAACATTTCGAAGGACTCGAATTGTCTTGGATTGATGGTATAGTCGACTTCCAAGAGATCCAGGCTCAGATCTCGTTTGGGAATTTTCGTGTCGATATTGAACACCACAGGAACCAGCGGTATGCGGCTTGGATCGCGAGCAATATTGAGCTTCTGCAAAAGAGAACCGAAAGTGATTTGATTGTGCTCCCAGTCTTCCAGAAATTGCTTTCGGCACTGTTCCAGGTAAGCTAGCCAGCTCAGTTTTGAATCGACTTTGTAGCGCAGAGGGAGCAGATGAACGCAGTGGCCTACCAGCTCTGCTTGAGAGAAAATAGCCTGTCCAGCCGCAGGGAGGCCAATGACAAGGTCCTTCTGGCCTGTGAGCTGGCTGAGAGTTAATGAAAAGGCTGACAGAACAAAGTTAACGAAGGAAGATTTGTTTTTCCGAGCCTCTTTCTTCAGAGTAAGAATCAACTCGAGATCGAAGGATTTAAAATAGACTCCGGAACGAAATGTTCTCTGTGCTGGTCGAGTGCCTCGTGTCGGGAGATCCATACTCGGTACAGTCTGAAATTTTTGCACCCAATACAGCAAGTCCTTATCCGTTGTTTCCGAGGCTCGCTCTACAGCATACTGGCTAAGACTGGGAGGCGCGGGCTTCAAAAAAGCTTGGTTTTGGGCCAGAGCTCTGTAGCTATCAAAGATATCTTTCACCAAAACCGCCAGCGACCATCCATCAAGAATGATGTGGTGCCCTGTGATGAGCAGGATATGGCTTTGATTGGTAAGAATAAGAAGGCGAAAGCGAATCAATGGTCCGTTCAAGAGATCGAAGGGTTCCGTGGTCTCGCGCGCCTGTTCCGAAGCGATGACCAGCTCCTGCTGACTGATGTCGCGCAGGTCAATGCATTTATAGTCCACACTCGGACTTTTATGCACGCACTGGCTCAAACCGTCAGCACTGAAACTGATTCGGAGCGCTTCATGCCTCGCATAGAGGGATAGCACCGCGCTCTTTAAGTGGGTGCGGTCCAAGGATCCTTTGAGAGTCATGGCAATCGATTCGTTGTAGGCTAGGTTTGCCTCGGGGTTGATGAGTAATGCTCCCCATATCTCCCGCTGTGGTTCAGTCGAGGGAGCTAGGTGGCTCAACTCACCGGACTTGGCGAAGGGATCACCCTCATAGGGGACATAGGTTATATTTGATTTCATCGCAGTCGACTCCAGCTTTGAACTAGGCCCATTCCTTCAAAGTGAAGGATCGGACACTCGCCTGGAATTCTTCGTAAAAAGAATGGAAAACTGTAGGGACTTTTGTACCCACTTCAGGTCAATTGGTAGATTTGGCCAATTTTAGGCATAAATACTGGGTTTCATGCTGAGAAACTTGGCGGGAGCGTCCAACCCTTTCTGTTTAATAAGAGTTTAGAATTCTAGCTGAATTTGAAGTGCGGGGTTGGTTCAGCCTACACTCTTATCCGAAGGTTCTCGGGCTATCTGAAACTGATCTCGTCCATGCTGTTTGGCTACATACAGAGCTGCATCGGATTGAGCCAGTAGCGATTCGGTGGTCATCTTAGTGACAGAGGGTTCCGTGGAAGCCACTCCCATACTGAGCGTGACGAAGGGGCTGACGGTTGACCCCGAATGATCGATGCCGATATCACGGATAGCGGCGCGGATATTATTGCAAATATTTGCTGCCTGCAGAGCATTGGTGTGGGGCAAAATAATGGCGAATTCCTCCCCACCATAACGCGCAACCAAATCGCCTGGCCTTTTCAGTGCTGATTTTACTGTTTGGGCAACCCTCTGCAGACAATGATCGCCCCGTTGATGGCCATAGGTATCATTATACTGCTTGAAGTAATCAATATCGCAGAGGATCAGAGCCAGATTTCCACCATTGCGGTAGGCTCTTTTCCATTCCTGTTCCAAACTTTCATCAAAGCATCGACGGTTGGGTATGGCCGTCAGACTATCGAGCAGTGACATTTTGGTAAGGATTTGATTAAGATCAGAAAGCTGGTGGGTTGCTTCCAGCAATTCTCGTTCGCGAGCTTTCCGGCGATCGATTTCAAATTTCAGTCTAAGACATGAGCGCACGCGAGCCCTGAGTTCGTATTCTTCGATTGGCTTGCTGACGAAATCAGTCGCACCAAAAGCAAAAGCCAGAGGCATCTTCTCACCTCGGGAACCGTCAGCCATGGCGAGGATCGGAATGTCTTGATAGAAGAGCATGCTGCGGATGCGATCCACAAATTGTGCAAAGGTATCACCTTGCGATATATCGATGAGAATAAGTTCAAGACCAAAAACGGTGCGCAGAGCTTGCTCTCCCAAACCCAAAACGTCTTGTGCTTCTTCTAGACTGGCGCAAAGGATCGTTTGGTTATAGCCCCAACGACCCAGCATGGCCGCCGAGCTTTCTAGTTCGTGTCGATTTGGATCGATGACGACGATCGACATCGCGTTGCCCTCACTCTAATGCCTACTTTACTTAAAACCACCATCGGCAGGTTTTCCCTGCAACTCAAGGGATCAAGGCAACTGGGCAAAAGTGTTTCAAGAGACTGGAAACTTTCACCCAGTCATGGCAGTTTGCCAGCAGCTCAGATCATGAATTCGGCCAAGAGGAGCCAAGGCGGAAGCGGGGGAAAGTGTGCTGATTTGTGATAATTTATCGAAAGATTACGGTCAGTTTCAGGCCGTCAAAGGTTTGACGCTGGAGGTCCAGCGGGGGGAAATTTTCGGTTTCCTAGGGCCGAATGGCGCCGGCAAGACCAGCACGATCAAGATGCTGATGGGACTCTTGGTGCCCAGTTCGGGGCGAGCCTCGATTGACGGTCTTGATACTCAAAAAGACCGAGTTGCGGTCAAATCTCGAGTCGGGTATCTACCTGATAATCCTAGCTTTTTAGACTACCTGCGAGGACGGGAGTTGCTTCGTTTTGTGGGTGAAATGCATGGCTTGCCTCCGCCTGAGGCAGATCGAAAGGCCAAGGAGTTGATGACGATCCTTGGATTGCATGACGCGGAGGATGAATTCGCCAACAACTATTCGACAGGTATGAAAAAGCGTCTCGGTTTAGCCTGCGCCTTGATCCATGATCCAATTCTGCTGATTTTGGACGAGCCCACCAATGGTCTCGATCCTCGTTCAGCAGTGAAGGTGAGAGAGTTGATCCTGAGTTTTGCCGCTTCGGGCCGAACCGTTTTTCTCTCGACTCATTTGCTCGATCTGGCGGAAAAGCTTTGCCACCGTCTGGGTATTTTGCACCAAGGCCAACTGGTCGCTTTAGGCACGCCCCTATCTTTGCAAGGGCAAGGACCTGGGCGGCGAAATTTGGAAGAGAAATTTCTTGAACTCACCGCTGAAAAGCCTAACGTTCATGGATAAAGCAAACAGCTGGTGGAAAATCTTTTTTATCCTTTGTCGCTTGCATGTCTGCCGCTTGAAGCATGCGACGGTCTGCCTTTGGCATCATCCGGGCCGGGAGCTCAGCGGACTCTCCAGAACTTTCGCTATGAAGCAGGCCTGGGGTTTTTCAGTCCGCCTCGTGCTCCTCGCACTCACTCTTCTGGGCACGCACATTGTTACGGCGAGCTATATCCAACGTCAACTCGATCCAACTCAGGTGCGGTCGGCGCTGTTGGATGATCAAGTTTTAGCTTCGAGTGATCTCTTGCGCTTCACTCGCTATGAAGATGTTCCAGATCAGGGCGCACGATTTATGACAGTGTTTCTTGCCTGCACTCTCTTGAGCGCCTTTTTGCTCAGATTGGGGCGATGGAAAGGCGCTACAGATGAAACAGAATGGGCTTGGTTTGATCAACAGGCCATTGCCCCTTTACCGCTATTCATGCAGCGTTGCGTAGTAGAGAGTGTGACACCGCATTGGATGGCACTTTTGATTTGGCCTTTCCTTACCATGCTCGCCGGCCTGCGGGGTTGGTCTTGGGGTCTCGCGCCCTTGTTCGGTTTTTGTGTGTTGCTGCTTTTGCAAGCATCGATCACCGCCCCGCGCCTCTGTCTTGAGCTATGGTTAAGACAAAAGCTCCATCCCCTAAGCCTGCGGCGAATGCGGGCTATTTTGGGCGTGTTCGGAGCTATTCTGCTGACTATGAGTCTGCAAAGTATGAGTCATGAGTCTGACTGGAGTCGCAAGTTAGTTCTGAACTTTGGCTCGTTTCTGGATCGGACCCCTTTTGCTTTCGCCCTGTCGCTGGGTCTGCTTCGCGAGCGTTGGGCAGGTTTTCAGGCAGCCGTCTGGCTCCTGTTCTCGGTGACTTTTATTCACGTGCTATGTTTTCTCTGGGCGGCCCAGATGTTTAAAAAGGGCTGCGAATCAAAGGAGCATCACGAAGGAAACAGTGTCAAACCTAGCTCGAAGTTGATGACTCTCGTTTCACCGTTATGGCTGAAACTTCATCCTTGGGTTCGCCGTGACCTTCTGCTGCTCAGTCGTGATCAGCATTTTCTCTTGCAAATGCTCGTCACGCCCTGGCTCCTTTCGTTGCTGCCACTCTCAGGGTGGAGCGCCGTTCACGGAGCGTGGGAGCAGGATCCAACCCTGTTCATACCTTTGGCCTTCATGGCGGGAATTTTCTTTTTGCTCGGAGCGGTCCCGCAGATTCTTCACAGTGAAGGTCCAGGTATTTGGTTGCTCTTCACCTTTCCCTATCCCTTGCATCGGCTGATTCAGTTACGATTGTTGCTGTGGTTTGGCCTTGCTGCGGTGTATGCTTCCTGCGTTCTGGGAATGGCCAACTTGCAGTCAAAAGGATCACTTCCGCTCTTGACCGGGAAAATACTAGGGCTTTATTGGGGACTCGGGCTCTTCACTTTGATTATGGCGGGGGCAGCCGTCTTTGCTTATAAGCTGCAGCTGAGGCGAAGGGAATATCGACCTCCCTTGCTCGGTAGTTTGGGGATCTTACTCCTGAGTGGGATTTATGCTTGGCTTTTGCTGCAGCAAAACCCGTGGATATTGACTCTCATGATTTTAATTCTGACGGGCTGGGTTATGCTGGCAAGACGGAAATTGATTGCTTCCTTGCCCTATTTGCTCGATCCTTCTGCGGGTCCCAGATGATGGTCGACAAAGGATAATAAGTGCATGCGTAAGGTACTGCTGGTCTGCTTGGATAATGTGGGCGATCTCGTGTTTACCTCAGCTTTGGCTGAGGCCCTGCATGCAGATCCCAATATTGAACTTTCACTTTGGTGTAAAGACTATACCGCGCGGCTGGGCCATCTGCTACCCGGCGTTCAACACGTGTTTGCAGCGGATCCTTTTTGGGATCGCGCTCCCGGTCGATCCAAGGGTTCTTGGCGACATTTTGTTCGTGCCTTGAGAACGATTCGGAAGAGTCATATCGATTGTGCTTTGATTCCCTCCAGCTGTTGGAAGACGGCGATGTTCATTCGCTTGGCTGGGATTCCCATACGGGTCGGACTTCGCGGTCGGAAAAATCGCTCATTCCTGTCCACCAGCGTAGCGGCTCCTAGTCGCAGCAAACCCGTTGTGCAGAGCCTATTGCAAAGTTTTCAGGATTTTCTGCCAGCTGGCGCTGCGCCGCGAGTTCGCTTGGATCATAATCGTCTTCCTGCTTTGCAGCTGCCTGAAGTATTGCAAAGACGGGCCTTTGTCTGCATTCATGCTTTTGCTGGCCGTCGTGATCGTTGCGCCCCGCTGGAACTGATCGCAGGGCTTGCGCGTAAGATTAACGATCAAGGCTTATCAATTCTATGGCTGGGAACTCCCAAGGAATTGGCCGAAGTTCGAAGCTATCCTTTGGCTTTGGAACACTCATACTTTGCTGATGATTGGGCTCAGGATCTGGCGACGATCGCTTGGCTCATCAGTCACGCGCGAGCCTTCATCGGCCATGACTCTGGGCCTTTACACATCGCTACAGCTTTGGCTATTCCGGTGCTAGGCTTTTACCTGCCAGGCGAACCCGAGAGGACCTACCCTCAGGGTCAAGCCGCGGCGGTTATGGTCGTGCGGGACAGACCTCAATTGCTTGAAGCGTCTGTGGCTGAAGAAGCTTGGTCTCAGTTGCAGAAATTAGCCGAAGTCAATGCGGGCGAAGCCGCTTTGCTTCGTCTCTAGGGATAAAGGAGCTTGAGATGCCGCGCCTGCTTTTTAGTCTTGGCCTCAGTCTTATGTTGATGGCTGTGCTTTGGCATTTTGGCGGTCGCTGGGGTTTGGGTCAATTGCCAGGTGACATTGTATTCAAAAGAGGGCAAACGAGTTTCTATATTCCCCTGGGAACTTGTTTGGCCCTGAGCCTTCTCTTGTCATTGGTTTTGTGGGTCATCAGGAAGCTGGGTTCTTAGCGATCGCTCAGAGCGCGTCAATAGGGCTGGAATTTTGCGCCGATTCCACAAAGCTTGTCGCCCCTTCAGAATAATTCTCGTATAAAATCATTAGCATGAAAAATGTGTTACGTTGTCGGTGCAATATATCGGCGAAGATTCCGTTCTATGTATCGAACCCAGATGGAGGTCGTCATGGCTCAAGACGAAGTCTTCAATGAACCCTTGGTGTTGGAAAGATTGGCAGCCCTCCGCAAGAAGACGGGTCTGACGCAAAAAATGGTAGAAACCCGTCTGAATTGGCGTCAGGGCAGCCTTTATGATTATGAAAAAGCTCGATTGAAAATAAGTCTTGAAGCAACCTGGCAGCTTCTGCAGCTGTACGGAGCACGCTTCGACGAGTTATTTCAGGAAGACCCCAAAATGGACAGTCATATTCTGGGTTCGCTCATGGGGCCTTTGGCTCAACTGGGCATGGTTTCTCAGCACATGCAGGATCTGATTCAGAGGATGCGCCAGGATCCGATTCTTATTGCTGAAGTTGGCATCGAAAATATGCAGGGATCCCTGCCTGTTTTGCATTTGCTCTTGGAAAAACTCACTGAAGTGCAGCGACGGGAATATTTTATTGAGTTATGTCGCTACGTGAATTCCATGATTGCTGTCGATCATACGATCAAAGTGGAAGAGAAGAAAGTTCGCGATGTTCTTTTGCAGTATGCTGCCATGGACTTTGATGAACGTGAAAAGCTCAGTCTATTGCGAGCTTTTGAAACCCAGTATTTTGGCAAGGGAATCGACAAAAAATTTCCCAAAGAAGCGCTGAAACACTTGCTCATTTGGATCCTTTTTATCGTCTCGCTCAGCGATGGAGATATCAATCACCTCGAACTGTCCTATATCGAAGCCGTGGGAGAAAATATCGAGTTTAAAAAAAGTTCGTATGACTACATTAAGAACAAGATTATGCAACAGCCACGTTAAGAATTTGAGGAAAGGAGAAAGATAGCGATGAATCAGCTCACTCTATGGATTGCGCTAGCAGTGTTGTGCTTCCTGCTGGAATTTGTGATTCCTGGAGCTGTTTTGAGTTTTATTGGGATTGGGGCGGCACTTGTTGCTCTAGGCCTTTACTTGGGATGGATAGAAGGATGGGTCCATGCTTTCACCGCGTTCTTTGTCATATCCATCTTTTTAGTTTCGGTCATCCGGAGCCTATTTTTAAAGATGTTTCCAGGAGATAGCAGTATTGCCATTGTTGATGAAGATCAACAGGCCATTGGGGCCCTAGTAGAAGTCATTCAGGACATAACCCCATCGAAACCCGGTCGGGTCCGTTTTCGGCAGAGCACCTGGGAAGCGGCAAGTGATGAGTCTATTCAAAAAGGAGAAAAAGCTTTGATCGTTTCTCGATCCGGTCAGCGTTGGATTGTGCAATCGCTTATGAAAGGAAATCAAACACCATGACAGTTTTAACCGTGCTCGCTATTATTTTTCTCAGCTTTGTCTTTCTGACGGTCCTCATCGTGCCGATGCGAGAGGCAGTTGTCATCGAGCGTCTCGGCAAGTTTTTGAAAGTCGGACAACCGGGCTTGCATATCCTGGTGCCGCTGGTAGATCGAGTAGCGTATCGCCATGAGACTCGGGAACAGGTTTTGGATATTCCCCCGCAAAGCTGTATTTCGCGGGACAATATTCAAATCGAAGTGGATGGCTTGGTCTATCTGAAAATTGTCGATCCAAACCTTGCCAGTTATGGAATTGCCGATTATCGGCTGGCTGCCATCAATCTTGCGCAAACCACCATGCGTTCCGAAGTAGGTCGATTGACCTTAAGTGAAACCTTTTCCGAGCGTGAATCTCTCAATGATAAAATTGTTGAGGAAATTGATGCTGCATCCAAAACCTGGGGAATTAAAGTCTTGCGTTATGAGGTCATGAATATCGTTCCCTCGACCCATGTGGTGACAACGCTGGAAAAGCAAATGGAAGCGGAGCGAGAAAAGCGCGCAGAAATTACTCTGGCAACAGCGGAAAAAGAATCCCGTATCAACCTATCCGAAGGCGAACGCCAGTATGCGATCAATATCTCGGAAGGTGAAAAGCAAAAGCAGATCAATGAGGCCAAAGGCAAAGGTCAAAAGATCAGTTTGATAGCCAGTGCCACGGCCGAGGGTATGGCTATGGTTGCCGAGTCGGTAAATCTGCCTGGCGGATCGACGGCGTTGAAATTGAAGCTGATCGAACTGTTTGTCGACGAATTGGGTCATATTTTGAAAAATGCCGAAGTCTCGGTTTTGCCGGCGGAAATGGCTCAAGTCAAAGGTATCTTTGAGGGCGTCAACCAGCTTAGCACCCAACTCAATAAGAGGTAAGTCGTGGATTTTTTATCAGTACTGAATTTGTTATTCTGGGGTTCCGTTTTTGCCATTATTATATTTAAACTGATCGGATCCATCAGGTTGGTCCCGACGCAAACAGCTTATATAGTCGAACGTTTGGGACGCTATCACCGGACACTCGGGCCTGGCTTTCATACCACCATTCCCTTCATCGATAAGATCCCTTTTAAAGTGGATTTGCGTGAAGAAGCAATCGAAGTTCCGCCGCAAGAATGCTTTTCCAAAGATGAGGTCCACGTGACTGTGGATGGAGTCATTTATCTTTCTGTCACCGATCCGACCAAGGCTTGCTATGGCGTTACCAACTATCGCTATGCTGCGGTCCAGTTAGCCCAGACAACAACAAGGGCTGTGATCGGGACGCTGGATTTGGATAAGACTTTCGAAGAACGTTCGACCATTTCAGGTAAAGCCGTTAACGTTTTAGATGAAGCTGGTCAGGCCTGGGGCATCCGCGTGCACCGTTACGAGATCAAGGACCTGCGCCCGCCTGAAAGTGTTCGCGTTTCGATGGAAAAGCAGGTGACAGCCGAGCGTAATCGACGGGCGATCTTGGCCAAGAGTGAAGGCGACAAGCAGGCTAAGATCAATCTTTCTGAAGGTAAAAAGCGCGAAATGATCAACCTTTCTGAAGGCGAGATGCAAAGACAGATCAATGAAGCTGAAGGTCGGGCTGAGGAGATCAAAACCCTGTCCCGAGCGACGGCGGAATCGATAGCCAAGATTGCATCGGTAGTGAAAATGCCTGGAGGAGAG
>JBGSTF010000333.1:0-13227 GCA_041736645.1 Oligoflexus sp. | reverse complement strand
ATCCTTCAAATGGGGGCGATCAATCTTTAACCCATAATGCCTTTCAAAGCTCTTTGTCCAGTAAATAAAGGACTGGTCGGCGGGACTCTTGGCGAGCGACGTTTTTCGGTCTTTGCTCTTGCGAATAATTGCATAGCGTCCGGATCCAAATTGCTGTTTGCTGAGCAGACCCCTTTTCATAAAGGAGCGAAGCGATGCGAAGGGTTCGTCGTTGGTTGGGTTTAGGCCTTGTTTCGTTGTGCATCTTTGGGACTGGTATGCCGAGAGCAGAAGCTGGTCCGGTCAATAGCCCTGGCTCCTATCCTTTTGCTGTAAGCAATGTCCGTGGGGATCGATTGACCCTGGGCGATTTAAAAGGTCTCGTTTACTGGCAGGACAACCAAGAGGAGCGCGCCGCTGCTCTTCGCTGGAAAACTAGTCCTTCAATCAAACAACGTTTCAGTGGAGGAATCGCTGAAGCGACCGATCGGGCGCCTTCTGCCGCTGCCGCGATCGCCTGCAGCGAGCAGCAGAGCCTTTTGTATGACAATCAACGCAGTCCTGCCGCCCCTGCCGGCCTTTGGCGGGATGCTGATACTTGGGGGGCAGCGCCCAATGGACGACGGCATTGCAGCATGAGAAAAGACGGGCAGTTTGCCGAGTTTTTTGTCGACTCATCAGTGCTTCTCATCAACAGAAAATTTCGCGTATCTCTTAAGGGCAATTTCGTAGGTGCTGAGCTGCTGGTGGCAGCGGACAATTTTTTACTGGTGAATGCTAAGGGCCAAGCCGCATCGATTTTTTTCAAGCAAGGACAGTGGCAAGCGTCCGATGTTTGGTTGCATGGACTTGGTAGTTTCAGTTCAGACGCGCGCTTTGTTGGTAACGATCACCTCGTCCTCAAAGCCGAAGCCGATGGCAACCTTTTGGCTAAGATCGCGCCAACTGCCGACGGCATTCGTTTAGAGCCCAAACAGCGGCTGCCAGTTAATCCTTGCGAAGATAATCAAGTCTGCGGCCTGTCTCTAGCAGCCGACGATAGTTGGGTCATCAGCGGCTATTGGGGGCATTATCTGGGGCGCGGTCAGCAATTTGTTCGATTGAAAATCCCCTTGTCTGTCTTGAACGGATCGGGTGGAGTTGCCATCGCCCACAGTGCTCAGACTGGAGCCTTTATTTATCTCGGTTGGGATGATGGTGATCGAGGCGTCTTGCCGGGTTTACCGACCCTCAGCTCGACGGACGATAGATCAGCAGTTCCCCAGCGATGGATGATCTGGCGAAAACCTCGTACCGGTGCAGATCGGCCTCTCCTTTCCATTCAGATCCCTACCTCTTCCCAACAAGCATTGGCTCGTACTAGCGAAATGATGGAATGGAGAGGTGAACTCCCATCACCACGACCTAAGGAATGGTTGGCTTGGGAAGCTGCTGTGGAAATTTCTGTATTGATGCCAGCCGCCTCACTATCCGTTGTGACCGACCTTTGGTGGTTGGATCGCACGGGCGCGCGAGAGGCACAAGATTTGGTGAAAAAGGCCGGAATCAGCCCGGTGCCAATCCATGTTGCGGTGATCGACAGTGGCATTGATACAGAGCATCCTTTGCTGCAAAGGCAGCTTGATCGAAGAGTGGCAGAGATTGCAGGCAACGGCTTGGATGACGACAACAATGGATTTGTTGATGATACGTTTGGCTATGACTTTGTCGAAGAGGATGCCGATCCTCAGGATGAATTTGGTCACGGCACACATGTCGCTGGACTCCTGGCGGCTCAGTCTTCGGATTCTGAGCTACGAAACCCGGCGCCCAATGTGCGTTTGACAGTTGTTCGAGCCTTGGATCGATCGGGTAAGAGCAATAGCATTGATTTGGCTCGCGGCCTGCTCTATGCCGCCGATAATGGTGCTGAAGTGGTGAACTGCAGTTGGGGTGGGGGATCTGACACTCAGGCTTTGCGAGATTCATTTGCAGCGTTGAAGGATCGAGGTCTTGTCGTGTTTTCTTCAGCAGGCAACGATAAGGTCGATACTGACAAGAATCCGGAAGTACCCAAAACTTATCCTGGTGTGCGTTCGATTGCAGCCACAGGCCAGAGCAATCAACTAGCAAGTTTCAGCAACTTTGGGCGAAATTCAGTGCGGTTTTTGGCCCCCGGCGACGCCATCATCAGTACCGTGATCGGTGGAGGATTAGGTGAAAAGTCGGGAACCAGTATGGCCTCACCCATCGCTGCAGCAAGTTTTGCATTTGTGCTTGGTGTCTATCGGGCTTTGCATCCTCAGCAATTGCCCGGGCAGCAGATTGAGGCTGTGGATCAAGTGTTATGTCAAAGCGCTGAGCGCAAAGGCCTTGAAAATCGCTCCCAATGCGGCTTGATCCGTATTCAGGAGGCGATTAAACTGCTGCTTCCCTAAACCTAAATCCACCAACATCAGAGCAGCAGTGTATAGGCCGGGTTTTCTGTTTCCCGGCTGAAGGGATAGTTGATCCGCCGCAGGTGCGATTCAAATTCCTGACGTTGATGGTCTCTGATTTCAAAAGCTATCAGCACGCGGCCATAGTCAGCACCATGCGAGCGGTAGTGAAACAGCGAGATGTTCCAGCGATCGCTAATGACGGCCAGAAAATCGGACAGTGCTCCGGGGCGCTCGGGAAATACAAAGCTATAGAGCTCTTCCTCAATCGCTTGCGGGGCACGCCCACCGACCATGTGCCTGACGTGTTCTTTGGCCAATTCATTTTCGGTCAGGTCCTCGACCTTATAGGATTGCTCGCGCAGGCGTGCGACGAGCCGTTCATGATCGCTGAGATCATGGACGGCTAAGCCCAAGAAAATGTAGGCCTCGGGAGTGCCGTTGGTTCGGTAGTTAAATTCCGTGATGGCTTTGTCAACCAGCACAGTGGAACAAAATTCTTTCAGAGCACCAGGCCGCTCGAGCAAGCGAATGGCCAGCAGGCATTCACGACCAGCCCCGGTCATGGCGCGTTCCGCGACAAACTGCAAGCGCTGAAAATTCATATTAGCGCCGGAATTGATCGTCACGATATGCTGCCCTTTGATGCCGGTGCTCCGAATATGCGACTTGGCACCGGCCCATGACAGGGCTCCCGCCGGTTCAACAATCGTGCGTGTTTCACTATAGATATCCTGGATCGCTGAACAGATTTCATCGGTTGAGACCTGAATAAAGCCATCGACATACTTTTGTGCAATGGCAAAGGTATGGGAACCGACCTGCTTCACCGCGACTCCGTCGGCGAAGACACCGACTTGATCCAAGACTATGCGCTGCTCATGTTCGATGGAACGAGCCATGGCGTCGCTATCACAAGGTTCCACACCATAAATTTTGACATGAGGATGGAGAGTTTTAATGTAGATTGCCAATCCAGCGAGAAGTCCTCCGCCGCCCACAGGAACAAAGATACAATCGATGGCTGGTGCGGATTCGACGATCTCTTTGCCGACCGTGCCTTGCCCAGCGATGACCAAGGGATCATCGAAGGGATGAATCATCTGGGCCCCTAACTGCTCCATGAGAGTGAGGCTATGTTCGTAGGCTTGTGAATAGTGATCGCCAGCCAAGACGATTTCTGCTCCGAAGCGAGCCACTGATTTAATCTTGATGTCGGGAGTGGTCGTGGGCATGACAACCCAGGCCGGAATACCGAGCATACGAGCTGAAAGCGCTACACCTTGGCCATGGTTGCCGGCTGATGCGCAGATGACGCCTTTTTGTCTTTGATCGGGTGGAATGGCTGCAATGCGGTTATAAGCGCCACGAATTTTAAAGGAAAAAATCGGCTGCAAGTCTTCGCGTTTAATAAAAATATGATTGCCCCAGGCCGCAGACAATTGGGGGGCAGCGTCGAGCGGGGTGTGACGAGCGACATCATAGACGCGAGCTTTCAGGATTTCTTTAAACAGTGACGATTCCATGTCTTAGCCTTTTTCTTGATCTGAGGCCATCCTAGCATGAGGCTCTGGGGACCTTTGACAGTGCTTTCCGAAAGAACCCCGATTTACCGCGGAAAAGGCTACAGCTGGGTTGGAAAACCCTACGCTGGCGAGGGTTCGGAGGTTTTTGTAACTTGGGCGGTTTATTTGACATGATATCTGTGCCATTTGAGTATGCCCTGGCTTGGATGCTTTCGATCATCAGAAACGAAGGGGATGGCGCTGCAAATAACGGCTACCGCTCTCATCCTGTTTGAGTAAGATAAAGACTTATTTGCTCAGGCCCCCAAACGCAGGGGGCCCAGGTTTACTGGCGATAGAGGGAGCGCAGCATGGAACAGAATATGGCTTATCAAAGTCTTCGGGAAAAACTGAGCGATCTGCAGGGCCTTGGAAAAATAGACGGCCTGCTTTACTGGGACCAGGCGACCTACCTGCCGGCCCATGCTGGTGAATCGCGGGGCAAAGTCCTGGCAACTTTAGCGAAACTTATTCAGCAAAAGGCTTGTGATCCCGAATTGGGACAATTGCTTGAGTCATTGAAGGGTTTTGAAAAAAATCAGGGGCCGGATTCAGAAGCTGCCAGCGTTATCCGTGTGGCCCGTCGTGAATATGAAAGAGAGAGTCGGGTGAGCCCGGCCTTGAAAGCTGAGATGCAAAGCCTCTTCACCGAGGGCTACCTTTTGTGGACGAAGTCCCGTCCTTTGGAAGACTTCAAAGCGCTCATTCCCTATCTGGAAAAAAACCTTGAGCTGACTAAGCGTCTCGCTGATTGCCAACCCGGCTATGAGCATCCCATGGATCCTTTGATCTCGCGCTATGATTATGGCATGAGCACCCAGCGGATTCGCAAGCTCTTTGCCGAGCTTCGGCAGGCCCTGGTACCATTGATTCAATCCATCAGCAAAAAGCCGAGTCCTGATACCAGTTTTCTCACGGAGTTTTACCCGGAAGAGCAGCAGCTACTCTTTTGCAAGCAAGTAGCCAAAGACATGGGCTATGATTTCAATCGAGGACGGATCGACAAAACTCCGCATCCTTTTATGGTATCGGTTGGTGGTGATGATATTCGGATCACGACGCGGGTCAAAGAGCGTATGCTGTTTGAATGTTTATCCAGCACGATTCACGAAGTCGGGCACGCGTTGTATGAACAGGGTATTGCCAAAAAATTTGAAGACACACCCGTCTTTCACGGAGCTTCAGCAGGTGTGCATGAAAGTCAGTCCAGACTTTGGGAAAACCTAGTTGGACGGAGTTTGGAGTTTTGGCAGGCTTACTTCCCAAAACTTCAGAGCATCTTTCCCGAGCAGCTGGCGGGGGTCTCGCTGGAAAGCTTCTACAAGGCGATCAATAAAGTCGAAGCATCCTTGATACGCACCGATGCTGATGAGGTCACTTACAATATTCATGTGATGATTCGATTCGAACTGGAATGTCAGCTCTTGGAAGGGCGTCTTCAGGTGAAAGATCTGGCCGATGCCTGGAATGAGAGCTATCAGAGAGATTTAGGTGTGACACCGAAAGGCCCGAGTCAAGGTGTGCTGCAGGATGTTCATTGGTTCGGCGGACCACTCGGAGGAAGCTTTCAAGGCTACACGGTGGGCAATCTTTTGAGTGCGCAATTCTATGCGGCTGCGCTGCGGTCGGATCCCTCAATTCCAGCACACATTGCACAGGGCAATCTACAGCCTATGCTTGCTTGGCTCCGCAAAGAGGTCCATGCCTCTGGCGCTCAGTACACGGCGGACGAGTTGGTGCAAAAGGTGTGCGGAGGGCCGCTGCATATTGATTCGTTTGTCAGTTATTTGACAAACAAATACCAATCCATCTATCAGCTGTGAAGCTCAATCAAGAGGCTTTCAGCAATGGTCCACGAGGAGGCTGGTGAAACGAGTTGGAGTGCAAGCGCGAACGGTTGGGATTTCTCAGCAGCGATCCTTCCCACTGTTGATAGGATGTCGGGGCTCGATATCTTGGCCCTAAGGTTAAGGCTCGCTCCGTCCCGCGGGACGCATAGGGTTGGGGAAGGCTGAATCCAGCGACTTCGGTTGAAAATTCTTCTTTGATGAAGATATTCAATTCTTCAAGATTCAGAAGATCGCTCTTGATTAAGAACAGGCGCACGGGCCTTGCTTGGCCAGCAAAATGACGAGTGCCGAGGGGGATAAGCTCTTCGGGTTTGTGGTTTAAGTGCTCCACAAAGCTTTCTGTCATAATGATATTCGATCCCGGCAGGCGATGAACCAATTTCTCGATCCGATGCAAGAGATCGATTTCAGTGGAGGTGGTGTCAAAAGACTTTTGCGTCACATCTCCTGCTGGTGTCTTAAGATGAACGGTATGAACATCAACCACAGCATCGCGGGCCGCATGAAGCGCAATCCCGCATTCAAGTTCCACATGATAAACCTTGGTCAAACTGCGGAGGGCGACTCGAAACTCTCTGGCTGCGGCCAAGGCACCTTCACCATAGCCACGTGTGCCATCCATCAATCCAAAGTGGGCATAGGCGGAATCACCTGAATGGGATTCACGAAAACCGCCGTGCCTCAGGATGGATTCAGAAAACAGCTGAATCACAGCCGCGCGAAGGGGTTTGCCATCGACACTGACGCCATGAATGCGACTGGATCCGATGATGTCAAAGGTAATGCCAACCAGATCCCGACGGATGGGAAATTTTAGCTGAGGATTTTGCAGGGCCCAAAGGACAAAGGGCGGCACCCAGCACTCCAACTCGCGACGCATTTCTGATTCCCGACGACGCGCCAGTTCCAGTTCAAGGCGGGCTTTTTCAAGATCAAGACTCTGCCTTTCCAATTCCTGCCTTTTATTGGCAAGGTCGGCGAGGATCTCTTCCTTTTGTCGGTTGACCTGGTAATATTCGACAGCTTTATGCAGGGATTTTTCGAGGGCTTCTGGTTCCCAAGGTTTTTTGATGTAATCAAAAACCTGAGCTTTGGTGACCGAACTGATCACCAAATCTTCATCCGAGTATCCAGTGACTATAATGCGAACAGCGAGGGGCACCAGCTGCGCAGCGAGGTGAAGAAACTCGACACCCTTGAGGCCTGGCATGCGCTGATCCGCGACGATGACCCAAGGTTGCAGTTCCTTCATCTTGGTAAGGGCGGTCATAGGATTGTCAAAGCAGTGAACGGACCAGCTGGCCGCGCACGTGGCATCGAATACAGTCAGATTGTTGGGTTCGTCATCGACGTAAACAATCACTGGTTGCATACGGGACTGCCTCCCAGCGGTTGTTTAGGTAGTGCTATGGTGAAGGTGGATCCATGATCCGTATTGGTATCCAAGGAGAGCGACCCACCATGACGCAAAATTTCTTTGCGAGAGATATGCAGCCCAAGGCCAGTGCCTTTGCCAACATCTTTGGTGGTGAAGAAGGGATCAAACACTTTTTCTCTGATAGCCGACGGAACTCCTGGTCCATTATCATGAATGCGCAGATGGACGGTCTCATTGTGAGCTTCGGCGGATATTTCTATGATGCCATGTTCACCAATGGCATCCAAAGCATTGATGATAAGATTCATTAAAACCTGATTGATCGCCGCTGCATTCACGGTCACTTCTAAATTTTCAGGGACGGAGATCTCGACATGAACGCCGATCGGAATTCTATTCTTGAGAATGGTCATCGTCGATCGGATCAGATCAATGACTCGATGCTCTTTAATACTTGCCTGATTCAGACCGGAATAGGTGCGCAGACTGCCCATAATGTCAAAGGTAAGTCGCAGACCGTCTTGCATGACATTCAACAGCTTGTTGGCTTGTTCGCTGTGGTCGAAGTTTGGGCTTTTTTGAAAGAGGCGCCGCAAGGGAGTGATAGCACCATTCACATAGTTGAGGGAATTGTTGATTTCATGGGCGATGCCAGCCGCCATCATACCCAAAGAAGCCATTTTCGATGACTGAATCAAATCGGCTTGGGCCAGACGGAGATGATCCAGTGCGTCTTCCAAGGCCTCTGTTTTGGCTGAAATTTCTGCTGTTTTCTTAATGACCTCATCTTCCAAGTGATGCCGCAGGTAGTCGCGTTCGCGGTAGGCTTCGACAATTCTTTCGTGCACGTCTAAAGCCAGAAAAGCGACTCCTCCGAGGACGCCAACCGACAGCAATACCGGACCATGGAGCAAGCCAAGCACGACCAGCACATCATTGGCCGAAATAAACACAAAGGAACAGAGGCTGAGAATCTGCAGAATGAAGGTTCGATGCAATCCCTGCAGCCTAGCTTTTTGAACGAGGTTGATGAAGCCCAGACCCATGACGCCAAAAAAGGTGCCGAAGGGAATTGTTGTACCAAGCTGAATGACATCACCGGTCTGGCCAAGAGCTATGACAATGACCGCAAGACAGACATGAGCACAGTAGACCCCGTAGGCTTTAGGACCGAACAGACCAATCACCCGAAAGGTATTGAAAAGAAGCAGGGTTCCCATCCACAGCGAAAAATCAGCCAGTTTATGCATATGCAGCATCGAAAGGCCTAGATTGAACCAAGCCGCAGTGGTCGAGATAAAGTAAGCTGCAAATGCTGTTCCGGTCCCCACCAGTGAAATGGTGAGGAGGTGCGGCACTTGGCCCCAAAAGACGAACAGACTGATCAGGGCGATCATAAACAGGCCACCTGCAGCCACAGCATTCAGGGTTTCCTGATAGAAATTTATGTTAGGGGATTGAGCGGTGAATCGGGGCCAAAAGTTCAATCGTGCAAAGTACTGCGTCGAAGAATAGACCTTCCACGTCAGAGTTTTGCCATTTTGAATGGTTTTGCAGGCGAGAATCATCGTTCCGTAGAATGAGCGAACCGTATGAAAGCTCGGGTCGCCAAAGGCCTGCACGAGCTTACCGTCAAGAAATGCTTCATGCGCTCCATGAATGACGACGGGAAACTCGACAAAGCCGTCTGGCTTCGCCTGGCAAAGTTTTGGTATCGATTCGCTTTGCGCCTCGAGAGCATAAACGCCCTCGCTTTCGCGCCAGCTGTGCTCGACAGTCCAACTCTTCTGCTGATCATGATCAGCAGGCAATGAGTTCACTCCCAGGAGAGAAGTGAGACCCAGAAGAGCTGAGACCGCGAACTCGGACAAATTCATTCCGACCTCCTAGGCCACCAGAGGAAGATTCAACGAGTCAGGGCTAAAATCGGCTTTGCGCATGGCTGCTTCCAAAGTCGTGAGGACAAAATCCAGATCAGACCGCGTATGCTGCGCCATCAGAGTGAAGCGGAATCGGCAACTGTTACGGCTTACCGCAGGATAGACGATCGGCACAGCAAAAATTCCCTCGTCGCGCAGATAGGCATTCATGATACTCAATTTTTTCTCATCGCCGATGACGACTGGGATCACAGCACTTTCATGCCTCGGATCGATGGAAAAACCCAGATGACGAAGTCCCGTGACAAAATGCTCAATATTGGTCTTAAGACTGGTGATCAATTCTTTTTCCGACCCAAAAATGCGCAAAGCCGCCAAGGCCGCAGCTGCGGTGCTGGGCGGGATGGAAACCGAAAAGATATGAGCCCTTGCGAAGTGGTAGAGCCAATCGATCATTTCCGAGGAACCTGCGGCAAAGGCTCCGATGCCTCCACAGATTTTCGAGAATGTGCCCATCACGATATCAACGTGAGGCAAGACTCCACTGCGGGCCGCTGCCCCCATTCCTCCTGGTCCGATGACCCCAAAGGAGTGAGCTTCGTCGACCATGAGGCGACCATTGTATTTTCGTGCAAGGGCGCTGATCTGGTCGATAGGCGCCACATCTCCGTCCATAGAAAACACGCCTTCGGTGACCACAAGACAGCCGACATATTGATTTCTCTCGTCCGCCAGTAGCTTTTCCAAATGCCTAGGTTGATTGTGTTTATAGAAACGAGACGTGGCTGCACTCATGCGCATGCCGTCCTGAATCGAAGCATGAGTGAGTACGTCGGCGACGATGAGATCCTGTTCCGCAGTCAAACCCGTAATAATTCCTGTGTTTGCGGTGTACCCTGAATTGAAGAGAATGGCCTTTTCTTTGCCAAACATACGAGCGATTTCATGAGCCAACTCATCATGGATCTGAGTCATACCGGTGGTCATAGGCGATCCCGTAGAACCGAAGCCGTACAGGTCCATGGCAGCCTTGGCGGCTTCTATGACTTTGGGGTGCGCTGACAGACCTAAATAATCATTAGAACAAAGCATGAGATAATCGTTTCGACCAAACTTGCGCGGCATATCCAGATTCACCCTAGGTCCTTTGGAAGGCAGCCTGATCGAACGGTATTGATATTTCGGTGTCTCTTTCCATTTTCGATAGAGGAAAGAAAACTGTCGGCAGCGCGCAAAGAGATCGACGTTGGAACTTTCCGAACTCAAAAACGATGCAAGACTAAACTTATCAGGATCCAGCTCAAACTCATAGGCACTTTCACTCATTGTCAGAACTTGGCTCAGCTGGCCGTCGATAGGAACTTTATTGTCTATGGTTTGAAAGCCATAGAAATAAGAGTTTTTATCGGTTCGAATAGCTCGCAGCACAAGGCGGCCCAGATAAGCGGATTTATCCGCCCAGGTGAGCTTTGCCGGTGGCAGAATACTTCCTTCATAGAAGCCTTCGTCGCTTGATAGTGCTGAGTCTGAAGTTGCTCCGAGGCCCAGAAGGGAGCAGTTCAGGACGTTCAGGCGATAGGTTGCTCCTGAGTTTGACTGCAAAGTCAGCAGCAGCTCGCCATCTTTGTTGACTCTGAAACGCGTGTGTCTTATAGAATTGGCTAAATTGGTCACGATTCCTCCCCGAGCCGATCTCACTGCAGTCGGCCTCCCTCTTTCCGCGTCGGCAGAATTCAGTGAGGCATTAAGTTCAACAGCAACTGTCGCTTTTAGCAGTCAGTGCGAAGGAAATATCATCACATGAAATATGTGTCGAAATTATCAGAAGACCAATTGGAAGGAAAGCTCGTCAAAGAGTAAGAATGTATTGATGAGCGAGTCGAATCGGATGAAAGAGCATGCTCTAGAGAGTGACACTCAGGCCAAGAGTTAAGCCTTGGACCTGCATTTTAAAGGAACTACTGGTTCGATATTCCTGAATCACTGTTCCACCTTGAGCATCATTGGACTGCAATTGCCAACGGTATTTGGTGTTCAGTTCAGAGGCTAGGCTTAAACTGCCTTCGGCAAACAGGCTGATATACTCCCAATCATAAGAGATTGTCAGCAGGGCAGCCGTCTCTTGCATCTCACCAACACCTCGAATCAGTACAGACAGAGGCTGTTGATCAGCTCCAACCAGAACATCGTCCAGTGCGCCTGCGCCTTTGGCCTGCAAGGTCTTTCGCAGGCCTAGAGTGAAGGAAAAACGAGACAAGTGCAAACTGTAGGAGAGTCCCGCGAAGTAGCTGATAATGGAAGCATTGTAGTCAGAAAACTGGTCGACCCCTGTATAGACAAGGCTTTCTTTGCGCAAACCCAGACTGATCCCAAAGCCGCTGCTGAGGAGATAAGTTCCTTGGATTTGCGTGCCTGTTCCGTGCAAATCGCCTTCAGCTCGTCCCGCTGGCACAATATAATAGCGTGTAACTAAACCAGCACCTAGCAGCAGACGATCTTGAATGGGAGGAGGTTCGGGAGCCCTTTCAACCATGGTGGGTGTCGGAGACGCTTTAGCTTCTGCAAGAGGCATTGGCTCATCGGGGCCAGATGATTCTTCGGGAATGCCAGGATATTCGCTAGGATCAAATTCAGGCCTAGCTGGCGAAAGAGGCGCTTCGCCCGGCTTGATGCGAAAGATTTCGCCAACCTCCATCTCTTCCGAATCATCTTCGATCAGGGTGATGCGCACACGATTGACCCGATAGATCTTCTTAATCAGACCCGTCCATTGGTTTTTTTCGAAATTTTCAATCAGAATGTGCTGGCCGGTCGAGAAGGTTTGCAATTCGGTTTTGGAAAATCCCATGATGATAGCTCGACCGGATTTCTTGCGAAGAACAGCCGCCGAAGCGCTGCTGGCGAAGGCTTGCAGAAAGCAGCAAAAGACCAAGAGAAGCCCGCGAGAGTTTTGCATTCCGCCTGTCCTTTCGAATCTGGAGTCTCCAGTATTGCAGAAACCTGGCGCATTGTTCAACGGTGAAGGCAAGCCGAGCTACATTGCCTTCTGAAGGCCAGCATGAGCTTTGAGGGCGAATTTAGAGGCTAGCTCCGCAGCGCGACGGTCGCGCTGTCGAGCTTCATCATGCTGCCAAAGCAAGTACAGGGCTGCCCGGGCTTGTCCCGTGAGTTTGAAAACTTCGCAAAGTGAGGCCTGGTACCTTGGGTTCATACGCCGATCACCATTCATCACATGAGAGAGATAGCCTTTCGAGGAAATGCCAGTGCGTCGCATAATAAAACCGAAGGACATGTGCCGATAGAGGCTTTTATGTAGCTCATAGAGTCCGCGAAACGCTGCTCCTCCGGACCCTGCTTGATTGATAAGAGCGAGATGCAAAACTTCCAGTTGGGATTCATCCCAAGACAGCCGACCAAGATCCAGTGGGACTGATACGGAAGAGATGGCAGACATGAACGAGACTCCTTGTGAAAAAAGACCGAGACCTGAGCTGTGACTCAGGTGCCACCCTTTTGCAGAAATCGTTCCGCGTTCAGCGGTGTCATTAATGCGCAAAAAGACCCAAAAGAAGGCTTTTTTCCGATCAATAAAGCCAATGTGTCCGGAAATCAGCGAGTGGTCTGTCCGAAAACGGCCCAACAGGAGCTCAGAACGGGAATCAAGGTCGGGCCATATGGAATTGCTGTCGACGCTGGGTCTGTTTGTCGAAAAAGGCCAGCACAGTGTTCATGTAAGGAATTCGACTGGAATCCTGCTCCCGATAGATTTCGTGGCGGGTCCCAGGCATAAAGATCTTGCGACAATCCTGGACCCGCGCGCAAAAGAGATTCTGCGCTTCATTTTCTACATAAGTTTCGTGATCAGCTTGCATCATAAGGATCGGAGTATCAATCGACGAAGCCCAGGACTCTTCGCTCACCTTCTGACTGATGCGGAGCGATTCGCCGAGCCAATGGAATGAAGCCCCACCTCGAACTTTCGTCCACTCAGATGGTTGCTGAATAAATTCCGCGTAGTCTTGCCAACGAGCCAAAGACTGAGTGCCAGCATGGATAAAGACCGAGGGTTGCGGATCGGTTTGCCCAAACACATAGCGAGCCCCAAAGCCTAGGAAATCTGCCAATTGACAGATACCTCGAGTGATAGATTTGGGAACG
>JBGSTF010000269.1:0-10944 GCA_041736645.1 Oligoflexus sp. | reverse complement strand
AAGGCAGTCCTAATGCTCCGATTGCCTTCGACTGGTCGCATGTCGATCATCGCGGTGCAAAGCTGCTAAAGCTTTTACCAATGAAAAGCAAAATAAATTCGGCCTGGCCTTTTTCCAATCTGAGCCGTTCTGGTTTGCTGGATTCCAGGCAGGATTTGGCGGCTCGCCTTTGTCGGTCCAGGGCAAACAGACTAAAGTCAACATCGATACACCAGAGACCGTGAAAGCACTGCAGTTTCTGGTCGACTTGAAGAACAAAGAGAAAATCATTCCAAAAGAATGTGATTACGATTGTGCAAAATCGATGTTCCTCGGTGGCAACGCTCTGTTCCACATCAACGGTGACTGGGAGCTGAATACCTTCCACGAAAAATTTGGTGACAAACTCGGCATCGCCGCTTTGCCTGTGATCTCGGAAACTGGCAAACCGATTGCACCTATGTTGGGCGGTCTGTTCCTTTATGTGAATGCCAGCACCAAAGACAAAAAATTGGAAGCCACACAGAAATTCATCACCTATCTGACCAGCATGCAAGTTCAGCTACGTATCGCCAACAAACTGAACAAAATTCCATCGACCTTGGAAGCTCGGGCTGACGCCAGCGTAAAAGCCAACCCGATTTTAGCCGCCGCCATGAACGCAGCTGCCACAGCACAGCCCATGCCACCGCAAGTAGAAATGCGGGCCGCCTGGGACGGCATGCGCATCATGATCCAACGCGCCTTGTCTGGCAAAGAAACGGTGGCTCAAGCCGTAAAAACTGGCCAAAAAGCTGCTGATGAAGCCTTGAAAGGCATTCAGCAAACACCAGTAAAAAAGAGTGAATCGGCCGACGGCAAAAAAGACGCCAAGGCCAGTTAAGAGCTATGCAGTGCAGGTCTGGCGAAGGCGCCAGACTCCTTGAGGGGGGTCAGAATCATGAACCTATCGATAACGCCCGCGATTGTTGAGTTGCTCAAATTGGGCCTCATACTCCTACTTTTGTTGGGAGTGGCCTTTGGCTATATGCTGCTCAACTACAAAGTCTGGAGCTATAAGCTCTATGTGCCTGCCAAAATTCTACTCGGTGTGAGCTTAGGTGTGTTCTTCAAAACCGCTGGAGCTTCCTGGTTGACCGCCGGCTTTGCCGCCTTTATGCCAATTTTGGTGGCCTTGTACTTTAAGTACCGGCTGAAGGGACGCTTTGTCACACCAGCTTTTTTCCTGGCACCCGCGGCTGTTGGGATCGCCCTCCTCTTTCTTTATCCCTTGTTTTACGAATTCTATCTCTCCTTTCACGACCTCAGTTTGAAAACTTTTTCTGACTGGATTCAAAAAGGCGAGGCACCCATTGCTGGTAATTTTGGTTTCGAGAACTATTTGGAAGTCTTTCGCGATCGCGCCACCGGACAATCCTTTGTGGTCGTACTCATCCGCACCATCCTTTGGACCTTGATTAATGTGGTCTTCCACGTCGGTCTGGGATTGAGTCTGGCTTTGTGTCTCAATACCCCCGGCGTTAAAGGCATCGGCGTCTACCGCACAATTCTGACTCTGCCCTGGGTTATTCCTCAAGTGATCGCGGTTTTGGTGTGGCGTTCCGATTTCAATGAAAGTGTGGGCTTCATTAACCAATTCATCAACGTCACCAATCAGCTGTTCTCCTTCCAATGGGACCAGACGGTGATCGAGCCTTTGACTTGGTTTGGATTTAAAACGCGCAGCTGGTTCACTGATCCTTCCGCTCTTTTTGCAGCGGCTTGCATCGTCAACATCTGGCTCGGCATTCCCTTCATGATGATCAACTCGTTGGGCGCTTTGCAGTCCATACCCAAAAGCGTGTATGAAGCAGCGGCCATCGATGGTGCCGGCACCTTCGGCAAATTCCGCCACGTAACGATGCCTCTTCTGAGGCCGGTTCTGGTCCCTGCAGCCCTGCTCGGCGGTATCTGGACCTTTAATAACTTAAATGTCATCTATCTCATGACGGGTGGTGGACGCTACGAAGGCGCCGATATTTTGGTGACCGATTTATTCAAACAGAGTTTCACCTACTATCGATATGGTTTCGCTGCCGCCTATTCGTTTGTGATCTTTGCCATTCTGTGCCTCTTCACGTTCATCCAATTTCGTTTGACCGCTGATAAGAAGCCCGATTCGATTAAGCTGAAGCCTGTTCCAGAGGTGAAACAGACTCCCCCCCAAGCCAACAGTCACCTCAGTTCGACGAGGGTATAGTCATGGCCCGTATCGCCACCAGTTCAGTGCCCAAGCTTGCGTTGATGCATTTCATTCTTCTACTTGCTTGTGCCATATCCACTTTCCCAATCTTTCGAGTGGTTGCGATTTCCTTTCGGAATACCGACACCGTCACGAGCCAAGGACATCGGCAATTTCCACCACGCGGTGAAGCCTCGGTCAAAGACTATCTGCAGTTTTTCACCGATGCCATCATGCCAACCGATATCGTCGAAGCTCTCAAATCGAGCGGTCAGCCAAGGTCCGAAGTGAAAGCCCCTGAGCAGGCTCCCGCAGCAGCAGCGTCTGACGATCCTTTTGCGGATTTGGACAAAGCTTCCGAACAGCCAACCATTCGTCATTGGTACTCCAACTATACGGACCTGTTCACCAGACATTTGTTTTTGCAATGGATCTATAACAGTCTGATGATAGCCCTTTCGGCTTCGTTTATCGGGGTATTCTTGGCAGCGAGTGCGGCCTATGCTTTCGCGCGATTCGAGTTCCCTGGCAAACGCCTCGCGGAAGGATTCATGTTTATGACGCAAATGATTCCAGGACCCTTGATGATCATTCCTGTCTATCTCGTGATCAAGAGCTTGAATCTAGGCAATACCTATGCCGGCTTAGTCACTGCCATGTCCGTAACGACGCTGCCTTTTTCTATTATGGTGCTCAAGGGCTATTTTGAAACAGTGCCGAAAAGCCTTGAAGAGGCTGCACGCGTTGATGGTTGCACGGCTGCCTCAGCGTTTTTCCGCATTCTCTTGCCACTTTCCACCCCGGCCCTGGCTATCGCCTTTTTATTCGCCTTCACTTATGCGTGGAGTGAATTCCTACTCGCATCAACCTTGATCGATGATGTGAACCTGCGCCCGTGGACCCTGGGCCTCATGGAGTTCAGCGGCAGCTACGATGCCCGTTGGGGACTCTTCGCTGCGGGTTCGGTGGTCATTGCCGTGCCGAGTATGATCCTGTTCCTCTACTCTTCGAAATACGTTATCTCCGGTTTAACGGTTGGTTCTGTAAAGGGCTAAAAAGCTTTCATCTCCAGAAGCAGGAAGCGTTGTGGCGCTTCCTGTCCGCAAGACCAGACAGAACTGTCCCTCTTTCTTAATTTTGACTTGTCAGTAAGTATGATGAAACCTCTCCCCGCCCTTTGCTAGAATCAAGTCAAATCGAATCCATAAATTTTCGCGTGACAAAGACGACCTGGATTGTTTTAATTGAGCAAAGTTTAATTGGATTGCTCCTGTCGATGAAAACGGCTTTTCATTTCCATAAGATCTAGCCTGGGCGCGGTTGTGGAAATATTGGCTGATTTTTTCCAGGTTTCTTTGCCCAAAGAGGTCGGTTTCGCAAATGTTTTGCGGATTCGGACATGCTTTCTCCTCCTCTCACGGGAGGGCCTCGTAAAAGGAGTCGTTGCGATGGCATCCAAAGCGCTTTTGGCGGAGCTCCAAACTGCACTTGGCAGCTATTTGGACAATCACAAGAACCTCAGTATCCAGTCGATCTCGAATAAGACGGGAGTCAGCTATTCGACGATTCGGAGAATTCTACAGAACGAGGCCAATGATGTTCGCGATGAGACCATCCTCTCGCTCATTCTCGTGGTCATGCCGCAAGCGCAACGTCTGCAGTTTTTGCAAGACCACTATCCTTCACTGGGTGCCCTCCTCAAAGAGGCGCAAACTCAGACTGTAGAAGAACCGGGCTTGGATCACTTTAAGCTGCGGATGTATCGATTTAAAGATCCCCATAATTACATTTTAAAGATGGCACTCACGGCCCACGGGACCACCCGTAAAGATGTCTTCCGTATTCTTGGGGAACGCGGCATCACAGCTCTCGATGAAATGATTGAAGACAAGTTTCTGACCGAAGATCGCACCAATCGGGTCAGCCATCCTTCTCGCGGAACATTCATCATGAATGCCGATGATATTTTGCATCAAGTGAAGAAGGATGCCGATTACTACGACAAGTCCCTCGTCGGTTCTCAATTCGCAAGGCTCGCCCATCTTTCCGCTTCGCTCAGCTTATCGGCCTATAAAGAGCTCATTGAGCTCGTCAATGAGTTCGTTAAAAAGAGTGATCGTCTGAAGGAGGCCTCGCAGAATCAGGGAGCTATACCAGTCTTTATTGACATAATGGTCAACACCTATGACCGAGCGTCCCTAACAGGAGTCAGTTGATGCGAGCAGCCATTTGTGCACTGATGACAACACTTTGGTTTACCGCCAGCATGGGTTATGCCCGGAATGGCGAAACCGGCATTCTCATCGTTGTTCACAGCTTTGAATTTGTCGATGATGACGTCCACCAACAAACTGTCCTCTTGCTGTGCAGTGATGATCTGGAGCGAATCGTTGAATTGCTGCAGGAAGGCTACTCAGCACGCATTTATCTTAAGGGTTACGGTGTGTTCGAAGTGGAAGAGCTGCAGTCGGGAGAGCTCCGTCTGTACAAGAAAAATGTCGAAATTCAATCCCGCGAGTGCCACCCGAGCAAACCCGGTTGTCCCCCCATCTTACGCTGAAAAAACTTGGGCCTGCTCAAAGCAGGCCCACAAAACCAAGAGATCAAACCTCAACCTTCGGATCATCAGAAAGCGTGGGCCCTCTGTTCCTTTAGGCTATCATCGTTCTTCAGCGATACCTTCCATTAAAGGCGAGCCACGATCTGAAGTCAAACGAGATTTCACTGGATTTATCACCTCAATATCCGCATATAAGCCAAATCGTACCTGTCTTCAAGACGCTTTTTTGCCTTCATCGCCTTCCAAATCCGCTGCCGGATCGCTGCGCAAACGTTTTATGGTCAGGACTGCAATCAAAATTCGACTCATATTGGTGGGGTGAAAGCTCAAGGTAACTTTATCACCAGCCCGCTTCAGTTCGATCAAACCAAGCTTTTCTGCACCTTCAATGGCCGCCTGCTCCAAAGGGATTTTGACCGTCGGTTCAAATTTTTCGGCCAACTCCGCAAGGTCGATGGAGTAATTCTTGGCAATATCACCGCCTGTCTTTTGCACAAACTCGCGCAATCCAAACAGCACTTTTCTTTGCTTAAATGGAATCACCGCATTCACAAGTTTGCGATTCTTGCCCACTTTGGTGGTACGAACAAATTCGGAAAACCACTTAAGCCGCATAGCCCCGGTTAAACTCAAGACCTCTTTGCCATGATCGGGTTCAATTTCCACCTTGATAAGTCCAGTGTTTTTAAAAACATCCATCACACGATTCAACGCGCTGCGCTCATAGCCCAAGCAACTTTCGATCAAACTCATGATCTCATCAAGAATGATCACTTCCTTGCCATCTGGCATTTTCTTCACTTTATATTTACCAAGTTCCGCTAGGCTATCGGCGATTTGGGTGGCAATCATAACCGAATTCACTGTGTGATCCTGGAGATCATTTTTTTCCTGCAGGGTCTTGGCAAATTGATCGTTGATTTGATCCAAACGCAAACTAAATTCCTTGAGAACAACCTGCACCCATTTGGGGAGCTTGGCCAAAGGATCCTGACCCTCTTTTCGCTCGACCAAGGTGCCTTCAACATGAGTTCGAGCCCGAGCCGATGCCAGCCTTTTTCCATGATTAAAAAACGTAAGAATGCCGACGACTTCCCCAGCATTCTGAACAGTTAAGATAACTTCACCCTGGGGCAGGTCTTTGAACACCTCGACGCTGCCCTCTTTGATCATCAAGAGGGAATTGCTCAGCTCGCCTTGCTTGAATATGAGATCGCCCGGATTATACGTCTTGATAACTTCCATAGTCTTTCCTTTATCCGATTCCCTCATCATAGCAAAAAACGCGCGACTGATCGACGTCACCCTAGCATATTGCACAAAACTCTGCTGGGACCCTATGCTAGCTCATCCGGACCAAGATGAGGAATGCGGACTCTCGACCGGGAAGTCTATGCACAAGAGATCGCCCCGTTTGCAAGACAGAAGCAACCCGGTTCTGGCATAGGCGGCATTTTACCGTCCATGCTGGAGCTGAATCAGGAAAATTTGATCATTCTGCGATCTTCGTCTATTGACTCATTTCATTTGTAGCGAAAGGACCATCATGCAGTATCGAAGACTAGGGAAATCGGGATTGAAAGTAAGCGAACTGTCACTTGGATCCTGGGTGACTTTCCACAACCAAGTGGACTATGAAAAAGCTAAAACTCTTATGACAACCGCATACGATGCGGGTGTGAACTTCTTTGACAATGCCGAAGCGTATGCGGGTGGTCAGTCAGAAGTCATCATGGGTCGAGTGCTTCGCGAAACAGGCTGGACTCGCGACAGTTATATCGTATCTTCGAAAGTTTTTTGGGGCGGACAAAAGCCAACCCAAAGAGGCTTGAGTCGAAAGCATGTCCGTGATGCTTGTGATGCGGCTCTAAAACGCTTGGGTGTGGAATATCTCGACCTCTATTACTGCCATCGAGCCGACCCTACAACACCGATTGAAGAAACTGTACGAACCATGCACGAGCTTATCCTGCAAGGCAAAGTTTTATACTGGGGAACCTCGGAATGGAGTGCTCAGGAAATTTTTGAAGCCCATGGTGTAGCTCGAGAATTTGGACTGACTCCGCCCACCATGGAACAACCGCAATACAACATCTTTCACAGAGAACGACTGGAAGTGGAATACAAGCGTGTGTTCTCCGAACTTGGCTATGGCACAACCATCTGGTCGCCCTTGGCTTCGGGTATTCTGACCGGTAAATACAATCAAGGAATTCCCGCAGACTCCCGAATGACGCTTAAAGGCTATGAATGGCTCAAAGGTGAATTGGAATCACCCGAGGGCCAACTCCGTTTAAATAAGGTCCGGGAGCTTGAGAAACTGGCTCGCGATCTCGACATGAGTCTCGCTCAGTTGGCCATCGCCTTCTGCTTGAAGAATCGGCACGTGAGTTCAGTGATCCTCGGTGCATCGCGTCCCGAGCAATTGGTTGAGACGCTCAAAACCAGTGAATTGCAGCTCAAACTGGATGACAGGAGCATGGCTGCCTTGGAACTCATCGTTCAAAATCGCCCGGTTGATTCAGGTGCAAGTATTTAATATTTAAGTATAATATAGTGTATTGCTAAGCTTGAGCAGCTTACGCGGATGGCTTTATCTGATCCTTGTGCCTGGAACCCTCAATAGCGCTTGCTTTGAGGGATTTCCACCGAGATCGCAGCTTCCCACGCAATCTTACTCCACCGAAAGTAAGAGATAGACGTTTGCAGCTGTGCAATCAGCGAGATAGGCAAGCAGCAGGTTGGCCTTGTCTTTGCATCCTTTTGAGTCAAAGCCTTTTGGAGAGGCGCAACAAGAGGAGCTCCTATGCCTTGGTATGATTGGAACGAAAGTCTAAACATTGGTGTGAACGAAATGAACGATGAGCATAAAGTTCTCATCGATCTGATGAATCAATTGTACAACCAAACCGAGAAGAAGGCCTCCCATGAAGCCGTTCTCAAAACCTTCGACGATCTTGCTAAATATACCCATAAGCATTTCGCTGATGAAGAAAAATATATGGAGTCCATCGCCTATCCCGAATTCAAGACCCATCAGCTGATCCACGCCAAACTCCTCACGCAACTCGATCAGCATCTGACGAGCTTTCGCGAAACCAATGGAACCTTATCCGATGAAGTGTTCGACTTTCTCAAAATGTGGCTTAATGCTCACATCAAAGGCATCGATATTAAGTACGGCAATTACAGTAAGACCTTGAAGAAGAGTGCGTGAAACATTGGGAGCATGAATCCATTGAGGTTTGCTTACCCGCTAGCTGCTCTGCGTTGCTCTATCTTGACCTTCTGTCGATGATGAGACCATTTTGTTTAAAATGAGTCTCAATTTCGACAGGGAGCGGTCACGCACAAGCTGCATTTAAGGCCTATCCTCCAAGACTACGCTTCTTATCTTCATCCCATTCGAGTGAGTGTCTTCATGTAGATGGCTAGCCATTTGTCCCGAGGCAGCATAATCTTTTGCGTTCAACTCGAACGAAAGGTGGAAGCGTATGTCTCTCACGTCCGGCTCAATTTTTGAGCAGTCCATGCTCTTGGGCCTTGGTCTAGGCCTCAGTCTATCGACCCAGATCATGGCTCAGAATCAATCGCTAGAAAAAATGTCCGTGGTTGGCTCCCGAGTCGTGGGCCGAACTGCAGATCAGGCGGCTGTTGCCATTGAAGTCTATGATGAAGACCTCATAGAAAAGTCCGGGATCAGCGAAACCGGAAAACTCCTGCAGTCGCTTTCTCCGGGATTCAACTTTTCGGCTACGACTGTTTCTGATGGAACCGATTCCGTTCGGCCCGCCACACTCAAAGGCATGGGCCCCGATCAAGTTCTGGTCCTGATCAACGGCAAGCGTCAACATAGCCAAGCTCTTCTCAACGTCCAACAAACCGTGGGTCGAGGATCAGCGGGAACGGATATCAATGCCATTCCCGTATCAGCCATCAAACGGGTAGAAATTCTTCGTCAGGGCGCGTCTGCTCAGTATGGATCGGATGCCATCGCCGGCGTTATCAATATCGTGCTAAAAGACGCTTCGTCTGGTAATCAGGTTCATATCTATGGGGCACAAAACTATCAAGGCGACGGCACCACAGCTGTCACAGGGGTGACAGCCAAGTCACAGATGGCCGCCGAAAGCTTCGTTCAATTGAGTGGCGAAATTCAAAGCCGCGGTGAAACCAATCGGGCTGAAATCGATCAGCGCTTTGGTCGCAAAACCATGCGGATCGGCGAATCCGAAGCCCAGGACGGTTCAGCTTTTCTCAATAGCGAATGGCGCGTGAACGATCGCAGTCTGCTTTATGCTTTTGGTGGCGTGGCACAAAGACGAAGTGAGTCGGGAGGCTTTTTCCGCGAACCTGATAGCGATCGCAACAATCCCGTCTTCTATCCGAATGGCACCCTCCCACTCCTCGTCACTCGAATTGATGATCGATCCATCGTTGCCGGATTCAAAAGGGATGTGGGTCAAGGCGACTTTGATCTCAGCTATGGTTACGGTGAGAATGCCTTCAATTTTCGCTCCAAAGATTCCATGAATATTTCCCTGGGCAATGCCTCGCCTCGTGAAACAGACGACGGCACACTCAAGTATTCGGATAGCTCGGTGAATCTTGATTTCAGACAAAAGCTCATTGCACAGGAAAACCTGCAATTGGATATCACCAGCGGCTTGGTCTATCGTAAGGAACGCTATCAAATTCTGGAGGGAGACCCTGCTTCATGGACTTATGGTCCTGCCAATGACTACTCCTTGAAGCTTCCTGGCCCAAAAGGTGAATTGGCACCAGCTGGCATTCAAGGTTTTCCAGGCTTCCAACCCTCCAATGCCATCGACGCGACCCGTACGTCTCGTGCAGCTTTTGTCGATATAGAATCGAAGTTTGCCAAGGATTTTCTCGCCGCAGTCGCAGGCCGCTATGAGGAGTATGAAAATCTAGGGAATTCAACGACGGGACAGCTTTCGCTTCGCTACGATCTTATGCCCCAGTTGGCCTTCCGAGGCACTGTCTCCACAGGATTTAGAGTTCCCTCTTTGCAGCAAGTCAACTACAGCTCGAGAAGCACGACGTTTGCTGGTTCAGCTTTGACCGAAACCCAAACTGCGCGACAAGGCAGCGAGACGTTTGAAGCTATTGGATTACGCGATTTGAAAAATGAGACCGCCATCAACCAATCTTTGGGTCTCATTGCCAAACCTCTCTCCGGTATGACAATTTCTGCCGATGCCTATCGGATTCAAGTGAAGGATCGCATCGTCTTGTCAGAATTTCTGAAAGCTGAAGACAAAACCACTTGTGCCGCCGACAACAGCAATTGTCCCGTTCGTGCTGTTCTGGAGCCAATCAATATTGATGCCGCACAATTCTTTACCAATGCCATCGACACCGACACCCGAGGCATCGACTTTTTGGTCGACTATCTGGTTAAAATCAATCCAGGTCAAAACATCAACCTAAAAGCAGGTTACTATCGCAATCAAACTGAAGTTGTGGATGTGAGAGCGCCCAGTGGAATTGATCCGAATTTATTTTTTGGCCAAGGACAAATCGTTCTCACCGAAGAAGGCCAACCCAAAGATCGCTATCAAATTGCTGCCGACTATCGCCAAGACAAGTTGAATATCGGATCTCAGCTCAACTACTACGGAGCAGTTTCCGGCGCAGGATTTGATAACTACAAACAGACTTACAGCGGCAAGTGGATCACGGATCTGCACAGTGGCTATGCCTTTGATCAAGGCCTACGCCTCGACATCGGCGCACAGAACCTTTTCAACGTCTACCCCGATGCTATGAATGCGGATCACCCGGTCCGCTCCCGCGACTACGCAGGCGGCAGCTTCAAGTACTCTTGGGAAACATCACCTTTCGGCATTAAAGGTGGAATGTACTATTCCCGCTTGGCTTGGAACTTCTAACAACGCCATAGCCCGAGCCTGAATTTGGCTCGGGTTTTCCCATTTCAACTGCGTCTTAATCAGAGCGGACGACACAAGGGACGGCCATTGGCATCCTGCCGGATGTTGGCAGGACTCAGAAGTTTGACGCGATCCGCATCAGCCGCCAGGATCGAGCGAATCAGTTCTCGTTTAGGGCCTTTTTGCGGGTAGTCCTTGCCACCCTGCACGATATTTTCTATACGACAGAGTTCCGCCTTCACATCGCAGCCCGAAGCCTTCTGCCTTTC
>JBGSTF010000262.1:0-4769 GCA_041736645.1 Oligoflexus sp. | reverse complement strand
CTTAGAAAGGATTTCCTGACTGATATCCCTTAGATCCGAGTACTCCTGAATAGTTGGCCGGGTACGATGCGGATTTCTCTCTTTACACCCAAAATAGAATGGCAGCAGCCTCGGCTGCCGGTGACTCTGATGGTTGACACTAGCTTTGGTAAAAAGGATGCACGGGGGCGAATCCATCGACACATAAAGTTTCAGAGATTTTTGCATTATATATCTGCCATGATATCTGTAACTAACTGATATTTAATCATTGACCGTCTTTTAATGATCCTTTTTATTGCAAGTTTTTGCACTATAGTCCAAATTAAGGGAGAAGTCTCGAATTTTCACGGTAGCTTGGTTCGAGCCAAATAAATTTATGTGCGACTTATCTGCAAACGACTGGAGGTGTCCATGACACGATTTCCATTTCTGAAAAACTATACAGATTGGCGGGTATGCATTGAAAGAAGCTGCGGTATACCGCTGACCAAAAATTTCATTGAATCGCGTTTGAAGAATATGGTCGACCTGAATCAGGAGGAAACGCAGCGATTCATTCAGCGCTACGGGCAGGATCACTATCAGACGGTTCTGCAGTGGTTCCGGACCGCTCACAATGAAACGGAACACTGATAGCCCCAATCAAAAAATCAGCTGCGGCCGTACATCAGCAGAGCCGCACAGCGCCGACTCGGCAAAATGCAACTTTATCTTAGGTCCTCGCCTTGCGGGCTTTGGGATGGTCGCTAAAGAGTTGCTGCAAGTCATACTCCGTAATGTCTTCAAGAGCCTTATGAAGACGAAATTGAAACGGCGTTTGGTTTTCAGGAAACACGGCAAAAATAGTTTCTTTGGGCGGACAGTCAGCTTCCATGCAATTCAGTTCTTGAATAAGCACGTGAACATCTTCGGGAATCTCCAGATAGGATCGCATGAGATACTCCAAGTTTTTTTTATAGATGGCGCGATCGACAGATTTCTTTGAATCATCAAAATTGAACATGTTTTTCCTATCATTCATCCAGCCATGATCAGTCATAGCCGCCTTTATAAGGCTTGAAAGCAACTGCCGACATAGCAAATGAAACCTTTCCCCACTCGGTTTGGGTCTTCATCAATTCAAGTTTTCCATAAACCCAGACAGGTCCATTCTCGCGGCGCGGAGCCCGCTGTCCATTGATCCTCACCAACACCATTTGATTGGCAGGAGGCGGCGGAACATGAACACAGGCGCCCGATGTAGGTACCAGTAGAAATTCTTTGACCTCATCGCTGTTCATCTCCAAAGGCACAACGTAGCCTGGAATGCGATTCGCTTGAGGCAGGACTGCAGCTAGGGATTCGGGTATCGTTCCTGTTTTAATATCAAGGCCACCAAGTACCTCCCAACGAAGCACTTGAAAGTCCTTGTCACTTGGCCCTTGTGACCAGGATGATTCCGACTCCTGCCTTTGCACAGTGTCCTGTTCATGCGTGGTTTTGCTCATTTTTCGAATGCGGGGAGTGTCTGACATCTCTTGGTTGGCATCAACAGGTGTAATATGGGAAACCATGATCTTCTGCAAAATGACGCCCAAAATCAGCGCCAAAAGAAGCAAACTGAAAAAGCGCAAAACAAATGGCATGAAAATCCTAACTTTGAATGATCAAACCATCCTGCAAGGCCCGACGATAGGCCTGCCAGGCTGTGATTGTTGCCAGCCCAAATCCCGACAAAAAAATAGCGAACAGAGCCCACAGACTTTCCGAGCTAAAGATTTCACTCAGCAGTGCAATCTCGCTAAAACTGCTAAACACGAAGGGGATACTGAGCATGCCAAGCTTAAGAACTGCAAGTCCAAGCAAAGATGCCAGACCCAGGCATATCAAAGTTTCCAAAGTGAATAGCATAAGGATTGACCAAGGACTGGCTCCTAGGACCCGCAAAACAGACATTTCGCGTCTTCGTCCTTCCAATGAGGTATAGAGACTCAAAAATATTGTACTAAGACTTACGCCCAGCAGCATGATCCCAAGAACCTGCAATCCCTTCTCAATGAATGTAAAATGCGACCAGATCTCCGACACAGTGAGGCCTGGAATCGCCGCCGTGAGGGGTTGAGGCTGTTCTTTTCGAATGAAATCTTGAAAATCGAATAGCGCATACTTCGACTTAAGTTTGACGAAAACAGCCGACAAGCCAGGCATCTCCTCGTTTTCATGCTGGGCCTTTGAGTCCGCATCTTCTTCGACATGATGAAGCATGGCCGTACTCTCCAAAGAGATCAACAAAGTTCGATCCAATGGGGTTGCTGTTGGCGCTAAAATGCCAGCAACACGGAAAGGTTGTTGGCTATGTTGACTAATCGCTTCAGAAACCTCACTGCCATGCCCAAGTATGATCGAAGTGCCGATCACATACCCTAGCTCTTTCGCAACCTGCGAGCCGATCACTATAGAAAAGTCGCTCAAGTCCAAGCGCCCCTGCGCTAAGGTCATTTGTTCCTGGTGTCCAAAGCGAAAGTTCTCAAAGAGCGATTGATTCGAGGCGAGCACCCGAAACGACTTGTGATTGTCGCCCAGAGCAATAGGAATTGTCCAAGACACTTCGGGATTCTTTGCTATCCGTTGATAGCTTGACCAATCCATACTTTCCAAGGGCGATCCGACCTGAAACAGAGAATAGAGCAGAAGATTGATCGGACTCCCCCGGGCCCCAACGATAACATCGGTGCCAGCCAACGATCTTGCAAACCCTTGTCGAATACCGACTTCCACTGCCCAACTTCCGCAGAGGAGCATAACACTTAAGGCCACGCAGAGGATGGCAATGATCACACTCACTCGGCGGGTCAACATCGACTGGATCGCAAGCTTGGTCAGCATAGCTGTGCCTCTATTTGTCCTAGCGGAGCAGTCATATCCAGAATTTTTGGAAAAGGTGCTGTTAGACTCAAATCATGACTGGCCAAAATCAAAGTTGAACCCGACTGGTCCGCCAAAGCGAAGAGACATTTCATCAGTTCATTCTTATTCAATTCGTCAAGACTACTGGTTGGCTCATCCGCAACGACCAAAGGTGGCTCCAGCAAAAAAGCTCGGGCAGCCGCAACACGTTGCTGTTGTCCCATACTCAGATGAGAAACTTTTTGCTTCGCAAGCGAATCAATATCCAGCTCCTTCATCAGTCTTTGGACTCTAGTTTTAAGGTCCGAGTTAAAGGACATTTTGTGCAGAGCTATCGGTAAGCAGATATTGTCGACAACACTCATAAAGGGGATGAGATTAAACATTTGAGCCAGATAACCAATGGACTTGCCTCGAAACCGATCCCGTTCTGATGGCCGCATGGCACCCAGATTCTCGCCGAAGATGTGCACACAGCCTTGGCTTGGCACAAGAATGCCAGTTAAAATGCCGAGAAGCGTGCTCTTGCCACTTCCGCTCGGTCCTTTGACAAAAAGATGCTCACTTTTGTTAAGGGTGAACCGCGGCAACTTCAAAATCGGCGCTCGGGCCTTATACGAAAATACGAGATTGTCGATTTCCACAAGTGGCCGTTCGTGAATCGGTAATTTCGCCTTATAAGATGACATCATCACGCCTCGTCAGCTCTGAATTTTTGGCCGAAACGCTTTTTGCTGGTCAACAGTCATTTCCCGGATGTCCCGACTTACCGATTGCAAGCATTCCCAAAGTGCATGGGAGGCATCGCTTCGTCCCTGGACGATATAGACCTTATCCCGCTGATGATAGGAATGACTCCAAGAGAAGAAACGATCAAGATCGCTGCTTTTGGCCAGATCGGCAAACTTCATGACAAAAATATCAGCATCTTCAATGAGGCGATTGACCATGGGAAGTGCTGAATAAGGTTTGAATCGAAAATCACGTGGATCGAAAGTGATAATGGACTCCGAAAACTCTAGGAGTTCAGCCAAAGGGCTACCCTTCAACATTTCGGTCAATTTTTTGATTTCTGCTTCGGGCCCGAGTTCTATGAAAATTCGATCAAGGTTGGGATCCTTGAGTAGGACCAACAAACTAGCATAAAAGAGAATAAAAATTTCGCAGCATACGCAAGATACGCTTCGGATCAGCTCGATATTATGCATAGGATGCTGGCTGGAAGATAGAGCGCCCTGACCCCGAACACTTTGAATCACCCCCAGCCGACAGGTACCAGCACTCAGCTGCAAGAGTTCCTCAATCAGTGTTGTCTTGCCTGTCCACTGCAGACCGCTGACGAAATGAAGAGGAATTTTTTTAGCAGGCTTGACGAGCGACACGACTGGATCCCTCTCTGTATGCTTAGTATTGACAAGATATTTCTCTATTCTTACCCGCCATTTCTTGAGCTCTTTGCAACCGCTCAATCAAGACCCTGCAAGAATTTGACTTTCTCGTATCATTGTAACCTTCAATTAGGTTTCGCCGAGCTTTGGACTTATGAATTGCATCGAAAATGATAATGGGCTTATCAGCAGGCAAGATGCCAGCCATGAGATCTTTACGAGCTCTTGGCTCCTCCCCGTTAAAATAGGCCGTGTTTGAAGCATCGGGGCGATCAAAAATTTGGCTGTGACGTATACTTAAAATTTCACAGCAATAGTTTGCTGTGCGCAACCGCGCCAAGCAAAATTTCCCAAACCCCAATTCGCTTGGCCGATTGTCATGCTCTTTCGATCTTTCGTCAAAGCTGCGATGGTCCTAAGAACCATCGCTATTCGAATTCACGATAGAACTACACCCAATCAGTCTTCGTCACCTTGATGAACCAATACCGGAGCCCCTAATGTTGCCGAGTA
>JBGSTF010000131.1:0-8500 GCA_041736645.1 Oligoflexus sp. | reverse complement strand
ATGCTCGATTGTATAACTTGGACCAAGCTCTTGAGCCTTCTGTGCGCAAGTGAGGACGAGTGTCCGCCGGTCGTCATCCATATCCGTTCGACAGTTTCTTGAACGAATTTCTTTGCTGCTCCTAAGCTGATTCCCTTTTCCGCAATTTGAAACAATCGAATTCATCAGCCAAATAGCAAAATTCTCCAGCGTTTTTGCAACCTTCAAGAATCACGGTGTTTGTTTTTTGTATACAAATTAAGCAATACCCATTAGTATTGGCACGTCAATTCTTTGGATAATATGAATATGCACGATAAAAAGCTGCCAGGTATCAATATTCAGGCGCCGTGGTCTCGTCTCCTCATTGAAGGGAAGAAATCCATCGAGACCCGAACCTACCAGCTACCGGAGAAGTACCGGGCAAAGGATCTATGGCTGATAGAAACCCCTGGGCGTTTAGGGAAGTTCAAGGCGAGAGTAATCGGTGTCATCCGCTTCTCGGAGTTCAGGCAGTACAGTTCGGCCGCTGCCTTCTATGAAGACAGCGATCTACACTTGATTCATCCAGACACCAAAGACTATGCGTGGCATGGCCGCACTAAATTTGGGTGGTTTGTAGAACGAGTAAAGGTTGTTGATACTTTCGCTGCGCCGACGCTGAGAGGAATCGTATACTCTCGTCCCTTCGACCGTAATGCGAGGTATTAAGTGGTAGACTTAAATTTTGATCAGCGTAGCAATATCATTCAGTTTCCAATCAAGAGCCTAAGCTCGGAAGACTTGGAAGTTTTACAAAATACTCATGCAAAAGAGCCAGGACTGATTGAGCAGAAAATGCGAGATGCTCTTTCCAAGTTAAGGACTTCGTCTTACAAAGATGAATTCGACTGGTCCGTATACGATAGAATCTCAGATGCGTTAGAAACACCGCCAAAGGGTGGAGTCGTATTTAATACCACCTTCAAACTTGCCAACTGGCATCCCACTTGCAGCAAATGCCATTACGCGTTCGAACTAGACACATATGGTCGAGGCTGCTTTCATGACTGTGTCTATTGCTATGCAAAAGATCAGCTCACATCTCATGGATATTGGAATAGACCACAACCGTTTCCCGTAAACTTGGCAGAAATTCGCAAAGTATTTTATTTGGTGTTCGAAACAGATAAGCCCAATAAATGGCGAACTGTTCTAGAGCGCAAAGTACCACTTAGAATTGGATCTATGTCAGATCCGTTTCTATGGTTGGATACGAAATATCACGTTACAAAAGAATGTCTAAAAATCCTTAGACATTATCGATACCCAAACATTATTTTTACTCGTTCGGATCTCGCTGCACATGACGATTATTTAGGTGTCATGGACCCTAATCTTACTTCGATACAGTATTCAATTTCTGGAAATAATTCCGCTATTTTTCGTAGAATTGAGCCTGGTGCACCTTCTTATAAGCGACGACTGAAAGCGATTAGGAAGCTGGCTGACGCAGGGTTTCGTACTGCAGTTCGCATTAATCCACTGCTTCCTAGCCGCCCAGATGGATTTTATTCAGACCCGGAATATATCGCTGAGCGCTTTGGCCCCAATATTCCTTTAGTAGAGTTCTATTCAGATTCGTTTGTTAGTGAGCTGGCTGAGGCTGGCACAAATAGCTTGATCGTCGGATTCATGCGCTTGAATGGCAAAGCAACTAAATCCATGTCTACTATCCTTGGACTTGACTATCGTAGTTTCTTTCGTCCAACCCTGGCACCAAAAAGCGGGAATTCGGACGGACATTATAGCCCACAAGAAATTCGGCACTATTACGCAATGTTTAAGAGACAAGCTGATATTGCTGGAATTCGCTTTTCAACTTGTTACATTGGAAATGGTTTAAGCGACTATTATGCGCATCAGGATCTATGGAACAACAAGAAAGATTGCTGTGACGTTATGAACGCTTTACAGTCATTCGCGACAACGTCGCAGGAAGTTGACTGGACGGAGCGTATGAAACACGCCCCATACAAACGAATTGCTGAAGAAACCCAAAAGAACGAAGAGATTTTGTCTTTGAGTCTGCAATCCAGCCGAGAATGCGAGAGAAATACTATACAGCCTCTTCATTGCTCTGATCGTCAACCGCCCTTGACTTGAGCGTTTCGGCGACCTTTGCAGCCATGTCAGACCACATAGAATCGGGTATTTCGTAGTGTTCAAGCAATAGGCGGTTCATAGTATCTTCGTCAGGCCATGACGTGCTCAAGACTTTTGACAATTTTTTTTCAAGCGCAGGTAAACCATTTCTCTTTATTGGAATAGATTCAATGAAAGAGATTGGATACTTCAGTGAGCCCTGTGGGATCTTTCCGGCCAAAAACTTTGTAACGTATATCCAATCTACCAGTAAGGAATTGAATAATGCAGTGGAAAAGTTTGGAAACGCTGGCTGATCAATACAATGAACCGCCACCATTGGAGCATACTCGCCTTTTGAATCATAGAAGGCAGCAACACCTTTCCCTACTCCGCGAATCAAAACTTTTGGGCTATCGAAAAGTCGTCTCGTATTACTATTTAGAATACTATTGGAGGTAATCATCAAAGGCTTGTTAAATTTCTTTTTGTAGATTTTGAGTTGCACATCACCCCATTTTGATAGGAACTTCCCGATCAAACCTGGTGTACTTATACGCCATCCCCCAGAAGACTTCGTGGTTTTTTCACGAACAAAGGGTTCATGAGACCAATATTCAAACCCCATAATACCTGTACGGAGCACAAAGCCTTCCGATTGCTTTAAAGTCGGATAGCGATCAATCATCTCGTAGATTTTTATTGCAAGATCATCTTTAAACAGCTCAAACCTACTCTCCTCACCAAGAATATCTGTCCACGGATGTTCTTTTAAGACAATCGGCAAGTTGCTGTCGGGAACTTCGTTAATTGCAGGAGTATCTACAAAAACAGACGCATTTTTCAGGACGGTTTTTGTTCCTTGAATAATCAACGGAACCACTGAAGCATCAGGAAAAATCTTCCTTGACTTGGTGAAGTCAATCAGCTTCTCTACCCGCGACTCTTGAAGAAGCAGCTCCCTGCACTTCTGGGCGTAGTCTGCTATCTCAAGCTTGTTACTAACAATGAAGCCATACACACCGTTGGTTCGCAGGATATCTAAGGATTTCTCCAGGAAGAGAACAAAAATATCAAATGCCCCATGCGCTGTACGACATCCACTTCGATACTCGTCGCGTTTTTCGGAGGGAATTCGACTGCAACTAATGTAGGGAGGATTCCCGGTGGCACAGTCAAATCCTTCATCTCTGAAGACTTTGGGAAACTCTTTATGCCAGTTAAAAGATGGAGATACGGAATCTCCTATCCGCAACTGATCATCCAGGTTTTCCAGCTTCTTTCCCGGAAATGCTGTAACGAGCCAAAGGCTCATCTTGGCAAGCTTAATAGCTCTAGGATTGATATCGACGCCATAAATGCATGAGTCGAGAACCGATCGAGCAGATAGTTCAAATGGTTCCTTGAGATCATCCAGAAGTTCCTCGGTCAACTTCTCTCGATATACGTTCGTTAGGTAGATAAGCATGGCATTTAGAAAATGCCCTGACCCCATCGCTGGATCGCAAACTTTTAGCCGCAGGATTTCCTTACTATTCTTGCTTTGGCAAAGGGTGTAGAGGCAGTTAGCGACAATGTATTCAACAACGCTATGGGGGGTGTAAAACGAGCCTGTAATCTTGCGATCTTCATTATTGGGACTGAAAAAAAGGTCTCCCTTTTTTACTACATTCTTTGCTGACTTTATCTTTTCCTTCGCCGCCTTAGAATCCAGCTTCGCACTCTTCCATTGGCCACCGTGAAAAACCATATCTGTTTCAGCTCGTTCGACCCTGAAATCCAGGAAGCTTTCATAAATTGATCCGAGCTGACGAGGAGTAAAAATATTGTAGGGAATCTGTTGATGTTTTCTTTCGCCAAGAGTAGATTTTGTGAAATTTAGTGTGAAGAGAAGTTCAATCATCGAGCGATTATCAATTTTATTTTTTTTGGCGAACGACCATTCGTCTCTACTAAAGATGGATTCCTTGAATCCGCAAACACTAAAGCCAGCGTTTCCTTGCTGAACTACTTCGTAGAGATTAAGCAGTCTATCATATAGGTCGAATCCTGTAAGTTTGAATGTTTGTCCGAATGCTAACGAATAGAATTTTTCAAAATCTTCTATGTCCTTATCGGGATCGAATCGCATATGGTCTAGAGATTCGATAACCTCCGTAAGCGAGACCTTGAGGTAGTCTGGTGCGTGAAGAGGTAGAATTTTCCTCGTTTCGCACGATCTTATAAATAGGATATTGAATAAATGGCTTTCTGCAGTGCTCCTTATGGATTCCAGGTCAAGAGCGCCGTTACGCTCCATCGAACTCCGCTTAAGAGCGTTGCACGCGAGGCCCATAGCATAGATGAATCTTTGCTTTAAATCTTCTTCTACTTCAGATGTATATTTTTTGCTATAGGTTAGTATTTCAAAAACAAATGGGGCAGCAGACCCTGTCTGAACTAATGATTGCTTCCTGAAAATAAAGTAGAAATATTTGGCTTCCCGAAGATATGCACTTCGCCGATCTTCACTATCTATCCCACCTCGTACTAGATCGGCAAGGTTGCCTAGGTCAAACTCAAAGTTCCTCCTCACGTCCCCTTTCGACATTTCCCTGTGATAAAGCCGCCAAGTCTTTCCATCTGTCAGAATCCCAAAGTCTTTTTGCACGATATCCAGATACTTTAGTATTTGATCTTCTGGAGCCAGGGCACGGGCACCTTCGCCACTATCTACATTGGCCCGCCTCTTGTCCTCAACTTGATCTTGATAGCTCTGGTCTTGTCGGCTGTGCTCCAAGCGATCCCAGTACTTAGCTTCTAGAACCATCTGTATACCAGTATGGTCATTTCGAGCTTCACGCAATCTGTCCTCTGAATCGGACTGACCTGCAATGTACTGCTTGAATTTTGGTTCGCCAACGTACGCTAAATCGAATCTGAATACTTTCTTCTTCTTCCCCTCTGGCACAGAGAGGGAGAGTTCCTTCAAATATGGGTTCTGCCTTCCTTCACAGCGATCATGCCATCCAAGCATTTCCATAACAGGAATTATCCAATTGTCTATCGTGTCAGACTCACTCCAAGAATGGACATCCTCCACCCTTTGTTCGAGCACAAAATTGTGAAACTCATTTTGAAACTTTTCGAAATCTGTCGCGGATTCCCAAAGTTTGGAATACCTAATAGGTACGTCGTTGCGCAGATACACTTCATTGAATAGCGAACTAGACCAATAAGGATTGTGATCACGATACACAGTTTTAGCACTACTGTCTCGAACAGGGTCACGCTTGCTATTCTTTTTACGTTCGACTTGAGCCATCTATTGGCGCTCCACAAAACTTTTAGACTGCCTTAACTTTATCTATACGCTTTGAGTACGAGTTTTCGTAAACCTGGAACTTGACTGCCTCACCGGCATCAAGATTACGCCTTTCTTTTTGCCTAGCGATTGTCAGTGACCTTGAATTCTTTGGAATAATCGTTGAGTAGTGGACATAGAAAGACTCACCATTATCGCTGACTATCACGCCCTCGCCAGACGACTTGTCAAACCACTGAACGCGACCATTTTTCCATGCGGACATAAGCCACTACTCCTAGCAATTTGACGGCTTGAGTATCGTAACAATGATGCCATCGGCATTTTTTAAAACTTACTGACAGGGAAATATTTGCCCGGCGCGTTTATCCAGTGATAAGTACAAATTTTTACTAGGTAAATCTCCCTTTAGTTCCTGCTTCGCTTCTCCGAAGAAGCGATATCAAGCGAACCATCGTTCGGAGATAGGCATGGCGGAAGCTCCACATATTCAAATTCCACTAGATTTTCTTTATGATTCTGTTTGCGAAAAATTCAAACTAGGCAGTAACGCAGATGATATAAAGGCTTACCTTCGCAAGTCTGGAATTACTGAAGGGACGATTGAACATCTACTCGTCCGATATTATCGGGAACAAGATTCTAATCAGCAGGACGACGTTATTGCAGATAGCCCCAAAAAAGATAACTGGTATGGTGGTCCCCGAGCCGATGAAGCAACACATTGGTTCAGACTAAAGTCGATTCTTGTATCAAAAAAGAACTGGTCGCCTGAGATGATCGAGAGCTTGGATACTGGCTCGACTTCAGTGATGTCGAGACTGGCTGACCCCAAGCTTGCCGCAACTGGCGGCAGGTCGCATATTAAAGGGCTCGTACTCGGATACGTCCAGAGTGGCAAAACCGCCAATTACTCTGCCGTAATCTCTAAGGCGATCGATAGCGGTTACAAGTTCATCGTGGTGTTGGCAGGTGTGCACAACAATCTCCGTTATCAGACCGAAGCTCGACTAAAGGAAGAGATCGTAGATCCAAATGAAACCACCTGCATAACGCTGACGCGAACCGACAAAAACGGCGACTTTTCTAAAACAGAGTCCACTTCAGCCAACAAAGCTTGTGGGCAGCCACAAGGGTTCTCGCTGGCCGTCATTAAGAAAAATGCTGCGGTCCTCCGTACTTTTAACTCTTGGCTCGCAAGCGCCAAGACAGAACATCTGGAGAAGTGTCCGGTTCTGATTATTGATGATGAGTCAGACCAAGCGAGCATCAATACCAGCAAAGACCCTGAATTGAATCCCTCGGCGATCAATGGTGCCATTCGCAAGATCATGAGCCACTTCAATGTGGTAAGCTATGTCGGGTATACTGCTACACCCTTTGCTAACATGTTGGTAGATGCAAACGTGGAGGACGATCTCTATCCACGAGATTTTTTCATCTCGCTGAGAAAGCCGACGTCCTATTCAGGAGCCGAGGAGCTCTTCGGCTCATCGGACCTGGATGGTCGAACGATCTCTGCCGGTCTTCCAATTGTTCGCGACGTTGCTTTCGACGAAGCAAACCACGTGAGAGAGATTAGCAAGCCGAAATCCCAGGAAGACTATGTCATGGGCCATAGCCTCAAGGCGGCGATCGACGGGTTCTTGTTATCCTGCGCGTGGCGAATCGCAAGGAAACACTGGAATCGACACTTCACAATGTTGGTTCACTGCACGCACAGAGTCGTAGTGCAGCAGCAGGTATGTGATCAAGTCCAGCAGCATTTGGATGAAACTAGGTTTTTGTATCAAAACGATTCGCCTGAGCTTCGAGCAAGGCTAGGGCATCTTTGGAACCATGATTTGGTCGCAACATCCCGAGAGATCGATAGTGAGATCGAGATCCCAGACTTTGAAGCCGTCTGGAAGAACTGTCAGAACGTGATAGATCAGCTGCAACTCGTCCTAGAAAACAGCGCTTCCGAGGAGCGACTTTCTTACGAAGAAAAATTCTGGGGAATTGTGATCGGAGGCAACACACTCTCACGAGGTTTGACGCTCGAAGGATTGATGACGAGCTACTTCGTGAGGACATCTAACTATTACGATTCGCTGATGCAGATGGGCAGGTGGTTTGGATACCGGCGCGGATACCTCGATCTCATTCGCATTTATATGACCGGCGACCTGAAGGAGCGCTTTTTCCACCTTGCCGACGTAGAGAACGAGGTTCGAGAAGAAATCCATGCTATGGCGGAAAATGGCGATCGTCCAGTCGATGTCGGCATACGTATACGATCCCTACCTGGCATGACCGTTACCAATGCAATGAAAATGCGCTCGGCTCAAACCGATCGAGTTTCACTTTCTTGCATAAAGGTGCAACCCACCTTTCACAGTTTGAGCCTTGATGCACTACAAAAAAACTCTCGAACAGTGCTGTCCTTAATTGACAATGTGAAATCCTATGGCGGCAAGAAAGTGGCGAGCCGATTTTCTCGTTTTCAAGACTCACACCTTTTTCGTGGCGTCTCCCCAGAGGTCATTCTGCAGTTTCTCGACGAGTTCGAATTTAGTCCTGCGAACATCAAATTCAATGCGGGCAAAATTGCTGACTACATCACACAGGTAACTGAAGCGGGAGAGCTTACAGACTGGTCTGTTGCCCTTATATCCAAGCTCAAAGCTGCCAATGCAGTGGACTTAGGTTCTTCGGTCAAACTCGGCCTTTCAGATCGCTCAATCTCCGAGGGTCTTCGTTCAGAATTGGACCCGGAAGCCCGTTACATTGCCCGCGTGGCAACACCTATTGACGAGTTCGTGGACTTAGGCGATCTGGTCGAAAACTGTCCGATAGATGTTGATGCATTTACGAAGATTGAAGGTGTTCCTCACGGAGTTGGATATTTCAGGCGGAAGTATCGCCCCAAGAACCGCGGCCTCCTCCTTATCTACGCAATAAATCCAGACAGTCAGTTGGAGGAGCGCACGACTGTTAAGCGAACTTGGAAAACGCGGATTTTGAACCATAACCGCGACTGCCGTAGTGTCATGTTTTTCTGTAAAATGGCGAATAGGTACCCATGAAATCCTATTCACCACGGAGTCGCCC
>JBGSTF010000129.1:0-113465 GCA_041736645.1 Oligoflexus sp. | reverse complement strand
TTGCCACGCCGGATACCAGTCCTCGGGAACGGGTTTCTGTGGCGTCAGAACCATACGAACATCGCCAAGGCGGGCACGGGCAACCTCTTCAACAGATACTGGTATGGTCCAAGGATTGCTAACCGCGACCTGATGATCCCAGGCTTTTTTATTAAATTGAATAGGGTCCATGGTGTGCTCCATTATGAAGAACGGCCATCGTAATGTAAAGCAGGATGCTATTCAATAAGGCGAGGACGGTTTTATGACTAGAAATGCCCAAAAACTCCGCACTTGGCCGGTACATTAGCTAGAAAACTCGCTCTCGGCGGCGGGAGTTTTGCAAATGACCAAAGCGGTATCTAGGTGCTGTTGTTTGAGTATGGTATCATAGCTGAAATGTCTAATTGCCGAGGATAGTATGAATATTCCAACATTGCACATCCAAGTCGGTCTCGTTGCTCTCGCAGTCTTGTGTGCATGCAAAACCACAGATACATCCAAACCCATTCAGGGAGGTCGGCGACTATTATCGACAAATGTGACGAATGATTTGCCATCCGTCACTATTCCATTGGCAAGAAAAGAATCGCTAACAGCTTTGGGTGTGGCTTCGCTCCCACCGGAAGCTAATGGTGTCTATGTTCTGGGCTGTGAGGACAAGAACACATCGATAAACCTTTCACTGGTCAATAGTCCGGGACTCATGCAACTTGCCGATATTCCCCCAAATACAAAATATGCGGCCAACGTTTTTTTGAAAATTGATGGCAATAGTTTCGGTATTTCAATTGCTCTGTTTTTGAATGCCAGTTGCCAGCAATCCAACACTCAAAATCTCTCGAACCTCGATGAGCGCAGCTTTGTTTTTCTTTGCAGTAAAAGCGCAGGATCTGATGACTGTTTGTCGACCAGCACTGTAGTCAAATCTATAAGTGCAAAAGAAACGGCTATACTCAACAAACTTCACTTTTGTCGGTTCAGCAATTGGCAAACTGAAGTTATCTATGAAATAAATGACAAGGTCTGCGTCCAATCAGTAAGAGAAGACTATTCAGATGGCTCATTCACTACTGAAAATCGATCCATTACAGGCAATAGCAAGGGAGGCAAACTCCTCTCAGGCAAATTTATTTGGAATGCAACAAATTCTACTCTTAGCTTTACCCCAACGGGGCAAAGCAAAGAGAATGTCCTCAAGAAAACAGAAGACAGTCGGGCATTCGCAATTTTAGACGAACTGAAGTTATTGCCTTAGGGTTTGCGATCGACCCAGCGATTGCACGCCGAGTAGCCCAACCTTGCGACATCCTAGGATCTCAATACAGGTGCGGCCTGGATAGCTTTGAAGAGCTGTTCAAACCCACCTGTGATGCTCAAAGAGCCTACTTTTTCGGCTATCCGTTCACTTGCTTCAAGCTCTTTAAGCCGTAAAAGGATGGGATTGTCCTCGAGCAGCTTCGCAGTATTCAATAGACTTCGAGTTGCGGCAGTTTCTTCTCGCCGTTGAATCATATTCGCTTGAGATCGCTTTTCAGCTTCGATGACTTGGTTTAAGATGGTTTTCATCTCTCCTGGCAGAATGATGTCACGAATTCCTGAATCCTCGAGCACCATCCCCAATTCAGTACATTGCTGCCTTACTTCGTTGGCAATGTCTGCAGAAATCTGTGTTTTGAAGGTCAAAAGTTCGTCCAAAGTCTTGCTGGAAATGGCTTCTCGAAGAGCCATCTGAATCACACGGTAAAAGCTATCCGCAAAGTCCTTGAGACTCTCTAACGCTATCATGACATCTACCACTCGATAACGAACGGAAAGGTTTACCCGCAGAGTCACTTTATCCTTCGTCATCAATTCCTGTCCTTGAATCTCTAAAGACTGACTTCTAATATCGACTTTCTTCGCTGAAACGGCGAGCGTCGACTTCCAAAAATAATACTGTCCAGGACTAAGGATCCTGATATGACGATTGTTGTAATAGAGAATACCGCGCAGGCCGTCTTCGATATTCACAAATTGAATAAAGTTAGTGGCGCTTGGGAGAGTCGATAGAGCCAAGGCTAAGGCTTCATCTATCGAAGGTTCAGCGATACTGTAAATCTTACACTCTAAGCGATTTTCAGGATCGTAATAGAAGTAGCGACCGCTTCCTAATAGAGTCTTGAGAATTCCATCGACGCGGACTGAAGCTCTTTCCTGTTCAGCTACAACAAGAACCTTAAGGGCAGGACCTACTTTGCTATTACTTTGCAGCTGCTCTGCTTCAAAGCCTTCAACCAGTGGATAGGCTTTATCGATGACAGAGAATCGCAAAGCATCGCCGACTGCAAAGAAGCGATAGCGACCATTCTTTAAGACCTGTACAAATTTTTCATTCTTAAAAACAAAGACATCCTGATTAGGATTCACAGTGAGTTTTACTAACATTGACTTCTTCCTTTCGGGTGTAAGGGGGAAGGTAAGAACAAGAAGCGCTCGGTTACGGAGTCTTCGTTAAGTGCGTGGATCTAGGGCGTTCGGTCCTCACACGGTATCCCGAGACTGCAGAGTTTCCGTTAACTGCTTATTCTTTTCCATTCCAGCAAAATAGAGCGAAAAAGCTCGTCGACGATTCGAACGTCGTAAACCATTGGAGTCAGATTTTTTTACAGACAAGATGATCCGATTAAAATCCTTAAGGCCACCTTGTGTCCGAGGAATAAGATCCTCGTGGTCTGACTGCCAGTTGAAATGCAGGCTCTGTACCAAGTATTAACATACTAATATTATTATAGATGTTCGAACAGGCAGTCGCATTTTATAGAGTATATTATATTTTGTTAGAGTGGAGTCTAATTTTGGCTGCTGCTGGATCGATGGAATACCGAAGCAGTTTTTTGCGCAGGCTATCGGTAGGGTTGGCTTTTCCTTCAAACAAAGTTTCAGCTGCCTCTTTGAGATTTCGACAGCGAGCCATAGTCGCTAAAATCAATTGCATCTCGCTACGTTCAAACAGGGTCATGGCTTTCAGGATTTTGGCATTTTGACAGTATTCTTCCAAAGGATAAGTGCCAAGTGACTCTTGATTGGTCCTTTCTGAAGCCTGCCATTTCTTTTTTAGCCTTTGAATTTCTTGATCAACGATCTTAGTATCAATGAGTCCGCTGACGATTCCAAAGGTGGACATTCGGCTGATCGAGGCTCTGAGATCTCGGAAATTTCCCGACCAAACTCCCGTTCGAGCAAAAATTAAATAGGCCTGAAGAGCTTCGCTCGAAAATCGAACTTGCTTGGAGCGTTCTTTGGACAGTCGATCCAATTCAAAGCTAATATTTGGTTCCAAGTCCTCAATCCGTTCGCGTAGGCTTGGCAGATGAAATTCCCAAACATCAATACGGGCTAATAGGTCTTCGCGGAAGCGCCCCTGTTTCACATCCTCGCGAAGATTTCTGTTGGTTCCCGCCACCAGGATAAAGTCGCTGGCGACATTCTTCTCAGCCCCGAGCGGTCGAAAAATTTTGTCCTCAATAGCTCTCAAGAGGATAGCCTGCTCATCGGCACCCAATTCGCCTATTTCATCGAGAAAAAGCAGCCCGCCATCGGCTTCTTTGAGAAGTCCAATACGATCGTACTGTGCCCCTGTAAAAGCGCCTTTTTTATGGCCAAAAAGTGTTGACATAGCCAAGTCACCACGCAAGGTCGCGCAGTTCACTTCGATGAATTTTCCTTGCCATCGCGGCATCTTCTGTCTACTTTTGTTTTTAATTTCAAATAGCCGGCGAGCGAGTTCGGTTTTTCCAACCCCGGTTTCTCCGCTTAGGAGTATGGGTTCATCACTGAGCTGAGCAATCTTTTCCAGCTCACTGATGAGGCTATTGTACAGAGCATTCTGCGTAGCAATTCCGGCCTTGAGAAGTTCCTGATTGCCTTGTTTTTGTTCAGCGAAACGTGTCGCGATTTTTTGGTAGCGTTCGCTCTTCAAATCAATGACCTGCATCACACCCTTGGATCGATCTTGGGCCCCACTGCGTTTCAGAGATTGATCCTCACCAGTTTGGAGCAGTTTAGCGGGAATGATATTCGCTTCTGTTAAAGCAAAATAGCAAACCTGCATCACATGAGTGCCAGTGGTGATATGGAGGAAGTAGTCTTCCTCATCTGGCTTCCAAGAGTAGCTTTTGGCAAAGTCATAAAGCTTGAGGTATACCTCTTCAAAATCCCAGGGGTCTTCAAACCGAATCGAGTGAAGTTTCAGTGCAGTGTGTGGGGATATCTCTCGAATATCTTGGCTGACAATCTCTTTCAGTTGCGGAACATGTTGAATAGGTTGATACAGCAGCTCGAGCCGATCAATCGGCATCTCGTGTTTGAACAACGCCACCGTAGGTCGCCAATCATGCCTTCGGCGCTCTCGAAACCCGCTGTCGAGACTCATGCCTAGCATTCCGATCACCACATTTTTCTTCAAAGGCGTCTTCCTTTAACCAATAACTGGTTCTATAAATATTATAGGGTATATGACAGAGATCAGCAGTTTGCTATGAAAATCTGTTTTATTCAGATGTTATGGTCTGGCACTGTTCCCGCATAGTGATTGCTCTCGATCCTAAGGAGTCAAATCATGCCAATTAAGAGAGTTATTGATCAGTCTGCGGACGGCGCCCCTTTACGTGCACCAGCGAAAGTCTGGACCCAGGACATTGATGAAACGGCCATCAAACAATTGCAAGCTTTGGGAACTTTGCCATTTGTCTTCAAACACGTCGCCGTGATGCCTGATGTTCATGCAGGTAAGGGATCAACGATTGGTTCGGTGATCGCCACCCAAGGGGCCATCACCCCGGCCACTGTGGGCGTCGACCTGGGCTGTGGAATGTCAGCTTACAAAATACCCGACTTGAAACCGGAGCAGCTTGAAGGGAAACTTTCTCGGCTCCGCGGAGCCATTGAAAGAACGATTCCACTCGGTCCGGCAGGACACAAAGCGGAAGAAGGTTTCAAGTCCCTACTACCGATGGAAATGGCCCACTGTTTGCTTGGCAAAAACGCAGTGAAACAGCGGGCACTTAGCCTGGATGGCACCGATAGAGTCTTGCAAGCAATTGACAAAGTCGCCCCCCAGATGGGGACGTTGGGTGGTGGTAATCATTTCATTGAAATCTGCGTTTCCCAAAAACAAAACGTGTGGCTGATGCTTCATTCGGGCTCTCGAGGCGTAGGTAATATGATAGCGCAGCATCATATCAATCATGCCAAAGGCCTTATGAAAAAAGCGTTTACCGTCCTTCCTGATCCTGATCTGGCTTACTTTTTAGAAGGCACGACGGATTTTGATCACTACATTCAAGATATGCTATGGGCTCAGGAATTTGCTTACTTGAATCGCCGAGCCATGGGTCGGCTTATTTTGTGGGAAATCAAGCACACTTTGAACCTTAACTTTAAACCGGAAGAAATCGAATTCATCGATTGTCACCACAACTACGTGACCCGAGAGACCCACTTTGCAGAAGATCTGTGGGTCACACGTAAAGGCGCCGTGCGAGCGGGAATTGGCGATCTAGGCATAATTCCCGGTTCGATGGGAGCAAAATCTTTTATTGTCAGAGGTCGGGGAGAATCCGAATCATTCTGCTCTTGCTCGCACGGGGCTGGACGCCGAATGTCTCGCACCCAAGCCCGTTCTCAGTTTTCTGTAGAGGATTTGCGTCAACAGACGAGCGGCATCGAATGCCGTAAAGATACTGGTGTGATTGATGAAATCCCTGGGGCTTACAAAGACATCGATGAAGTGATGGAATTGCAGAGCGATCTGATCGAAGTCATCGAAGAATTACGGCAAGTGATCTGCGTCAAAGGTTAATTGCACTGTCCGTGCTTTCGAGGGAAGATCAGATTTGGCTAAGTTGGCTGGAACCGGCCCACCCCTGCAATATTTTCAGAACTCCTAGGTCCTAACTTTGGCATTCAGGCCTAGACTAAAGGAAAGACAATGAAATTCGATATTTTCGCCTTCTTCAAAAAGTATCCGATCCTCGCAGTGGCCATCCTAAGCGCCTTGGCCCTCTATACCGGCTCCAAGCTCACGCGTGAAGCTCAAATCGAAGGCCTTGTTCCCGGCCTTCAAATCATGGAAGCCACGGTCATAGATAGCTATACTCAAGAGGTTAGCGGTCGACGCGGACGTACCAGTGAAGGCTGTTTTGTTTCCGCCCGCAGTGCAGAAGGTCTGCATGCCGTGCGCATTGACTGTGATCAAAGATCACAGTATGAGCCTGGAAGCGGTATCGAACTGCTGAAGGACGGCGACAGCGTTGAAAGCCGCAGCTTCGCTCGCGGGAACTTCTACATCGATCTGCTGCTGTTTCTTGCCGAGCTTTTCGGAGTTATCTATTACTTTCGTCTATCCAGAAAGACAGCGGCGGCTTCTGCCTAAGACCAGACAGGCGTCTGCTTTCAGTGACCGATCTACTGAACGGTGGTTGCTGGTGCCACTCCTGGATACTTCGCGAATCCAGCCATTCTCTGACTCATAGTTGGTAAACGCGACATATCCATAATCATTCTGACCGAGGCTCGGCTGCAAGCTCTCAGTCCAAGTCAGAATGATATGCCGTATGGCCATCACTCGATTCCGATCGTCCTGGTCTTGTGCTGGGATTGATCAAGGGATCGGGACTAGCGACAAACACAGGGGAATATTAAGAAAATGGCGCCGAGCTCTGGCCCTATAAGGGATGACAGCCAATGCGGGACCTAGAATGCTGCCTATGTGCGGACTCTTATAGGACTCTCAATTCTGTTGAACCCGGGGCCCATTGTTCATTACACTACCCTTTGTTAAGATCCTTTCACAGTACATCGAGACATATCTTGAAGTCACAGCTGTAGGCTTGGTCCCATCATGGTTGATGAAAAGTTACTCCTGGAAGAACTGGTCCAAGCTATCAACACTTGGATGTTAGGCAATAAAAATCGTAGCCTTTCCAGTCTCGCCAGAAAAGCCAATGTTGCTTATTCTACCATTCGTCGCATCGCTCAAAACGAGAGCGTTCCGCATCCCTATACGGCCCTTGCCATTGCTGAAGTCGTCTATACCGTGGACCAGCGCATTGATTTCCTCAAAAAGCACTTTCCCATCGTCGGTAACTTGATGGAAGAATGCTACAACGGCAAAGTCCAAACCCTCCCGAGTGAAGGGATGCTCGATCAGTTTTTGCGGAAAGAGCCCCACAACCGCATATTCAATATGGCAGCAACCCATGCTGGAACGAATCGTTCTGTTATCCAACGACTCACGGGCGAATTTGGTATCGAGGCCTTGGAAGAGATGCTCAACGCGGGCGTGATACTTGAAAGCGACACAGGCAAGATTCATTATCATCAGGAACATTGGGCCTACGGCAGTTTTGATGAAGCCTTGGAGCAGACGAGGCATTCGGTCGGACATTTTAATAAGCAATTGATAGGCACAGCGGGAGCAAGCCTGATGCATGCCACAGGCTCGGTAAATGCAGACACAGTTCCCAAACTCAAGAACCTGATCAATGCTTTCGTCAAAGAATTCAATGCCATCAAAAATGCCAAAGACGCCGAGGGCTCGATCCCTTTTTTCTGTGACCTGATCTATTCCCTTTACGACAAAAACGATTTGATTGTGAAATAGGAGTTCACTCGTGAAAAACCTGTTGAATATGGCTTTCATGCTTTGTCTTTGTCTTCTTCCCAGCAGCCACATCTGGGCAAGCGGATCCACAACGGTTTACCTGCAATTCGGACCGGAAGACATCACGCTGGAAAAATCTCAAGATTTCACCTTGGAAAGTGCCGAACGAACGGTTCTCATTGCGACGATTGATCGTTCTTACTATCAATATGTGGATGACAAGTTGCTGAATCGCTTTAAGGTCTATATTCAATTTGAAAAATTGGGCTTTGTAAGAATGTATTACAATCCTGAACTCGATCTTATCTTGGGCTCGACCCGAGACAATAGCATCATCATACTTTGGCCCAGGGACTAAAAGCGCAAGAATCACCCAGCTCCGCTCGGAGAGGCGCCTAAGGATTCGGTTGAATAACCGGCTTAAGAGTAACGTCAGAGGCGGCGCCTCCCTGATTCGATCCGGGCTTGTTAGGGTCGTCGTTATTTGCGTTGACCGATCCTACTTGCGTTGATGCATTGGCCTCGCAAACGGCAACATCCACTTCGTAATTCGGGCCATCAATTTTATGCTCTTTAAGTTTTTCGCTGGCGCAGGACTCAAAGACAGTTTTTCCACTATTATCCTGATAACTCATCAGTAGCGTATACGTACCATAGGGCACTTCGATGGGAGCCTGATGACTGGCCAAGACTTTTGGGTCTTGAAAACTGCGTGAAATTCGCTGCTGAGCGGGTGGCAATCTTTGCAAGCTTAGATTTATGGCAACAAAGGGTTGAGACGTCGATGCTGAGGAAGAACTAAACGAGCCATGAATGCGCGCTTTTGAAAGCTTGGACAGTTCGTCAGATTGAATCTCAGGTCGGAAGCTTCGGCAACTTTGCAGGCCGATGCTCAAACAAACGGCAAAGACGAGCGCCTTTGTTATCATAACTCATCCCTCTTGGAACCATTGGTTGTGTCCAGTGATTGTAACTCGCATAAGGCGTGGATTCAACGAAGATTGATAAACCTCTTGCAGCCAAGCTGTTTCAAGCATCTGCAGTTTCGAACAGTCATTCCAATAATTGTTTCGCAAAACCATAATCGTGGAATTTATGGGGCCGAGCGGAATGGATCCTAAGCCATTGCACAGGTGATCGATGCCGCACTTTATCTTTGATAAACTGCTTTACAAAGTTAGGATGAGTAAACTTAGCTACGACGCAAGCTGATTCTTGCTTTGCACTTCAATCCAATCAACTTTCAACTCTGGAAACTTGCCATGAAAGACAGGATGTCACTCGCCTTTTCTATGATGTTGAGTCTTAATTTATACGACTCGAATCCCCTCTGGGCCACACCCACATTCGACCCAGCTCCGCAAAGCAACTCCTCTTCTGCAAAACTGTCAGCTGTTGGAGACAGCGGAACTTTTCGAGTGGATGGCTCGGGCCAAATCACCAAAAATGGAACAGTTCTGCCGGTTCGATGCGGCAACTGGTTCGGACTCGAAGGACGTCACGAGCCATCCAATGACGTTTTGAACCCCAGTGGTGCTCCCATGGAACTTTATATGGGCAATACTTTCTGGGCCAATGGCAATCAAGGCACATCGCGCACTATCCAGCAAACGATGACTGAAATCAAAACCCTGGGCATCAATGTGATTCGTCTGCCCATCGTGCCACAGACGCTCAACCCAGACGATCCCCAGGGCCGAGCTCCTTATTTGAAGAACAATAGTTCCGTTCGATCCATCAATGCCCGCAAGGCGATGGAGGACTTCATCAAACTTGCAGCAAGCAATGATCTCAACGTCATCATAGACCTGCACTCCTGCTCCAATTATTTAGGTTGGAGAGCGGGTCGCTTGGATGCAAGGCCTCCCTATGTAGACAAAGACCGCAAGGACTATGATTTTAAACGAGAGAACTATTCCTGTGCGCCCGCAGGACCAGGAGTCATTGTCCAAGAGTACAATGAAACTCTTTGGCTCAAGGACCTCAAAGAGATTGCCGGCCTCCCTGCTAAACTTGGAGTTAACAATATTCTTGGCATCGATATCTTCAATGAGCCCTGGGACTATACCTGGAAAGATTGGAAGTATCTTTCAGAACGGGCCTACGAAGCGATCAATTCGGTCAACTCTGATGTGCTGATCGTCGTGGAAGGAATTTCAGCAACTGCCGACAATCAGGACGGTAGCCCGAGTACGGTGACCGAAGTGCCTCACGGCAATCTTGATAGCACCCCCAATTGGGGAGAAAACCTCTACGAAGCAGGATTGGACCCACTCAATATCCCCAAGAGCCGCCTCGTCTATTCACCCCATACCTATGGCCCATCGGTCTTTGTGCAAAAGCAATTTATGGATCCAACGCAAGCGGAATGCACCGGTCTGGAAGGCGACGCAGCCGCAGAACCGCGCTGCAATATCGTGATCGATCCCAAAAGACTGGAAGCAGCTTGGGATGAACATTTCGGATATTTGCGCGATCAGGGCTTTGCGATGATTGTCGGCGAATTTGGTGGCAATCTGGATTGGCCAGCCAAAGCCACCCTAGCCGACCAAAAGCGATGGGGCTATATCACCCCTGGGATCGTCGACTCTGCCTGGCAATCCACATTTGTCGATTATGCCAGAAAAAAGGACATACAGGCCTGCTACTGGGCGATCAACCCAGAGTCCGGTGATACAGGTGGACTCTATGGTCATGCTTACGATCCACGAACCAATACTGCTGGATGGGGCGAATGGCAGCCGTTTGATGCGAGGAAAATCAACTTGCTTAAAAGGCTTTGGTCGACTTCTGAGCTGCGCAGTCCAGAAAGCGCATTAAAATAGCATAAAGATAGGGGCGGAGTGGTTGTTTATCTTCGGCAATCTTGTTAGCATTTTCCAACGACTCCGTCATTATCAATTATAGAGGTTGGTCAATGAGAACTTTGCCATTTGCTGTATTTGCACTGGTCTGCGGTCTCGGTTTGGGCGCAAGTCATGTCGCACAAGCCAAAGAAAAATGGGTTTGCATGAAAGAAGGTACGGAGATCAAGGTCAAGGGTAAGAAGCCCAAGGACAAGGAAAAAGACTGCACCTCACAGGGTGGCACTTGGGAAAAGGCTCAGCATGACCATGAAAAACAAGAGTCCGGCACGGGCGGCTCCTGGTAAATCGTGAACTTAGCCTGGGTGGTCAAAACCCAGGTTTTCTCATCCTTCAACGCCAAATTCAAGCTCATTCAAGCCAAAATCCTGATCCCAATAGCTACCGAACAGCTGATCCCACAGCGAAAAAACCACCCCAAAATTCTTGCCGTGATGGTCCGACGCTCGACTGTGGTGGATGTGATGGATGTGGGGACTTATCAGAATGCAGCGGAGCCACGCGGGATACCGCAAGGGGATCGGCGCATGATGAAGATTGACCGTAAACATATAAAGAAAAAATCCCACTCCCATTCCTTGAATCGTCCACACAGGCGTGGCATTCGGCAGAAGCAGATGCAGTATGCCAAGACTCAATCCAGCGCCCAGACCTCGGGCTCCATTGAGCAGAAATGGTTCAAGGGGGTGCTGACGCAGAGTGGAGAGAGGGCTCAAAAATCGAGTCTGATGATGAACGCGATGAATCCACCAAAGCCAAGGACTGGCATGGAGCGCTCGATGCACGCCATAGGCGGCGAGGTCGATCATCAGCATGGTCAGCAAGCTTGCCAGAAATGCTTCAACCTCCGGCGGAGCGACCAGCTCACTGTCGATAGACCGGCCCCATTCCAGGCTTAAATCATAGGACCACTTGAAGAGATAAACATGCAAGGCTGCAATCGGCACTCGCAAAAAAATAATTTGCAGCAGGGCCCAAGCTCCGTCTCGCCAAAGGAATTGGCGATTTTGCCAGAACTGCTGCCGCAGGTAAACCAAGGCCTGTCCGACCGACCATCGCTGGGAGTGCATGAGCCACATACCGGTCAATAACAAAGCAGAGGCGAGGTACCAAGGATGAAAGGGGGATCCGAGGCTCAGACTTTGCTGCAGATTCTCTTGCAACAAACTCCCTATCTCTGACCAAGTCATGTCATGAGGCATAATTCCATCCAGGGTCGAAATTTACAGTTTCTCTCATGCACTCAGAGGATACACTGCTGGCTCAGGCTTTGGAAAAGCTAATTCCAGCCGCGCTCCAGGCTCTGGTTCATTCGAGAGCAGTCGGACCGATCCGCCCATTTCTTCGCACAGGGATCGAATGGCCGACATTCCCACGCCTCGCCCACTGGTCTTGGTGGTTTGAAGAGCCGTTGATAGCCCTTCCTGAAAAACGAGATTGCTCAGCTCAGCCTTATCTTTGGTGACGAGACCCAATCCTTCGGCGAGTTTTTCCAGCTGCGTGAGTGCCAGACCTTGCCCCCAGTCGCGCAGGGTAACATGAATTTGTCTCTCATCTCCCCAAGCTTCCACTGCAAACTGCACACTGTGGATTGCCTGTCCCTGCTCCTTCGGAAAAATATAGCCATGATCCAAAGCATTGTTGAAGGCATGAATAAAGATGGCATCTAGACGATTCAAAAGCTCGGGAGGCCAAGCCATGACAAAATCCTGTGTTGCAATTCCTTTTAAGTCAAGATGATGTTCCAAGGCTCTTTGCTTGAGACTTGGCACAATGTCATCCACTGAGCTTAAAAGGGTCCTCTGCTTGTGAGGGGTTTTGCCCTCAGTGCTCACCGTTCGTTCATAGATCGTTAGGTATTCTTGAAATAGAGCCAGAAACGCCGAGAATGCTTTCTCCGCATCAGCTGGGGCTGCTGCTAGATGGTTTTTTTGTTTCAGTAAAGCATCTTCACAGCCGTGAGCCTGTTCAGCAAGTTGCCTAAGATTAAAGGTTCTGGCAATGCCTTTGATCGTGTGTATGGTCCGAAATGTTTGGCCATCGAATAGCTGAACGTTGCCTTTGCCGAGGCTTGCAAAAAGTTGATTCAGGTCTTGCAGAAGGCTGGACAATTTTCGGGGGTCGGTCCGCAGGAATTCTTGAAAGATCAAAGTGAGGCGATCATTTTTGCGCAATTCGTCTTGGACCCTTTGCTCCAGCTTTCTTTCGCTGGTCATGTCTTGAACACTCAGGAGGATCGAACGAATGATACCTCCCTGCTCGGAGACTATCTGCCAGCGTAAAGTGAGAACTTTGGTTTCTTCGCCCTGCAGGTAGATTTCATTCGGCAATTGGTGATGATTGAGATCCCAAGTCAATTCCCCTTCGGAAAAAGATAGACTCAGAACTTCACGGATAATGCTGAGATCCGACGAGCTGAGATGACTCGATTGAAACAATTTATCTAAGACATCATAGCCCAAAAGGTCCTGACCAAAGAGATCTTCCAGGTAGCGGGAATAGCCAGGTTCAATGCGCAGCGAAGGATTGATTGATAGAATGCCTTGCTCAATATGCCTTAGAATGCGTCGCATATAGACCTCAGTCCGCCTCGCCTGACGCGAACGGTGGGCGGCTAAGAGCAAGGAAAGAAAGGCTAGACTGGCAAAAAAGAACAGGCCGATCAGGCCAAGACGGATTTTTTTGGATTGCTGCAACTCCCTGGCCTGCAAATTATTTTCTGCAGCTAGAGTTTTATTTCGCTCAGCCTCGACTTGCAGGCCCATTTTGACCATAGTCTCGGAGAATTCGGCATTTTCGCGCTCTTTATTTAACGCATTTGAACCTTCGATATAGCGATTTAAAACAGCGACCGCTTCCGTCAGATTGTTGGTCTTTTCAAAAGCCTCTGCCAGCAGTCGATCAACCTCGTTTTGATCACGAAGAAAGTCCCTCGAAAAGAGCTTGGAAGCCAGCAGCAAAGGAGCAATCGCTTCCCTATACTGTCCCGCCCCCACCAGAGCTTGCCCCAATTTCTTATTGGCATCGGCCAGCCAAAGATCGTTCTTAAATTTTTGAAAGGCTTGAACAGCCAATCGCCCAAATCGCACTGCCTCAGAATGCCTTCCGAGTTTTGAGTAGAGCGGACCCAAAGCTGACTGAGCTTTGGCTATGGTCCAGGCATCGTCAAAGTCACGGGACATTTCGATGGCCTTTAGAAAATAGGTTTCGGCCGTATTCCAATCGATATTCTGCTCTGAATTGCTAAAATGCAGACCCATTTCATGAAAATTGGTGATGGACATGGCGCGCAGCTTGAGTTCGCGACTGCCTTTTTCGATATCAAAATAAAGTTGACGAGCTCTGTCCGACTGTCCTTCAAAATCCAAGGTCATAGCCATGTCTATTTTCAGCCGCAGCCGATCGATGAGAGTCGTCTGAGGATTTTGATCCAACAGAGAGGCAGCTTCTGTCTGCAATTGAATGCTCGATGTAACATTACCCAAATCATAGGTCCAATACGCCTCTTCCCGCAAAACGCGAGATTCGACCCCAATCAGCCCAAGCTTCTTGGCCTGCTCGCGCAAAGTTTTGAATTGTGTCTCAATCTTGGCAACCTGTGCCGCCGAATTCGCCATTTTTCGGGTTTCTGCTGTCACTTGATCCAGTTCCATATCCAAAGCTTCCCTATGGAGGCCCAAGCTCACGGCGCGATTGATGGCTTCTTGCCTGATTTCGGGTGTCACGGTCTTGATGCCGAAGTCTCCTGGTATGGCGCTTTCGGCCCAAACAGCACGAACCCACTCCCTAGGGTTGGAGTCGGGCCCGCGGGTGATCATGGATTGGGTCATTTTAAGCAGAGGCCTTGGATCATCCTCGGACTGTATTTGGACCTGCTGGTCATCTAAAATATCTAAAATTTGGCTATGAGCCCGCGAGGCTACGGCAAGCATGCCGAGCAGGACAAGCATTTTTGAAAGGCGTGAGAACACCACATGAGCCTCACTCGAGCCTGGGGATATCCCTATTTTAAAGGAAATTGTGGGCTCACCCCATCGGCAAATACGGACCAGTGGACTCAGACCGGAGCGTCTGAACCTAATATGGCCTCAAGCTCGAGAGCAAAGCGCTGTCCAGCTTCTTCGCCTCCCTCCACCTGATCCACCAGGACCAAGAGTGTATTCAAAAGATCGAGGTTCAAAAGGCCCTCGGTCGGCAGGGAAAAGAGTTCGATATCTTGCAGATTCAAAGGACAAACATCCCGTTTCGCTCGCTCGTCCACTTTGAAAGATAAAGGCAGTCCTTGGCTGCGGCAGATGATGGGACGTACCGGATAAATGCGACAAGCACCACCAGAGTCCAGGAAAGGGCAGGCATTGGGATTTGCGGTCTCTGCATCCTGACGCAAAGTTGTCAGCAACTCAGGATTCGCCAGCAACCAGCCTCGAATCGCTCGACGCTCCACCGAAAAAACCGATAGACCGGGAAGACAGCAGGACGAGCATCCCTTGCGACAAAGCAGGGCAGCCCCATATCGCTCCTGAAACTCGGCTGATTTATTGTCCACTTTATCGAGAAGTTCCTGATATCGCGAGGGTGTTGTCATATTTTTTTCCGAAGCACAGCGTAAAACATCGTATCGCTATCCTCTGCTGGATTACCGCAAAGCTGCTGACTTTCACAGAATAATTCAGGGTGATCGAAAACTGCTGCAGCTATGATATCTTCATTTTCTTCAGGCAACCAGCTGCAGGTCGCATAGACGAGGCAACCACCTTTTTTGAGTGCTGGCAAGACCTTAGAAAATAGGCTTTTTTGCAGATCCTGCAGTTCCTTAATGCTACCCTCATCACAGCGAAATTTGCTGTCTGGACTGCGTCGCCAGGTTCCAGTTCCCGTGCAAGGAGCGTCGATGAGAATGATGTCAACCCCACCCTGCCTTGTCCACTCTTTGGGAAAATTCGGCAGCTGATCGCCATTCCAGGCCAGAGTTTCGACTCGCTTAAGACCAGCCCTCTGAGCGCGACGTTCCACTTCAGCAAGCTTGTAGGACCTTATGTCAGAGGCATAAACGCGAGCATTACCGCGCAAACGCGTCGCTATTTGCAGAGTCTTGCCGCCCCCACCGGCACAGCAGTCCCATACCAAGGGTTCTCCAGCCAAGGGCACAGCGGCTCCAATGCGCTGCGACGCCAAATCTTGAATCTCGAGCGAGCCCTGTTCCATACAAGGCAAGGTTTGAATATTTTTCTGAGAGATGACCTTCCATGCGTCCCCATGTTCTTCAATCTCCGCACCTGCCTCCTGCAATTGACGACGAGCTTCGCCGGCATCTGCAGATCGATTGACTCTGACCCAAAGCGGAGCCTTCTCTACCTGAAACCTGAGAAAGGTCTGCAACTGCTCTCTACTCCATTGACTCTGACTCAATCGTTGCTTGAGAGACTGGGCATAAAAACTGGGGATTCCATAGGCTATCAGTTGATCCGCAAGGTCCAAAGATTGGAACAGATCTTGCCGCTCTGCCTGCAAAAAATTAGCCTTTTCGGGATCTTTTTGCGCAGCGAGTTCGAAGGGCGCCATCAAGAGACTGAGCCAGTGAAAGAGATTTTCAACGGGAACCTTGGCTAACAATTGCCAGGAATTTTGACTGGAAGAAAGGGCGAAAGGCGCAACGAATTTTTGTTCCAGATGAACCACTAAAGGTCCGAATCGGTAAGCGGCAAACATTGCATCGGCATACCATTGCCGATCTTTTTTACCAAAGCGCTTTTCGCCGCGAAAATATTGCGCTAACCAGCGATCCACTTGCGGCAGCGTTTCATGGCCACTCAAGGCCTTCCAAATACGATACAGGTGAGGTGTCCGTGGGCTTTCCGTAAACAGCAATCGCTGCTTTTGACTGTCGAACTTATGCATCCGGGATTCCCACTCAGAGATCGCGGCCCTGGCAAGATTCCGCGATCGCGATATTAAAGAAATGATGGTTGCAGCAGGCTGAAGGGAGCCGGATGATCCCTATGCTGTCGCGCTTTGGGATCTCGTCGAGCGAGAGCCAGAAAGGAACGCGGCTCGTCACTCTCATTGAGCAGATTTTGCTCGATAAATTCGGCGCCCGGTAACTCTTCACCAGCAATCAAAGTCCGGCCCGAGATCTTCAACCCGGCACCGCCCGTCAGGATCGCAGCCATTGTCCAGCCTGGTAACCAAGGCCGAAGACTGGTTCGGGGCGGAACGATGCCGCGAAACAGCGAAGTTTCCGGACTGGCAAAGATCATATCCCATGTTGGCATACTTTGAGCCGCTACCTGGTCGCCTGTTTCACGGACGATGCGAATCGCCGGTATGCTTTGACCACGCAGTGCTTCTGGCTTGACGATCTCAATTTCAACCGCTTCGCACGCGGCCCGCGCGATGTCAGTAGGGTGAGGCGACAAAATGTAACAGGCCATCGCCTCAGCCGCGCTTTCCAACAAGCGGAAATGGCCTTGAGTTAGAATGAAACGGATCTCTTTCACTAAGGCAGCGTAATCCACAGTTTGACCGAGCTGGCCCGATCGCGCTGCTCCGCTGGTATCAAGGTAGAGCACGAGATTGACATGCAACGGCTGAGTCCGGCCTATTTCCTCCGGATAAATGCCAATTGTACATGGTATCACGAAGTCTCGCAGACGAATTTCATCGAGTATTCGACCGGTTTTTTTTGATCGTAGGCGCATGAGCTTCTCCCAGGGGCTTGGTTTTAATATGCCCGGTCCCCATTGGCAAGCTGACCTTGTTGCTCAGCAGAAAAAGTCACCCATCGTCGGCGTGGCTTTGCAAGGGAGCGGGTCTGTGATAACTTCCTGCCGCATGTTCCTTCATGACCAGGAAAAGACTCCATGGAAGTACCATCAAGTCCCGAATTAAAACTTGCCAGCCAGGACGACCGCATTTTTGCCGGTGAAAACTACCCGAAACCCTTTGCCTTCAATCGGGAGGTCGCTCTTGTTTTTGATGACATGGTTCGGCGCTCGATTCCCTTGTATGCTGACGTCGTGCGAGCGACTGCTGATTGGGTGATTCATTTCTATCGCCCGGAAAGCTCGATCATTGATATCGGTTGCTCCACGGGGACGACAACCCATCATGTCGCCCAACGCCTGCAAACCCCGGCTCAATTTATGGCGATCGATCTGTCCGCCGCCATGATTGAAAAAGCCCGCGAAAAATTGTGCGACATACCTCCTCGCCACCAGCTGTCACTGGTCTGCCGTGATATTCGCGAAACACCATTGCCCAAGGCCTCGGTTGTCATTATCAATTATACCCTACAGTTTCTTCCTATCGCCGACCGTTCCACCCTTTTGCGCCGCATCCACGAAGCCTTGATCCCGGGCGGAATCCTGATCTTAAGCGAAAAAGTGCGGGCCATTACCCCTCTGTTTCAGGAACTCACCACGATGCTCTATGAACGATTCAAAGAGGATCAGGGTTATAGTCGGACTGAAATAGAAAGGAAAAAGGAAGCCCTCGACCAGGTTCTCATTCCCTATACAGAAGATGAGCACCGTGAAAACTTGAAGCAAGCCGGCTTTACCACAGTTGATTCGCTCATGAAATGGAATAGCTTTCTGACTTTGGTTGCCCACAAGGAGCTCAAAGTTTGAAACCGGCGGTTGAAACAGGTTGGTGGCCTCTTATCCAATGCGAAAGCACTCGTCAAAGAATCGAGGAGCTCAGGCAGGAAGCTGAGCCCAGAATGTTGGAAGCTCGCTGGTCCAAGGAGTACAAGGCTGTTCTGAAGACTCAGTCGTTCAAAGCTTCATGCCTGGAGGCAGGCGATGCCATGGTTTCGATCGGTTCTGCTGCTGATCTCGATGGCGACCAGCAGGTTCTGCTGGACGAGGCACTGAAAGCCTTTATTCCATGGAAAAAGGGGCCTTTTCAGATTTTTGGCCGGACGATAGATGCCGAATGGCGCTCGGATTGGAAATGGGATCGCTTCTGGCCAACAATAGGCTCACTCGACGGTCAGGTGGTCGCCGACATTGGCTGCAACAATGGCTATTATATGTATCGCATGCTGGCAGCCGGAGCGCGGCAGGTCGTAGGCTTTGAACCCATGGCTCGACATGCCCTTAATTTCCAGCTTATGCAAAACTTTTATCCAACCCCAGCCCTGGATTTTGAATTGCTGGGTGTCGAACACATCGATCTGTTTGCTGATGTATTCGACACCATTTTTTGTTTGGGCATTCTCTATCACCACACGGATCCCGTTGGTCTTCTACGGAAAATGTTTCGGGCTCTGAAATACCGTGGTCGCATCTTTATCGATTGCCAGGGCATCGCTGGTGATCAGCCTGTCGCACTGACTCCCGCTGGTCGCTATGCAGGCGCTAGTGGAGTCTGGTTTTTGCCGACGCGAAGCTGTCTGGAACATTGGATTCGGCGGGCTGGCTACACCCGCATCCGGTGGATCCATGCGGCTGACTTGGATACCAGCGAACAGCGTGCTACTCAATGGGCTCCGGTTAAAAGCCTTAGCGATTTTCTCGAGCCAGAGAATCCGGGCCAAACCGTCGAAGGCTATCCAGCTCCTCAACGTTTTTATCTGATGATTCAGCCTTAAGACTTCGCTACAATAAAGTGTCGAACCGGAGGTTGCCCAATGTCGCAAAAACTTAAAGCTGTCCTGATCTATGGCGGACAGTCTACTGAACACGAAGTCTCACGTCGCAGCGCTGCCTATATCTGGCGGCATATCGATCGCAAGCGATTTGATGCCTTCGCCATCGCGATCGATAAAGCGGGACACTGGCTGCCCCAAAATCGTTCCGAATTGGAACGTCAGCTGCCAAATGAAATGCCCATGCAGGCAGCAGATAAAGCCGACCAGGAGTCGCGCGAACTCGTGCAAAAAATATGGACACCCGCCGCTGACAACCGCGATGTGGTGATCTTTAATATTGTGCATGGCACCACAGGCGAAGACGGCATGATGCAAGGATTCTTCGACCTGCAAGGCATAGCCTACGTAGGACCCGGCATACTGGGTGCCGCGATTGCGATGGACAAAGTGGTCGCCAAGCAGTTGGTGGAAGCGGCGGGAATTCCGGTCGTACCGTATGTCGCAGCTCGATTGCATGAATGGCAGGAACAAAAATCGCTGGTCATGCATGCAGCCTTGGACAAGCTTCAGTTCCCCATGTTCGTGAAGCCCTCAAGTCTTGGCAGTTCGGTGGGAATTTGCCGCGTTCAAGATCGCCTTGAGCTGGAAAGAGCCGTTGATTTCGCCTTTGAGTTTGACGACCGCGTCTTGATTGAAACGGGTGTAGATGCTCGGGAAATTGAATACGCTTGTTTAGGAGGCTACGCTCCGAAACTCAGCGCTCCAGGCGAAATAGGTGTGCCCACGGGCTTTTACAGCTACGAAGAAAAGTATTCGCAGGCAAGCAAAGCTGAAGTCAAGGTGCCAGCGCCCTTGGCCAAAGATTTGGCAGACCAGGGTCGAGACCTTAGTCTAAGAATTTTTTCCGCTTTGAATCTCTATGGCATGGCGAGGATAGATTTGTTTCTCACCAAAAAGGATCACAAGTTTTACTTCAACGAAGCGAATACTCTGCCCGGCATGACGGCTATATCGCAGTTCCCTAAACTCTGGGAGCATGCAGGCTTGAGTGGCGAGCAGATCATTTCAGCCCTGTTGGATGGGGCCCTACAAAGGCGAAAAGCTCAGTCGAGTCTGAAACGCAGTCTTTAATTTTCACAAGAGCTGAGGAGCCCCGCCGGCTCCTTTTCCTTTCACACCGCCCACACCTATTCATCATCCATGGTGATGCCGGATCCATCAGCAGCTTCACCCGCGCCGGTCGCTTGGTTAAATTTAAGAGCCACTTTCATCTTCCTTTGCAAAGCCTTCAGACTCGAATCATTGGGATTGATAAGATTACCCGATAAATCAAGACTTTCCAAACGGCTTAAAGTGAGCAGAGGCGAAAGATCAAAAATTTCGTTGTTGCGCAACGACAGCTTTTTCAATCGAGTTAACTTCTGCAGGGGCATAAGGTCGTTGATACGCTGCCCATCCAGATTCAGCTCTTCAATAAATGGTAAGGCGCGCAGTGGACGCAAGTCTTGAATTTTGAGAAAACCAGCGGAATGCAGGCTCAGTTTGCGGGTTTTCGCGATCAAAGCTTCGGCTTCCTCACAATCATGAGCTCCCAGATCATTCAAGATCCGTGACACAGTATGCTCTTGCTCGTAATCCCAATTATGCTCGCGACAGAAAGCGCTTAATTGAACGGGAACACAGGTCCGAGTGGCCGAATCCAGTTGCTGTCCATCAGACCAGCATTGCTCGCGTGTTGGCGGCAATAGCTGGCAGCTTTGCAGGCGACGATCCCAACCGAATCGGGTGCCGCAATCCTTTTCCACAATTTCACAGGCTTTTTGGCTGGCGTTCCACTGGGAGCCTGAGTCGCAAGAAGGTTTAACGGGCTGAGCCAGCGTCACTTGGGTCGCAATATAAAGGGCCAGGGTGGTTGGCAGCATGATGGAATCCTTGACTGTATCACTCGGTTTTTAACGCTACTCTTGAGAGATGTCACATCTCTGATGATTATTGCATGAGAAATTTCTGAATAAGCCAATGTGGTTAGAGCAGACCTTCTCCGCAAAGAGATAACGCTTGGCGAGGCTTTTTCCTGCCATGCTGCTGACTTGTATTTTTTATTATTTAAAACAGATGGTTACAATATATCTATTCGATCGAAATTTGGTATTCAGGCTCGGTCAAGGCCTCATCTGACAGGGTGTTTCCCCAGTCAATCTTGATCAGGAAGCTGAGATCTTTGGCAGTCGATACAGCAAAGGGCTGAGCCAATAGCAATTCGGGGTTGGACATGGTGAAGCTCAGCTCCTCTCCCCCACGCTCTCCACCTTCGACAAGGGGCGCAAAAGTCATCTTCAAAGATGCATAGGAATTGCCGACGAGATCAGTAATTTTTTTCGAATAGATGATCTGAGACCGATCAACAATGCGATAGATACGATCCTCTTCGTTATCAAAGAGAGTGGTCGTTGTGGTGCCGTCTTCACTTGTCAGATTCACGGCTAGGAGCTGATAGCTAAGAAAGTGCGGATCCCGGTCACCCACGGCACTCGCCGGCGCTTTGCTGACCCCATACATTTCGATGGAAATCTGCTGATCGCTCAAAACCGAGCCACAACCTATCCCACCCAGAAAAGGCAAAAAAAGCAAAAAATTGGTTATGGTAAGTTTCATAGGCACTCCCTGGAAGGCTTATCGGCAGAAAATGTCAGGAATTGATGGATCTGTTACAATGATCCTGGAATTTCAGCACTTTTATCAGGAGTAACCCGCCTGTGAAACGCTTAAGCAAGTTCTTTTGGATTGTGATTTTGCTGCTCACGGGCTTGGTCTTAGAACACTGCGGTCATAAAAAGCAGAGCGAACAAGTGATCACTGGACCCGAATTGGCTCCCGCCGTACCTATGAGCTGGACGGGTGAAGAGGATTGGACCGAAAACGCCCTCTCAGTGCAGGATATCGCTCCATGAAACATCTCCTCTTGACCTTGGCATGGATGGCGACTGCGGCATTGGCGGAAGTCCCCAGCTTTCAATTCCGATCGCCTGATAAAAGTCATCTGATCTGGACCGACGGAACTATGCACTTGGCCAAACCCAAGCGAGGGCCTTATCCCAAACTCGGCTATGCAGTTTTAAAGGCAAAACATTCCTTGGCCCTGCAAAGCATTCTCCCAAAAGATTTTAGTTTGGCTCCTATGACTCAATCATTGGATTTGAATTATTACCTCGTGCCCATCGATCATGTGGATCAACTGGAAGCTCTCGCTTCACTTGCTCACACCAGTACCGGCATGTGTGGCAGTATCGAATGGCTTGGATTGAACTCCACAGTGGCGAGCAGCAACACGATTCTCCCACCGATTTTTGGGGCAACAGCTGTTTTTGAGGACTTAAAAAGCCTCACTCAAAACGTTTCGCTGAATCAGCTCGACCAAACAGTCGACACTCTTGCGGCCCTGCCCTCCCGATACCACCGGCATCCTCAAGGACAAACAGCGCACACGACCGTTCGCCAGCTTTGGGAAAATCAGATGCTATCCAATCGTTGGACGATCACTGAAGTGAGCCAAAGCTTAAGTGGGCAAAAGTCCATTGTTGCGACTTTACCTGGCTTAAAAAACCCAAGTGAAACCGTGATCATTGGCGCCCATCTCGACAGCACAATTTCGCGTAGTGGCGACAGCAACACAGGAGTTTCCCCAGGCGCTGATGATGATGCATCTGGAATCGCGGCTCTCACCGAAATCCTGCGGCTGATTGAAACGTCTCAACTCACTTTCGATCGTAGCATTGAATTGCAAGCCTATGCTGCAGAAGAGGTTGGACTGGTCGGCAGTCGGGCGATTGCCGCTGACTATGCCGCCGCTGGTCGAAAGATTGCAGGGATGTATCAAATCGATATGGCCTATTACAGCAGCCCGGGAGCGAGTGGCATCATTCATATACTCGAAGAATACAGCAGCCGGGATCTGCGTCGCATGACTGTCGATCTCATTCGCGGATATTTGGGTCCTATCTATAAATTTGGCCATTTACCTAAAGGTTCAGCTTCTGATCATAAATCGTTCTATGACCAAGGATTTCCCACAGTCTTTGCCTTTGAAGATCCAGTCCATTACAACCCCCAAATTCATACCGGCGATGATAATCGAAGGCAATTCGATGATGGACTTCTGCTCAAACGGATCACTCAATTAGCTCTACTCTTCACTGCGCACCAGGCAGGACTCCAAAGTCTGAGCGCCGGCTATGAAGAATTGAAAAGCGCTTTGCTTCCCAGCAACCTTGCCCAAAAAATTAAAATTGCAGTGCAAAAGGCCGATAGCAGCTACTATCTGGCCGCTTCCGCCCCGCTGGAAGCCACCACGCTGGAATTTTGTCAGATCGAAGACGGCACAATTCCGCACTGTGTGAAAGAACGCGAAACCTTAGACATGAGTAGCAGCCTCACGACCAGAAAGATTTTCTATAGCAAGGCGACTTGGGCTCTTGAACCAGGGCAGAAATGGAGGGTGCTCGCCTACGATGAAGCGGACGCCTTGATTGCTTGGCGGCAATTTATCTTAAATAGTCCTTAAAAATCCATCCACAGAGCGAAGTGCGGCATGATAAAATCATCAGATTCCTTGCTTGGCAAAGTTTCTTTTTGCCCTCCGCTATAGCGCTGGTTGTATTCCATATGCAAAATGCTTAGGAGGGGCCCTAGTCGTAGATTGCCAACTTTGAAGCCATAACCCAAATCCAGAATAGTGGCAGACTTGGCTGGATAGCGGGTCCCGGTGGAACTACTGCCTCCAAACCGATCGGCTGTTTCATCATTGATCTTTTTCTGAGCTCCAAACAGCATCGAAGCATGAGCCACCCATTCCCCTGACGAGTAGCCAAGAGTGAGTCCAGGCCCACTGAAGGTTTCGGTGTTGGTGCCGGAAGATCCACTGCTGGAATTACTGGTTTTCTGTTCGACGGTGCCGTCCAAATATTTGAGTCCGATACAAAACCATTCCAGACGATAGCAGAGTCCCAAACTTAAGAAGGTATAATTGGTCTTGGTCTTGACGGTATAAGCCTGGTCGCTATTGTCGGTGAGACTCCGCACTCCGCTGTCAGTCATATAAAAGAGACCTAACTCGCCGGTCAATCCATCGGCAGCCCAAACCGTCCCACTGCCAAGCATCAGTCCGATCCACATAAGTCTGATGATTCGTCCCATAGCATTCCCCCTCGGTCTATTCCACAGCTGTTGCATCGGCAAAAAGCCAAGAAGCTTAAGTTTGAAATGAGGGCTCACTCGGCATTTTTTGCCTGTAAATACCGGCCATATAAAAAAAACGCCGTTCGAAATCTTCGAACGGCGCTTCCATCATCTAGCAAGCCTTAATTCAGATAAAATCCAATGCTATACACCTAGCATTGAGGGGGTCAACAAAACAGCCGACTCGAACAGCGAACTCTACAATGTCCACCCCTGCAGCATGCTGTGGAAAGCCTTTGAAGTCAAACCGATGATTATGAAATGTTTGTTAAGAAAGCTTTCCGCGTTGGTGCTGGCTTCAAACTCCTATCAGCCCACGCCCACTGGAGCTTTGAGCAGATTTCGGCTAAAGTTAGGATTGGCCCTTTTGCCAGCAATCGCCTGGAATTTACATGTCGATCAATCGTCGCCGGCTCAGCCTCAATCTCGCGACCGGTCTTTTGATGGAAACCATCAATAAGATATCTCCACTGCTTATATTGCATCATGCACAAAAATATTTGGGCTTAAGCGGTTTTGGTTGGGCTCAATATGGATTGGCATTGCTCGAAACTTTGCAACCTTTTGTAGCCTATGGCTACACCAACTATGCGATCGCTGAAATAGCTCGTGAGGGTGGCATCCTGCAGCGATGCTCTCAGCTGTTTTCATCCATCGCCGTCCTCAAAACAATGCATGCCTTGCTCCTCATTCTATTGTGTCTGATCGAAAGTTCTTGGCAGCTGTCGGGACTGTCGGTCAGCGAGCATATCGGTCTGCTCGTTTTAATCCTGGGCTCTACGGCCTTGGATGCAATGTGGTTTGTCTTGGTGAAGCGGAAACTGGCTATTTTTACAGCTTTGGGTGGTCTTTTGCGGCTTGGCAGCCTAGGACTCATGATGGTTTTGGTCAATGAACCAGCTGACAAAAAACTGTTCGTCGTTCTGATCCTTTTGCCTAATGCTCTGATGGCATTGGCGTCGGGCCTCTATGCATGGCGCCAATTAAAGTGGGACTCGCCTCAGCACCTCTTACAGGTCTTTTGGGGCGCTACACCGTTCGCCCTTATCGCAATTATGCTTATAGTCTATGATCGCTTTGATGTCCTTCTCGTCAAACAATGGTTCGGGCTGGAAATGGCCGGTGCCTATGCGGGACCCGCACGGGTCGTGCAAAGTTTGATCATGTTCACTGGCTCCATCGTCATGGCTTTTTACGCGGAAATTGTCCAGGCTCAGGACCGTGAATCACTCTTTAAACACAGCTCGCTCAGTTTATGGTGTCTCATGGCTTTGGCTACACCCATGGTGTTCGGAGCACCATTCGTAGAAACAGATGCTATGCAGCTGCTTTTTACTCATCAGATGACTGCCACTCATGGCATCTTTCCTATTCTGTGCCTTGGGATCTTTGGCAATGTCTTTATCATCGTATTTGGACTTCAGCTGCTACAGCTTAAGGCACAGCCTTGGAAAATGATTCAGGCCCTCGTGCCAGGATTAATCCTTGGCCCCTTACTAGCCTATAGTTTGCGTGCGAGTCTTCATGTTCATGCTGCTGCCTGGGGAGTTGTCGCAGGAAAATTATTGGCAGCCGTTCTTATTGTGTGGCAAGCACGACCTCTCATCGGTCAGTTTCCATGGTCATCTCTCAGCCGGACTTGGGTTGCAGGATGCGGCATGGCGCTGATTCTCAAGCTCGGCAACTGGAATGGCCTGCTACAGAACCTGCTGCTCGGCGCACTTGTGTACCTGACGGCCTTGATCATCTTAAACCGAAGTCAGGTCTGGCAAATCATCCAGCATCCCCTGATCGCCCGCTTTTGGCGCAAGAATGGACTGTGATCAAGGTTCTTTGTACGCGCTACAAACCAAGATAAATACCTAAATTTATTGCATAAATATGTTTTAGTCAGGCCGCCATTGGAAATCCGCTGCTGATGTCCCTGGCTTCTGCTATCGTCACCCCATTATAAGAACAGTCTAGCAACTGAGCTGCGAACGAGGCGAAGACTCCTCATGCATGCTGAGCTGCCCCCTGAGCTTCGGAGAGAGTATCCATGGCTGCAAGTCTGAATTTTTTTCCACCGGCAGTCTGCTTGGCATCAGAACTGATTGATGAACTCAGTCAATGGAGCCAGGATGAGCTCGCACAGACTCTCCTCGTGGTTCCGACTCAGCGCCTCGGCACTCATATCCTGGCTGGGATTTTGGAACATCATAAAGCTCTCCGCACTCCCAGCATTCTCACTCTGGAAAGATTACTCACGGAACATGGTAACAGCTCCGGCGTGAACCAAATTCCAGAAAGTGCCGTTGAGCTCATCCTGCATCAGCAGCTGCAATCGGGTCTCTTTACCCAACTGCAGGTCGGCCATGAACGAGAGCTTCGCCTCTTACACAATGAACTTTTTGAACAAGGTCTCAGACACACCGCACCCGATGAACTCTTGCGCATTATTGCCGAGGATATCTATAAAAGCGAAACCCATCTGGGATCTTTGCATACCAGAGCGCAGGAAATTCAAGCGATACTCGACCGCCTCGATGAAGCCCTCGAGGCTCAGAACCTTTTGACCCGCAGTGCCTTACTGAGCCGCTGTGCGGATTCGCTGGCGAACAGCTGGCCTCCTGAGTCCTTGACCCCTTATAAAAAGATCGTACTGGTAGCCTATACGAGCCTAGCAAAAAGCTGGAGACCTGTGCTGCAATGTCTTTTGCAGGACAGCCGGGCTTGCTTTTGGCTGCACGAAGCTCCCGAGCTCTACCACAGTTCCAGCCCACTTAAAGAACTGGTCGCTTGGATTCGGCAAAACACAGGCTTTGAAGGATTAAGGCAGCCGACACATAGATCGGCCTCAGGACACCCCCCTTTGGCTTGGGTAGCGGATTCACCTTTAGAAGAAGCGCGTTGGGCTGTCGGCCTTGCTAAGCAATGGATCGCCGAAGGGATGAGTCCCCACCGCATCGCTCTTTTGGTGAGTAAGGAGAGTACCTATGGTCCGCCCTTACGTTTTCTTTGCGATGAATCCTTGGATTGCAACATTGCCCTCGCCCAAGGTTTTGCTTCCCTCCTGCCTGGGCGCTTTCTGTCATCGATTCATAAGCTCTGGGAAGGCGACCAAGAGGTCAGTCACTTGCTCGGATTGATTCAACATCCATCGGTCGAACACTGGCTCTTCGATGGCAAGCCGGAACCCTTCGCTCTGGACCACCTTCGCGAAGCCATACTCAAACTAGGCATCCCTCATCATTATGAATTGATGCTCAAGGATTTGCCTGAGCTGCATAGCACGCGTCTTGGTAGACTGATGAATCGCCTGCAGCTGTTTCATCCTAACCGCCAGGTATCGGTTCAGGTTTGGCAAAAAGAGCTGTTGGAACTCGTAGAAGAATTTGCCATTTTCTCTTGCGATGAAGCTGCCGATCTTTTGCAGTCAGCAGAAGACCTATTCGAAAGCTTTCTTGAGTCTCTGCATATCATCAGCAATGTCAGCACCGGGCTTATGAGTGGCACATTTTTTTGGGAAATCCTTAACCGCCATCTCTTGAGCGGGGACGTGCGGGGCACGGGTGAACCACTCGCAGGCCTGCAGATTCTCAGTATCCCGGAAGCTCGCTCTATGCCTTTTACCAGGGTAATTTTGCTGGGTTGTCAGGAAGGATTTTTTCCTCAGGCCTTACCGCAGGATGTGCTGCTCGACAACTATTTAAAAAAAGCTATGGGGCTGCCAGGCTGGGAAGTATTGGAGTCGATGGAGGACCAAACCTTTCATCTACTGCTGGCGCGACTGCCTCAAATGATTCTTTTTCGATCGAAAAGTCGAGGTGATGAAACCGTTGTTCGGTCTCGATTCACCGAGGCACTCCTGGTACAAGGAAAATTGACCGAAGCTAGACTGCCCCTTTGGGACGAAGCCTTTCCCCATGCGCCTATCCATTTGACCGCTCTGGACGACGTGCCTGAGGGCATTTACCCGGAAGCTTTCGATCAACTTTGGTCGACCATGAGCGCCAGCCGACTGGAACGTTTGATTCGCTGTCCCTATGCTTTCCTGCTCAATCAACTCGGGGTTCAAGATTTCAGGCCACCGCCATGGGAAGGTGATGCTAGGCGGGAGGGAGTCTGGCTCCATGCGGTGCTGGAGGCTTTTGTCAGCGGCCAACATGAAGGCCAGCAGCTCTTGCCAATCTGGAACGTTACGGGGGAACAATTCGCTCAAAAAGCTCTGAGTCGATTGATGGATTTGACGAGTCTTCTGGCTCCAAGTGAACTGAAAGACAGCCCTATCACTCGCCACTTAGAGCAGCATGCCTGGCCACAATTTATTGCCCACCTCATGCTCTTGGGCGCCCATCAACCAAGTCAATGGCAAGCGGCTGAGCGTGAATTGGCTTTTGGAGTTCGCAGCGACCGCCCCGTCAGCGTTCAGGTTGGGCCTCATATGCGGCTCTTGATGGGGCGGATAGATGCCCTGGATCAATTCAAGGACTTGAGCTTGGTCACCGACTATAAAAGGCGTCGTGTGCCTACAATCGCTTCATCCGAGTGTGGGACTTCACCGCAATTGGCTTTTTATGCCATGGCCATCGCCTGCTTTGATCCACAGCGTTCGACCCAAGCTCTCTTGCTTGGCTATTGGAATATTTACGAAGGGACCTGGCATTCTCATGGCATCAACGATGCGGCAGCAGCGAACCCCATCGCTCGTGCCTTGAGTACACGCAATACTCCCAGCGTGGAAGCATTGAAAGAAGGGGTTATTGCCAACTGGCACTGGCGGGAAGAGGACGTGCGTCGCCAGCAACGTTTTTATGCTGATCCCAGCGTTTGCGAATTGTGTAACTTTGATGGGATTTGTCGCAAAGAGGACCCTCGCTTCAGAAGCCGAATTCTCGGTCAAAACACTTGGGAACAAAGACTGAGTGGTCACTCCCGTGGAAAGGATGAAAGCTCCGATGCCGCAGAATAATCCTCAGAATCCCTATGGCAGTTTTGTGGTGCGCGCATCAGCCGGCAGCGGCAAGACCTGGCAGCTGTCTCGGCGCTTTCTTCAGTTGGTCGCAGCTGGAGCCCACCCTAGTTCGATCCTCACCGTGACCTTCACCCGCAAGGCTGCAGCCGAAATGCGCGAACGTATTCTTGATAGCGCGGCAGCCCTCCTGCAAGAACCCGCAGAACTTGAGGCCTTCACCAAGGATCTGCAGCAATTCTATAGGGCAGCCAAGGCTCAAGATCCCAGCCGCATACTGCCGCCTCCTCGAGGAGCTGCGGCTGCCGCCCAACTTATTCTAGCCAATACTCAGTCGCTTCGTATTGCGACCATGGATGCCATATTTCTGGAGTGGATGCGCAAATTTCCATTCGAAGCCTCAGCCGCTGGAGCCCTTGCTATTCCTACTGCTTTTGATCTGCTCAGTCCTCAAGGAGAAGAACGCATTCATCGCCGGGCTTGGTCATCCTTGCTAAAAAAAGCTCAAGCCGATGGCAGCCTGCAGGAGTGGACCCAAGATTTGAGCGCCGATTTCCATCTCATGGATATCGAAAACCGTATCAAAGAATTATCCCGTCACGAATCTTTTCTCTGGCTGGTGCAAAAGCAAAGACCGCTGGCGCTGTTGGAACATCCTGTCCAAAAAATCGAACAGGAACCCAGTCTGCAATCCTTCATCCAGGCCGTAGCAAGTGATTTAGAGCAACTCGCTCGAAGTTTACCTGCTGAACGCATGGGTGCTGCCTTGGCTGCCATTAAATGCAGCGACCTCAGCCAACTGCAAGAGATGAGGGTTCTCAAAGCTGATAGCACTGTTCACGGCGGCACTTTTAAGGGCAAAAAGCGCGAGCTGCTGGCCAGCTCCATCGAAGCGATCGATCAAGCAGCCCTGGCTTTTGAAGCCGAACGCAAAAAGCATCTTCTCAATCGTCGAGGTCGATTGCTGTTTCGCATTTATAAAGCTTTTGCCGAGGAGCGTCAGCATACTAAGTTTCAAAGGCGAAGTATGTCCTTTGCTGATCTCATCAAAGGTGGGTTTCATTTATTCAGCGAACCTGAGGCGGCCGGCATTCGCTTTCTTTTGCATCGTAGTATCCATCATGTGTTACTGGATGAATTTCAAGACACCAGTATTCTGCAATGGACAGTCTTTCGGGCCATGGCCAGTGAAATGTTAGCCGGCAAAGGTTTGGAAACCTCAGATCAACTGCCCGCGAGCGTATTTATCGTCGGCGATGCCAAGCAATCGATCTACGGTTTTCGTGAAGCGGAGGCCATGATCCTCGACGAGGCGGCTCGCCATCTGAGCCAAAGTTCGGCTCGCTCGATTCAACTGAGCGTGAGCTACCGAACCAGTGCGCTGCTGCTTCAATTGGTCAATCATGTGTTTGCTCAGCGCATTGTAGATTTTCCAGAACATGCCTCCGCTAAGGATCCACAGACGGGTCAAGACCTCGTTGCTGGTCCTTCCAGTATTGTGATTCCAGCTCTTTTTTGCAAACAGGATGGCTTGGACGATCCCGTGGAAGCGGAAGCACAGTTTCTCGCCAAGCAGCTTCGAGGCTGGCTCAACCCCGGGGAGCCGAAACTTATCTATGATAAGAAACTTCGAGGTCTTCGTCCTTTACGCGCCGGTGATTGCGCTATCCTCTATCGAGCCTCAACCCAAGCGGCAATCTATGCTGAGGCCATGCGCTCCCAAGGCCTAGCTGTCCGCATGGAAGAGGGTCAGAGTTACTTTGAACGTCTAGAAATTCGCGACTTATTGGCCCTGTGCCGATGCATGGCCAACCCCTCTGATACCATGAGCTTTGTCGAAGTGCTGAAGAGCCCAATGCTCGCTGTACCCGATGCACTCTTGATTGAGGCACTTGCCAAATGTCCCAAAAGATCAAAGCTCAGCTATCGCGAACGCCTAGCAGAAATCTTGAGTGACTTGATCGAATGCGGACAAAAAGGCGCTCTCCAGCTGGATCAAGCTCTCCGACTTCGTCAAACCCAGCGCCCGGCACTGTTTATTCAGCAGTGGCTGCATCAGGTTGAATTCGCCAGCCGCTATCGATTGGCATTTGGCAGTGAGGAAGGTGCTCTGGCACAGGCCAACGGTGCTCGCTTTGCAGAAATCCTTTTTGAACTGGAAGCGAGCGGTTTATTTGACTGGCATCCCGTACTGGATCGGCTGGAGCAAATGGCAGCAGAAAAATCTGTCGGATTGGCCGAAGTGTCGAGCGACGCCGTCCAACTCATGACGATACATAAGTCAAAAGGCCTTGAATTTCCGGTCGTTATGTTGGTTGGTACCGGTGAAGACTGGGAAAAGACCGATCCCTATTGGGCAAAAGTCAAAGATCACGGGCTTGGCTCTGGAGTCTTCTATGTCGGAAAAAAAGGCGATCAGCCGACTCAGGACGCGCATATGGACGGCATTCATCAGCAATTGCACAATGAATCAAGCGCCGAGAATTTGCGTCTTCTTTATGTTGCTTTAACGAGAGCTCAGTACTGTCTGGTCGTTTCTGGTCACCAAAGGAGGCCTGGAAAGCAAGTGGCTCAATCGTTTCATGCCATAGTCCTGGAAGCGGCCATCCCCTTGGGAGCTCGCAGCATGGCTCGCGATGGGTTGATCGTTCACGAGCTCCATACATCTGGCACCGGAACAATCACAGTGAGCGCTCCTGGTGAGGCTCCAGAGGCAACGCCAGTCTTTTGGTTACTACCAGGAGGATCCGCCGAGCCTAGCCAGGAGATTCGAACTCTGGCACCCGCGCGCTTGCTCGAATTGGGCTCCATCGGACACGGCCACTCCCATGCCTTTGCCACGAGTTTCGGGACTTTCGTACACAAAGGACTCGAGTTATTTGTAAAAAAACAGACGTTCGAGCGGGAAGCTTTTTGGTTCTCTCTCCGAGGATCCCACCCCCATAAAGAGTATCACGCGGCTTTTCCTGCGGCTCAATTCAAATTGGATAGAATTTTGCAATCGGCTCTCTGGCAAGGACTCCTTCGATATTCTCAAAGAATTTTTGCAGAAATGCCGGTGGCCTTTTTAAAAGATCGCCAACTCGTGCGTGGGATCATTGATCTCTTGGTGGAGCGTGAAGATGGTTCGTTCCTTGTTGTTGATTACAAAAGCGTTGCTGATGTTTCCATCGATCAGGATTTAGGACAATTCATCATCGATAAGAAATACGATCAGCAACTCGCGTTCTATGCAGAAGCAGTTCGGCTGTTAAATCCTGGTAAACTTGTACAAACTTGCATTCTCTTCACGGAACTTGTTCACCTTGTGCAATTGCAAGAAAGTCATCGACTGTGATAGCTTATCGACATTCATATTTGGCAGGAAGAATTTGGGATGGGGCTTGTCCTGGGTGTCCGTTCACCCTAGTATTCCTACACCTCGATTCAGCACACTAAGAAAACACTAGGTCCACTGCTGTGGTCCAAGATCGTGAGGAGACTATGGAAGGTCGAGTCATTTTGAAAAATCAAGACATGGTTGCAGTACGCGTGATTGATGGGACCTACAGTGTCTTCCGTTTGAAATCGACCTGCCCAGTCGAAATCGGTGATGTGTTCCTCGGCCCGCTCTCGGCTCTCGGCTATCAGCTTCTCCTGCACAGCGGGAGTGATGCGATTGTAGAAGCTCATGTAAAGCTTGCCGGCAGTCAAGTTGCAGCCAAAACCAAACAGTTGGTTGGCATGCGAAGGAGGAGTTGACCCTCCCATTCGGTCTTTTCCAAAAAACAGGCCCAGGATATTGATCCCGAGCCTGTTTTTTTGTCGCTTGCTGTATCGCTTTCCCTAACGTCTCTCAACTGCCGTCAAATAAGGAACTACGGAGCTTCGACTATGGAGAGCTTCTAAAGCTTTTTCGAGCACAAAATGGGCATCTTGCGATGCCGGAAAACATTCGACAACACTCGCAGGAACCAGCTTACGATTGAACTCCGACTCAAAATTTGAGGTGAGCAGGATCATGGGTAGGGACTGAAACAACTTTTCTAAATATTCCGCTAATTCCAGCCCCGACAAGGGTTGCATATCATCATGAACGATTGCCGCATCATATTCGCGGAAGCGCCCCAGATAACCCAATTCGTGCATGGAAAAAAAATGATCCAACTGATGACCCGCAAGGGCAGCAGCAGCCAAGTAGTTGGCAGCGGTTTTTACATCACCGCCCAGCAGCACAAACTTCCAGGGAGTCTCACTAAGCCTCATGAACGTCTCCTCTGCGAAAGGGGCTGGTTACGCCCTGCCCTGTGTTGGAAAGATCTGATCTTAGAAAGTTTTAGGCCGATCCATGGGAGCTGTCCATGAGAAAGCAAGCATTTCCAGAGACAGGAGAAGCTCCGTTTCCTACAGCTTGGTAGCTAGATTCAGCAAAATTCCTGATTGAGGAAAAAAATAGAGCCCGGGAGACAAAAAATTTCATCAGTAGGGGCTTTGCACTCAGGGTAAAGGCAAGATGGATTACTGAGTCCCAACAACGTCTCACCTGCTATCAGAAACTCGTCGTTTTCGCTTTGCGAGTTGATTTCAGCTTCGCATCGAAATCATTCAAAAGGGTTCTCTCAGCTTCCTGGTTCCGCATGCGTAGCACCATGCCGATGCCGTATATGGAATGCAATTCCACATTGTCACTCACTTCGCGCAGAGCCCGACGGACTTCAAAAATTTTGCGATCCAAAGCGTTATCACTGACAGCCAGTGAACCCCAAAGCTCACGTTTCAAAACATCCTTAGGCACGATGGTTCCATGCGCCCTTATCAATTCCGCGAGGAGATCGATTTCACGGGCTGACAGGATGAGTTGGCTTTTGCCGCCACTGATGGTTTTGTGCTTAAGGTCGACTTTCAAGTCACCAAATTTCAATAGGTTCATGCGATTTTTGTCGTTCAAATCTTCGATGCGCACTCGCAAACGGGCTACCACTTCAGCAGGTGAGATAGGCTTTCGAACGAAATCATCAGCTCCCGAGGCGAGAGCTTGGCTGATGCTCGTATCGGATTCGTCACCACTGATAACGATAATAGCTGTAGTAGGCCAAAGTGCCCTAAGACGCGGAATGGTATCCAATCCGCACTCACCCTTCAGATTAATGTCGACAAAGGCTCCAACCGGCGACATTTCACCTGCACATTCGAGGAGTTGCTCACTTTGGGTAAAAGCAAAATTTTTCAGGCCTAAGGTTTCCTCAATAATTCTCGCCATAACCGGGTCATCATCCAGGGTCACGATGTAAGGAATTTGTGATAAATCCTTCAGTCTCGACAGCATATGCTGCTGGTTTGCCATAGAAAAACCCCCTCAAGCTTGCAATTACCATTTCTGTTCTACAGCAATCCACTGCCGAGTACCAACCCTTTCAAGCGCGGAAACATCCGGCTTTGATCTGGATTTTTCGAGACTTTGGAGCGCTTTCCAATCCTGGATTTGCGGCTCCCCTTCGCGAATTGTGGTCAAGTGTGAGCCGGGACTGCCGATAGCTTAACCGAAATCTTCTATTTAGCTGAAGGACCTGCCATGGCAGATGCTGAGCTCGAAACCAAAGCGGCTGAAGGGGACACTGAGGCCCAATGCTCACTGGCCTTTCTCTATGAAATTGGCATAGAAAGAGCCCAGGACTATCGAAAAGCTGCGCAATATTGGCAAATGGCCGCCAAAGCTGGCCGGCAATTGGCCATCGACAAGCTGCGTCTTTTGCTCGACGAAGGCAAAATTGAGGCGTCCTGGCTGGACTCGAACCTAGACCCAGGAGCTCCCTCTCGCATCAGTCAGGAAACAAGAGCCGGTTTGGAATTGGCTCCCAAGGTTTTGATGGCTGATGATGAAGAAGAAATTCGTGCTCTCATGGCAGAAGTGTTGGAAAGTGCCGGCTATCGAATCATTCATGCGGCCAATGGCGAAGAGGCCGTGCAAAAAGTAATGGCTCATCCCGACATTCGCCTGATCGTGACTGATTTAAAGATGCCAAAATTAAATGGTTTACAATTCGTAAAGACCTTACGCCGAATGAAGCTTGCCGAAAACGCTCGTATTGTTGTGATGACCGCTTATTCCCAGCCAGCCCTGATCGCCGAGGGAAAAAAATTGGCGATTGACGCATGGCTGGTGAAACCCGTGAGACAGGATGCGCTCGTCGAAACCGTGAAGCGTCTTCTGGAAAGGAAAAACAGCGTTGCCTAATCGCTTCGAACAGAAACAGATGCGCTGCGTCGCCATTTCGGCGAGTAGTTCTCAGCGTCAGCTGCTCTCTTCGGTGCTAAAAGAATTGGGCTTCAGCAATGTCGTCGTCGTGAGCGATATTAAAACCAGCCTCGAGATGATGGAAGCAGAGGAAGTCGGTTGGATTATCGCTCCTTTGCAAGACGCCAATGACTGTTCGATTCTTCAACTCCTTGATGTGATCAATCAGCAGCAAGTCCTAAGGCATGTCAAGGTCTCGGTAATTCGTGATGAAGACGAAGAGCTTCTGCCCAAGGCTTTTGCTATGGGCGCTTTTTCCTGCCATAAGTTTGCAATGACCCGAGAAGCTTGCCTTCCAGAGCTGAGAAAACTGATGGAAAGGGTTCAAATCTGTGAAGGTGACTTTACTCGAATCGCTGCTATCTACCTCCATGAATACCTGCAAGAAGCTCGCGAATTTGGCGATCTAAGATCCCTCTTTACGGGACTGCTACAAATCTATCCGGGCAATGCGGACTATATGCTGGAACTGGCTCATGCCATGCTTCTGATGGGTGAATTGGACAGCGGCCGCATTTTACTTCACCAAGTTCGTATGACAGGGTCCAGTAAACTTGAAAGAGTTAAAGAGCTGAGCAAGGAGTTCTTTGAAAGTGATGAGCTGCCTGAAGTCCCTGAAGTTATTCTAGCTGAACATTTTGGATTCGCAAGTTGCCTCGTCGTCGATCCAACTCCTGAATCCTTGGATATGATGAAAATCACCCTGAAACAACTGGGTTTTGCGCAGATTACCTGTTTTCGGGATCCCTTGGGCGCCATGAAGTGGCTCCGGAAGAATCCCAAAGTTGATCTGATTATTTCTGAGTGGAAATTGCCGAATCTGCCAGGACCTGTTTTCCTATATAAATTACGCAATCGTCTCGGTCTGAATTTGCCGCTCCTCATCATCAATGAATCGATCGAGGAACGAGAGGTTCCCTTGATCAGCGAGCTTGGTGCGAGCCGACTCTTACAAAAGCCCATCGATGCGCAACGTTTGAGCCGCGACATTATATGGACTTTGCAGCAGCATACCAATCCAACCGATCCCTTTGTCATTAAGCAGAAGCTTCTCCTAGCATCCAAGCGGCATGATACGACCGAAATAAAGAAGCTTAAACAACTCTATTTTAGCTTACCAGCTTTGCTCGACTCCGATAAAATGCTGATTGAGGGCCAAATTGCCTTTGATTCCGGCTGCTTTTTACATGCAAAAAAACATGCATTGGAAGCTATCAAAATGGGTGGAAGCTCAAAAGAGGGCATGGAAATTCTCGGCAAATCGCTGATGAAGTTGAGAGAATTCGATGCGGCCATACGCTGTCTCTCCAACGTTTCCTTTATTTCTCCACTCAACGTGTCACATCTTTGCAATCTGGCAGAGTGTCACCTGGAAAAGGGCAACGATCAAGCTTATGACCAAATGATGAGCAAAGCGCAATCGATAGACGAGGATGCCACCGAGGTCATCGAAACCGCAGCTAAAGGCGCTATCAAGCGAGGCCACACTGAAAATGCGCGCAAGCTGCTCAGTCGCCTCAAATCGTTTAAAGAAATCTTAGCCTTCATGAATAATCGAGCGGTTACCCTCATTCGGGTTGGTAATTTTCAGGAAGGCGTCGAACTTTACAAGCGTACTCTGGAATCTTTGCCTGAAGGGCAAAGTGAAATGCGAAGTCTCATTCACTACAACTTAGGCTTAGGGTTCACTCGGGCCAACCAGCTCGAGGATGCTCTGCAAAGTCTGGCCGAGGCTGAACGCAGTCACAACCGCCAAAGGATTCTCAAAGCCAAATCGCTCAAGACGCGTATCATCGCGGCGGTGAATTCGGGGGAACCTATCGTCCTCAAATCCGACCCGCCGATCAGCGAAAAAGATGAGCGAGTGAAAATGGAGCAGATGAAGCAGATCGAAACCAGCCTAGCGGCAGCCGATAAAATTACCCGCGCCGACTATTGCCTCATCAATATCTACCGCACCACGATTGGTGAAAGTAAAGCCCAAGACCTTCTCAGCAAGAAATTAACCTTCACTCCACGCGGCAAACTGGTCAAAGACTATCACCGTGGCCTTGTTTTGGAAGATGAGGTCAAAGAGGCTTAATTCAAGACATGACAACGACTGAAGCCCGGCCCTATCATGAGCTGGGCTTACGTTGAACGAAGGCTCCAAGGGGACTCAGGCAACTTCGGATAGGAAAGAAAAATAGAGCTCGGGATTGTGATCGCATTCCATCTGCTCACCACACTCCGTACATTTCATCTCGGGACTTTCCATGTATGTTTCCAGGCCAGCTTGAATATCTTTGCCGACGACCAGAATCATACTATCTTCATGGCCACAGCTCGGGCAAACAAACTGGGTTTCAAAGGAATCAACAATACCCTTCCGTCCGATAAACTCAGGTATCATGGAAAATTGAGTCACAATCACTGACGAGCAGTTGATGTAGTGAATCTTCGACTGGTTTTTGACAATAGCTTTGATCCACTCCCGCACGCCGCAGCTATTGATACGAGCCACATCACGCAGATCGATCCACACTTCGTCTTTGAATTTTGGCAATTCCTCATCGATCGAGAAATTCTCGTCAATCGTCCCTGAAATTTTCAGAGTTCGATCGTTGATCCAGCGAAATTCGCAGCGACTCATAGGCTGACCACCTTCAATCAAGGCAACAGGTTCCCTTTTCTATCGGCCAAAGAGTTGCAGACTTGACCAGAACCTCGTCCTTCGTTCCTGAAAAACCTCATATCTATTTGTAATAATTGATTCTTATCACGGGTAAAGAAGTCTTAAAACTGAGCTCCGAAGCCACCGCAAGGGATGACTTCGGATTCATTCAGCTGTCCAGGCCAAAGCTTTGCTCAAAACGAAAGCTATTGGCATCGCCCTGCTGAGAACGACTTTCCTTCGTCGCACACGCAAGCCCCTTTCAACTCAGTCGCTCCCGAAACGCACGTGCAGGTGCTATAAGATGAGTAGGATAAACGAGTTCGCAATTCAACGCGAGCGGCAGCTTCGTATTTGTCCAGCTTAGGCTCGGTAACGCTAATACGGGCAAACCCAGAAAAGCCGTCGCAGGAAACCTGAGGGCGGTAGATTGGATCTGGATCGATATAACCTGTGCAAGCCGTCGCGCAGGCAGGTATCTCGATGGAACTGACAACCGGATAGGACAAGGCGCTGGCCGGATGATCCACCACATTGAAATTGATTTTTGCCGTGCTCGCTGTCGCATCGTTATTCAAAAGACGCCTCGATGGCTCCAAGAGATCATCACTGGGTTGGACATAGAAAAGTCCAATGGGCGAACGCGTTCCCCATTCAGGGGTATGATCGATATCAACGAAGTCTATCTTAATTTCCGTACCTCCGGGCAGGAGATTGCCGCATAGATCATGCAAAAACAGCAAAGATTGATAGGTTTTTGCCGCCGCTGTCGTGATATTGCCTGGAGCAAAGATCACGGGCTCATTGATCACCTGGCTGGTAAAGAGCGGATACGGCTTACCGGAGTACGTGACTGTGTCATCTTTCAAGGCATAGCCAGCAGCTTGCACTCTGTTGCGCAACAGGCCATAGTTCGAAGGCCCCATAGAAATCGGCATAAACTCGCGCTTCCATATCATGGTATCGTTGTCGCGCTTGCCATTGGGAACCTGGTACTCATCGCCGATCAGAATATCTTTGCTGGCATCGTAGGCACCATCTTCGTCGACGTCAATGAAGGGTGTTGGCAAATCGATGAACCATTCGCCGTTTGGGTTAAACAATCCATCGTTGCCGGCATCATAGGTCAGGACATCGCCAGCATCATAAACTCCATTCAAGTTTTTATCCCAAAAGCCATCACCTCCGACGTCATACACACCATTATGATTGGCGTCTCGATAGGATTCCTGGCCACGAATTCCATAGACCAAGGTCGATCGCCAATTTTGCCTCAGGTCTTTATAAAGAACTTCAGTTTTGCCATTGGCAGTGGCCCAGGCGGCGAGTTCAGTCGGTTCGCATCGCGTCTGAGCCGCAGTGAATCCGGTATAGCTGGTGATGGCGTGCGGATAGTTGTCGACCAGACTCAACGCTCGCATTTTGAAGTCGACCGTACCTTTTTCCTTATCAGGCGTTCCACCGTTAGCGATCGTTATCTTCCCCACTTCCGAAGCTACAAACACCGGATAGTCGGTTATCGGCTGTCCATCTTGCCTAGCACCCAATTGGACCTGTACGGGAAGCTCATAGTCACTGTTCGTGTTGTAGTAAGCTTTGAGCGTTCGCCCATTGATCGAATCGAAGGTGAGTGACATATTGATGAAGTTCGTCAAACCAGCCGTAATACGTATAACCGGCGATTTCGCGGTAAAGTTCCGTCCCTCGGCATCCACATAGGTTCCAGAGACCAAGAGAGTACCGAGGCTCACACCGGCACAGACGGGAACTGCGAACTCGCCGGATCCTGAACTGATTGAAGTACTGATAGCAATTTTCTTGCTCGTTAATTTGTCAACTTCAGTCACCAGCGCAGCATCGCGTTTTGCAAGCTTCGCGCCCTTTGGAAAATCGGGTTGGGTGCTGAATTTGATGGATTCACCAACAAGGGGCGCGCCTGATTTGGTGAGCTTAAAGTAAATGTTAGTGCAGTCTTGAGGACCCGAATCTAAAAGATTCAAATATAGGACTGATGCGTCGGCAGCGGCTCCATCTGCCGGAGTCAGGGCGGGATCGACATCGGAACGAAGATAGGTGAAGGAGTAGCTTGGTTTCTTGGCCACGGCAATTTTTGCGGAATTCACTTGCACCGCTCCCGCTTTGGCCAACACAAGTGCACTTCCTTCATTGGTACCACTGCAGTATGTGGCTGCTAACGATCCCGTTGCATCGGTCAGGCCTGTATCAGGTGTGGCCTTGCCTTTGTCTTCCATCCCAGCCGAACCCTGAACTTCCAGCGTCACGCGCACATCGGCGACGGCAGCACCAAGGGCATCCAAAGAACGCACAGTAAACGAAGCGCAGGTATTCTCTGCAGCTTCTTTAGTGTAAAGGCTGGTGACTTTAAGATCTTCGATAGCTAAACTCGCCGCTGTCCCGGTCCCCGCAGGAACAGTGCTTCCCGTTCCGCTGGTCGGGGTCCCGGCAGCTCCCGAGCCCGTATTGGAATTCCGCGCCGCACCTGATTGGTTGCAAGCGCTCGCCAAAGAAACCAAAGCACTGAGTAAAATCCATGAAAGCATCTTTCGGGGTGCGCGTTTCATCGCCTCTGACTCCTCGGGTAATGGGTCAAAGAGGAATTCGGCCCCCAAGGACAAAACCTGCAGGGTTTTTTACAAAAGCTCAATTTGCCATTTATATCAGTTCGTTATAAGTCCACGAAAATATTCTTTTAAGCTGCTATGAGGCCCTATGGGATGAAAAAGCCAAGGTCGGAACTAGAAACCGGGCAACGGCTGCAGCTTCCCATTTGCCCAGTCAGCGGCTTGATCAGCTCGATCTATCATCCGAAGACATAAAAGCAGGACTATCACTTTTATCTGGGGTCTCGGCTTGCTTCGAAGAATGGTTACCACCATCCTGATCTTTATGCATCTGAACTTATGGTTCGGCGCCGCTGGCGTTGCCCAGGTGAGGTCTCGGTCTTTGAAAGAACTGCAAAGCTTCTACGATCTCAAGGCACTAAGAGGCCCAGAAGCCGCTTATGAACTCGCTGATAGAATCTTTCGCCAGGGAGTTGCTGAGAACGATCTGAGCAAACAAATCCAATCGCTCAGTTACTTCATACTCGACGAACGGGATGAAAGTGAATATGCCGTCCTTCAGATTCCCTATTCAGAGCTCGAGCAAAAGCTTAAAAAACTACAAGATCCGATAGCCGAACTTCTTTTGGATATCTCCCTTCGTCTGCGGGCTATGGCCCAGGAACGCAATCCTCAGCCGGACGCCTTTCGCAGTCTTTATTTGGAAGCCATAGATCGCGCGATGGCGCTCCGGGCTCCTCTTTTGGTTTTGTATTTCAATGAGAATTTAAGCTTCTGGGAACACAACCGTGGCGAGTATGAAAATGCTATTTTGCATTGTCAGAAGGCCCTAAGCTTTGTGGGCCATCAGCTGGAAGAAGATGATAACTTTGTTCTTTCGACTCGAAATACGATTGCCATGCTCCTCGATTTCAAAGGAGATTCTGAGCAATCCGACCGTATCTATGCTGAAGTCCTGCAGCGGCTTCGCAAGAAAGGGGTGACCTTTGGCATTGCGTCCGTGTCTCATAACTATGCCCAATCCCTCGCTAGGCGACACAAACTTCCCGCAGCCGCCCTCGCCTATCAGGAGACTCTGCAACTGTCTCAGGTCTTGAGCAATGCCCTTTTACAGGCCGTCGCCTTGAAAGGTTTGGCTTTCGTGCGCTTTCTTGAACAAAAGTATCAGGAATCGAATCTGCTCTTAGAGCAGGCACTGGCAATCTTTGAAAAACTACCTCACGCCGAAGTGGGCGTGGCTGATGTCTGGAGGAAGAAAGCAGAAAACGACCTAGGTCTGCAAAAACCTTTGGATGCTTTGCAGGCTGCCGACAGAGCGAGTCTACCGGAAGCGGTCGAAGACAAAAGCTTTCTCCTGGACTTAGAGGACATTCGAGCACGTGCCTATCATCAACTTCGTCTGGACAACAAAGCTTACGAAGCCCAACTTCGTGCCAAAAAACTTCAGCAGGAGGTGGTGGAGCAGGAGAGGAATAACGATCTGAATCGCCTGAAAGTCAACCTGGGTTTGACGATTGAAGAGCAAAAAAACCATATCCTGGCTCAGCAGAATGCTATGCAAAGGGAGCGCATCAAGCAGTCCGAACAGGAGCGTTGGTTACTCCTTGGATTGACCTTCCTCTCGCTATCTCTGATCATTGCCGCGGCTCACATGTATCGTCAGCACCAAGAAATTCAGCACACCCATCAGGAGCTACGCTACGTCCTCAACAGCATCGAGGAAGGTATCGTCAGTATCAATCAAAGAATGAAAATCGAGACCCAGATCTCTCCCTATTTGGATGCCATTCTCAAAGAGGAAGACCGAGCCGTCCCTTATGAAGATCTCTTGGCTCGATTGATTCGCCTGAGTCACCTTCCCCAATCCGAGCAAACACAGATCTATAACGTTCTACAAGCTGTCTTGGGCGAAGACCTTAGTACCTGGGAACTCAATGTCGAAGCACTCCCGAAAGAACTGAGCCTTATGCATTCTCACCGCACTCTTGGTTTGACCTGGCAACCAATCTGCACCGATAAAGACCAAGTCACACTCATTGTCTTGTGCGTTCGAGATATCACCGAAACCAAAAAGCTCAATCAGTCGGTCAAGGTTCTCCAGGATTCTGTCAAACGAAAAAATACTCATATCATTCAGTTACTGAACCTGGCTCCTTCACAATGGTCGCATCTGCAGACGGAACTTGATCACTTTGCGAAAAGTTTGCAGATTGCAGCCGAAACAGGCCGAAATCATGCTGAACTGCGCAAGAATCTCCATACGCTCAAGGGCTTGGCGCGCTCCATGCAATTTCAAGAGATCGTCCTGGAGACGCATCAGCTCGAAGATCTTATTACTCAGGGAACAGTGGAGATTGAAGGCCAAGCCAGGCAAAAGCTTCAGTTGCTTGTACAACTGATCGCGGAGTATAGCCAGATACTCAAAGAATTTCAGCAGGGGACCAACCAGCGTTTGCACAGCCAGATCCTGGGTGAAATTCTAGCGGAACCATTGCATGAATTCATCAAGAACCTTCGCCATGAAGGCTTTGAATTGGGCCGTTTGGTTCTCGAAGATAGCTTTCAAGATTGGTCGCCGGAGGCCAAGGAATTTGTCCGAGCTCTGACTCTGCATGCCCTCAACAACTGTTTGGATCATGGCTTCGTCCTGCCCAGGCTGAGATTGTGGTCGGTCCCTAAAGTCATTCAGTTGGTCATTGTTGCCCGTCGCAACGGCGATCATCTTCAATTCACGTTCAGTGACAATGGATATGGGCTGGATGTGAATTCACTGCGAGAAAAAGCTCAACAAAAAGGCATCGTAGATCGTAGCGATGACCAGCTCTACGAGCTACTCCTCCAAGGCGGTCTATCCACCGCCACCCTGGTGACGGAAAGAAGTGGACGGGGACTTGGACTCTCAGCAATGGCCAGCCTTTGCCAAGCGGCGCAAGGCGAGTTGCACATTCGCCCTGATGAAATCATGGGCGGAACCAAAGTGATCGCCAGCTTCTACCAGAGCGCCAGGAAATCAGCAGAAGTGGCGTAAAAATGCGCCAAAGAGTGAGATCATTCGTCCAAAGCTTGACGACTTAAAAGCAATCTAGCCTCGGCGACTCGCGGATCCATGATGCGACGCCACAGACTCGGAAAGAAAGCAATCGGCAGCATCATAGGGTAACCAAAAGGTAACTGTGGGGCACCTGCCATGGAGCGCAAAATCTGGTACTTGCGCAAGGCATGGGCATGATGGTCCGAATGTCGCGGCAAACCAAAAAGCAGATAGTTAGAGAGGACGTGATCGCTATTCCAGGAATGGAAGGGCTTCACTTTTTCGTAGGTTCCCTGCGCTGTCATTCGGCGTTCCAACCCATAGTGCTCTATATAGTTGATGACTTCAAGATAGCTAAAGCCCGCGATCGCTTGCAGAATAAAAAACAACAAACCAGCCATTCCAAAAGCAGCCGTAATGAAGCTCATGAAGAGGAGAGGAACTATTGTGTACCAAAGCATCTGATTGCGCAGAGTCCAAAAACCCAAACGCCGCTTTTTCAATCGATTGAGTTCAATTTTCCAGGCACTCACGTAGCCGCCGAAAACCGATCGAAAATAGAATTGGTAGAGGTTTTGACCCAACCTAGCTGTGGCAGGATCATCTTTGGTAGCCACTCGCGCATGATGTCCGTAAACATGCTCGATCATAAAGTGCATGTAGCAGGTGCACATCAATGTCATGCGCGCCAGAAACAGGTCCATTGTGTTGAGCTTGTGGCATTGCTCATGAGCAACCGTCAAGCCTATACCGCCCGATACCAAAGCGACCGACAGGACAAAGCCCACATACTCATACCAAAGAAGGGACTGGGTGCTCACCACCCAACATGACCAGATGACAAGAGCCACAATAATGGGAGCAGCTGCGTAGGTCAGGTAGCGGTAAATGGCAGCTTGAGTGGCAACTTTTTCGTCATCTTTGGCAAGATTTTTGTCGCTGGAACCAATAACCAGATCGCCGATCGGCACCAGAATATACCCGGCGAAGAGAGTCAGGTAGTTGAAGACTCCGGTCAGATAGAAGCCTAACACGACCAACACAGGAAACAGGTAAATAAAGCAATAGGTCAAGGCCCGCTTGCTCTGGCTTGGATGCGCCTGCCAAACATTATTCATGGGTTTCACTCTCGATAAAGTTCATAAAGATACGACTTACATCCCCTGCAAATCGATGTTCAAGGTAAGGATTCAACAGGAACATAATCTGCATCAGCAGATTGTGGGGTGCTGGACGGTGGTCTTCCTCGGGCGTTGTTTCGCGATAGCAGTGCCAATAGATCGTTACGATCCATATGCTATTGGCCAGCATCATGCGTTGACCATCCTCTGTGAATGGCTTTAATATTCCAGCCTCGCTCAATCTCAAAAAAACTGCCGCCAGTTCGTGCTTAAATCTTGACTGAAAACGCCAATAGTCTTCTTTTAAAGCTTCGTCTCGGCGCAAAAGATTCGGCAATTCGGCAAAGAAGAATCGGTAGCCAAAAATGATCGCAAACACCGTTTGCACATACCGCTTCACCAGATGCAAAGCTTGGTCAGTTGGTGTTTGCCATAGAGGTTCAATCTTGCTACGCACCTCGGCAAAGATTTCGCGAATGATCGCTTCTTTATTCGGGAAATAGTAATAGAGATTGCCCGGACTAATCTCGAGGTGCTCAGCGATCCGATTGGTGGAAACTTCGGATGCACCATAGCGATTGAACAGCTCCACGCTGCCTCGAATAATGCCTTCCAGAGTTTTTTGACGAGACATAGCCGCCTTCCTGAGCTTACCGTTTCGACTCTTTAGAGTATTTACTCTAAATTCTGAACAAAGAAAAGCTTCTTTGGCGGCTCCCGGGCTAAACCGCCAATTCACAGAAACGATCGATTCATAGACTTCTTTTGTAATTTTAGTTACTTATATAAGAGGATGGCTAGTGAATAAATAACTGTCAGATGAACAGCCTTGGACTGGCAAACGCAAAAATCTGGGCGGGCACTTAGACCTAGTGGAAAATAAATACCCAAATTTCAGAAGGTTATCCTCCTCAAGTGGGATAGTATTGCTAATAGACAATCGATCGATAATAAGGTCGTAAGCCGCACGGTCGTGTTACCTAGTTTATCAGGCTCCCGCTGAATCATAGAACCGCCAATATCAAAGGGCACAGCTCTGGATTTCAGAGTCTGCGCCGTCAAACTCTCACCAGTCGTCTGTTGTCACAGGGCCTCGGAATCCATCTGGTGATTCTATCGAAATGAATGTGATTGCTGACCATCAAGACTGTCAAAATAATGTGAGTGCTTGGATAAACCGGGAAAGAGATTGCATCCGGTACAGGGCAAAATTTACCCGTTTATCGAGTTTCGATTCAAGCCGAAGGCATGAAAGTAGATCGCTTCTATTGAGTCCGAGATGAAGGATAAACAGTGTCGCAGAAGCTAAAAAAAAGCATAGATTTCTTTATTCACGAAGACCTCGTCTATCCTCAGCGGCGCACGGCTGAGTATATCGTCATGGCATCAGCAGTGATTCTAAGTTCGACGACTCTGAATACCATCTTGAATTATTCTATGGGCCTTTATCGGGCTGCACTCATGTCCTGCCTGACCTATGCAGGGGTTATTCTTGCCCTTATGGGGCTACGCTACTTGGCAAAGGTCACGCTTGCCGTTTATACCATACTGGTTTTTTCTATAGCATCTGTTGCTCTATCAACACTGAGTTTTGGTGGTCTGATCAATGCCAATATTTTTTGGCTCATGGTTATGCCTTTGGGTGTGGCTCTGGTGCTCGACATCAAACACGCCGCTATAACCGTCGTCCTGTGCTTTATTGCTACAGTCTTTGTGTTAGTGTTTAGTCCTGATAACCTGACTCAGATGGAGCTCGACAGATTCGCCATTTTCAAGTCGACTTCGTTTTTCGTCATCAATACTGTAATCTTGGTTGGCTTAGCCTTTGCCCTCATCTACCGAAAGCAAATGCAGGAAATTAACAAACAGTTGGCTGATCGAAATCAATCGATCGAAAATATTGTAAACAATGTGCAAACCAGCTTTCTCATGATCGGTCGCGACATGCTGATAAAGGCTGGCTACTCTCGCGCTTGTCTCCAGATTTTTAACCGTAAAGAATTGACTGGCCTCGATTTTGCCAGTCTCATACGTTCGAATTCCGTGCAGGTTGAGGAATATCGATTGGCCCTCCAGCAAGTCTTCGATGATTGCTTGCCGGAAGAAGTAACACTGAGCAATCTGCCAAAGCTAATAGATTTCGGCGAATCGGAACATTTCTCCATAGAGGGGAAAGTTATTCGGGACCAGAGTTCGGTGATTCAATCATTGCTTTTTACCATCAAGGATATTAGCAATCAAATCAAGGCTGAAACGGAGAGTCGTAGGAACCTCTTTCTTTTGCAGAATATTCGCAATCGTGAGGGTTTGCTCAGTATGCTAAGAGAAACGTATGAGGCTTTAAAAAGTTTAGAGGAGAACTATCTTGGTCCGCAAAATGTCTATTCCCAAAGACTTTTGCACACTATGAAAGGTAACCTATCTTCTTTTGGATTGGAAATAGCGTCTCAGTTTATTCACGAAATTGAGGACAAAAATTCGATCAAGCTTGAGGACGTGCAATATCTTGTCGACACAATAAATAATTTTCTAGACAGCAACAAAGAAGTCCTGGGAATTCAAAGTCTGACTCTTGCGCAAGATCCTCAATTTACTGTCAGTTTAAAGCAAATCACCCAGCTAAAACAGCTGGCGGCACAGTATTTGGGGCAGCAGGATTCATCCTTTCAGCACATGACCCAGTCGATTAATCAGTTGGCGACAGTATCTATCAGACAGTTACTTCTGCCATTAGATCACCAACTGCAGCAGATCGCTGGCAGGATCGGCAAACCAGCCGAGTTAATCATTCAGGGTGCTGATATCCGCACGAGCCCCCACTTAGAAAAAGTCATTCAACACTTTCCCAACTTATTTCGTAATGCCTTGTACCATGGCATCGAAGAGCAGCACGAACGTAACGGCAAACCTTGGCCACCAGTATTGGAAATCCGCCTGGATGATCGTGGTGATAGGCTGCTTATAGAATTGGCCGACGATGGACGCGGCATCAACCCTGAGGAAATCAAACGCCGCGCTTTGGAATTGAAAATAATCTCAGAGACTAACCTATCCAAGCTGAATGAACAGGAATTGGTCGATTTGGTTTTTGCCGATGGCATGACGACCGAAACAAAAGTGAACGAGATTTCTGGACGTGGCAACGGCATGTCAGCATTTAAAGCGGAAGTGATCGCTTTAGGGGGAACCGTGCATCTGGTCAGTCACGTTGGGCAGGGCACTAAGATTATTATCGAGCTGCAAAAGATCCAGTACGAACAGCCGGAAAAAATGGCGAGCTGAGCCACGTTAGGCTTCAAGCAATTTCCAGATGCAAAGATTACAATTGGTGGATTCGAAGTAATGAGCTTGACTCAGAAGTTGCAGTGACCCCGTAGAAATGAGTTCAATCGACTTGCTGGTCGGCAATGCCCCGGATCATAGCATCGCATAGCAGTGAATTCCCAAGCGTGGGCTGCTCCAGGCACTTAATTTTCTCCTCAAAATTTGACATTTGCTGCTCCAGTCGTGGATAATTTTTGAAACTTGAGTTTCGCCGATGCCTAATATTGAAGGATGAGAAATATCTATGGTATACCGCATTTTTACCATGTTTCTATGTAGCTTCGTTTTCGTTTGCTGCAAGACAAGTGATTCGGGGAAAAAGCCAACTAGTCCCGTTCAAGTCAATCCTGATCCCTCAAATCAAAATAGAACTCCGACATCTGGCACCAAGCAGGCAGGTCGATCCTACCTGCGTTGTGAAATTAAAAATTCTAACGATCGAACGGATTATTCCGATATGAGCGATCAAGATTTTAAGGCATACTATTCTGAAGAACCCAATACCGGGATTCTCTGTCTATATATGGCCGGAAATAATTCAGCGGATCTAGAGGCTGAGTGCCATCAAGCTCTGACTAAGATCAAAGCATATGAAGATAAAAACAACACATTCAAACAACCTTTAAAAGCCTACCTCAAACCAACGGACGATGCGGGATTCTGTAAGGAGAAAGCGTTTTCCTCTGAAAATTCCGAGTGCAATTGCACCGTAAACAATTCCAATATCTATGTAACTATGACCGGTTCTGCTCAATACTGTGCACCAGTCAGCCCGCAGTGCAATGACGATCCCCTCGGCATTCAAGACAAAGAAAACAAGAAGAATATCGCGATCTATTCTGAGATCTTTAAATTCATAGGCGACAGGCTCCTGACTTGCAATTCGAGTAATTTTTATGATCAAGAAGCCTTGGATCGAAATATAAAATTGGGCATTCCCAGCTGTGACGCAGCTGCTGTCAGCTCGTGCAAAAGCTGTCTTAATGCATTTGATTGTCCAAAATTTAGAGACACTCTGTTCAATGCTGGTTCGACCAGAGAAATGGCAGACTGTCGGCGGAATTGTAACGAAATATGTCTAGGAAAAGATCTAATGTAAGAGATGATCGGGTGAACTAAAAAATTGGACTTTATTTATTATTGTCTAGCCTGGGATACTTGGGTCTCATCTTAAGTTGTCGGGCTCAATCGATAGGTCTCCAAGAATCTCGGTACAAGACCTTGGCTTCGTGCTTACCGTTTCTATCGGCTCCTATTTTACAAAATAATAAATCTATTCGGCATATTTAGCTTAGCGCTTTCTTTACAGGCTTGGTCAGAAGAGGCCAGTGGGATACCATTGTAACGCTGCATGCTGTTGGACTGATCCTGATTTCCATTCTTCATGTTTTTTATTCTGTGATCGTAACGACGATAGCGTGATGACATGAAATTTCCGAATGTGGCCTTTTCTTTATGCTAGCGGGTATTCGGAATTTTGAGGAGATCGCGAATGTTCGTGGGTTTTTTGTTGTCCGGATTCGGCGCACCCGGCCATTTGCTGCTCCAGCTCCCTAAGTCATTGCCTCAGCTCTTGATTGGCCATTCGCTCCTGGATCACAAGGCGCTGGGTTTTCCATTCCATCATCGCCCACTCCACGATCCAAGCGACGATCCATTTCGTACTTGGGATCCCAGGCAAAGCGCAGACCCGCTTCGTTTTGAATAATCGTGGCTCTTTGATGAAATTGATCCTGCCGAAGTTGATCGGCGAATTTTTTAACCAAGTCTCCAGCTGCCGCTAGACTCTCGGCAATGTTGATCGCTTCGCGAAAGCTCTTCACACCTTGCCAGCCTTTAGCATACCAGAGCAGATGTTTGCGCATGCACACAGCCGCCCCCGGCTGCTCGCCATATTCGTCCTGCTGCCAACGAAGATGTTGCAGCACAGTGTGTTCCCATTCATCGATATCGACCGCTTTATCGAGCTGACGAATTTCACGGAATAGCCAGGGATTGCCCAGCGCTCCGCGACTGATCATCACCCCATCCACGCCGGTGACCGTTCGCATATGCTGTATGTCTTCCCACTGGAAGAGATTGCCATTGCCGAGCACGGGTATATTCACGGCAGCTTTGATTTGACGAATACCTTCCAAATTCACCGGACAGGCATAGTCGTCAGCGCGAGTGCGACCGTGGACCACAATCCATGCAGCTCCACCTGCTGCTGCAGCTTGCGCGACTTCGATACCATTGATCGATTCATGATCCCAGCCGAGGCGAATTTTCGCTGAAATAGGTTTATCGGTGGCTTCACAGGCGGCCTTGACCGTCTGCATCACGCGCTCAGGATCGCGTAAAATCGCCGATCCGCAGCCGGTTTTGACCACCTTCTTCACAGGACAGCCCATATTGATGTCGATGGTTTCAAAATTTTGCTGGGCCAGGATTGCCACAGCTCGCCCCACATCCGCTGCGCTGGATCCAGTCACTTGGACGCCTAGTATGGACTCTTCAGGATGGCGCCTCAACATATCGAAGGTTCTTTTGCTTTCATAGAGCAAGGCTGTGGCGGATATCATCTCCACATAAGTCAAATCAGCTCCGTACTGGGCGCAGCTTCGACGAAAGGGATGATCGGAAACCCCGGCCAGAGGAGCCAGCAGGATAGGGTTCTCGGGCAACCCCAAGGCTATGAAAGGATTAGACTTTATCATGAAATTGCCTCGCTCTGCGGAGTTTCAGAAAAGCTGACGCAGCCCACCCTCCGAGCAGATTGTCTTAGGGGAAAATACCGAATGGGTCCAGCCTTTTTCACTGAATCCCAAAGCCTGGTGACGAATCGCCCCCAATGGTCCGAGGAAAACACCAACCCTGTCTTTTCAGGGGATTTCTTCTATTCTGAACACTTTCCAGGCCCCTCCTGCTTCTGTATGATGGCCGCCTGAGTTGAGTGGGCAATGGCCCGCCGCGTGTGCCAATGGACATAGGAAGCTGAAGAAACCATGCTCGACATCAAATACATCCGAGACAATCAGGATAAGTTACAAAAAGCCATTCACGATAAACGCATGAAAGTCGACCTCGATCGGCTTTTGAGTCTGGATGACAACCTACGGAAAAAACAAGTCGAGATGGAACAGCTGCAGGCTGATCGCAATCGTATATCTAAAACCATTGCCACCGCCAGCCCTGCCGATAGGGAAACGCTCAAGGCTCAGGTCGGCACTCTCAAGCCGCGACTGGAAGCTTTAGAGGGCGAAGTTCGCGAGCTCAGTCAGGAGTTCGACCAACTGATGCTGCTCGTTCCCGCACCAGCTCGGGACGATGTGCCGATTGGCAAAGATGATACCGAAAATGTCGAAGTGAAGCGCTGGGGACAGGTGCCGGAGTTTTCATTCAAAACCAAAGATCACGTCGAACTCGGCGAAAGCTTGGATCTGTTCGATGTCGAACGCGGCGTTAAACTTGCGGGCAGCCGGTCTTATGTTTTGAGAGGCTTGGGCGCGCAGTTGGAACAGGCCGTGCTGCGTTTCACAGTCGACTTTCTTAACAATAAAGGCTTCACCCAGCTATCCATTCCGGTTCTGGTGAAGGAAGAAGCGATGGTTGGCACCGGCTACTTCCCCGTCGGACGTGAACAAGCCTATCTGGTCGAACGCGACACGATGGTTCTGGTGGGTACGGCTGAAGTTTCGTTGACCTCCTATCATTCGGGAGAAATTCTCAAAGACGATCAATTGCCCATCCGCTACTTCGCCCAAAGCACTTGCTTCCGCAGAGAAGCTGGAACCTATGGGAAAGACGCTCGCGGTCTTTATCGAGTTCACCAATTCCAAAAAGTCGAGCAGGTCGTCATTGGTCATGCTGATGCTGAGGAATCGGACCGATTGCACTCCGAACTTTTGAACAATGCAGAACAAATCCTGCAAGCTTTGGAATTGCCCTACCGTGTTGTGTATGTCTGCACCGGTGATTTAGGTCAAGGACAGGTACGCAAGCATGATATTGAAACCTGGATGCCTTCGCGTTCTGCCTACGGCGAGACTCACAGCTGTTCGACTTTCTACGACTTTCAGACTCGTCGTTTAAAACTTAGATACAAAGACAAAAATGGCCAAAATCTTTATGCTTATACCCTCAATAACACGGCGATTGCCACGCCACGCGTCATGATTCCTCTGATCGAGAATCACCAAACAGAAGACGGAAAGATCCGCATTCCAAAGGCTTTGCAACCCTACTTGGGTGGCCGAACAACCATCGGCTGAGGATTTCCAAAAATGCGCCGATAGAAGACTCAGGAATCCTTACGGAAGAAAGAGTCCATGGCGCGTTTTCGTTCAAGTCACGGGCGTCCCCTGCCTAGCGGTTGGGGCGCTGGCTTTCTGCTGATGCTCAGCACAGATCTTCAGGCAAAAGCGGCCTGGAGTCCCGAGCTATGGCCTTGGATCTCGGTGCTCCTCCTCTTGCTTCTGGCAGCTGCCATCGGTTTTTGCTTTTGGCTGCAACTGCACATCAATCGGCTGCAAAGGCGACTTGCCGAACAAACCTTAGAACAGGAAGACTTGGGCCAACGATTGCAAGATGTCCTAGCCGAAGACCAATTTCGCACCACATTCTTTCACAGTAGCTCGCATGAACTTCGCACGCCCTTAAACGGCATCATTGGCTTTTTGCAGCTGACCTCGCAAGGACAGTACGGCACTCTCCCACAGCCGGTCCGGGTGCAACTGGGCAAATGTGTGATGCTCGCCGAATCCCTCAAACTGCAGATCAATACTATCCTCGATTTAGCCGACGGCAGACGGGGTAAACTGCAGCTGCGCAACAGTCGCATAGCCCTGACTCAATTGGTCAGCGAGATCGAAGTGATTGCCGAAAGCCTCAGTCTTCGCCACGTCGACTGCCATTTTGAAGTCAAAAAGCTGTGGCCGCCTGATGATGCAAGCTTCATCAATGATTCGGCCAAACTTCTCGTCATATTGCGACATCTCGTTGGGAATGCCTTTAAGTTCAGCAAGGCGCATCAGCGCAATCACGTGACCTTAGCCATCTCAAAGCGCAATCGCGCATTGACTATTGAGGTCAGCGATCAAGGCTTGGGCTTGAATTCCGATCAGATCAGTCGCATCTTCAACGACAAAGATCTCCTCTCAGATTCGCCACAGGCTTCCCGCTATGAAGAACGAGGCCTGGGCTTGCCCATGGTCCGCGTTCTGCTGCGTCTCCTTGGAGGCGAGATGAAGATCAGCTCAGAGCTGGGAACAGGCAGCAAGTTCACTGTCGTCATACCCGAGCAAAGTGAGATTCATCTGGAACCGCCGCCCGCTGAGACTATTCCTCTGGCTTCTCGATCCGCAGGAGAGCCGAGCTACATTCCTATTCATGGCAGCGTTCCAAGCCATAATCTGATGAAACTCGATGGCTATGCGGCTCATATCCTGGTGGTCGACGACAATGAAATCAACTGTGAAATCATCCAAGAAATATTGATTCCTCAGGGTTATCGAGTGACCCTCGCCTATGGTGGTCGCGAAGCTTTGGCTCGCATGCGAGGCGATCGGCCTGATCTGGTGCTCCTGGACCTTACAATGCCGGAGTTCACCGGTGAGAATGTCATGCAAGAGAAGCAGTTGGATTCCACTCTCAATGATATCCCTGTTATTCTCATCACAGCTCGCGCTTCCGAAGAGGATCGCATCCATGGCTTGGATTTAGGAGCCGACGACTATCTCACCAAACCTATCATTCAACAAGAACTCGTTCTTCGAGTCAGAAACCTCCTCAGTCGGCAGCGGCTCACCAAACGGGTGGCTCTCATGGAGGAGCGTGAAAAGCTTGCACAGCTCGGCGAGCTCATCACCGATCTCAGCCGAGAATTCAAAGATATCTATGCGGAACGTCGACCTGAAGTTGGCCGTTCCTTGTGCCAGGAAGCCATCGCTGCTTTGCCCCAAGTCGCCCAATTCGGTCCAGGATTTTCAAACATATTCCTACAGGATCTGGATTTGGCTGATGACGTCGAGCTCGACACTTTGCCTTTGCCAAAAACCGATGCTGAAAGCCTCGGGATCCTCCGCGCCATGCGTCTACAACTTGCCCCAACAGCTTTTTCTGGTACGGAAAAATCATTCCTTTGGCAATCTTTACAAACACTCTCTCTGCCGGAACTGATTCTCTATCATCGCATTACGAGTCTGGCCAGTGCCCACATGCACCTTTTAGATCAATCCGCTAAAGCTAGGCTGCTTATGGATGGAATTTTGGAATTTCATCAAAGACGTGGCACTCAAAAACTTTGCCGAGTCGATCACACCATGCAGAAGATTCAGAGCTTGCTCGGACCCAGGTTGCGAGTCACAGGTGTGAGATTGGACATGGTAATATCTGAAGATACCCTTTTGATTCATCCAGCTGATCTCATGCAGGTTGGAATAGGCCTCATCACAACCCTATGCCACCGACTTGAAATGCTCCTCGACCAGGACAAATGGCTGAAGATAAGAGCCCAGTCCCGAGATGATATGCTGCTGCTTCGGTTCACCTGTGGTGGTCCAAAACTCACAGAGGTCCAAGCATTGCACCTCTTTGATCCTGCAACCGAGAGCAATGAGGCTACCACTCCCAGCAACGGCTTGCATGTCGCAAGGCGGATCGTACAAAGAGCCCCTGGAAGGCTCGATTTTAACCTTGGTGAATCCACCAGCTGCTTTGAACTGGAGCTACCCAGAGCAACCAAGAGTTCTTCGTAACTTAATGAAATTAATGCAGAATGCGGAGTTTGAAAGAGTTTTAGATAGCCTGTTCTGAACGATTGTGACCTTAAGGTAAGTGACGGGGAAAATCTTGCCCCTCAACTCCCCACAGGTCGCACCGATAGGCTGAATGGAGATTGGAGTTTCATGGGCTTGATAGAATACAAAAAAATAGCACCAGGGCTTTATTGGGTCGCAGTACCCAGCAGGAAGATCTTTCTTCAGGCTGGTTGTCCGGCGGACAGTGTGAAGCACCTGATCAAGCACGGGGTGATCCGGAACAATCCGGGCAGCCAAGTCTTGCATGAAACAGGCCCCAACTGTTTGCTCCTATCCGACCTTGGCATCCAAAATGGACAGTTCGCGAACCTCGCGGAATTTACCATCTTGCAGATGTTTTATCGTCAGGGAATGCTGATTCCAAATCATCCCGGGTACTCGAAAGATAAACCCGTGCTGATCGGCAACCAGGAACAGATAAAAGCGCAGATGGACTATGTGTTTCGCGGCAACTATGGTCTATTGGATGAGAATGAGCTTGTGGAAGCGGGCATGGGCCGCGAACAAGCTGCGGAAATGATGCGGTTGAAGTTGCGCTTTGCCTTTGGCAAAATTCAATCAACCCATGACCTGCTTGACACTCGACATCTTGGTGACGCGCCCCTGGATATCGGCGGCGGTGTGATGGTGGTGCGCACGGGTATCAACAAATTTAAAATCAGTGTGGAACAGGAAACGATCGATCTCGATTTGAACCTTGCGACACATGAAGCCTATCAGCCAACCTATAAGCTTAACTTCCAGCGTTTTTCGCCGGAATTCTTCTCGATCATTCACAGCGGTGAAGGTGACGGCTGGGATATTCATCGCCCTGCCATGGCAAGTATCATATGCTATGGTCCCGATGTTTACCTCATCGATGCGGGCCCGCATATCACCCACACGCTGCGAGCCTTAGGCCTGAGTTTGAATTCCATTCGTGGAATTTTCCAGACCCATGGACATGATGACCATTTCGCCGGTTTAACTGAATTAATGCTCGGCGATCGCAAGCTGGAATACTACTCCACAAGCGTGGTCCGACATTCTGTAAATAAGAAGATGCAGGCTCTCCTTTCGGTAAAATTTCCAGTCTTGGAACGCTTCTTTACCATCCACGATCTGGATGCTGAGCAATGGAACAATATCGATGGCCTGGAAGTCTTGCCGAGCTATTCGCCGCATCCGGTGGAAACTAATACCTTCCAATTCCGGACTGTGACCGAGAATGGTCATCGCACCTATCATCATCTGGCTGATATTTGTTCATTTTCCGTTCTGCAACGCATGATCGAGCCGGACGCACAAAAGCCCGGCATCAGTCTGCAGTACTTCCAGAAGATCAAGGACCTTTATCTCCAGCCAGCTGATCTCAAGAAGATTGATATCGGCGGCGGCATGATCCACGGCCACGCTGAAGATTTCCAAGGGGATCGCAGCAAAAAGATTATTTTGGCCCATACAGCCGAAGAGCTGACCCCCAATCAGCTGTCGATCGGAACTAGAGCTCTTTTTGGTCAAATCGATCATTTGGTGAAAAGCCATATCGACAATCGCCATGAAGTTGCAGCTAGGTCACTGCACCATTATTTCCCAACAGTTCCTTTCAGTTCGTTCTACGAACTGCTCAATCAACCGATCGAAGCACTGGAACCCGGTTCAGCTCTCGTTCGCAGTCCGGGACATGCCCAGGATATCTTCCTCGTTCTGAGCGGTATCGTAGCCGTTCCCAAAAGTGAAGTTCCCTTTGGGCTTGAGTATGTCGCCGGCTATCTGGTCGGTGATGATCCTGATTGCCCATTGAATCAGCTTATTTCCAAGAGTTTTGCCGAGATTCTGCGAATACCGCGAAGAATCTTTGATTCCTTCTTGGAGCGCTACAATCTGAAAGAAAGTTTCAGTAAAAACATCAGCCGCCGCCGCATGCTGCAAAGCAGTGAACTCTTTCAGTCCATCAAGTGGTCGCCACTTTTGAATAAGATCGCTAAGTCTGTCTACGAAATACAGATCAAAGATCAACAGATTATTTCCCACTTTACCGGGCATTTCGTCTTCATCTTGGAAAGCGGTCTTTTGTCACTGTTCCGTGAAGGATACGCCGAGGAATTGAAGCCAGGTCAATTCTGCTATGAAGATAACGTTATCACCGATCATCCGCCGCTGGAATTGCAGCTGAAGGCCTTGGAAAATAGCCGAGGTTATCTGATTCCGCATGTGGTATTGAAAGACATTCCCGCCGTGGAATGGAAACTGCTCGAGACCTACAAGCGTCGATCGCAAGCCATCCAAAAAGCACCCATCCTTCACAAAAACGCATCTTAAGCAATTAAATCTCGCACAATTTATTATTTCGTGGCAGACTCGACTCCTTCGTTCATCCTATAGGAGTCAAGTGTCATGACTATTCGAGCTTATGCAGCCCTGGAATCCCACGCAAAATTAACCCCTTATACCTACCCTAGCCGCGAACTTAGCAGCCATGAAATCAAAGTCAAAATCAGCCACTGCGGAGTTTGTCATAGTGACGTACATCTGGTTGACAACGATTGGGGCTTTTCCCAATACCCCCTCGTCGCCGGCCATGAAGTGATCGGAACGGTCGAAGCACTCGGGTCTTCAGTACGTCATCTGCAAATTGGCCAAAGAGTTGGCATTGGCTGGTCAAGTGGAGCCTGTTTGGAATGCGAATACTGTGTCCGCGGTGATGACAATCTATGCAGCCGAAGTGTGGCGACGGCCGTCGGTCGCGAAGGTGGCTTTGGTGAAGCCTTGCTGGTCGATGGACGCTGGGCTTTCCCTATTCCCGAGGCTTTGAGCTCAGAAAATGCGGCTCCCCTCCTCTGTGGCGGAATCACTGTCTATGCGCCTCTGCGCGTATTCGGTATCACACCCAACATGAAGATCAGCGTGATTGGCATTGGTGGTCTTGGCCATCTGGCTTTGCAATTTGCCAGGGCTTGGGGCTGTGAAGTCACTGCTTTTTCCTCGACTTCGGACAAGGAAGAAGAAGCTCGATCCTTTGGCGCTCATCATTTCGTCAGCTCTTCAGATCCAGAAGCTATGAAGAGCATGACGAGTTCTTTGGATATGATTCTGTCCACTGTTGGCGTTGATTTAGACTGGAACTCATATCTCAATCTGCTCAGACCAGATGGCAAACTTTGTTTTGTCGGCGTTCCTCAATCGCAGATTAATGTTGCCGCCTTTGGCCTGATCGCAGGCCGTCGTTCAATCTGCGGCAACCCAACTGGCTCGCGCAATCAGATCCAGGAGATGCTACAGTTTGCAGCGCGGCATGGCATCCAGGCAAAAACCGAAGTGATGGCAATGAGCGAGATCAATCAAGCCCTCGATCGCGTGCGCGCAGGCAAAGCTCGCTACCGCATGGTCTTGAAAGTTTGACTCTCGGGCCAGTCTTGGTTTGAGCTTCACTGCCGTTAACTGGCCGCTCATTCAGGGCTAATTTTGTGCAATCTGCAGAATTTTGAGGACGGATTCGTCCTCAAAATTACCAGGTTGGATCTTCGGCCAAAAGCCTTTCTTCTCGCTTGAAATCCCTTTCGTTTCATCGTCTTCGCTGTTCCACTTTCGCCTTTGTCAGCATTAACCGGCTGGCCAGCAATCAATACTTGCAAAAAATATTTCTTCTTCTGCTTGCTTCATTGCGAAAAAAGCATAGATTGAAGCTGTCAGCAGATGATGCTGATGCAGGGAAAAGAAAAAGATTCCGACTCTGCAGGAAAAAGACGAAAGCTTCGTCGTGTTCCTTGACTGTATTCAAAATTGCCTGGATTGAGTAGCCCAGTGCAAACTCTATAATAAGGAAGAAGAAAATGAAAACGACCCATCAAACCCATGTGCACCACGACATCGTCGAAGTCATGACGGAAAGCGTTATGGCTGCGCTCATAATCAGTCTGTCGTTGGCCGCGACTCTGGCCGCTGTGATGATGGTTATGGGCTAACGATACTGACCGCAACTCTATGTGTAAGTGATACAAGCATCATTCAAAAGCCAGTTTCCCCTTGAAACTGGCTTTTTTTCATTGGGACCTTTTGGAGGAGAAGAAAGTTATGCAAGATTTTTCGTTGCTCGTTCGCTCCTTTTTTTCTGATGCAGAGCTTCGGCTTTTGGCCTACTCGGGTGATGTCCTAGCATTTGCAGAAGATGAGTTGAGGTATTGTCACGGCTACCTTGTAGTTCCCGGATCAGGTTCGTTCGACCTCAAAAATGTGCTCGATGCCTTTAAACGGGATTCGAAAATTCGGGTCGATATTCCAGGAAAGATTGTGCACTTCTTCAATTCATGGACCGGCGAGGAATATCACCTAGAATGCCAGTCAATTGAAGAATCGTCGCAGAACTTTGAAATCATCTTACAAGGTAAAATTGCTCAATTGATCGATCATCTCCAGGTGCAGAATCGCACTCAAGCGGTTCTGCAAGAACGTTTTCAAGACATGAAGCACTACTTGGATAAAAAACTCGAAACAAGTCGCAGAAAGCAGGCTTTTTTTACTAAAGAACTTTCGGGACATGCTGACGAAGAAAAAGCCAAAATCCATCTATTGGAAGAACTTTCGCGAGTCTTGGAAGATTTCGAGACCGTAATCACCCCCAATAGTAGCCCTACGAGTCGTCCAGCAAACGTTTATATGCAGTAGAACCCAAGTCTTGCTCGACTTTATACAAGATCAATGAGGCCCCCTATAAGGGCCTCACCCTACCAGCCTCCGTAGCTGCATTCTTAAAATTAGCCCCTTCAGTTCATTCCAGCCTAATGATATTATTAGAAAATGAATTCAAGCATGAGATGCTTTGCTCGTCCCTTTCACGCAGCCCTATTTAGCTCAAAGGAGACACCAATCGTGCCTGAAATTTCAGCACTAACTCGGCTGCCGGACAAGGATGTCGCGGACTTTTGGATCAAGGCCCAGCAAAAAATAGGTCGAAGCACCAAAGTCGATGTACAGGGCCATGAGACTCTTCTCAAAATGTGGAGGCAAAGGATCCGGGTTTCCAGCCATAAGATCGCTTTTGAATGTCTCGGACAGAGCCTGACTTTTGCCGAGATCGACATGCTTTCGGACCAGGTGGCCGCAGGTCTTTTATCGCGATCTTTTTTGAACCGCGGGGATCGGATTGCTATTATGCTGCCGAACCTTTCCCAGTACCTCATCATTGTGCTCGCCATTCATAAAGCAGGCATGGTTGTCGTCAACTGCAATCCTCTTTATACGCGAAAAGAAATAGAGTTCCAGCTCAACGACTCCGGAGCCAAGCTGCTCTTCATCATCACCAATGTCGCCAAGGAACCAGCCGAGGCCTCGGTCCCTTCGCTCAAAGAGGTGATCCTCACCGAGCTTGGGGACATGCTGCCCTTAGGCAAGCGCCAGTTGGTCAACTTCGTCGTCCATTATGTAAAAAAGATGGTTCCCAAGTTTCGCTTCGCTGCTTCTATTCAGGTCAGGTCGTTTCGCAGTCTGCTGCAGAAGCCTAGTGCGGCGATGCTGCAACGATTGCGGGCTTTGGAGGGCACGGTTAAAGCGGACGATATCGCGTTTCTGCAGTATACCGGAGGCACCACAGGAACTTCAAAAGGCGCGGTCTTGACCCATGCGGCTATCACTTACAATATGCTGCAGTCCAAAGCTGGCTTCTCCAAGACTATGCTGCAAAAAGCTATCGACCTTTTGCATGTGCCAGGACCCAAGAATGTGATGTGTCTCCATCCCTTGCCTTTCTATCATATCTATGGCCTGATGTGCTGCCTGCTGACTGCATCGGCAAGCGGTTCAGGTACAGTAACCTTGCCCAATCCGCGAGACCGGGATGCTCTGTTCAAACTGCTTGCCCGAAGAGACCTGATCATGCTCACGGGTCTCAATACTCTGTTTAAAAATCTGCTAACCGATCCCCGCATCGAAAAGCTCGAACTGCCAGCAGATTTTTCGGTGGTTGCGGGTGGGATGGCGACCTCGCCCGATGTGTCGCTCCAATGGTTTGAAAAAACCGGCACGCGCATCGGCGAGGGTTATGGCCTGACCGAGGCCAGTCCTATGCTGGCCCTGGTGGACCCCTTGGACCCTCGCTCCGGGGTTGGCGGCATTGCCTTGCCGGAAACTCTCATAAAACTTCGCGACGAGTTTGGCCATGATCTGCCTCTGGGCCAAGGCCCCGAAGTTCGCGGCGAAGTCTTGGCCAAAGGTCCCCAGCTCATGACCGGCTACTATCAAAACCCTGCGGAGACAGCTTTGGTCATGTCCGATGATGGCTTTCTGCATACTGGAGATATTGCCACCATAGGACCGGACGGACTGATAGAAATTGTCGATCGCAAAAAGGATATGATCGATGTATCTGGATTCAGCGTCTATCCCAGTGAAGTGGAGTTACGAGCCATGGAAACAGGTGTTCTCTTGGAATGTGCTGCTATCGGCAGACCCGACCCAAGAACTGGCGAGCGGGTGGTGCTGTATGCTGTGCCCTTGGATTCAAACCTGAGAGAGGATTCCTTGATGCTACTCCTTAGCCTCAGCTTGACCAATTATAAGCGCCCCTCGAAGATTGTCTTCGTCGAGAGCTTACCCAAAAGTCCTGTTGGGAAAATTCTGAGACGACAGGTTAAAGAGTTTGTCAAGGATCTAGAGAGCAGTGCGTCGACCAAGAATGCTTCTTGAGGAGTGAAAGAACGACAGACTTTATGATCACACTGGTGCGAATTGCCGATGAAAAAGCGAGGAAGCTGGCGTAATGCTGCCATTCTCAGATCATAAGATGGATCTATTGATACCCTGTGCCGCTTATTGCTGCAAACTAAAAACATCGATAAAATGCATCAAACCAAGCATTTCAGCCAGTGTCAATCGTCCAGAATGATCAAGGAGTTTACTTTGAATAAATTCTTTCAGCTTCGATTCCTCCGCTGGATTCGCTATCGCATAGCCCATCGACCATGTATCAAAGCATCGAGAGGAAATTGAGTCATTAAAAAGAACTCTGGTATTGTCATGAGCAGGATTCAGCACGATTCGTCCGTATAAATATTCCAGATTCTCCCGAGGACCCTCCAGGTACTGCACGAAATAACCTGAGCTATAGATGAGATAGCCAGTCAAACCCAATTGATGATTTCTTACGACTGCCTTAGAAAATATCTTGTCACAAATTTCAGCAATCTCTGCATCTGGGACCAAGGAGTGACTGATATAGACCAATCCGAAAAGCGAACTTGGAGCACGACGAAAAGCTTCGCCCGCCATCGACGGAGGAACTATTTCGTTTTGTAGCCCGGCGACCAGATTCAACAGATTGAGGCTTCTCTCCTTGATCTCTTTTTGCTCCGACCTCAGACTTATGATTCGTAAGTGAGCTTCTATCTCTCGAAGAGTTTCCAGGATTTTCTCGCACTGTGGAGAGTTTGGTTCAATGTACACGCGAGCTCTCCTTGGCTTCTGACAAAGCAAGTTTTACATCATTCATATCAAACGGCTTACGCAGAATGCCGTTGAAAAGTTGGGAATTGTGTCTTTTTAGGGAATTGATCAGATTTTCTGACGGATCACCCGAGGCGAGTATACACGGGATCTTAAGATGAAGAACGTCTCTGATCGCCGTGATGAATTCCGCGCCATTCATCTTTGGCATCTGCATGTCGGTGACTACAAAATCAAAGGGTTCTGTGCGAAGCAGTTCCAAGGCCTCAATCGCACTCCCAAGATCGACAACTCTGCAACCTAGCTCCTCGAGATATTCCTTAACGATTTGTCTCAGGATCTCTTCATCTTCAACCAAAAGCACCCGAGATCCTTCGAAATCATGAAGCTTCGGATGATCGTTCGAAGTTGAGATTCCATGTTGAAGAGTTTGGTCAACACTGGCTGCTATGAATTCAGGGAGTATAACTTTAAAACAGCTGCCAACCCCATATTCACTCTGCACTTCAACTCTGCCGTGATTATCCTCAATAATTTTCTTGGAGAGCGACAGCCCAAGGCCAGTGCCTTGACCTACTGGTTTGGTGGTGTAGAACGTTTCAAATATTCGCCTTAGGTCTGCAGGTTTAATACCTGCTCCCGTATCAGTCACGCTGACTTCGACTTCCTGATTGGCATTTCGACTGATTTCAAGCTCAATTCGTTTGGCATTTTGCAGCGCAACCGCATCTTTCGCGTTCGACAGGAGATTCATAAGAACCTGCTGAATCTGGCCATAGTTGACGTTTATCCAATAGTCCGAAAGTGGACGTTGGAAGTAAAGAGTAATCCCGGCCTTTTCATAAATTTCTTTGACGAGGCTGAGCAAATTTTCGGTCAATTCACACACTGAATAGGGCTGAACAACCGCATCCGTCCGAGCAAAAGTTCGTAAGCCGTTGACGATGTCCCTGATGCGCCTGCCAGCATCATCCTGTTGATCGAGTATGATCTTGAGCTCAGGCGTAAGCTGCGTTCGGGTCTCCAAGACTTTCCGCAAACTCTTGTTATGACCCATCATAATGGCGAGCGGGTTATTGATTTCGTGGCCAACACCAGCAGCCAATTCTCCTATAGATGCTAGTTTGGAATTGTGGAAACTTAGCTGACGCTCTTCAGCAAGATGCAAGTCAGCCAAGGTGCTGTCGGTAATATCAAAATTAACCCCTATCATGCGCACAGGCCTTCCTGAATAGTCTTGAAACACCTTTGCTGATGCGTGTACGTAGCGAATCTCTTGGTTTTTGATAATACGAAACTTTTCGTTGAACAAGCCACCTGACTTGACAGCGTCCTGCAAGCCTGCTTCGGCTCGCGCAAGATCTTCAGGATGAACACTGCTTTGCCAGTCAGAATAAGTGATTTGATCAGTGGCTTTGGTCAAGCCATAAAGCTCAATTTGCTCCTTATTCCAGTACAAGGCGTCACTTTGAATATTCCAGTCCCAGATACCGACCTTAGCAACGCCGAGAGCAAGGTCCATCCTTTCGTTGAGAAAACGGTGTTCCGTGACATCTTGAATCGTTCCTCGAATTTGCAGAATCTGACCAGAGCGATCTTTGATAGCACGTCCCGCTATACGGACCCATTTCAACTTGCCCGTCGGAGTAATCAGCGAATGGGTACTTTCAAAGGCCTGTCCTCCTACTCGACAGGCCTCGATGCTTTGTTCGAGTAAGGCACTTTCCTTGGCGGAATAGTACTCGATACCAAACCCCCTTCCGATTGGGGTGTTGAGAGGAATATCGAAGATATCGTAGACCTGCCTAGTCCAGGTCGTCGATTCACTGCAAAGATCAAAAATAAACCCGCCGATTTTCGCCTCAGATTGCGTCTCATTCAGCAGATGCTCTCGAACGATTGACTCTGTTATGTTAACGAGGCTGATCACATGCCCCTGATGCTGAGCTAAGTCATTATAATAAGGGAGGACAGAACATAAAAAGCTCTCGTTTGACTTTGCTTGTATTTCAAACTTTGCAACAACGACTTTTTCCGCAGACAATTGTTCTCTGACCGTATCCAGGTAAATGCCGAAGTCGAGCTCAAAAATGCTACGACCAACATCCGAATGGCGGATGAAGAAACTTTGCTCGACAATGGGTGTCATACGACGGATGAACGACTTCTTATCGAGAAAGATCACCCCAACCTGAGTGGAATTGATGAGATTGTTCAAATCGTCATTCATAATCGATATCTGATCAATTTTTTGCTGCAGTTCACCATTCAGCGTGTAGAGCTCTTCATTAACCGAACTCAATTCCTCATTGGTACTCTGCAATTCTTCGTTGGATGCGATCAGCTCTTCGTTTGAGGTTTGCAATTCCTCGTTGGTTAATTCAAGCTCAGTCACCGCCTCTTGAAGGGCTATTTTTGCTTGGTCGAGTTCAATCTTCAAGGTATGGGCGACATCGTCCTTCGACAGGGCGTCGCGGGCTATTTTTTCTTGAGGTAGGCTTTTATTATCACCTACGACACAAAGATAAAAGCCCTTCACTTCTGCCCCTATCAACCAAGAGACCGTCAATGAAGTGACCAAGGGCGTGAGCCCTTCTTTATCAAGGACAATGTTGTCAATAACTATCGATTTGTTGGAATTTTTTGCCTCGGACATGCCTGCTCTCAAACTGAGCAATGCCGAATCCTTAATCATAGATTCGATGAGTTGATTGACAACACCATCACTCCGACTCCTAAGCAGCTGATGACCTTGACCAAAAACGGCGCAAAGTTCAAACTGATCATCGATGAGGAGAGAATGAGGATAGAGGGATGCGAAACATTCATGAATGGGATTGCTCTTGGCGAAGAGTTTTTCCGCTTTCAGATTGGCAATGTTGTTCGAGCCCACACCGTTCAAGCGTGGGGCTCGCCAATGGGAGGACAAGGTACCTCCTGCATTGCGTAATTTTTTGAATATTCGCCACTTCTTACTTATGGGTTCAAAATACTGCTGAAGAAAGCCGAGCGATTCTGAGGGTCCAAGCGCTAGGGCACCATTGATGTGAATGCTAAAGACTAAATTCAGAAGACTCTTGTTTTGAGCGGATGGATTCAAGTAGATCAAAAGGTTTCGGCATACGGCTAAGTCGATCCCAGAGAAGGGAGGTGATTGCAAGAGGTCGTGCCTCGAGAATATGATCATTTCTCGATAAAATCTTTTAATGGTATAGCCGGCACTGACCTTGTCGAAAAATTTTCGCCTAAACTCTATGGGCACGTTTTCAAAAGCCGCCTCCGTATAAAAGCCGCGAGTCGCAATATCCAGATTTTGGCCATTCACATCCGTGGCAAATAACTTGATGGGATTCTTGATCCCTCGCTTTTCAAAGCTGTCACAAACGACCATAAGCAGGGAATAGGCTTCCTCGCCATGGGAACACCCTGCAGACCAAATTCGATATTCTGCCCCCACCTCAAGACTCACTTCTTCCAACATGGCTTTCAAGGAATCATAAAATTCTGAATCACGAAAGAAGGACGTGACCGAAATGAGAATTTCACTCAGAAAGATCGATCGTTCATTCGGATCCGAAATCAATAGATCGGAATAGCCCTTGGCCGAATCGTGCTTCAGATTTTGCAATCTTTTGGCGATACGCCGGCAAATCGTGGCAAATTTGTAGTCTCGGATATTTATGCCAAATTCATCATTGATGACCTTGGCTATACTATCGATGTTGGAATGCACATCTTCGAAGAGCCTGTTACCAAATTGATCACGCGTATTGTCTCGAAGACTGGATTTGACTTCTTCAAAAATATCTTTTGCTTCCAAACTCTTGGTGTAAAAGCCTGAGTTGATGACGGATTCAGGCATGCTGGGAAATTCAGCTTCGATGGGCTCTTGAACAAAAATTTCCCCCCCAGCCTCATAAATCTCCTGACAACCTTTGAGTCCATCGTTGCCACTGCCAGACAGAATCACCCCAAAACACCGCGATTTAAACTCAAGAGCCAGGGACTTAAAGAAGAAATCAATCGACCGCGCTGGAGTATGGTCCTGGGGAAGATCGGTAAGGACAAAGTGTCCCTTAATAACCGCGACCTGTCTTCCCGGGGGACTGAGATAGATAGTATCGCCTTCTATGACATTTCCTGATTCGATGACTTTGAGTGGCAGACTCACAATATCTGCTAGAATATCCTTCATATAGCTGCGCTTATCAGGAGCCAAATGTTGACAGATGACATAGGTGATCGGCACAGACACGGCTTGAATCTGGGTGACCAAAGTTTTTATTGCCGACAGACCTCCGGCCGACGCCCCAATCCCGACGAGGTATGACGAAGTATGTCTCATGAGGGTCCTTAGCTTTGAAAAAAGTTATGATGGCAAGTTTATTTCATTAGCAGTCAATGTTAAAGGAAATTGGCGAGATCTTCTGGGCTAAAGTTGTGCATTGGTGAAGCTTGCCCTGCTATCAAAGCTTTTGGCTTAACCAAAGCTAACGAGAATCTCACAGGCGATCGATCTTATCTCAATGCTCAAAGCAGCGGCGTTGCTCACAGATGAGAAAGTTATGCCTCGCGTTTCAGAAATGTGGGTTTCACTTGCTCAAGACATCGGCTCAAAACACCCGAGAGAACAATCCTGTTGCCTTTCCCGTCAGTCATGCTATTCAGCCCACTTCATTCAGATGGATTAGTTCAGACGAACTAATAGACACCCTCAGCCATCTTGATCAAGAGGTCGAAAATGCCATTGAATCTCCGTGCCTTATTGCTATCTCTATGCCTAATCGCCAGTGCGGCAGCGGCAGCGGCAGCCCCATCTCCTAACACTCTTCGAGTCGCTGTGTTCGGCGACAGCATCACACGTGCTGTTTTGGCTGATCAGAGCTTAGGTGAACGCGCCTCTCTGGGGGCGACCTTCGACTTTGGTCGTCTGGCAGTCAATGGTGCAGTGGGCGGCTATTACCCCGATAGCGAAGGCGTCCTCAGTTACAAGCTCATGAGTGCAAATTCCTATTTAGCGCGAGACGAGCTGGCTGCGATACAAGGCAAGACAAGCTGGTCGATGATTAGTCGCCTAGAAAAAGAACTCGGCTACCAAGTCGAACTCGTCAATGCAGCCAAACTCGGTGGTTCCTTCCGCATGGGCGATGTCCAGCTTGCGGCAATGGAACAGGAAATGAAGAATCGCGGAATAGAAGATTTGGATCTGGTTATCATCGATTTAGGCCGCATTGATCTGACAATCTATTCTTCGGCAGAGGAATTTGCACAAAACGTGGATGAATTCTTCAATCAAATATTGAAAATGAGTCCGAGCGCACACTTCCTGATCATGAAAATCCCGAATATCCCCTCTTCTATCAGTCGAGAAAATCGTGTTTCCACTGAGTTTTTCAATAAATTTCAGTTGACCTGTGAACAGATTTTCACCTCTGGTGGAGTGGCTACCAAACTCGGTCTGAGTCCCGGAAAAAGCAATCCTGAAGCTTTCAAAAAAGCGATCGAACGCTTGAATGCTTTCAATGCCTATTTAGCCAAAAAGGTCGCTGACTATCGCGCAGCTGGCTTGAGTATAGACCTTGCCGAAGGCTTAGCCGATCGAGTTCGCGCTGACGACTGGGACATTGTTATGGCTTCCGATTGCATTCACGTCAATCAAGTTGGACAACATGAAATAGCCAATGCCGTTTGGCCTCACGTGAAGGCCCTCCTGCAAGAGCAAGCAACACGAGTCATTGCAGCTGAAATCAATACTCGACCTACAGGATTATCCGACCAAGCACTCGCCCTCTGGCAGTCCTATGTGGATTCGGTTCCTGTCGACCAAGTTCAAGCTGATTGTAAGCCTCGTATGATTCCATCGACAGGCACCTATAAGGGTGTGGTCGTCTTATTCCACGGCTTTACAGCATGCGCTCAACAATTCTACGCCCTCGGAGCCGAGCTTTCAGCTGCTGGCTATACAGTTCTCCTCCCGCTGAACCCTGGGCACGGTCGTCTCTATTCAACTCTGGACGGCAAAAATACCGATGATTCGAGTCCATTGCCAACCGGACGAGCTAACGACAGCAATAGCTATCTCAATTATTTCAAATTTGTCGAGCAAATCAATAAGGTAGCGGCAGCATTCGGCGGCGAGAGAGTGGTTGGAGGGCTGTCCTTGGGGGCTGCCATGGCCAGCTATGCGACCATCCATGATCCTTATCTTTGGGATCGCCAGTTGATCATGAGTCCTCTCTATGAGCTTGATCAAGCAGCGGTTCATGGTTTCATGGGAACATTATCCAATCTGAATAATTTGAATAGCAAAGTCGGCAGCTGGCTAGAGCCCATTCTGCAAAGAGAGCAAGGTTGGGGTCAAGGCTGTGAAAATGAAAGAACCCCAAGCTGGGTCAAGCAGTTTGGACGAGCGGGAACACGCGCTGGTATCTGCCAATTCAAAATTACCCACGTGCTGGCTTCCAATCAATTTGGCTATGACGTCTGGAGTTTGCTGCAGCCCACCCGGATCAAGACCCAATTCGTAGCCGTAGAAGACGATCCAGTCATCAATAAGCAATTGGTTTTCACAGGCGTTGGCCGCATTCGCGGCGAGAGCTTGCAATCGAAAGCGTTTACTACCCTCGAACGCTTGGACCTGAATGAGCGCGCGCGAATTTGTTATGTTCCTTCATCCAACATGACCTGTGCCTCGAACTTGAAAAAAACCTTGGGACAACAGGAGTGGCATTGCGCGAATCATTCCTTGCTCTCGCGATTTGATGCGCCGAATCAAAATAAATACTGGATTAACATCCTCCAGCCTAAGCTTGTGAACTTCATCACCAAAGGTGAGTTCTTGCCAGCAGCTGCTGAAAGAGCCCACAATGACCCACTCTGTGCCGACTTCCCCCAGTAAATTGATGCAATAATAAAAGGCCGAGCGCGGTTACGCTCGGCCTTGCCTATTTTCGGCTAGAATTTATGCTGCCTAGCGAGATTTGGCTGAAGGCTTATAGCCATTCATGAGCCAGTCGCTCAGGCTGCTCTTTGAGCCTCCTCCGGTTCAAGCATCGCCGTCAAGGGAAAATGGAAGCACAATTGAGTCCCTTGGCCCCGTACTGAATTCAGAGCGATAGTCCCACCTAATCGGGCGCATTCAACCTTAAGACTTCCCATACCTATACCTCGCCCGGAAAAGGCATTGGCTTGATCGGTGGTCGAGAATCCATCCGAAAACAGTGCGGCCATCATTTCATCGGGATTGCTATGGGGCAAACCCTTGTTGCGACATTTATCACGAACCCGATCCCAATCAATGCCAGCTCCATTATCTTCGATAATAATGCTAAACCCATCAGCTCTGACTTGGGTAGAGAACCGAATCCAGCCACTTGCTTTCCCCAGTTCCTTTCGCTGATCCGGACTTTCCAGGCCATGATCAACCGAATTGCGAATAGCGTGCGCAAAGGCCGCCCAGAATCCAGACCAATTCTCCTTGGGCAAGCGAAGACCCTGATCTTCTGTGACAATTTCGACAGGAAGTTTTTCCAACCGTTCGGCAATCACACGCGTTTGTTCGGCAAATCGAGAAAAGCGAGATTTAATCGGTTCGTAGCGCCAGGACACTAAAACCTTAATGATATCATCCCTCGAAGCCCCTCGTTTGATCTTCGCAAGCGCATCTAAAAGGTCGCCTTCGCTCACTTGGAGTCTTGGTTCTTTGACCGAAAAAATACTCACGCGGTCCTGAAGATCCTGCCAAGCGTGTTTCAGCTCCTGTCCATTGGCTGGCGAAAGGCCCTCTTTGTGCTCTTCTATTTCGCTTTCAATTTTGTGACAAAGATCAGCGATGCTATGCACTCCAAACAAACCACTGTTGCCTTTTAAGGTATGAAGGTAACGGCTGACCTGAATCGGATCACTGGCTGGGACATCCACGATCTGAGCTACCAGCCTGGAACCCTCCTCCAGGAATTCAAGGAAACCAAAGCTATCGTGAGTCACCTTTTCGAAAATTCCGATTGTTTCCTGTTGAATACGCTCGTTGCGAGCCTTTTCCAGTTGGCTGGTCAGATCCGAAATCACTAAAAGTATTTTCTGAACACGCCCGTTTTCCATGATAGGACGATACTCAATGCCTAAAGCGATTCCCTCTACCTGCAGTCTTCTGGGAAACTGATCCAGGCTGACTTCAAGCGGCATCATATCTTCCTGAATGGCCTCGGTGACCAATCGCAGACGAAATCCAAATTCGGAATTGATACGACCAAAGAATTCAAAGGCTGATGAAACATCGACCTTGCCAAGCCAGGACGTAAGAATGGTTGAGGGCTCTGACAGTATACGCCCATCCAACGATATGGTAATAAATCCTTGCGCCGTGTTATCCATAATTTGCTTTAAGTCTTCATGCTGTTGTTTAACTTCTTGGGTTTTCTCTTCAATGATGTGTTCGAGGCCAATGACGTTATCAAAGAAATTGCGGGCAATAAAAGATGCTGCAATGGCCTCTACAACCACAAAAATGGCATGAACCAGCACGACCCAAATCGATGCCGCATAATTGAAAACACTCGCCGGAATAAACAACCAAAACAGGAAATGATGCAAGGCCACTGTAATGGTTGCCACCCAAATCACTGAGGGATTGCCCCACACAGTGAGGAGAGCTAATGCAGCAAAGAAGTGAAAGTGCATTTCAATTTGCATGGGGCCTTGTCCAAGATGGACCAGAAGTGCACCAAGGGCCATAGTGGTGAACCCAAAGACTAAACTTTGCATTCGAGGATTCCGCAAAACTAGAGTGGAAACCACCGGGCCTAAAACCAACAGGCATCCAAACCCAAGGGCTTGCAGCAGGCTTGTCTGGCAAAGCCATGCGACCAATAAGAACAGCGGCAAGTGGGCCAAGCAAGCCCCAAGGGCAACCCGATTGATTCGATTGATATGGCGCGTTTCAACGGCACTCACATCTTTCGGCAGGAAAACGAACTTTAGCAATGACTTCATCATGGGCTCACCTCAATGGGAACGACGGTCAAAGGATACTTAAGACGAAGGGGATCGACAGCCGCCTGCAGTCGTTGGGAAAATGCGCAGCCAAAGAGCGGCAGTGGCACAGGATCCTGCCCTTGTTTCACTTGCTGAAGAATCGCCGCGTCCTGGGCTTCGATGAGCTGCCAGGTTTTGTAGTAGCCAGCGGCATAGCGGACAGTGCCTTGGGGATCGATGATGACAAGAGTCGGCGCTGCTTCGACACCAGTTTTTTCGGCCACAGCATCGCCGGAAAGTTCTGCATAGGAAAAGCCGAGAGCCCGAAGCTTTCGCTCCCAGTCAGGGCGATGGCCAATGACGACGACAGCCTCTGCTCCAAGCCCTGCATATCGTCCTCGCTGCAAAAGATGATCGATGACCCGCGCCGAGCATCGACAACCATCAGCGACTACATGAAGCATTTGCCAAGCCCCAGACTCTTGCGTGAGGGAGTGGACAAAACTTGTCGTTCCACCCAAGGCTGAGCTCCTAGCAAACGGCGCAGCGTGCTGAGCACCCAGAAGCGACAGCAAAAGGCTAACAGCAATAACCCAAAGAACGAGAAAAATCTTTCCCCATAGTAAGCTTTTACCAGTGCCTTGAGGCAGCCGCAGCATGAGTAATATCCCCCTGGTTAAGGCTATCGCCTAAATCCGGGAGCGCTTGAGGAAAAGAACCCGAAATAGAATATTTGGCAATTATGTAAGGAGATTGGGTGCCTTTTAAAATCAGAAAACAACGCTCCGTTAAAGACTTCAATTGGAGCTGTATGCCTTTATTTGGGAGTAGCAGGCTGGGCCGCCTCCGCACGAAGTTCTATGAGAATTTCATTATGCCGCAAAAACCACGGCATCATTGGTGGATTATAGCGTGCAAAGACAGGCTCTCCCTCGACACTCAGCCCCTGCTTAGTTGTCCAGCTTCGCAAGGATTCAAGCTTCTCTTGATAACGTGTTTCACTCCAAGTACCTGAATAGCTGATCACTGCGACTCGTCTTGCTGGCAATTGTCGAATGCGAACCTCTGGATCCTTAGGCTGTGGCAGAGTTTCCATCGTATAGCTGCTTGGCATTGTAAACGAGATGCGAAACTTTTTGCCCTCGGTCTGCTGTCCCACAGGAGCCGTCATTCCAATTTTTTCCCCAGGACCCTGCTGCGATACAGGCGCTGTCATATCGATTTTTGTCTGGGTCACATTCTCGCCAAAAATAAAGTTCGCAAGCCGACGAAAGCCAAGGTTACCCGCTTCGCTAAAATCGCCCTCGACTATGGTTTCAGCGACCAGAGTCGGGTCGTAAACACGAATTTCGAAGTCGTCGTCCTGCTTTTCCAAGGTGAATTTTGGTCTTTCAATTGACATGGCTAAACTACTCCAAAGCATGGTTGTCAAAAAAATCAAGTGTCGCATGACGCCTCCCAGACTATGTGAAAATTTTTGAATAAAAGGGTTTTCCAAGTTCGAAGATGAACTAGACCGGTCTGGAACACCAGAAATACTCAAATAACTGAATACAATCAGCTAGATAGTAGATATTAGAGACTGGCTAGACTGAGTTGGAAGAAAGGCGGAAGGTCAAAAACTGAATCCGTGCCAAGAGATCACGAACCTCATCTTAATGCTAAGCTAGGTTTCAAGACACGCTGCCGACACGCAACTAGTGACGGCTGCTCCTCCATCCTCTAGGCAGCTTTGCCAATAAAGAGTCGATTGTTGATGGTAATCACAAACTCAAAGGGCACGTACTCCGGGTCTACCATTTTACCATCCGTAAAGAGTCGAATGGCTATAGTGCCGTTTTCCTTTTCAATATATTCTTTGACCGCACTCATTCCCACGCCTCGCCCCGAAATATCATTCACCGTTTCACAGGTACTAAAACCAGGTTCAAATATCAAATAGGCGATGTCTTCCAGGCTCATTTTCTGTCCCCGCTCTATCAGCCCGCGCTCGGTCGCGAGGTGTCTGATCGCCCGTAGATTCAGGCCACGCCCATCGTCGGAATAGCGGATTTCAAGCCGATCGTCATTGATATTGACTTTAACCTCAATGCGTCCTTCGGGCTTTTTACCGAGACTGCGTCGCTCTTCTGCCGTTTCCATACCGTGATCCATACTGTTGCGGATGATGTGAACAAAAGCATTTCGAACCATCTCCTGGCCATGACTCGCCAAAAGAATGCCGTTATCATGAATGACAATGACCGGACACTCTTTCTGCAGATCCCGAGCCAGCATGCTAGCTCCAGAGAGAACCTCGCGAAATATTTCTTCAGATCTAACAAAGGTAAGCGCCTCAATATGCTGGCGGAAAGGGGCCACCTTTAAGCGAATTTCAGCACTAATCTCCAGTTCAATACTGGCCAATTGCTGAGACATTTTTTCTATGAATTCTGAGCTAATCATCAGCATATCTTGACCATGACGGCCAAGCTTCACTTGATTGAGATGGTCGTACTGATCAAGCAAAAGCATCAGTCCGTGATGGAATTCAAGCATCTCTTGATAATTCCAAACCCTTTCCATCTTAAATACAGAGGCTGCGACCTGCTCTACGTCATGAATCAGAGGAGTCAGTTTTTTAAGTCCAAGGGCCCGAGCGGAACCTTTAACTGTGTGAAGATTGATCATGAGGACTTTCAGGATCTGCAGATCAACTTTCCTATTAGATTTGATCAAGCGAATGCTTTCAGTCATGAATCGCTGCGCTGAAGTCATAAAGATACCGAACTGCTTAGCTGATACCTCCAAAATCTCTGCAATAATCTGCAATTCACGGGATTTTTCTTCTGCTTCTTGCTCCAGCTTCTTCAGTTCCGTGACATCGCGAGCGGTCACAAGCATTTTTTCCACTCGACCTTCAAGGTCAAGCACTGGATTCCAATCGATTTGAAAATATCGATTTTCATTATTGAGTCGAGTGACAATGCTTCGAGGTAATAGATGGGCATTGAGTTCAAAGCTTAGGGCCCCTTCGCCCAGACTGTTGTCTAGAACACTTTGAACCTGATTCCTGACGTCGGACGTCACTTCAGAGCGATTAAACAGCAGTTCAATCACATTGCTCCCAGCGATTTGATTGGTCTGAAAAAGAGCCTTTGCCATCAAAGAATGAGTCTCCGTCACCAAGAGGTGCGGCTGCTTGACGACCAATATGCCCTGCTGGATATGCTGAAGAATTGACTTTATCTCTCTCGTTTGCTCTTCCACCAAACGCTCTAGATTGGAATTGAGAGATACGACTTCGGCGTGCTCTTTGGATAGTTCCTGGTTAAGATTGCCGATGTCTAGCAAAGCCTGTTTCTCTGTGATGCGAATTTTGTCGGCCAAGGCAAGCGAAATCAGGATAACCTCAACGACAGAGCCAATCAATACGCCCCACTCGATCAGAAAGGATTTTGGTAAGGCACCCGATACCATTGTCATGCGCACAATATTAGCGAAGATGACCAAGGCCCAAGCCAGAGTGAAAAAGTAGGCTGGGCGATAACGCTTCAGCGAGCTGGTAATTCCACAAGCCAGAGTTATAAATGACACCAGAGTCGCTGTGAGAACTGAGATTTTTGCTCCGCTATTGTAGGAAGAATAGAGAACCGCATCACTCAAAAGAGAAATTGCAATCCCAAACCAACACAATCGGTTAAGCCAAGGATGGCGTTCTTTGAGTCCGAGAAAGTAGATAGGAAACAGCAGAGCGAGCAGAGAAGACTTGTTGGCTAGAAACACATATCCTTTATTCATGAGCCAGACGGGATCGTCAACCAGATGCACCCAAAGCCCCGAATAGGCCAAGGGTTGGATTATCATGCTAACGATGAAGCCTATATAGAAGAGATACGTAACTTTACGCAATTGAATCCAAATAAACATATTATAGAGGGCCATCACTAGCAGAGCACCCAGCAAAATCGCGAGGAACACATACTCAAAGATCATGTTCTTATAAAAAGAAGCTTCATCGTACATATTGATATCAAAGATGACGCTGCCTTCGGTTTTGACTCGCACATACAGAATCGATTCACCACTGGGAACTGCGCTCTTGAACAAAGGCAGTCGATAGCTAATGGCAGCGTTGCGCGGCGTGATGCGATCGCCATCCTGGTGCGATGCTATGATTCGTCCTGACCTATCAACCAGCCAGAAATCAATCTGATCGACGACGGCATACCCCTGGGTAAAGATCAGCTCCAGACTCTCGGCAGACTTATTGTCCAAGAGAAGCCGCCCCCACCAAGCAGAATTCGAAAAGCCGAAGTTTGGAGTTTTCTTATCAGTTTCAGTGAATGCCAAATCCGAAGACTTCTCCAGCACTTTCTGTATAGTCACTTCACTGCTGGCATCTTCATGGAACCAAAACTGTCGGTTAAGTTCGATCTGATGGGTCGCACTATTCAGCCCGAGAGGGATTTGGGCTGGAGTTTCCAGCGCCAAAGCCAAGCAGGGATTGAACAGACACACGACAATGATGAACAGAAGCTTCATAGTTTTTTCCTCTGGCAAGGGATTTCGGCAAGAATCGCCAGAAGCTGAATGAGATCGTTAGAACTTGTCGGTAAGATTGAGCGATTTTCAGAAGGATCAAGCTACTTCTGAGCCCTGAAAGGCAGAATTCAACGAACACCGCCTCCTATTCCGTTAGGTATAAGTCGGTGCTCGCTGGGTCCTCTGCCAGAATCTTAAAACATTCTAAGGCGTTTTCGGTGCAGGAAGATAAGCCCGCGCGAGATCCATCTGTCGATGATTGAGATCCATGTCCTTGCCATCAATCCAAAGCTTCTGCACGGCGCTCTGAGGTTCCAGAGGATCACCTGACCAAAGCACGAGATCGGCTCTTCGCCCCACCTCAATACTGCCTCGATCCTTAAGACCAAAGACTCGAGCAGGAACACTGGTGATAGCCGCCAAAGCTGAGGGATAGGGCAAGGAGAAGGCCACAGCACGAGCTGCCTCCTGACGCAGTCGCCCCGCACGGATATCATCTGTGCTTATAATCACGTCCACTCCAGCCTGCACCAAAAGGGTAGCCAGATCGTCACGCACTCGCAATTGGTCCAGAGTGTGAGGCATCTGCCGGGAGGGCGTAATGATGACGGGAATTTTTGCTTGGGCCAACTCTTTGCCAGCCAACCATGCCTCACCCGCTCCACTCAGAATCAATTGCAGGGGAAAGCCCTTGGCTATCATTTCTTTCTTCCATTGAATCGCCGTAAGCACATCTGATAGACGATGCACAGTCAGAACCAAAGGCATACGACCCCGCATCACTTCATCGAGCGCCTCCAGATGAAGAGGCTTCAGACTCAATGCATGAGTGTTGGCCGATTTCATCCCACCCTGTTGCTTGAAAAAACGTGCATCTTCGAAAGCTTCGCGTAATTTAAGCCAGAACTGGCCACGGTTTTTACCGCCCAACACGGAAGCGAACATAATCGGTGCAGCTGGCGACGCGAGAGCCTTCGGCCCAGTCGATAAATCCAGTACGATTCCTTGCCCTGAAATGATTCCACCACTGGGCTTGACGATAATCGAACTCACTCCCTGCTCCCGCACGATAGGCATGCGAATCGAAAAAGGATCCAGCCCATCGACAGCTCGAAAGGCTGGATTGATGCCTTCACCCGCTTCATGGTCTTGACCATCTTCTTCCATCTCCACAACGAGCACACCGATTTGACTTTGAGTTTCGATGAAACCTGGAGTAAGAGTGCGACCGCCGGCATTGATCCGCGGAATTTCTTTAGGTGCCGTGATCGTTCCGAGCTGCTTAATCTGCCCTTGGTCTATCCAAATGCTGGTGTCCTGCAGACGAGTCAAAAGCCCTGTTTCTACCGTGGCATGCTCGATGACAAAGGAATCATTCAACTGGACTTTGGGGAGCGCGGAAGACTGACCCTGAGCTTCAGGAATACCTGTGCCAGGCAAGGCATCTTTTTGCAAGCCTCGATCGGCCAGACCAAAATCGCGAATACCGCGCTCAAAATCACCGATCGGAAACAGTTGAGGACCACGATCAAAAAGCATTTCACCCGAGACAAATACTTTGTCAGGCTTGGCGTATGCAGAAAATGGATAACGATCCCACAGCACGACATCAGCGAGTTTACCTTCCTCCAAAGTGCCAACGTCTTTATCGATCCCAATGGCCCAGGCTGGATTTTTGGTAATCCACTGCAAAATTTCTTCATCGCTCACGACAATCCCTAGCTGTCGGCCTGCAGTCTGGGCTTTAGCAGCCTCAACATTAAGAAAACGAATCTCCTCTTCCGAATCGGAATGAATGGTTGGGTTGCCGCCTGCCGACTGAAACAAGGCAGCATTGGCAGGAATGCCATCAAAGGCTTCCATTTTAAATCCCCACCAATCGGCCCAGGTGGCAATCGAAACTTTTTCCTCGACCAGCCTGTCACGAATTTTGTAGGCCTCGAGCGAGTGGTGAAAGCTGCGGACTTTAAATCCATAGGTGCGAGCCAGATCCAACATGAGCGCCATCTCTTCAGCGCGATAGCAGTGGATATGCACAAGAATCTCGCCGTTCAAGACTTTCACCAAAGTGTCCAAAGCATGATCGCGCTTCGGCGCCATCGGTCTGTCGCCATCACCGCTTTTATTCCACCGATCGGATAGGCGATCAAAGTTCGCCCAACTTTGCCGATACTCCCAAGCCTCTTGAAACATCCGTCGATAGCCGGCGTAATTTCCCATTCGAGTGGCCGGCCCACCTTTATCACCATAGACTCGCTTGGGATTCTCTCCGCACGCCATTTTTATGCCCTGCGGCGCGCCTGGAAAACGCATCGCGTCCACTGTGGCAGCAGGCTTCATATGAATCGTCACCGTTCGTCCGCCAATGAGGTTGGCCGAACCGGGCAAGACATGAATCGTTGTTACACCTGACTCCAAGGCTCGCCAGATCGATGGATCCTGCGGCCAAAAACTATGCTCAGCCCACACATCGGGTGTGGTCGGGCGGGTCGCCTCATTGCCATCCTGGTGAGCTTTGACACCTGGGATGGGATAAACCCCTATATGGGAATGGGTATCGATGATGCCAGGTGTGACCACTTTGCCCGTTCCATCGATGCGCATGGCGGGTTTCAGGTCTGGAGCCTGACCTTCGCCTAGGGATTTGATGCGTCCCTGCTCCCAATAAATGTAACCCTCAGCTATGGATTTGCCAGTTGCTGTCATGATTTTTGCGTGCTCGATGAGAACACTGGGAATTTTGGACAGATCTTGGGTTGGAGCGGGAAACAAAGGTTCAGGCACTTGCGACCAGAGCTCAGGCTTCGGTCCATTGGGGTTTTTGTCTTTCTTTGACTTACAAGCGCTGGTTAGGAATATGAGACTGCAACAAGTTGAAAACAAAAGTCGATAGACGAATCGCTGCATCGAAAACTTCCATGATAGGGATTGCCGAACCTGCCCATCTTAACCTATCCGAGCCACTTGAAAAGGTAATTTCCTAAAAAGGCGAGAGCAGCCGAAACGACCTAAAGGTCGAGTGCTCTTGTTTTATCTTGGCTTAAAACAGATGCTGGGCGTCGTCAAAGCCCAAAATCGCAACGGCCTTTTGCAGCCAGTGACTGATGCCCTCGATAAGCTATAAATACATAGGGAGGCCGTTTCCCCAACCCCACAATTCCAGGCTATCCAAGTTATGAGCTAAGGCTGCGACGAAACCCTCAGTTTATCCGGGAAAGTTATTTTCGCTTCTGCTTCGATTCGTTCAATCGTCGCCGTGTAGGAGCTGAGCTCTCTGGAAATACTCGGGTCACCTCTTATGTTCACACCTTCACGAGCCTCTCTTTCCAAGCGCGCAGGATCTTCCATGGGATCTGTGCCGATCGACGTAACATTAGGCATGATCACGGCTTTGACCAGATAGGGCTTATCTTTTGAAAATTCGTCCCAAGAGTAGACGGCCTTGAAGTTGGCCTTTGGAACGGCAATATCCCTATTGGGACCGATTCGTCCTACTTTATCACCATAAATCGGACCGGCCATAACCAAAAGCTTGGTGTATCGAGCCGTTTTTAGCCAGTCTTGCATGGAGAGTTCCAATTTATTCCAGATCACTTGATTGAGAAAAGCCGTCTGCGGCAGGATGTTCGTCATATAGAAAGCGGTGACATTGTCCTCTGTCGATGCGTGCCGATCACTGGAGGCCACCATATGCCCTCGGTCAAAGAAAAATCCCGAATAATCCGTTTGCTCAACCGGTTTCATACCTTGCTCTCTGATGTAAGGATCAAGGATGGGATCTATGTAGAAATTTTCCTGTCTGCCCGTGAGAGTAAAGTCTTCGATTCGTAACAGCCACGAAACCCAATTAGGATTGCGAGTTTTGGGATTCCACGAGAGCACATACTGGGGACGCGAGATGATCCAAGAGTCGTCACCACTTTGCACAACGGGAAGACCATAGGGCAAATTTATGTTGGCCGTCGGGTTCGGCTCACCAAGAAATATTTGGCCGGTGCCAGGCAAGGGAGGAATCCCCGGTTCAACGGGTTTGGGCGGAAGTGGATTGACGGGTTGGGTCGGCTGTAAAGGATTCTCTGGAAGAGAGGGCGGATTCTTCTTGCTGGTATTGGAACTTTGGCAAGCAAAAGTCAGAGCAAGAAGAAACAGGAGAACCGTCTTGTGCATGAAGGGAATCCCTTTAAAGATGACGATGCGGTCAAGATATCATAGCGCAATTCGATTCGGGACTTCGTATCACCCGAGCCCGTTCATCGCGAACACTCATCATTGGACCTTGGCAAGGACAATACCAGAAGCGCCTTAAAGATCGAAGAAACAATCGAAAAATCACCCAATTTTCTGCTTCCCCAAGTCTTTTATCATCCCAAGCTCAACTTAAATCAAAATCTGCCGAAATCATTCTGGGGAATACCAGAAATATGCGATTGATTTTAATCATCTTATTGATTCTGCTCTCGAGCATGCGCGCTCAAGCCCGAGCATTGATAATCGATGAAGTCGGCGAAGCGCAAATGATCGGTAAATTTATCGAATATTGCCAATGTCCCGACGATATTTCCGTCCAAGATCTAGCGTCTGGCCTCATGGATTCATCTTTCATTCCTTATCATGAGGATCGGCTCAACCTGGCCTCGACCAAAAAACCTCCCCATTGGATTCGCCTTTCCATCGTCAATCCCTTTCCAGAACAACGCGTCAGGACGCTATTGATCGCTCACAATGTTGGAGACTTTTGGGAACTCTACCATCAGCAAGGATCCACTTTTCAGACCATGACCACAGGACTCCAGCATGGCGGATCAGGCTTTTATCCGCATTTCACGCTCAATCTGCACCCAGGACTTAACCAGGTCTTTCTTAAGTTTACAACATCCAAGGTGGTTTTCTGGTTCGGGGCTGAAGAAAAAGTCGCCAACATCACTCAGGAGCAACTCCACTATGCTTCAACGATGATGGCAATTGCCCTGCTCATTACTCTCGCCTCATTGGCAACAGCTATACTTTTACGGAACACCCTTTTTTACTACTATGCATTTTATACCTTTTCATCTTTTATCTTTATGCTGATCACTTCCAATATATTGATCATCTATGGGATCAACATATTCGCCATTACGGGTACCGGCATTGCGTCATTGATCAATCTTTGCATGGCTTACGAACTTGTCGCGACACTGCTTTTTATCAGCTATTTCCTCAGGCTCCGAACCTGGTCACCGCTTCTTTCCCGGCTCTTGACAATATTCGCCGTCCTGGTCTTCAGCTCGCTCATCATACAAAGCGTCCTTCGATATCATAGCTACTTGGTGCAAACCGTCACGATTCTCGTTTACTGCTTTCTCATCACTGGAATTTTTTTCTATGCCGTCGGCAAAGGATTCGGTCACGCAAGAAAAGCACTTTTGTCTTGGTCTATCTATATCGTGGGAGTTTCCATCAGCTCGCTCCTCATGCTGGGAAGTCATCCCCTAGCTGGGCTCAATCTCGCATGGGCCACGATGAATCTGGAAATGCTGCTCTTTGGGTTTATAAGTCTTCATGAACTCTATTCGAGACAGCTTAAGTTGACCGAAGATACCAAGCATAGCTACGAACAGCTACAAAAGTTGGTCTACCCCGAACAGATTGCGCTGATGAAGCAAGGCAAATTTCTCGAACAGACTATGCCCATCAAACAGGCTGAAGCTGTTATCCTTTGCTTCGACGTCATCAATAGCACCAAAATCGATCCCCATATACATCACGCCTTTTTTGAAGATTTCTTTGTGCAGTGTCAGCTCATCATGAGCGAAGGGATAAACGTGGATGGCGAGAATGTCCGACTCTTCAGGGTTAAGGAGATGGGGGATGGATTCATTTGTTCCATTGGCTTCCCCTTCCCTTGCGGGGCCAATCGAGAGAAGGCCGCTGTGATGTTTGTCGATCAGGTTGCTGATATTTTCCAGCAAAACGTCAAACGCCATCTAGGTGGAAAGCCCTGCGCCTTCGGTGTGGGCATTGCTGGAGGCAGGGTGGGAGGATTCTTTCCGCGTTCCGGCATCAGGCAATACGACCTCTACGGAATGGTCGTGGTGCTCGCCACACGCTACGAAAATATGCGGCGACAATTCCAAAGTCAAATGCCTGAAGGAATGAGCATTGCTCTACTGCAGGACTCGGTCTTCCAAAAACTCCCTGAAGATTTCAAGCATCGATTCCAATGCTGTGATCTCAACGAGGTGAGCTTCAAGGTTCGAGATGATCCTGATGCTCGAAAGCTTTGGTATCAATTCATTCCTACCCAAATTCAAGGCGAGAGCAGCAAGCCCTCTATCCGAAAGATTTCTTAACAAGCTCGACTTTTCAGTTATTACGAACAAATTCATTAGAATTTTGCATAATCTGATCGACTGAAATCGGCCCTTCGCGACTGAGCAAGGAACTGAGCACTGGATCTGCTAGTATTTTTTTGATGGGCGTCAGAGTTCCGTCAAGCAGAACAAGGGAGCCGACCATACGCAGTCCATGACTATAGTCCACGTAATGGTCGCCGTGCCAAGTGGAGAGCGGTTGAATGTTTTCCCCATTGCGGATATTTTGCCAACCGTAAATGGCAATCTTTTTGTCACAAGTTTCCAGTCGAGACGACAGAACAATATCCTTCTTATGACCCGCAACTAAACGCGTGAAATCCATTTCGCCGAAGCGTTGGTCTTCAATCCATTCATTGTGGGCGGTGAGCCAAGCGACACTGGCCATGGCGGCAGAAGGTTTATAGCTCTTTGGCCAAATCACGCGTTCGGCTTGATGAAAGATGGCATCCACCATTTTGGAGGTGGGTAACACAAAGCCCCAGCTCTTGGCCAATTTGCGGGCACTGACAAAACTTAAGGGAATAAGAACATGGTCCTCGTTACTGCCGACGGAGACATAATCAGGCATCACCCAAAACACCAGGGTATGGCCTTGTTCGCTGACGGTCACTGGCTTCATTGTCCGTAAAAAATCGGGAAAGTGACCGCGACTCAAAGCGTCGAGCACAGCGTCTTCGCGCTTTGGAATGGATGCCTCAGCAAATTCTTCCAGAAAGGCTCGACCGCCAGGAATCACTTGCACACGCTCCGGCAAACCACGCGTCTGCATGGCTGCAATATCAGCTGCTTGCCTGCCTGCAGTGAAGGCACTGGAACTCACAAAAAGTCCCAACATTATCAATGCCTTAGCGAATGCACCAGATGCTGTTTGCGCCATGCTTTGCGGACCCTCCCAAGCTTTCATTCCTCCTCGGCAGAGCGGACCACTCCCTTGAGAAAAAGCTAGTTTTCCATATAGATTTCGGCGACTTAACTCAGCATCAAAAGGCGAGTTTGCAATTTGGGCATAAGAGGCCAACTCGCATCAATAACTAATGAAAATGCATTAGCTCATCTCATGCACATCCGAGTCAAAGTCCAAGCAGCGGAGCCAAAACCGCTCCGAGTGCCTCCTGCCAAGTCGGTGAACGGAAACCAAAGGTTTCTTCAATTCGCGCCAAGGCAAGGCGAGAATTAGCAGGTCTACGCGCTGGCGTTGGATAGTCTTCCGTTCGGCAAGCCTCCACTTGATTAACAGCAAGCGTATAACCAAATTCTCGTGCTTTCCGGAAAATTTCTTCGGCAAATCCATGCCAGCTCGTGCAGCCCCGATCGGTAAGATGATAAACCCCAGAGTGTTGCGCAAATAATTCCGGAAAACCAGAATGCATGCCGCGTTGCACCACAAGATTGGCAAAGTTGCCAAGAGTCCGAGCACAGGTCGGAGCACCAAATTGATCATTCACGACTTTGAGAGTTTCTCGATCTCGACCAAGCTTGAGCATCGTTTTGACGAAATTATGGCCATAGACTCCATAGACCCAAGAGGTACGAAGCGTAATAAAAGCCGCCCCACTCGCCATGAGGGCAGCTTCGCCATCCCACTTGCTTTGACCATAAACATTGATGGGATCGATTCGATCGTCTTCATGATGAGGCGTTTCACCTTGACCGCCATAAACATAGTCGGTGGAAAAATGCAGAACAGCAGCCCCGACTTCTTTTGCCACTCGCCCAATCACAGCGGGAGCCGTTGCATTGACGAGGAAAGCTCGCTGCTGATCGCTTTCAGCTTTGTCGACCGCGGTATAGGCGGCTGGATTGATGATCAACTGAGGCCTGAGGCTACGAATCGTTCTTTCAATCGCTTCTGCATCACAAAGGTCCAAGCTTGCAGCCGGGATAGCGGCCTGCCGATCGTTCGGCCCCATAAACGCCGAGACATCAGCCAGAGGACTCAGCGCTTGCCATATTTCAAAACCGACCTGGCCATTGGCACCGGTCAAGAGAATCCGCGGACGACTTGTCATTGCTTCAGTCCTTTGCGAGCAGGTTTAGGGGGTATTAAAGCCTTTCACCATGGTTTTTTCATCTTCAAAATGCATGTCCATGGCGCCAAAGGCCGTCCCTAAGCGCAGGCTCGCCGAAAGTTTCAATTTAAGTTCTTTGGGGTTCTTGATGTACTTCTTCATCAGCTTCAGAGCCACTTCGGGATCGACTGAAAATGGCAAGCGAGCCGTGCTGTGTTCTTTGGCTTCCAGTATAATCGCCTGAGCCTGCTGGCCCTTGCCCAGCTCCATATCCAAACCGCGCACCCGGTATTCCAGACTCTCAATCTCAACCTTAAAGGCATTAGGGTTGATGATATCCAAAACGAAGACCAACTCGATCTTGTGCACACTGAACGACTGAACTTCAACCTGTTGCAGTTTGATCTCGGGTTTCTCGGCAACCCAACCAATCATCTGCCGGAAGTAGCTGCAACCGCCCATGAGCATCAGCCCAGATAACGCGATCCAAAGCACGAGCCTGCGGTCGAACATCAGCCTTTTCCCCCGGTTTGGAGCGACTTAACTCACCGCGCTTAGATATCGGCAATGAGCTGCAGGATCCTGTCACGGCCAAGTTCTTTAAGGAAACCTGGCAGGCGAGGCCCCTGGTCACGACCGATGATCTTTTGGTAAACCGCAGCGAAGAACTCTTTCCCATCGCATCCCGTCGTATGAATGATATCATCATAGAGGCGCTGGTTTAAATCTTTCGCTTCGATCGTTGCCAAATCAAGCTTTTGCAAAAGTTCCCGTAGGGCAACGACAGCTGCTCTTTGTTTTTCCGTCAAATCGATGGCCACCGGCTGCTGGTGGATACTATAGCGAAATTCATCAGGTGCATGTTCTTGCACCCAGTTCCAGGCTCGTTCCGCTCGGCTGTAAAAGGCCGCTTTATCGAAATCGCTAACGGCTTTATCCTTGTAGTAGGCTGCCCAAGTCCTTTCCACATCCCCATCACAGAGTTGCAGACGACCCGTGAGCTCGCGAAAGGGCGCCCGATAAGGAATCGCGCTTGGCACTTCGGCGCTGAGGCAGGATAATTCATAGGCCCGCCGCATCACGGGCCACTTGCCTGGATTGTCCACATTCATGGGCTGCAGAACGAACTGCTCCGCTCGGTCAAACTCGTCATAGACTTTGATGACATCGGTATCGAAGGCTATGGAAAAATCCGTATTCGGTCTTTGGTTGGCAAAAATCCAGCGCACCATATGGGGCTCATAGATGGCCATGGCCTCAGACAGAGTGGTTAGCTCGCCTTTGGACGACGACATCTTGCCGGTTCCGCCTTTGATCATAACGAAGTCGTATTGGAGGTATTGAGGTGCTTCCCGTCCCCATACCTCTTTCACAATACGCTTGCCCGTATCGTAGGACCCACCGTCACTGGAATGGTCTTTCCCGCCTGGCTCGAAATCCACACCTTCATAGTTCCAGCGCATTGGCCAATCCGTGCGCCAGTTGAGTTTTAAGTTCGGGGTTTGGCGAATATCGACCACCTCTTCCATACCGCAGCTGGCACACTTATAGCCATAGTCATAGCCACCCAGATAGCGCTCATAGTCGAGCTGATCACGTTGGCAACGGCTGCAATAGATGGTCGTCGGCAACCAACTCTCTTCTAGAGGTTCGGCCCTATAGGCGTCTAGGATCTTGCGAATCACATCCCGTTTTTCCAAGGCGAACTTAATCGCTTCAGCATAGAGGCCAGCTCCATAGCGATCACTTTGATACAAAAATTCGGGAGCGATCCCGATCTTTTGCAACTCTTCTTCAAATACGCGTATATTGTGCCCCGAATAGCTTTTGTCCAGACCATAAGGATCGGGCACGCGACTGATAGGGCGACGCAAATTTTCGGTCAGCATCTCTTGGTTGGGTAAATTTTTTGGAACTTTGCGAAGGGTATCAAAATCGTCCCAGCTATAAATGAAACGCACTTTTTTGCCAAGAGAGCGCAAGGCTCTCGCCACCAGATCGACCGTGATCACTTCGCGAAAATTGCCGATGTGAACTGTCCCGCTGGGCGTGATACCGCTGGCTACGGTGTAAAAATCTTTGTCGCCGCAGGCTGCTGCTACACGCGCGGCCGCTTGATCGGCCCAATGGGGAGTTAGGGGCTTCATGGAATACCTTCGTGCTAGGGAGATGGGATGCGGAGCCGATCGCTCACTCCAGGCCAGTCTGTGCTAGATAGACTCAGCTCAGGGTGGTCGGGTTCCCAGTTCAAGTTACCAATAGAACCGGGTTAGTTTTAGCATACAAAGGACGCAAGGCAAGTGAAAACCAGCTCTCAGTATGCCGTCAAGACTCATTCTGCCCTGGAAGTCCTCGCCGGCAGCGAGTACCCCCTGAGTCTTGACAGGAGCGCCCTTACGATGCATGTACGAAGACTCACACCCCAAAGGTTTGATATTCTCGCAAAGGGATCTCATTTCCTTTTTCATATCAATCCTTCAAACAGCACGGGGCAGCCAAGAAAACTTCTCTCGCCTCAGCCTCAAGTGAATTTCAACCGATACTCTCAGGGGATGTTCCCAAAGGAGCCACGATGAAGCGTTCCAGTGTCTATTGGCTGCTTCCAAGCGTTGATGACCAGCATCACCGCCGCGCCAGCATTCTGGATGACATCGGCTATCAGGTGTATTTTTTCGAAAACTTCGACACCTTGATCCGCGAGATTTGCGTCAAACGAGCTCAAATTCTCATTCTTGGCGATGAATGGACCGGATCCGAGGCGGTGGCTTACGCCCATGCCTTTGCCAATATTCCCGACATCAATGCCGCACGCCTCTTGGTGTCCAACTCCCGTAATGATTTCGCTCTTATGGAAGCTGCTATGAACGAGGGTTTTCGCGACATCATTCCAACCGATCTGGAAGATCACGAATGGCTTCAACGCTTTGAATTTGCCACCTCCGGCATGGAGTCGATACTCAAACAGCACAGCGATCTGGATGAAGTTGCGGAACCGATCCAAGTGATCGTGCCGGCTCGTATGGTCTGGGTGGGAGCCCAGCAAATGTGGCTGGAAACCCGCAGCTGTCCGAAGGTTGGCGATACTCTCAAAATGGGCGGAGGCTTTGCCAAATCGCTCGGCTTGCCATTTCTAGATGCGCAGGTCCTGCAAAAGCAGCAAACGAATCTGACCTATCGTTTTTCTGAAGCGATTATTGCCAGCTGGTACCAGGATGCAGTCATCAACGCAGATCCTCAGAAAATTATCGATTCCATGGATACCCTGCATCATGTGGATCTGGGTCAAAGACCGAAGATTTTTCTAGCCATTCAATCACCAGCCCTGCGGACGACCTTGCTCAAATATATCGATCGCCGCAAGTATGAAGTTCATACGGCCTTGCAAAAACAAAGTTTGATCTACGAACCTAAATACTTCAGTCCGGATCTGGTCTTTGTTGAAGATCGACTCACCCAAGGCGACTCCAAACGGAGCTTCTACGAACTTTTGCGGTTTTTGCCCGAGCACACGATCATTGTCAATATTGGCAATAAGGAAGAAAGTCAAAGTTCTAGAAACAATAGCAATGCTCGAAAGACCAGAACACTCAAGCATGTTCCAGTGAATCTAACCGATATCATTGATCGCGATTACCTAGCTGATCTGTCCTTAAAAAAGCCCCCGACGAATGAAAAGCAGGCCTCGTTTCCCCCTGCTGATCATGCTTATTCCTTCGCTGAGTTGCACATGGAAGCTGAACTCTTACATGCCGATTATTTACAGTTCAATATTCGAACCCGAACCAGGATTGGCCCCTATTCGCTGATTCGCATCCAGAGCCCCAGGCTCCAAGAAATCATCGGGGGACCAGTCTTCCTTAAGGTTATTGAAAGTCAGGAAGGCAGCGGGCCTTATACCTTTAAAGCCCATATTTGTAACCTGACTGAGCCCCTCAGACACGTCGAGGCTCGCCCAAAAAATCATGTTGCGGGTAAACTCTGATCGATCAGGTCCCAAGACCCAGAGGGATCCAAGCTCAATTTTTGCCCCCAAACTCCGAATACTGATGAGAATTTAAGGGTCTTCTTGCATGGACCGAATCGCCTCTGTCTTGTTTGTTATCGAATTGCTGCTCGGGTGTTTACGCCCGCTCCAGGCAGAACCCTTGCGTCTGACGGAAGAAGAGGCTCGCTATGATGTCGTGCCAGCGCTCAGCAGCTTTGAGGATCCTGAGGCCCGCCTTACATTTGATGATATTCGAAACATCGATCGAACAGGGGCCTTCATTCCGTTCCAGCAGCTGGGCAAAACTGGATTTGGTTTCACTCGAAGCGCTCTCTGGTTCAAAGTTCAGGTGCGTAACCAAAGCCAGAGTCTATCGTGGATTATTGGTTCGCTTCGACCTGATTTCTATACCTTCGAAATTTATGTGACTCGCGATGGGGACCTGCTGAGTAAGTCCCAAATTGGAACGGCATTCAACCCTCGCAATCCCCATACCCGCATGCCATTTGGTCGATTTGAATTACCGCAGAATGAAGATTTGACACTGTATTTTAGAGTGCAAAGTGATCTGCAATTGGCCATCAACTTTCTGATTCTGAATGATCAAGAGCTCATGGACCAAAATGCCGAAGAACTAACGATATTTTCAGCCTATTTTGGCTGCCTCTTGGCTCTGCTTTTTTATAACCTCTGTCTCTTCTTTATCATTCGCTATCGTGATTACCTGATGTACGTATTCTTTTCTACCGCTATGCTGCTGAACGCATTCATTCAAGGTGGCTTTCCGGAATTCCTCAATATGTCTTGGCTCGCCACCTCGACTCGTGACGCCCACTATGTCATCTGCCTTCCTGCCATCACCGCGATGCTCTACACCCGAAGCTTTCTGAGTCTAAGTCGCGTGGCTCCCCGCTTGGATCGGCTGATGCAGTGGGTCATCGGCGTCGACATAGGCTTGGCACTGCTCATCGCCAGTCCTTGGGGATTTCCCTTCCTGCGACTGGTCAGTCTGTTCGATATTTTTTCGCTGTTCTTTGTCTTTTTCGGTGGACTTGCAGCCTTCCGTAACAAAGACCGGACAGCCTTAATCTTCCTCATTGGATGGGGCTCATTGGCCTCCAGTGTCGCCGTCTGGGTTATGGGAAATGTTGGCCTTATTACCAAAACTACTCTGGTCGCTGTTGCTCCCTTGGTCGGCAATCTATTCGAAATGATCCTGATGTCGATCGCGCTCGCTCTACGCATCAAGGAAATTCAGAAGAGTAAAGTTGAAACCGAAATGAAGGCCAAAGAACGCGACAATCTCCAGCATCTTTTACGCATGGTCTGCCACGACATCAGCAATCCCGTGTCGATCATCAAGACTGTCTACTTTCTAGCCTCGAGACGGATGCAACTCAAGCCGGATGATTTGAAGCAGTGGGAAAGAGTCAAACGCGCCTCGGACTCCATTGAAGGGATCATCAATCAGGTGAGACGCTATGAAGCGTTTCGTTCCGGAAAATTGGCCTTTGAGTTAAAGGCCTGTTCCATTCGCAAAGTCTTTGAAGATATCGACTTCTTCTTTCAAACCAAAGCGATTGAAAAGGGCATCAAGCTCAACTGGCGGTTTATCGAAGAGAGCAACGATATCTTAGTGATGGCCGACAGCACATCGCTGACCCACGAGATCTTCAATAATTTGGTGTCCAATGCTATCAAATTCACTGGGGCTGGTGGCACCGTGAGTTTAGAAGCCGAGCGAGTGGAAGATTTTGCGGTGATTACTATTCGCGATACGGGCATAGGCATGCCCCACGATATCATGTATCGATTGTTCGATCCCAAGGCCAAAACCTCTCGCCCAGGAACAGAGCAGGAAGCTGGCACCGGTTTTGGGATGCCTCTGGTCAAAACATTTCTGGAAATGTTTGGCGGGAGCATTCGTATCGAGTCAGTGGAGCAGCAGTCGGGCGGTATGCAGCACGGCACAACCATAGAAGTCAGGCTCCGCAAGGCCAGCTCCGATCTCGCTTTACCAAAGACTCAAAGTCTGCGCGAATCTCTATCGGCGGACTGATTGCAGCAGGTCTCTATCAATTTTTGGCAATGATACGCAGAATGCATCGTCCTACCCGAACTTCATCCGTTGGTTGCACCCGATGCATGCCGGTCAATTTCTGACCGTTGAGGAAGGCACCATTGGTCGAGCCTTGGTCTTCCACAAACACTTCTCCCGTATCGTTCAACTTAATCATCAGATGCTTGCGCGAAATCTCAGAATCCTGATCGAAGTGTCCAAAACTAGAGGCTCGACCAATGTAGGCTACTTTTTGGTGCAGATGAATGGTTTCCCGACTGCCATTGCCATACTGCACAATGATCTCAAGATGGACTTTATGAGCCTGCTTTAGCTCCTTTTCAATCAGGGTATCGACCAGACTGTTGCTACGATCCTGTTTTTTCGTGGAACTAAAAAGTGTGGGAATGTGTCTGACGTTTTTTTCATCTTCCATGGCAAAACGAAACGCCGTTTTACCGATTTCTAGCACGTCACCTTCCTTCAACTTGGCTTTGACAATACGCTGCCCGTTGACGAAGGTGCCATTGCTGCTGTTCATGTCGAAAATGTGATAGGAATCCTCGATACACTGGATCTGGCAATGAGTGGACGAAACTTCCGCGTCAGAAACGATGATGTCGGCTTTCTCCCGACCGAAGATGGTATTGTCCCGGCGAAGCTTGACCAGCTCGTTTTGACTCTTGCCTGAAATGCAGACGAGGACCCCGCGCTTGTCTTTGTCCGATTTCTCTTTCGTCATGTCCCCCTCGGTGCCGATCCCAGCAGCAATGCGGCTTCGTGTGTCGTGATGATGGCGTCTTCTGAGTATGATACCTAAATGACTTGGCCCATACCAGCAAAACTGAGCTGCTTGGTATCAAAATTAAACCTGTCATGATCGACAAGCATAGCTTCCTAGGCCACAGAACCCCGTAAAATCAGATACTATGCCGCTTTTCCTGCCCTACCTGGGCCTGGCATATTCTGTGCTTATATTAAATTGAAGACACCCGCAGCCTTGAGGAAATTGCCAACATGGACTGGAACGCAAGCATTGCAGAAATCAAAGATCTCTACTATCAGTGCCAATTCAAGCGTGTCAGCCAGTCTGTGGATTTGCACTGCCAAAACAACCCATCTGTGGACGACTTCTTTACCTTGCAGCTGTATAAATCTCAGGCTTTGTGGGAAACCCACAAAGTGGCCGAGTCGCGAGCCCTACTGAGAGAATTGACCCAGTATCATCAGAAGCAATCAGACTCTTACCTTTACACTACGGCGCGACTCGCGTATGTGGACCAGGAATATGAGATGGCGGAACGTTTGTTTCGTCTGCTCGCCGACCGCAGCGAAACGGTGAAGGATTATTTCAAAGCTCTCCTCGGCTTGGCCAACGTCTACTATTCTTTGAAAAAAACCCAGGATATAGGCCGGTTGGTCAGGGAGATGGAAGAGCTCGAAGATCTCGTCAGCGTCGATCAGCGCTTGAGTCTTTATCTGTTGCGAGCCAACGTTGCTTATATTTTCCAGCAAGATTCCAGCCTAGCGAAGAAGTTTTTTCAAGCTGTGATTAAAGAATCCACCTCGCGGCAGTGGAACTATTTCATTATCAAAAGCCTCTATGGTATGGCCTGCATGTACAAGGATCTGGCGAAGTACGATGCGCTAGAAGTCAGCCTGGACCTTCTCGATTGCTACCTTGATCCTGAAGAATGCACGTACCTGACCTATTTGGTGAACGAAAAATTTAAGGACCTCGACTATTCCTTGAGTTGTTCCCTGCAAATGGATCCAGATTTAAGGCGCATCTGCGTTCAAGGCAAATGGGTTCCGTTGCACGACAAGCCGCTTATCTATGACTTCCTGGAACTGCTGTTTAGCCGCGGTATTTTTGTAAGCAAGGCCGATATAGCAGCACGTCTTTGGCCAGAAGAGGAGTACAAACCTAGAACCCATGATCCACGTATTTTTGACCTTGCTCGACGGATACGCGCTTTGATTGAACCCTATGAGAATCAACCTCTCTGTTTGCTTTCAGGGAGGCAAGGTTATAAACTGGCTGGAAGAGACCAGACCCAACACAAGATCGACCAAGATATCGAACGGAGGCCTAATGATGAAGAACTTGAAGCACCTGAGGAAGCTAGCGCTGCTCAGCAGTTTGGCGCTTAGTTTTGGTGTGCAAGCAGACGGGACTTTGCCTTTACCACTGCAAGTTGAAAGATATCCTTTGGCGATGGATGGCAATGTCGATGGCGTTGCAACACTGAATTTGAAAATTGGTAGCTTGGACAACGTACCAGCGGTGGAACCTAAGATCCCGACCGTTGCTAAACTTTGCGGTGGGACTGATTTGTTCTACTCTGCATCGGGTAGCTTGGTGCTGAATTCTGGCAAACCATCGGCAGAAAGATTGAAAGTGTATGGCGTTTGCGCTCCGAGCGATAGCGCAGCTGATGCGACTGTTACACGTCGCGTAGTCATCGCCACAGATGACAGTGCTGCAACTCCTCAAGCCGCGAATAAGCTCGTAAAACTCGACGGCATCGTTGCTGCCGATGCAACAAAAACTCTGTCTGGATTTTCTGGAACATTCAACACCCAAGCCCTTGGCCTTAGAGGTGGATTGACCGGCGGAACTCCAGCAACTGCTGCCCCGATCTCGTTCGTGTTCTCGGCGATCTCGGCGCCTGGCATTGCACCTCCAGGTGTTGTGGTTGAGCCACTGCCAACTCCGACATCGACGCCGAGTCCGACACCAACATTCGCACCGGCTCCAAAGTTTCAGTTGATTCGTAAGTAAGGCTCACGTTTCTTGCCAATAGCCCGCATTTCACCTCCTGAGCGAGGTGAAGTCGGGCTTTTTTTTATTCATTCCTAGCCGAAACTGTTCTGCCTTTGACCTTGCATTTTTACAGGTTTTTGGCAAAACTTGCCGACCATGTATGCGGCCAAGGATGCCTGCCGCTGCTGTTTGGAGGAGATTCGCCATGCCCTTATCTTTTGACGCGACATATGCCTTGATGCAGGAAAAGCTCCATGGCCTAGTTCCTGATTTTGAGCTGGAGCAAAAGGCTCATTTAGCTTTTGAAATCAATAAGTTAAAAGAAGAACGCAATGCGATTATTCTAGGCCATAACTACATGGAGCCTGCGCTCTTTCATTCGGTCGCTGACATCACCGGTGATTCTTTGGAACTCTGTCGCAAAGCTGCGGCAACGGACAAAGATGTTATCGTATTTTGTGGCGTGGAATTCATGGCGGAAACAGCCAAAATACTTAACCCCACTCGGCAGGTGTTGATTCCATCGAAAAAGGCCGGATGCTCCCTGGCCCAAAGTATTACAGCCGCTGATGTTCGCAAGCTACGCGAGCAATTCCCAGGGGTCCCCGTTGTCACCTACATCAATAGCTATGCCGATGTAAAAGCCGAAACAGATATATGCTGTACCTCGGGCAACGCCGTGAAGATCGTCAATCAATTGGATAGCGATCAAGTGATATTTATTCCGGATGAATTTTTAGCAAAGAATATTGCTAAGCAAACAGGCAAAACCATTATTTTTCCTGAAACCCGTTTGGATAAAGCCATCACAGGCAATAGCGGCGACGGTCTGCAAAAGGTATTTATCGGCTGGCACGGACGCTGCGAAGTTCACGAACTTTTCACCGTTCAGGATATCGCCGATGTACGCGCCCAGTATCCCGATGTCGTGGTCCTGGCTCACCCCGAATGTCCACCAGATGTTGTGGATGCAGCCGATTTCTCCGGCAGTACATCCGCTATGATTAAGTATGTTCAGGATGTAAAGGCTTCCCGCTATCTGCTGCTCACCGAATGCGCAATGGCCGACAATATTATCGCCTCCAACCGCGATAAAGAATTGTTAAGACTCTGCAGCCACCGCTGTCCGCACATGGCTCAGATAACGCTAGAAGATACGCTGGCTGCCTTACAAAATCTGCAATACGAAATTCATTTAGAAGAAGGCTTACGCCTCAGAGCCAAGCGATCGATTGATCGCATGCTGGAAATGTCTTAAGACTGGAGTTACGGTTGAAGAGAATCCCATTTTTTTGGTAACTTGATGCAAAAGTCTATGCTGAATTCGTCCCGGTTCACCTACTCCTTAGTTGCTCTGCTCTTATGTGTGTATCCTTTTGGTCCGGCTATTCAAAATTTGGGTTTAGGCCTTGTCTTCATAGCGAGTATCGCATCGATTATTCTTGGCCAAAGCACTGACCGTTTGAAACTACCGTTTGCCGTGAGTGGGCCGCTATTGTGTCTCTTAGCTTTTTTGTTGAGCAATGTGGTCTCGACCTGGCTGAACCCTGGCAATCATGACCAAGAAAAGTTTGCTTACTTTATGGGATATTTCCCTCTGGTTCTTCTTCCCTGGCTGGCGACAGCTCTTCCCGAGCTCGACAAAAAAGGAGAGAACCAACTTTTATCGCTCGGAGCCCTAATTGTGCTTTTCTGGGGGCTTCTTTCGGCGAGTCAGAGTTTTTTTCCGTGGCGTTGGATCGGTGTTAGCTTTGTTGCCAGTGGTATTGGACGTGCTCAAGGCTTCTATTCCCATCCTATGAGCTTGGCCTATGCATCTCTTATCATTTGGCCCTTGGCCATTCGTATGCTGCTCAGCTTTCCGGGGCGCTGGCAAAGCTGGTGTCTTGGTCTTGGCTCGCTGCTGATGCTGGTCTATTCCATGTCGCGCATTGCTCAGGTTCTGGTTCTCGCCTTTACCCTATGGAATATTTTCGCGCTCTTATCGGGCAGACGGAGACTGCAGATTCTGCTGGTATTGCTCTTAGGCAGCGGACTCACTGCGGTCACAGAAAATCCGGTCTCCATTCGCTTTCGCCATCTTCTTCAGGCCGATCGAATTGATCGGTCCTCAGCCTACCCTGATGATCGAATCGCTTTCTGGCATGCACATTTGCTGATGATTCAAGATCGACCTTTGTTAGGCCATGGCATCCATCTCAATCTCGAGTTCAGAAAGCCCTACTATGAGCGCCTAGGCCTTGGCGATTTCAATAAGCAGTACCAAGCCCACAATCAGTATCTGCAGATCCTGGCCGACGGTGGCCTGATTGCATTGACTTGGTTTTTCGCGTGGATAGTTTTGGGCTGGAGACTGATGAGAAAGACCTTTCTTTCGCCTTTTCTGCGCCAAACGGTCTTTCAATGTCTTCTCATCTTTTTGTTGGGCTGCTTGACTCAAAATGCTTTTGACGATTCAACCGTTCGAACGGGATTGGTCATTCTATGGCTGATGATTTTCCTCAAGGTGCCTCGGTCCCAGACGCACCCATCATCGAAACAAACAGTCGAGCATACTTATCCGCAATCACTTCATTCGTAAAGTTTGCCAAAGCGCGTTTTTTGCCTCGAGCGGCTAATTTCGCTAGGAGCCCTCGATCGGAGTGAAGACGCGCGATGCGCTTCGCCAAAAATTCAGGACGTCCTTCGGGAAAGACTAAACCCGAAGTTTTGATCACTTTGGGAATTTCGCCAGAACTCGATCCAAGAGGAACAGCTCCACAAAGCATGGATTCGACAAGGACTCGACCAAATTGCTCCTTCCAATTACTGCGAGTCAAAGATGGCAAAGCGAGAGCATGAAACCGCATCAAATATCGATAGATATCGGTCGATGATTTGCTGCCTAGAAAAAACACCCGCTGCTGCAGGCCGAGTGACTGCTGCAGTTTTTTTAATTGATCCTGATAGGATCCTGTTCCGATGATAACGCCGCAAACTTTGGGATCATCAATGAGAGCCAAGGCCTGCAGGAGATCCTGAATGCCTTTTTCTTCGACCAATCGCCCTGCAAAACCAACAACGAAGGCATCCGCAGGTAATATCGCAGCTAGATCGGACAATTTCTGGCTGGCATTGTTCGCCAATGCTATGGCTTTGGCATCGGCACCCATCTGTGGAATGACCGGCGCCAGCCCCTTGAAGCCCTTTTTTCGCAGAATGGCAACAGCTTCGGCATTCCCCGTTATGCCGACAGCACTGTGCTTGAAGACGTATTGTTCAATCCAAGAAAACGGTGGCGGATACTTCTTGAATATATTCTGCCAGGTGTAAAAGCAGGTTTTTGCCCCGTATTTTCTTGCCAAATATACACACTGGGCCGTGACTATCGAATAGTGTTCTTCCTCGATATTGAAAATATCCGGCTTAAATTCCCGAACGGCCTTTTCGAGCTGGGAATAGACGTGGAAATGGTTGTGACCATCCAGAAAGATAGGCAAAACCTTGAGCCAGTAGTGATCGTCGTCGCTTGTTTCGAAAGCCTGCCCAGCCCAGCTGCTTGGAGCTATCAAGCCGATTTCAAAGCGCGGATCCTGAGCGAGTATGCGAAATTTCTGCCGATAGGATGAAGCGACATAAGGTTTTGAAAGACTGAGGACGCGGATTTTTTTCATCAGTTGATTCCAGGTTCCTAGGGTATGAGCAGATCTTTCAGCAGGGGACGCCAGCCTTGGCCATACCGAAAATAGTATCTTTGACATAGATTGAGCACGAAGTATTTCAAGCGATTCGAAGGCTTTTGGCGCAAATCGTATCGACGATGAAGAAACTCCTCCTTGCGCTCCAGTTCCTGGACAGCAGCCTTTGAGCTGTGGCCGGACACCTGCAATTTTTCCCGAAGATTCTTAAAGAGCGAGGATTCCTGCAGATACTGTTGATTGGCCTTGGACTTTGCTTGGCCAATTTCCGCAGTCAGGTGAGATTTGGCCCCGATTTGATTCTTACCATGTTGACGATAGAGAACCAAACACTCTTCATACAGTCCAACCTTCCCAACACAAGCCAGCAGGAGCGCAATCCAGTAATCGTGAATCCACTTGGGTGCGATAGGCAGGATGAGAGGCCGCCACTTGGAACGAAACATCATCGTGGCGCCAGTCACCACATTGTAGCGAAGAAGCGAGGGGAATCCTTTGCCCATGAGAAAATCAGCACGCATGGCCCGGGTCAATCGGCTATTGACCAGCAGTCGGGAGTTCAGGCTCTGGAGGTTCTTGTCGACGAATTCTGCGTCGGAGAATATTGCATCCCAGCTGTTCTCTTCGGCACAACCGTGGAGCTTTTCCAGCTTGGTCGGCAGCCAGACATCATCCTGATCAGCAAGCGCTATCCAAGCGCCTTGACAGGCGGCTATGGCCTGAGCAAAGCTCGCCGTTGAACCTTGATTGACTTCAGCTCGGATCACGACAATGGGAACCGGCGAGCTGACTTTAAATTGCTCTATTTTCATAAGAGTGTGATCGCTTGAAGCATCGTCGACGATGACAATTTCCAGCGGCAGCAAGGTCTGATTCACGATGGAACTCAATTGATCTTCAATATAGAGTTCCCCATGATAGCTCGCCATAGCAACTGATATTCTAGGGGGGCTGCTGGTCATTTAAAACCTTTCAGACTATTGACTGCACGTAGCAATGGACTCTACCTTTTACCTAGGATGTGAACTTTTTGCTCGATCTTTCGTGTGTAGGTCTACAGCAGTACAGGATATGCCCTGCAAAATGAAATAGGGATTGAATACCCATCAATGTCTCTCAGCAGTCCGCGATCTTACTGCCGTCCAATAGGCCGGGTAAAGCGGCAGCGATGCTCAACGATAACAGGAAAATTGGCATATTCCTTGGGAGCAAGGCCCACGCCATGGTCGATTGACCTTGGCTTCTCGATTTAAATATCACTTGGATTAGGCTCTTCCAGCGTTTAACATTCCTATCGACATCATGACTTATTTGTCAGAAAGTCTCATGTGTTGCGGAAAACATAACTTAAAGTTTTATACCCCAAGGGCTACCGAAAGGTCTGGCTTATTTTGCGTCCCTTTCATCGGAGCTCATCGCTAGCATGTCCATCAATCATCGTCGTTTAAGTATTTCAATAGGTGCAGGTCTGCTGCTTGAAGTCATCAACAAGATATCTCCGCTTCTTATTTTACATCACGCTCAGAAGACTTTGGGATTACCTGATTTTGGATGGGCCCAGTATCAACTTGCATTATTTGAAGTGGTTCAGCCCTTCGTAACCTATGGATTTGCAAGCTATGCATTGGCCGAGGCGAGTTCAAAAGACAACGCTGAAAGTGAATTGCAAAAGCTGTTCACCCACATCCTTATACTCAAACTCATAAACGCGGCATTGGTAAGCCTGTTCTACATTATGAGCCATCAGTTCGAATCCCACTCGCGCGCCGATCAGTATTCATTCGATATTCTGTTCTTAGTCATGATTGCTAGCATTGCCGACTCGTTTTGGATATGCATTGCCCGTCACAAATTAGCGACAATGAGTCTTGTGAGCGGCCTGCTTCGACTCTTGTCGTTGTTTCTAATCCTTGGCTTCATTGAGACGGCAGACGATAGACATCTGTTTGTTTTGCTGTCACTACTCCCTAATACTGCCATATCAGTTGCTACAGGCATTTACTCTTTTCGTTTGCTGTCATTGTCGCGGATTTTCCTGTCAAACTTGGTAGATATCTTGCGAAAGTCGACTCCCTTCGCTTTGATCGTCCTTCTCATAACTATGTTAGATCGAATAGACATTTTTTTTGTTGAGAGATGGTTCGGACTGGAGGTCGCTGGAATCTATTCTGGGCCAGCTAAAGTTTCGCAAAGTCTGTCGATGATCATTTCGTCTTTGGCATTGCCCTTCTATGCGGAGATACTCAGGATACAAGAACCGAAAGTCCTGTTGAAACACGTTGCCCTAAGTTTGTGGTGTCTTAGTGCTCTCGTGTCTCCGATTATATTTGGCCTGCCTTTTATTCAGGAAGAGCTCGTTGAAACTCTCTTTACCAATTTGCCTCAATCTGCCCACCAACTCGTCAGCCTTTTAAGTGTCGGAATGGTGGGCACAGTCTTGCTTTCGGTTTTCGGTTTGCAGATCCTCATGTCCAAATCTCGACCTTGGCCCATCATATGGGGTAGCGCCCTCTGTGTTGCGACTGTTCCCATTATGATTTGGATAGCTAAGGATCATTTAGGCTATCAAGCTGCAGCCTATTGCATAGTCTTCGGAAAGATCGCTATCGGACTGTTTTGCATGCAGTTTGCCAAAGAATTTTTGCCCAAGATTCCCTGGCTGTCCTTTTTCAAGCCTCTCCTCGCCGGAGCTGGGATGGCGTATATTCTTTACGAAATTGATGTCAAGGGAATGCTTGCCAATATTGTCTGGGGAGCCTTGGCCTATTTGCTATGCTTGTCACTCAGTAATTTTAAGGAATTCAAGCAGATACTTCAGCATCAAAAAGTCAGAGCTATGTTGGATCGTTGGCGATAGATACGTTTTTGAACTCCGCTGCGGAAGAAGCGCACCGAACTTTAAACTTTGATCCCAAGTGTTCAGCTCAATCTTATTCTAAATATATATTGGAGATGGAAGGTATCTTCAAAATAGCCAAGGCATAGCCAGTTGAGTGGACGCATATACCATTTTTTTGTGGTTTCTATACCTTTCACTTCTTCAACTTTGTACCCCATAGATTCAAACATATGCAAGGCGCTCTTCAGGGTAAAAAAACGAAGGTGAGTTCGATCCAAAATGCCATGGTCTGTATAAGCCCAATCCTTTTGCACGATGAAATTGAAAAAATTTCGAATATATCGAACATTAGGCAGAGAAACTAGAATATGGCCGTTCGCTTTCACATTCTGCTTTATTCTACGAAGAATCGTATAGGGATCGGGCAAATGTTCCAGCACATCATTAAAATAAACAGCATCAAAATAATCAAGAGGGAGCTGATCTAAAAGTAGACTTATGTCTCCGATGAGAACGCGATCCAAAACCTTAGCAGCCTCTGCAGCGACAGATGGATTGATTTCAATGCCCCAGATTTCTCGTTCAAGGTTCGATTGCTTCAGTGAATATGCGAAGACTCCTGAGCCGCAACCGACATCCAGTATTTTAAGTGCCGAAGCAGGAAGAAGGGAACTCATTTCGGGCCGAGGACTCGAGTAATAGATATGATTGGGAGACTTGTCGAAAACTCCAAGACCTGATCTATATGCTTCCATGAAATGATCCCAAAAGAGGTGTTCTGCACCGCATGGGATAGCATAAATAATGCCTCAACGCCAGTGATAAAGCCCTGTATTTCCGAGGCCTACTCATGTTCGCAGCACCTGAGGGACAGGAATGGCCCCCAGCATTTGAAATTGGCTCATGACGGGACAACCGAAGGGCGGAACAGCGTCTAACAAAAATGACTACGGCCTGCACGCTATAATGCCCGATTAACTACGCCATAAGACTTGATATTCTTTACAAACACTGGATATAGAGATCAGCATTTCTTGCAGGATCCAGGTCTGCATAGGCTGCGACATTCACCCAGCCAAGATGCAAATAGGTATGTTGTGAAGGTCCTGGCAGTAAGTAATTGGATCGCAGACGAACAACCCTATCGCAAGGGGCCGCACTAGGCGCTCCAGTGACTCCCTGGATTCTCTGTGGCCCGGCTATTTTTTTAAAAAAAATGGCTCGACCGATTGATGGATGAGAGGTTTAATTGCACATTTTGAATCTATCAACCTTGCCTTCGCCTTGAACATTTGCGGCAAAGAACCTCTACTGGTTTGACTTCCACAGATCACGAAGGGTGGGGATTTTGAACTTAATGATTTTAACCCATCGAAAGAGCTTTTTTTGAAAACTCATCGGCACAAAAAAAGTTACGAGTAGAAATAGCAGTCGATTCAAAGTGGAAGGGATAAAGTAAAGGCGCAGACTTTTGCATAGAAGTCGCAAGGCGGCGGGTCTATCGGTCGCGAATAGGGATACTGCTTCCGTTCGACAAGCTTGAGCATGGATCGAATTGATGACTTTCTGTGGAACCTTATCCTTTTCCAAAGTCTGGTACACTTTGTAAAAGCCTTCCACGAAAATATTCTTTGAATGACTCAGATTATTCCCATGAGCAAAATAGTAGGTCAGTGGCAACGCAATCTGATAAATTGCTCCAAGCTGAGCCAAACGAACGAAGAGATAGAAATCATCTACCCCTTTCATATCGGGATGAAAGCCAACCGATCGAATCAACTGCTTTGGCCCAATAAAGGATGAAAAGATAATCTGCAGTCCTTGGTAAATCACTTGTTCCGGCAGTTGTTTTTTAACTGGAATCGTTTCGCAGGTTCCAGCAAAACGAAAGTAACTCCTGGGCTCCACCTGTCGATCCCATACGATCCTATCGGTATGAACGATGCTGGCATCGGGATGATTGCGCAGGACATGAAGCTGGAATTCAAGTTTCTGAGGCGCCCAGAAATCGTCATGATCACAAAAAGCTACGAACTCTCCTTGAGCATGCTCGAGGCCAACGGCTCGACTTCGAGAAGGAAATCCCTCCGCTTTCTTACGAATCAAGCGAAATCTTGCATCTTTTTTACATTGTTCTTCAATCAAGGTACAGGTGTTATCCTGGGAACCATCGTCGATCAAAAGAGCTTCCCAATCGGCAAAACTTTGATTTTGCAGCATCCGAAAGTAGTGCGCAAGGTAGGGACTTGAATTGTAGACTCCCGTCACAATCGATATTACAACAGATTGAGACGTGCGAGGCGATTCCACCGAAAGTTTCTCCCTTGGCTTATGGCCATTTCAAATTCCAGAGTCGATGATCCTAAGAGCCGACAAATTTCGACGCCAATTTTCCAACAATCCCATAAATAGTCAGTTGAGGATTGGCGCCAATACTGGTGGGAAACATGGACCCATCCCAGACATGAAGGTTGTCGAGCTGATGATGCCGTCCTTCACTGTTCACAACACCTAATCTTGGATCCTCGCTCATGCCGCAGCCACCCATCACATGAGCGCTGCCGAGTCGCATTCGCATCTTGTCATAGGCAAAGGTATCAAGCCCTTCTTTAAAAGCCTTATAAGAGCTGTAGTCTTCAGCATCCCCATGACTGGGAAATACCGAGAGGGCACCGGCGGCAAAATAAATTTCCCCCATGGCGAGGTAGGCTCGCTTCACTCCATCCATCAAAAAATCATTGATAGGATAGTCCAAGACCGGCATGGCTTGCCGATCCAGGAGCACTTGCCCCCCAACACTTTGTTCATGAAATCCGTCACGCAAGAGGGCCAGCGATCCTGCCGTCTGGCTTAAGGCTTCCATCCGCTGTCGATGTTGAGCACCATGTCCGCGGGTAATCACGGATGCAAAGAGAGGATGCATCGGAGCAGCCTCGAGCTTAAATCCCATGCGACCATTAGCGCCGTTCTGCCATTGAAAATGATCGGTATAAATAGACTGAGGAGCCCCATAATAGCCGGCTATTTCTTCCTTAAAACGAGCAAAAGTAAAGACCGAAGGATGCAAAAAAGTCCTCCGCCCCAAGGTTCGATAGGGATCTGGAGCTGACGATCGCAAGAGCAGACTCGGACTCCCAATAGCACCCGCTGACAGAACAAAATGCTTGGCTCGCACACGCAATGTCTTCCCAGTTGGCAGCAATCCATCCTGATCCAAGGCGTTTGCCTGGAGTTCCATCACACGGCCATCGTGATACTTGAGCTTTTGTACCCGCACCCGATGAACCAGCTTGCCTCCTTGTCTCAAGGTTTGTGGAATGGTCGTGACCAACATGGATTGCTTGGCATTGGTTGGACACCCCATGCCGCAGTAGCCCAAATTCCAGCAACCTTTCACATTCCGCGGTATGGGTTTGGCCTCAATTCCCAGCTTTTCACAGCCTCTTTTGAGAGCATCATTGTTGCTATTCGGTGCCAACCATTCCGTGACGTTCAGCCGATTCTCCATGCGTTCAAACCAGGGCGCCAGCTCCGAGGCGCTTAAGCCTTTGACTGCGTATCGACTTGCCCAGTGAATGAGAGTGGGTTCAGGAGTTCGAAAGCTCGAAGTCCAGTTGACTGTTGTCGAACCACCGACTGTGCGTCCCTGCAAGATCCCGATGGCACCATCGCGGGTTTGCCTCGTCATGCCTTCCTGATAAAGACTGGAGTAGGCTTTGAATTCATCGAGTTGAAAATCGCGTGAGCTACGCAGCGCACCCTCTTCGATCATCAGAACCCGGTACCCGGCGCCACTTAAAATTTCCGCAGCCGTTCCACCACCCGCACCCGTGCCAATGATCGCAATATCGAAGTCCCACGACTGATCACTTTGCCAAAGACTGCCGTCTTCCACCTGCCATTGTTCTTCGACCATTCCTTGCGCGAAAATATCCGGCAGCTGCATCAGCTGCCCCCTTGAGGCAGGCTGTTCAAATAGGGTTTAATGCTAGAGGGAACGCCGGGGAATTTCAGACTTCTGGTATGAGCAGGAATTCCATAGTAAGCATATTCCATGAGCTGCATCAAAGATTGGTAACCAAAGCGCTTGAGACTCAAGATGCTTCGCTCCCAACGACTGAGAAATCCGAGCACTTCCTCTTGTGTGGCCTGCTCCCAACTTGTCCACAGACCTAAAGCCGCACGCGTCACAGGCATCGCTAAGAGGGTCAGGAGCAGCAGAAGGTTTTGCCGATTGCGTTCCGATAGATGATCAATGATGTGATCAAAAGCTTTCATAGTCTGGGTGAGCAGCTTTTGATCTTCAAGTTCTGATGGGTTGAGCTTGACGCCTAAGGCTATGGGCAAAAGTACCACGAGGATGGCCTGATCATTGGTACTGAGATGCTTAAAACTCACCCCATGGGTAAAAGAGGGCGCATCGGCCGCAAAAAGCCCTGCCGGTGCGATGAAGCTAGGCATGGCGCACAAAGTCTGCATACTGTGCGTCAGAAAATCGCGTCTGGAGTAGGGAGACGTCATGCGAGCCTCATCAATGAACGGCATTCGGACGCCGATTCTAATTCAGCCTCTGAGAAATTCCCAGCCGGGAAATAGGGGCCAGAGGGAAGGACCGCCGGTGACTCAGCGGTATCAGAGCTTGCCAACTCGTGAGGCATCCGTTAGCAAAGAGAGTGGCCGAGTTGCAGCCGATGACAAGAAGAAGGATTTTTCCCCATGAACGATACGGTTAACTTTATCGAAGTTCCGGCAAAGCCCCTGAATTTTGCCGAACGATTGCGCATCAGTTTACAGACCTCGGCACGCTTCTTCAAAGACCAGCCCCTGCCCTCTTTGATCTTTTTTGCCGTGTATGTCGCCTTCATCGTTTGGGATCTGAATGCGCAGCGCTCAGGAATTGGAGTGAATGAACCCGATCTCAGTCAGATTCCGGCCTTTTTGAAAACCTTCAAAGAGCAGATGCTGGCCCAATCCCGTATGACTTGGCGAGGAAATTTGGCCGGCTTTGTTATGATTCTGTTCTGGGGCAATGCCCTGCTCTTCATTGCTGATCGATCGGAAGCCTTTCAAGAGCGGACAGTTGTAGGTTTGGTGCGCTATCTGATTCGCGGGTCTATGGTGGGACTGCTCCTGATCTTGCCTGTGATCGTAGGACTTGCCCTTCTCGTAGTTCCTGGAATTTTCCTGGCTGCGGTTCTGGTCTCTGCTGCCAGCATCTGTGTCTTTCGAGAAGAAAGTATTCTCAAATCCATTGGCCACGGTTTCACTTTGGTCAGCAAAGGAATCGCCGGACAAAGGCGCATCTTTGGTTTCAGTTTAGTCTTCTATCATATCATCGGCGCCTACGCAGTTTCTCTTACGATCGGACTTATGGTGGATCAAGCGGTAAGTTTCTTCTCACATCTTTGGGCAAACCGATTTGCAGAACATGCCTTGGCCGCCGAACATGTGCAGTATGTCGTGAGTCAAAGCTTTGATGCCTTGCTCAATCTCAGTGTCACTATTTTTATTTTGCGGGTTTTTGCGGAACATCTCCATCTGAAACCGCAAGAAGCTAGGGAAAGTCAGGATTCTTAAGGAGTGTTGACAGCAAAAAGCCTTCGCTCATCTCAAAGACGAACGAAGGCCTTTTTCCACTCTAGTTATAGAGTTTTTCGTAGTAATCGTTGAGCATAGTTTCAACGCTAAACGGTTGAGTGATCGTTTTGATACTCGCCTGCATCATACGAATCCAGCCATCCCGATCGTTATAATAGGTCGGGATCACTTCGCTCATGAGCACTTTAGCCAGGAAGTTCGCATCCCGTTCATCTTGCTCCTTGACCGTTTTAGGCACCACTTCATCGCCAATAGCCCAGCCGTTGACTCCATGCTGGCAAGCTTCTGGCCACCATCCATCGAGAATCGAGAGATTCAACACGCCGTTCATGGCCGCTTTCATACCCGATGTACCGCAAGCTTCCAGTGGCCGCCTTGGATTGTTTAGCCAAACGTCAGAGCCACGAGTCAGGGCTGCGCCGATCTCCATGTCGTAGTCTTCAAGGAAAACAACACTGTCAGGCAGGTCTTTGGTATAGCGAACAATTTGTTCAACGATGCCTTTACCCGTATCGTCCAGTGGATGGGCTTTGCCTGAAAATACGATCTGAAATTTACCGTCCTGCAGAGCCTTAATCACTTCAGGTCCACAGTTAAAAATCAAATTCGAACGCTTGTATGGAGCCGCTCGACGGGCAAAGCCAATCAACAGCTTGTCTTCTGCTAAAGTTTTGCCGGTTTTGCCTTTGACGAACGCGATCAGATCGCGCTTGAGGCTCATATGCAGATCCCAAAGCTTCGCCGCATTGTCCCGCACTGATTCAACGCGAGGATCAACCCAAGTGCCGCGATGGATACCGTTGGTAATGGCAGAAATGACCGGAGCAGGTGAAACTCCTTCCCACATCTTGCGAGCAGTTTCTCCATGCAATTGAGCAACCGCGTTGGCTCCACGCGACAGATGCAGGGCAGCAACTGTCATATTAAATGGTGTTCCACCAATCTCATGCATCTCTTCTACAGTGAGTCCGGCATTCGCACCCATGTACTGCAGAAGTTCATGGGGATGCGATTCGTTGCCTTCTTTGATAGGGGTATGGGTCGTGAAAACAACTTGTTTTCTGGTTTCGACAATCGCTTCTTTCAGGGTGAGGCCCTTGTCGCGTTTTTGACGAATCAATTCCAGAGCGGCAAGGACAGCATGACCTTCATTAAAGTGATACACATCAACGTCAACCTTAAGTGCCTGCAAGGCTCTCACACCGCCGACACCCAAGACGATTTCCTGGGCAACTCGTTCTTCACCAAACCAGCCATAGAGCTGACCTGTGATCCAAGCATCGGTGTTATCCGGATGATCGGTATCAAGCAGCAGCAGTTCGCTCACCCCGTGATCAACCGCTCGCCAGATGCGACAGGTGACGTCGCGTTTGCGAACCTGCACCTTGACGGTCTTACCCGTATCTTCCAGGCCTTCGTAGGGATAGTTGCGGTAGGAATCCAGCACTCGACCGTCTTGGGTAATCTTTTGGCCGGTATAGCCCTGCTTCCACTTGATACCGACGCCCACGATCGGGAGATTTTGCTCCCGGGCGCCTTTCAAATAATCGCCGGCCAGGATACCAAGCCCCCCAGAGTAGGTTTTTATGTTAGAACGGAGTGCATACTCCATACAGAGATAGGCGACTTTTGGCAGTTTTTTCGTGACTTGACTCATGGGAACTCCTCATCTTGATCGCCAACAATCTAACAACTGTTGGCCTATCCTTCCACAGCAAAGGCCCCAACAGGCTTACAGTGTCCGACCGAGCCGTAGGACCGCCGGCCTCCGAGGCAAGCAAGCTCGCCCGCTGACAGCAGTTCTTGCGCCCCCCTGACTGAGTTTGCTAGGCTGCAGAGGTGCCGGGTTCATGCTGCCCTTTTGGCCTTGACTGGGCTTGCCCTTATATCTACGGAGTGTTCGAAGGTGAAGATTTGGATAGATGCCGATGCCTGCCCCAGACCCATTCGCGAGGTTGTCATACGGGCCGCGGAACGCCTGAAAATTCCAACCTGTTTTGTAGCCAATAGCTTCCAACAATTGCCGCGCTCGACCGTCTTGAGTTTCGTGCAGGTTCCGAAAGGCTTTGATGTCGCCGATAGCTATGTTCTAGCTCACTGCGAACCCGGCGATGTGGTGGTCACGCAGGATATTCCCTTGGCCGCTGAATTGGTGGCAATGAAGGTTCATGCTCTCAACCCGAGGGGAGAGCATTATACGGAAAGCAATGTGCGGGAGAGACTGAATCTGCGCGATTTCTTGGATACCATGCGCGGCTCGGGAATGGTGACCGGTGGACCGCCGCCGTTCAATGAGCAGGACGTGCGATCCTTTTCTAATAGCTTCGATCGACTGCTCACTCAACTCCGAAATCAGCAAGCAAAACCGTAAAGCTGGGTCCGTTCATGTCATCCAATCATGAATGTTCCAAGCATGAGGACGATGCATCCAATCCTCTTGGTCCAGTAGGTCGCGATAGAGCTGCTGCCAGTATCGTTCCGTGCCATAGTCCGGGAACGCTCTTTGAAAAGCGGGATCATCGCGCCTGTGAGCAATCCATGCAGCAAAATGAACCATGCGCATCGCCCTTAGAGTTTCAATCAGACGCAGACTTTCCCAAGGAAAGGGTCGCATCTGTTCATAAGCCGTGAGCAGGTGCTGCAGCAGTTGCTGGGCATAGCGATCCCGTCCGGGCAAGAGCAGCCAGACATCCTGGACAGCTGGTCCGATCATGGAATCGTCGAAGTCCACCCAAAAAAAGTGATTGCCGTTTTGCAAGAGGTTGCCGAGATGACAATCACCATGAATTTGAAGGGAATCACTGTGCTGGAATAAAACTTTGGCATGCTCCGCGAGGCGATGCACCAAATCCGTGAATGGCGAGCGCATGCCCTCGGGGATCATGTGCTCATGCAAAAGATATTGAAAATTTTCATTGAGAAAATTTTCGGGACTGATGCGAATCCGTTTGGTGGATTTCATCTGCGCCCCAACATTATGCAAGCGTCCGAGCAAGCGTCCGATCTGTTCAACATCCTCAGTCGTCAGTTCCTGGGGCGAGCGCCCCCCGACTTTCGGAAAAAGTGAATAATAGATATCGCAGTCAGGTAGTTTATGCAGAGTTTTGCCATCGACCAGAACGCGGGGCGCCACTACGGGTATTTCGACATCTTCCAGGGCCTGGAGAAAACTATGCTCTTCCAAAATCTGCGCTTCGCTCCATCGACCGGGACGATAGAACTTCGCTATCACCAAATGTTCCAAAGATTTTTTGGAACGAGGAGCTTGCTCGATATCCAGTTCGATTTCGTAAACTCGGTTTTCCATACTCGCATGCGCCATGCTCCGACCGGTGCAGCGAATTCCCAAGGATTTTTCAACAGCATCAAGAACGCGATCCGGCGTCAGTCCGTAGAAATATTGTGTTTCTTGAGCGCCCCATGCTGATTGAGTCATATCACATCTCCCACAATGCTAACCGTCCAAGACCCCGAACTACTTACTCTTACTTAGACAAAATCAGCTTTTTGAGCCAGCACCATTCTTTATTCGGAAATAAAATAACCCAAAAGTAATTCTTGAAGGTTCTCCCTTCCAATCCCAGCGAACAATTTAATCTCAATTATTTCAATATATTAGAATGACAAACTCAACCCCATCCCGGTCCCGCCGAGTCATTTACCAACGAATGGACGCAAGTCTGGTTATGGTGAAAGGATTGCACATGAGAACAAGCCACTCTGTCAAATGGATTTTGGCCGGAGCTTTGATAATGCCAGGGCTCACGGCGTGCTCTTTCTTCGGAGGAGGAGACGAAACCGAAGAAGTCGCTCCGAGCGAAGAAGGCACGGAAGCAGCCCCCGAAGGTGCTGAAGCACAGGCGGAGGCCACAGAAGGTGCCGAAGCCATCGCCGGCGCGGAAACCAATGGTATAAATGATGCTGCTGTGGCCCAAGCCGCAGAAAATGCCGCAGGACCAGCCGGTGGAGGACTCGCAGGGAGTGAAATTCCACCCGAACTGCTGGCCAATGGCGGAACCCCTAGCGCAACCGATCCCAGTGCAGGCGCAACAGCTGCCAGCGGTATTCCCGGATCAGAGCCAGCCCCAGCAGGTGCTGGGTTTTCCGCACCACCCAGCGATGTCCGCGTGTACTTCGTCAATGCCAGCGTTGCAACCTTGCATAACAGCCCAGATGCCTCAAGCCAATCCGTTGGAGCTTTGAAAAAAGGCGATCCCGTCTTGGTTAAGGTCGAGGGAAATTGGGCCAATGTCGTCAATCGCGGATGGATTGAACTGGCTTCTCTCTCTATGGGGCCTGTCGCAAGACCCAAGCCGACCAAATCCTGGAATTAAGAGTGGATGTCACGAGATCTGCTTAGGTAGGTCTCGTTTTTTTCCAGTTCTTTTCTAGAATTTTTCCCGCTTACTGCCCATCATCACTCAGTCGAGAGACTGGCATGAGTGGACCACGCGGCTTGTCACGACGCTCGGCAAAAAGCTTCCAGACTTCATCCCAATCAAAGCGCTCAGATGGTGCTCGCCCTTCCAGCAAAGAATCCACCAAATCTTTTTTCTCTCCATGAAGAGTATGAATCAGTTCTTCAATCGTGCCTCGCGCCCTCATTTTATAGACGGTTACGGCCTGCTTTTGGCCCATACGCCAGGCTCGATCGCTGGCTTGATTTTCGACCGCAGGGTTCCACCAGGGATCCATGTGGAATACATACGATGCACGAGTTAAATTCAGTCCAGTTCCACCAGCTTTCAGTGAAATGAGAAAGACGTCCCAGCCCCCGGCTTGAAACTGCTCGACCAACTCCTGCCTTCTGGCGATCGGAGTTTCCCCATCCAGGTAAAGAACTTTCAGACCAAGATTTTGCAAATCCTGTTCAATCAGTCTCAGAAATTTGGTGAACTGGCTAAACACCAAGGCCGCATGACCTGCCCCTTGCAGCTCCTGCAGACGCTCTCTTAAGATGCCCATTTTAGTAGCGTCACCAGACCAGCTACTATCGACCAACTGGCGGTGGCAGGCGGCCTGACGAAGCCGGGTCAGGGCAGCCAGAATTTGAATCTTTTGTTTCTGCAGCGCTTCATCGTCGGCGGCCAAAGTTTGGACCTTGTCGATAGCTTCCCCACGCAAAGCATCGTAGTACAGTTGTTCTTCTTCGCTCATGTCCACCCACAGATCGATTTCCGTCTTCGGTGGCAGTTCGTCCAAATGATCCTGCTTGAGGCGGCGCAAAATAAAGGGCGCAATTTTTCGCTTCAAACGGTCCCTAGCACTTGCCGATCGATCGCGCTCAATGGGAAAGGCGAATGACCGACGGAAGCGTTCCCATTCACCGAATAAACCAGGGGAAATCGTCCGAAACAGCGACCACAATTCGCCCAAGTGATTTTCAATGGGTGTACCGCTCAAGGCTAACCGCCAAGCTGCTGGCAATTCTTGCACGGCCTTGGCCGTTTTGGTTTGGGCATTCTTGATTTGTTGTGCCTCATCCAGCACTAGTATGTTCCAAGATGTTTGCGCCAGATGCTCACTGTAGCGCAGGACCAGACCGTAGCTGGCAATGACCAGTTCGCCCGCCATAAATAGCCGCTCGCGGCCTCGATCTTCCAAATCGCGCAGAATGATCACTTTGAGGTCTGGACAAAAACGTGCCGCCTCAGCCTTCCAGTTGAAGGCTAGAGAACTCGGCGCCACCACCAGTGAAGGTCCTCGATCTTTATATTTCAGGAGTACGGCCAGCGACTGCAAGGTTTTCCCAAGTCCCATATCATCAGCAAGGCATGCGCCCAGTCCTGCCGACGCGAGATGATTGAGCCATAAAAAGCCTTCTTTTTGATAGGATCTCAAGTCAGCCTTCAATCCCTCTGGCAATCCAGGATCGGCCTCACGGCTGCGCCTCGCTTTTTGCACCAACTGCCAAAAGCTCTGCGACACCTGAGTGAAATCAATCTGCAGGGCAACATCCAGACCCTCATCCGATTCCAAAGCGGCTAGATTCAGACCACAGTCGTCGCCATCATCATCGATGCTGGCAACCCATGGCTCCATCTTTTGCCGAAAATGATCGGTTATGATCGCCCACTTGCCGTCGCTCAAGCGCAAATAGCGTTTCTGTTGGCGACAGGCGGCCAGCAGTTCACGCAAGGCAATCTTTTGGCCGTCTTCCATGTCCAGCCAACCATCGACGGCAAACCAATCGCGCTTTTCGGCAGCACCGACCCGCAAGACTTGATCTTTGAGGAGCCCAGCCACCGCATAGGGCTTGTCTTTGCCAGCCAGGGACGCAGGCCATTCGATGAGCATATTCAGTTGGGACTTGTGCTCTTCCATGCGGCCCATAAAAGCCAGGGCCATTTCGTCATTGTAGGCAATAAAAATCGAAGGCTCCGGCTCGGGCAAATGGTCCAAGTCGAGAATGCGTTCCACTTGCCTTTGCAGCTGACGTTCTTCAGCAAAATTACGGATGAATTGTCGCAGTTGGCCCCGACGGCTGCGTTCACGCAGCTCCTCAGGTCCCTCGCCGGCTCGGACCGAGGTTCCTGGACTTAGCTGCAGCCACAATTCGATTTTCATCCCGCCCCTTTGAAAGGGACTCAGGCGAAGCAGGGGCTGCGGCTGAGACACTGCCACTTTTTCAAGGGGCCTGTCCGACCAAAGCACATGGATGGATGGATCGAGTTTTTCAATAAACTCCAGCATCATATCTCGATCCTGCAGAGGAATGGGCCGACTCTGCTGGAGCACGCCTTGCACCAAACCCTGTGCTCTGGCATCCAAGGGACAAAGAAACAGGATCTGGGCCACCTCATCAAAGGCAATCAGTCCACAGCCTGGAACGAATTTCCAAGGGGCAAGCCGCGCCGGTCCTATTTCTACTTGTAAACGATAGCCAGCTTCTTCTTCACGAATGCCCAATTGCCAGCTGCAACTTTGGACTTCGATGGGCTCCCTCGTCTCACGCTGCTCGATGATAAGAGAACTGTGAGCTTCGGCGAGCCTGAGAACTTCAAAAAGTTCACGATCAGGTCGATTGGCACCTAGCAATAGAGCTTGGCGCAGACTCTGCGACAGCTCATCGGTCGCTCCGGACAAAACAGTCAGCCATTCGCTGCTGGGCCAGCGCCCCTCTTTCTGCCAAGGACTATCAGGCTCATAGCGATTGCGGGTAAAGCGTTCAGCGCTCATGGCGCCCGTTGAAGCTTCCCAGAGCAAAAGCCAACGCTGCTGAAGCAAAAGTGCTTCTTCTTCGACAAGCTTATCGCCGCCAGCTTGCATAAGGGTTTGCAAAATGGCCAAAGGGTCGTCGGTTTTCTGGGTAAGCGCAATGGCATCCAGTTGGCGAGCGACACTGTCTTGGGCCAGATACATATGATGACAGCGAATCGGCTCTAAACTCAGCGCATCGCGAAGGCAAGTGCATTGGATAAAGGTAAAATCTGTATCCAGGTCGAAAAGTGGAAAGGTCATATCCACTCTATGCAGCTTTCCCTGATCCCGAATGTGAACCTGCAGCTGTTCACCCGAGAGTCGCAAGTCTTCGACAGCTGAGAGTCCCAGCTTGCCGGCCTTGCTGCGATGCTTGGGTTGATACTCACGTTCCAGCTCACGCCGAATATATTCCCGCAGATTGACGCGTGCAGATTGTTCCAGTTCGACAAGATCAGGGGCTAAGCCTTCCAATGGAGACGCTCCGCAGCTAAGTTCTTCGTTAGCAAGTGCCTAAGATGACAACTATCCTTATCCCAAATAAGAATAAAGAGACATCTTGTGCTCCGATTCTATCGAATCGAAGGAGAAGCTTAGAATGAAATGCTTGGAGTTGGAAAGAATTTGGAATAAAAATAAGAGAAGCTAGAATCGGAGTCGATCCTATAGGTCGGGGGGCTCGCCCTAGCCCCACCGACACTAGAGGGGATCAAAATAACTCGAAGGAGTCATTAACGAAGTTAACAGCCCGTCCGAAATTCAAGAAATTATTTATTCTTATTTGCTCGAATCAATCTCACTGTTGCAAAAAACGAAACATCCCAAGCTGTCTCTCTTCGCTTGAAAGTTAATCAAATCTTAAGACTTCCTTAATCTGTCTTCAACAAGCACTTGGCAAACAGCCCAATTCATGGCTAGAACTGTTGATAGAGTCGACTCTTATCGTGCTTTTAAGCGCATTTATGACGGAGTAAAGTATGCAGCTCAGGATTCCTGCCGTGCTGGCGGCC
>JBGSTF010000226.1:0-45801 GCA_041736645.1 Oligoflexus sp. | reverse complement strand
GATCGCAATCAGGTCAGCCGTCGATTCATTAGCATTAAAATGATGGGCTGCTTCGTGAATCAGAAGCTGGGCCACTTGCGTGAAATTCATGGGCGCATCTGGATTGCTTGGGATCGAAGTTCCCGAACATTGCAGCTGATTGCGGCAAGTTGGATAAGAAAATTCGATAGGGTTGGAAGTCGGAACTTTACCATCTAATCCGGGCGGTACCGTAAAAGCACAGGTTGGTTTTGCTTCCTGTACCCATACATGTTCGGTCTGCAAAATATCAGCAGCCAGAAATTTTTGGTTCTTGAGAATCCAAGTCTGAATTTCGACATCTTTGATTCGTGACAACGAATTCGGCTTGATTTTAAGCACGATATTCGCTGCGTAATCACGAGCCCGCGCGAAATTAATACGCATCCAGTCGCCGCCATTGCCGACCCCCCAATGCCCAAGCTTGCCGCCTGGAGTCACATAGGGCAAGTCGGGTTCGATTCCGACTTTGGTTGGAATGTCCGAGTTTTCAAACGTCGCGTTGCCCGGCACCGAGCCCCATGGTGCAATGCGCTTTACGCTTTGCGCCCCGGCCGGGTTCAGGCTCATCAAAAGTGCAAGCAGTGCTATCCTTTTCATACCGTTCCCTCCTCTACAATCTTAAAGAGTTGCATTGAAATGCAGTAGAGCAATTCCCGAGGCTGTTCGCCTTGAAACTGAGCGCAGAACCGTCTTTGAAAATCCTGGATGGCCTCAAAGGCCTCCGGAAGATCGGAACGGTCTACAGTCAGAAAGTGTGTCGAAAACAATCGTTCTTGAACGGGTTGCACCGCCATAGCTTGGATGGCTTTTTCCAAGACCTGTCGATGGAACTTGCGGATGCTGCCTGAAGGAACACCACCAGGCACCCAACCGTCTTCCTGTATCGCTACATATTGATCAGACTCTTTCTTTAAGAGTCCGACGCGCATCAAACGATCAACCGCCAATTCGATCTGTATCAAAGGGATCCCGAGCCGCCGGGCAATCCACTTTGTATCGTGGCGGAAGTCCTTGCACTTCATGAGTTCCAGTATTCCGAGGTGATACCAATCAGAGATAATCTTAAAGGCGTCCAGTTGCAACTGAAACCGACTATCCCGCTCCTTTTCAAAGTCCACTTTGAGTAAGCGGAGTTTGGCTTCCTCGCGTTCCTTGACGCTTCTGGCATGCTTGATCGATACTAAGTCGCAAAAGTATTGCGTTTCACGATCATCAAAGCCAAGAACGCCAGCTATCTTTGTTGCCGCACCGCGAGAAAGTCCTTGCTTGCGGTTCAAAATTTCGCTCAATCGTGACGGCGAAAGTTTGAGATCTCGAGCAAATGCCCGCAGCGAATAGCGTGGATTTTGGTCGCAACGATTGGTCAGTTCTTTTTGCAGAATCTGGCGATAATCGGTGGCTCTTGCTTCCATATCCATACTCCCTCTCATCTTCGTACATAACCCAAACTGTGTGTTCTGTCTAGCGGGAGGGAACAAAGTGTTCTGTAAACTCAGAGAGGCCCAACATAGGCGAATTGACGTGATAGACATTGGGTAGCTTTTCAACAGAGAGTTTCTCTTGACTCCGCATTCCTCAGAAAAAAAAATTACCTTTCGGGAAGAAGTAAACATTATTCCAGGCAAGAAGACTGAGCTCGTGGGAATAAGGGAAATCGACAGTCGACATCTCTCAGCTTTTCTAAATACCAGCGTAAACACCTAATTAGACTGAGATAAATGTTTTGCAATCAAACTTGCCGATGGAACCCTTGTGAAGAATAGATTCCCGGCTGATGAGGAAGAGCCATGAGTAGTTTACCCGTCTTAGCTGACGTGACAAAGCTGTCGATCCATGATGCCGCCCAGGATGTCCTTCGTGATGAAATTGATGAAATTGTTCAAATTTCATTAAGTCTGTCGAAGTCGTTGGGCTTCCTCAAGAGCCGATTGAAAACACCCTTTCCTAAAACTTGCTCAAAGTGTGGGTTCATCTACCAGGCTTTTGAAGACTTTTTTTACGGCACCGAAGAGATTGCGCGAGGCACTGTGAGCTATCCGATCCTTGGCAACGATTTCTATTTGCATCGGAACTGCAAGCCCCCCTGTGAAACCACTCTTGTCGTAGTCTTTGTTGACCGGCGTGATGAATCGATCCCTGGCATGCGGCGCCGACAATTGTTCGAAGCTTGCATCGAAAAACTCCAATCCAATTTTAAGATCGATGAAACCAACGCCCGCGATATTTTGCTGACTGTTCTTGCCAATCAATTGACCTTGCGCTCCCAAGGCGAGGCTGGCGGTTTGCGTTAACATTTGTAGGCCATGACCAAACTCCTCAGCCTCCGATTGGTGGCTTCTCCCGCAATTAGGATACAGGTCAAAGTCTTATCTTCGGCACTGCCTTGTGTTTTGGATCATCCGCTGCTAGCATCGTCTCCGCACGACATTTTTGCTGAAGAGACCACCATGCGAATCACAGCGGATACCTTGCTCAGCATGACTGAAAAAAGTTTCGTGCGAGAGTACCTTTGGACCCCGGAACAACAGTTAGCCTTTCTGACTGCGCGAGATCCTGGTGTCCGCTATATGGACGGCTCGTCTTCTCTTGCTGAAGATCCCAAAATACCGGTCGATTTTAATGCTGAACTTGATCAGGGCGGCGGCTCTTTCATTGCGGCGAAGGGGGGGATCTATGGCCTTTCGCCACAGGCCTTGACTCTTTATTCGTGGAATGACGATCGAACCCGCTTCCGAGCTGTGAAAGCTCAGGAGCTGGTGCTCTGGCAATCAGGCTATGAGCGCAAAACCATACTCGCCCGCATTCCTCCTTCTCTCGGATTGCAGATCGATCCTCGGGAACGATGGTTGTCTTGGATCAGCGACCATAGGAACGAGCAGGAGCTGGAAATATATTCCAGGCTTCGTCAGGATCGTGAGGTCCGCAGTGTGTTGCGCGTTCCAGGTTTTTTGCGGAATGTACGTTGGCATCCTGACAAAGCCCTGATGCTGTATATCACTTGGCCCTTGCACAGCGTTTCGTGGGAAGCTGCGACTCTGCATCTGGCGGACTATGATATGCAGGATCTGAGGCCGGTGCCACGACCAGCCAAACCCCTGAGTCCTCCGCAGAGCACAGGGCCCATGCCCTGCTCAGAAGCCGCCTTTAGCCCTTGCGGACGTTTTGTCATCGCCTTGCTCAAAACCGGCGAGTGGTATCAGTACTGGTCTTACGAGATCGCCCGTCAGCAGTGGCAACAGTTGAGTTTTATCGAAGCCGAGCATGCGAAAGCTCCTCGCGCAGCTGAGCAACCTCAGTTCGCTTTACATCCCTATCGCCCGCTCGTACTCGGCATTGCTGCGGATCAGGGCACTTGTTCCTTTGCTGCTTATAATTTTGGGATCGATGATTATCCGCAAAAGTGGAAGGCACCGAAAACTCGCGACAGCTGGTTGGATCAACCACGCTTCTCGCCTGATGGACGCCATCTTTCGGTATTGAGTTCCTCGAGTCTGAGTTTGCCTAGCCTTCGATCTTGGCAATTTGACACTGATAACTGGTACGAGGCCACGCGCGTTCGCAAAAAACAGCCCTATCGAGCCCAGTCCCAGACACCTTTGCGTGTGCAATGGCCGAGCTTTGACGGCAAAAGAGTGCACGGATTGCTCTATCAGCCAAAAGATACGAGCGGCCCCTTGCCTCTGATCATTGCCGTGCACGGAGGTCCCGTCGAACAGGTCAGCGCAGGTTGGCCTGCTAAAGCCAAATTTTTCACTCAACTGGGTTTTGCCTTTTTGTATGTGAACTATCGCGGCAGCTGGGGATATGGAACTGAATATCAACAGTCCTTGGCCGGACGTTGGGGACAAATTGATGCAGAAGATGTGGCTTCGTCCGTCTCTGGGCTAGCCAAGCAAGGGCTCATCGATCCCAAGCGAGTCGGTCTTTGGGGTGGTGCGGCTGGTGGCATGACAGTGCTCAATGTTCTCATCCGTTTTCCGAAGTTGGTGAGTGCTGCGGTTGCCGTTCATCCCTACACCGATTTACCCGACATTTTGCAGCGATGCTCGCCGCTCAAGCACGCGGAGTTTCAATGGGCTCTGGGCGATTGCACCCGCGATGAAATGCTCGCTCGATCACCGCTGTTACGTGCCGGGCGCATTCAAACCCCGCTGGCGCTCTTCCATGGGGCTCAAGATAAACTCGTGCCTGTGGAGCAAATTCAGCAGCTGCATGCCATGCTCGAACGACAAGGCTCACCCGTCCAGCTCAAAGTTTACGAACACGAAGGCCATGGCTGGAAGCATGAAACCACGCGCTATGACTACGCGAGGCGAGTCACCGAGTTTTTCATGAAGCAGTTGATGGATTCGGCCAGCGAGCAGCAGAGCTTTTACTCCCAACATCGTGAACAACCTTTCCTTTAGCCACTTGCTAGGTGACAGCCGGTGCTAGCCAATTGATTGGCTGGCCAAGGCTTTTCTTTAGCGACACATTGTGCAATGGTTGTCTGCCGCCTCAGCTCTGAACCATAGAGCGGGCCTACATATGGCGCTATCCATCACACATCAAGGGAATCTCATGAGAACTGTTGCCACAGCTATGCTATTATGTCTAGCCTCCACTTCGAGCTTTGCCGGCGCTGCCTTACAGAACGGATCGTTTGACCTCTATTCCGAACCGAACTATGTCTCCAGCTCCTGCAACCTGGGCACTGGATTGATTTTGGATCGCGGTAAAATTCTCGGCGACGTCGCCGTCTTGGAAGACTTCGTTAAAGGGACATGCAAAATTGCTGTTCGTCCCAACACTCGCTTTACTAAACTTACATTCGTTCGTTCAAACTGTGGATCAAAAATCTATCAGGGCAGCTTTGTGAACGCTGATACCTTTGTCCTGGCAACCATCACAGACCATCGCACGCGCCGCTGCAAAGACCTTGTGCCAGCAAAGATCATCGTGACTCTAGAGCCAACCGATGGTCCCGTCACGACCCTCTACAGCCAGGATCAGCGTCCTAACGAGACCATGAGCGAATAATTTGCGCGTAAGCTGCCGCCTTGCAGCAGCTCGTCTTGTTAAATATGCTCCAAATCTGCAAATCCGTGTGAAAACCTCCCATTCAAGCTCTATAACGGCCAATTTTCTGAGGACCCCAGCGAAGAGTTCGCCCCATAGGGGGATCCAGCTCGATTGGTACGCTCTTTGCTGTTTAGGTAATGAGAAATCAATATCTAATGATGGATGGATGCTATGCGTCGAATCGGCGATTTCCTGTTCAAAACAACCACTGTTGTGACATTCACCACAGCCTGTGGAGGCGTTCCCGCCAACAAAACGTCCAAATCTAGCAGTATCATTGCCCAGAATTCGATGAAGTTGATTGATACCAACAGTGATTTGAACGAAAAGCTCAAAGCCGATCTGCCGGGCATTGGAAAAATGACCGGTGGCTGCACTGCTTTTCATTTAGGGCATGGTATCGTTGCCACGGCGGGACACTGCCTGACCATCCATACCCCGAGCCTGGAAGACTATTCCTGCCATAGTCTCGACATTGCCTGGGGACAGACCGCCGATACCCAAGTGAATCTTCACTCGCGCTGCATGAAAGTTCTGCAGTATCAGCTCGATGACAAAGCTGACTATGCATTGCTTCTGGTGGACCCAGCACCGGCGGCCAGCATCGAAATTCAAGCGGATGCCCGCGTTCAAAAATTTGCTGAGCAGGCGATTGTTATTGGCTTTCCTAAAGACAAGACCTTGAGCTTCAGCGATCCCTGTGGGACCTCCTGGCAAGATACCGAGTCGGACAATCGCATATTCCATCATCGCTGTGATACTTTGCCTGGCAATAGCGGCAGTCCAGTCTTGGACGCCGACACAGCTCGAGTGATCGGGATTCATAACGGTGACGCTGACAATCAAGAAAATTACGCCAGCTTTCTGCCAGCAGCAGCTGAGATGATAAAATTGGCTGAAAGCATCGATGAACCTGAAGAGAGACCGAATCAGTTACAATTTGGCCCCTTTGCCGATCGACTGAACAAAACACTAGCGAACTTTTCCAGCAAGACCTCAGCAGCGGTGAGTTTTGATTTAAACTTCGATGTGGAAGATGGCTACGATAAGGTTGTGGTTGTTGACGGACAAGGCCGCATCATGGAATTCACGGGCCACCAGGAGAAACATTTCGAAAAAATGGTCACTCCGGTCAGCGTCGTGGTCATCACGGACTACTCCGGACCTTCGCAATCAGTTCAAATCTCTTCGATTCAGTATCAATAGCACTGGAGCAAAAATCATGGTCTAACGCCCGGCGCCTTCCGAATTGGGAATCCCCGGCAGCGGACTTCCCAAAACCTATTCCGACTTGTATTGGCAGCCACGCGAAAGTTGTATGATATAATCTATATGTCGATCAAATCCAAGTCAACCTTAGGGGATATCATCCATGGCCTTTCGTATACCATCATTTGTCCTGGGAGTGGTGCTAGTCGTTAGCGTGAGTTCCTGCAAAGTTACTAGCAAGCAAGCAGAAGTCCCCGAAATTCAAGTCGGAAATAATGAGCCGCTATTTCCTAAAGGCACAACAATGAGCTCCAGTTGGACAGGTTCCTGTGTGGGATCAACGGAACCTGATCTAAGCTTGCTTTTGCAGAAGGATGGAGCGTGGAGTTTAACCTCCGTAAAGAATTCTGATAATTTCAGCAGCGAGAGCGGAAAATATTCTGTTAACAATTCAAGTGTGTCTTTCTTCGAATCACTCGGTCTGAGACAAACGATGAGCTGTGATCTAAGGGCATTATCTGGCAGTAAATCTCTGACCTGCAGCCTTTTAGATGGTAACAATCTGGCCTTTTTTCAAAAGTGTAAGCAGGCAAGCTTTGTTCTGATCAACCCCGAACCTATCCCTGGGCCAAGCGAAGGATCGACAAAATTGCCGCCAGTCGTCACCGAAACGGGAGGCGTCCCGATGTTTCCCACGGGCCCAACGGCATCGGATGATGCATGCAAAGGTCAGGACCCCGGCAGTCTTTCTGAAACTTTATTAGGGCCCTGCGGCGTTGACCGTGAATTATCTATTGCCCTATCTGCCAATGGCACCTTCGTTTCGACACTTTCAATTTACAAGAGAGAAGGTAAATATTGTTCTGATAGCAAGAAGAATCTTACCTTTGTCTCAAATCTGCCTGAAAACGAGACAATGAAATGTTCGAAAACCACGGTCGAAGGAGAGTTCGTTTGCACCGGTTTCACTGGCTGTTTAGCGTCAATTAAGGTGAAAAGCCCGTAAAGATCTCAAAATATTTCGGCGATCATCGACATAGATGCCGGCAAGTAGTTTAGGAGAAATAAAGCCACTCTGGCCTTAGGCCGCCTGCGCTCCGGAGTTCTTGCACCAGCCCGTTTGGACCTTGGCAGACTTTCTTGGGCTGGCTATACTCTGGCCGCAAGACAAGCCAGGAGTATCCATTGAAGATCAGAACGCGTCTCCCCATGTTCCTGTTCGTCCTCAACTTCCCTGCATTCGCTGATGAGGGGCAATGGCAGCCTCACCAATTGCCGCAACTGAAGACCGAGCTGAAGCGCGTCGGAATTCAAACTCCAGCAGAGAAACTCGCCGATCTTACTAAGGCACCGATGAGCGCCATGATCTCGCTCGGCGGCTGCTCGGCATCTTTCGTGTCAGCTCAAGGTTTGCTTGTGACCAATCACCACTGTGCCTACGGTGATATCCAACATAACTCCACAGCCGATCGAAACCTGATCGCTGATGGATTTCTGGCGAAGTCTAAAACTGAAGAATTGCCAGGCACTCCGAATACCCGCGTCTATGTCACAGACAAAGTCGAAAACGTCACGGCCACTGTCCTCAGTCAACTCGAGAAAAATCTCACAGGTCGGCAACGCTATGACGAGATTCAAAAGCGCATCAAGGCCTTGATTGCCGAATGTGAGCAGGATAAAGCTTACCGTTGTTCGGTTCCAGCTTTCCACCGAGGTTTGGAATACTATAGAATCCGGCAAATGATGATTCGTGATGTTCGCTTGGTCTATGCGCCTTCGGATAAAATTGGCAACTATGGGGGCGAGATCGATAATTTCGAATGGCCAAGGCACACGGGAGATTTTGCCTTTCTTCGCGCCTACGTAGGTAAGGATGGAAGACCGGCTGATCCCTCACCAAGCAATATTCCTTTTTCATCGAAAGATTTCCTTAAAGTTTCCGCCGAGGGTTTGCAGGATGGCGATCCCATTTTGCTTGCTGGATACCCTGGTCGGACCAGTCGTTATAAATTGCCAAGCGAAATTCGCTTTGCACGTGATATCAGCTTCCCACGGCGAGTCGCTGAAGCTCAGGCAGATGTCGCTGCCATTGATCAAGCCACTCAAACCAACCCCGAATTTCAGGTTCGCTATGCCAGCGTCGTAAAAAGCATCAACAATGGTATGAAGAAAACTCAAGGGCTCCTTGACGGTTTCGCTCGCAAAGATATCGCGGCGATTAAAGATATTCAAAGCAAGGAATTTCGCACGTGGCTGAGCAAACAAGCTAACGCCGAAACCATGCAACGCGTTCTCAGCGACCTGGAATCGATCATTCAGGCTGACTTCGCCCTCACCGAAGAAATGTTCGCTTGGACCGTTGCCACTCGCAGCGATCTCTTAAGCAGCGCTTTGACACTCTATCGCCTCGCCGTCGAGCAAAACAAAGCTGATAAGGACCGCGAATCGGGTTTTCAAGATCGCGATTTACCGTTCATTAAAGCTCGCCTATCACGTTTAGAGCAAACCTTCGTCAGCGAGGTGGATCAAGCGCGCTGGAAAGCTGGAATGGAGCGTTTTCGCAAATTGCCGGAAGCCCTTTATCCTAAAGGGCTGAGTGATGCACTTCCCAAGCCAGACGCCCTGGAAAAGCTCTATAAAAATTCCCAGCTGGCTGACACGAGCAAACGACTCGAATGGGTGGGCAAGAATCAGGACAGCATGAAACAATCCTCGGATTCTTTTTTGCAACTAGCCGTGAAGCTTCATGACATCGCTATGTCTTTGGAAGATCGTCGCAAGGAAATTGATGGCAATTTGGAACGCGTTTTTCCCCAGTATATGCAAGCCGTCATCGATTGGAAGCGTTCCCAGGGTAAACCCGTTTATCCGGATGCCAATTCCACTCTGCGTGTGACCTACGGAACAGTCGCGGCATATTCTCCAAAAGACGGAGTCCTCAAAGGCCCTTTCACCAAACTGGAAGGCGTTCTGGAAAAATTTACCAACAAAAGCCCCTTTGAACTTCCCAACAACTGGCTAACTGCTGCCCAGGCCAAACGCTACGGAAAATTCAAGGATAAAGCGCTTGGCACTGTGCCTGTTAATTTCCTTTCCACGGCTGATACAACAGGTGGCAATTCAGGCTCTGCGGTGTTGAACAAACATGGCGATCTGGTGGGACTCAATTTCGATTCCACCTATGAATCTATAACAAAAGATTGGTATTTCGACCCAGACATAACCAGGGCCATTCACGTTGATATTCGTTATATGCTTTGGGTCATGAAAGAAGTAGATGGAGCTGACAACTTGCTCAGTGAGATGACCATTCGCTATCCGAAGTGAGCGAACCGCGCAAAGGAATCGAGCCAAGGCTCTCACCTTGGCCCCAGACTCGGCTCTTCCTTTTGATCGGGGGGCCGCGTTAAAGATTGGCTTTGATCCACTCTAAAACATCATCATGATGGGTCTTGGTGTTGACCTTGGGCATCACGTGCTTGATCTTTCCATCCGTACCGATGATAAAGGTCGAGCGCAAGATTCCCATATATTCCTTTCCATAGTTCATCTTTTTCCCCCAAGCACCGTAAGCTTCCGCCAGGGCATGGTCCGGATCGGATAGCAAATCGAAATTGAGGGTCTCTTTGTCACGAAACTTGGCCAATTTATCTGGCAAATCGGGGCTTACGCCCAAGACAACGATGCCGTTACTGCTCAGTTTCCGTTTGCTATCGCGAATGCCACAAGCCTGGGTGGTACAGCCAGGAGTCATGGCCTTTGGATAGAAATAGAGCACAACGATTTTTTCACCTTTGAAATCTTTCAAACTTACTTTGTCTCCCTCTTGATTCAAGAGAGAGAAAGCAGGAGCTTTCGTTCCAACGTCCAAAAATCCACTCATGACCTTCCCTTTTACGTTTAGCTTCCGGCGACGCTGAGACTGCCAAAGCGAATCTCAGGGCTAAAGAAACTCCGAGTTGACGATGCCTCCAGTTGACTGCCTACAGCTTGGATTTGCTGCAGCAATTCATAGAAGTTCCCGGATAGTGTGACATCCTTCACATACTGCTCTGGCTGTCCGTTGCGCATGAAGATTCCCTCGACAGCCAAGGAAAAGTATCCGGAAATCGCGTTGGTTCCTGAATGAAGGCCTTTGAGTGAAATCACTTTCAAGGTGGTTCCAGCATAGAGTTCCTGCACTGAAGCCTGTCCAGGATCTAAAACCAATTGGGTGCTACTCGTACCCAAGGATCCCCTTGGTCCGCGCGCCGCGTGCCCAGTGTTGGGCACCTTATAGTAACGAGACGTGGCGCTGTTGTGAAAAAGGCTTTTAAGAACTCCCTTTTCGACCAAACTAAGGTCCTGGCGAGCCACGCCTTCATCATCAAAGCTGCTGAGAGAAAAACCGTCTGCATAAAGCGGACGATCTCGTATCGTGAGATCGGTGGATGCAATGCTTTGCCCTAATTTTTCCCGGTAGAAGGCCGTTCCTTCCATCGCTGCTTTGGCAGAAAAAGCTCCTAAAAAAGCCCCCAGTAAACTCTGCCACTCATCGACATCAAAAATAACATCATAGCGACCGGTCGGAATAGGCTTGGCCGCGAGCAAACGAATCGAAGTATCACCACTTTGCGTGACACAGTAATTGAGGTCAAGTTCGGCAAATGACCGAGCGACGCTCGATCCGGAATACATCGATTGCGTTTCTCCTTCACTGGCCAACGCGGATGTGTAACAGGAAAATGACCGCTCTTTTTGATAACAAAAAACGCCTAGATGATTCGCATAAAAGTGTTCGCTTTCACCATCTGCATAACCATTGTAAGGCGCATTGCGGATACGAGAATCAAACTTAAGGACATCCTGCTCCAAGCGCAGAGTCAAATCAACTTTATCCTTGACCGGCGCGCTATCAGCTTTATTCATCGCAGGATTCATTTCGACAATATCGCCCGGATTTTTCTGATCGATGATTTGGTAAGGATCGGCACTAGAATAGCGGCTTGTCTCCAAGGCCTGCTTCACCAAAAGCTGCAAAGCCGAATCTTCCAAGGATTCGCTGGCGGCGATTCCTACTTTTTGATCCTGCAACACTCGAATCCCCAGGACCTGGGTGCTTGTCACCTTGGATTTATCAATTTTTCCCTGCTGAGCATTCAAGGAAAATGACTTGCCTCGCTGCAAAATCACATCGCATTGCTGCACACCCAAGTTTTTGGCCATATCAATGACTTTGAAGCAGAGTTCGCGTCCTTGTTTCCCTACCATTAGGCTTCTCCTCCGACCAAAATTTCATCGACCTTCAAGGCTGGTTGCCCCACCGTCACCGGAATCGAACCACTGACTGAACCGCACATTCCAGGCGATAGTTCCAAATTCTTGCCAACCATGGAAATCTTGCGCAAGATATCGGGACCCGATCCGATCAAGGTCGCACCTCTTACGGGTCGTTCAAGTTTTCCATCCTTAATGAGATAAGCTTCTTCAACTGCGAAGTTGAAATCTCCCGTACCAGGGGTCACACTCCCGCCCCCCATCACTTTAGCAAAAAGACCTTCTTTGACCGAGCCAATCATCGCTTCAAGACTATGAGGTCCAGCTTCGATATAAGTGTTTCGCATGCGGGAAGCGGGGGCAAATTTGTAGGACTGGCGTCGTCCAGACCCGGTTCGAGCATAGCCCGTCTTCATATGGCCCAACCGATCCACCAGGAATGCTTCCAATTTGCCATTCTTGATGAGTTGAGTTTTTTGGGTGGCCATGCCTTCATCGTCGATATTGAGGGAACCCCAAAGACCCGGCAAAGTCCCATCATCGACCGCACTGACCGCCTCATGGGCAATCATATGTCCCATCTTATCGTGAAACACCGAGGCTTTCTTTTCAACTGAAGTGGTTTCCAAAAGATGGCCACAAGCCTCGTGAAAAATAACACCGCCAAAGCCATTGTCGATAATTACCGGCATTTTGCCAGCCGGACATGAATCAGCATGCAAGACCGTGAGAGCCCGCTTCACTAAGAGCTCGGCCATCTCTTCGGGCTTCCATGCCTCGGTTAATTCCCAGCCTTGAGCACCACCTGGACCATGAAAGGAACGCGCCTGGCGACTGCCGTCTGCGGCGATTGCGGTCATTGGCAAACGTGTATAGTGCCGCTGATCTTCAACCGCTAAGCCTTCTGAATCGAACACTTGAATGGTTTGCCATTTCTGCAAGCTGCCAATATCCATTTGCACAATGCTTGGATTCTTGCGGGCGAGTTGATCTATTTTCAGCAAATATTCAATCTTATCTGCATAGACGCTGTCGAGGTCTAAGCCTTTGCGGGAAGCTTGGCGCTGTGGAGCCCTTTTGAGATTCAGTGCTCTGGCCTGACCTGATCCAAGTCTTTGGTCCAGACCACAGATGAGGCCTACAATGCGGAGAAGCTCCTCCCGTTCGGCAATGTTGGTATATCCGTACACGGACTTATCACCAAACAGAGCTCTTATGCCGATCCCGAAGTCGGTTCCTGTTTTGATGTCTTTGACTTTTTGATCTTTGATGGCGATGACACTGTGAACAGTTTGTTCGACATAGACATCGACGAAATCAGCACCAAAAGACAGCCCCTGTTGAATCAATTCCTGAGCAATATGGACGTCTAGCATAGACTGGCTTTACTCCTTCAAGAAGGCACAATGGAAATGAGCGCTCTTCAAATTGGAGTTTAACCAAAGCAGGGGTTTTTGGCCAGTTTTTGCGCAAGAGCTCTGCAGGATTTAGATGAGTCATTAAGCCATGAATAAAAGCAAAGTGAGGATAAAAAAAATCGATCCTTGGCTAAGAATCGATGGGCTTACAATTAAAATTCATTGGGCTGGAGGTCTTACTGAATAGCGGCTCCGGTTACCGACCAGAACTGATCGCCCTGTAACATCAGGATATCTCCTACCGCTTCCTTCTTGCTCGAATCGATCCGCATGGCGACTTGCGAATAGTCTTCATGGCCTGTGAGTGGGATTTTGGCCCGCGCCCAAGCCATTTTCAGACCTTGGGTTTCCAGCAGAGCTACGACTTCTTTGGAAGCGAACCAGTAACCGCCAGCTTCCGTTTCACCTGCCGCGACGATTCCACCTTCCAAAGCCACGGGTAACGTACTGCTAAACTGGCTTAAGGAAGGCGTTCCACTGCGAATCGTGAGGATGGCTATATTCGTATCTAATTGGAGAATAATCGTATCCACTGCCGTATAGAGCACGCGAACTTTGCTCCAATCGCCCTTGATCGTCGAGGTATCGAAGTTCTCCACTGGGACTGCTCCACCGGCAGCATCGCCAGCTTTACGTCGGCCTAAGGTTTGAGGCCCAACCAACCAAAACTTGCCATCAGGTAAGGTATAGAGATTATAGCCCTGAGGTTTCACGATCACGGCGTCCAGGACCTTGGGCGGGGTATCATCAGCTGGATTGTACTGCCAAGACTTGCCGTCTTTGCCAAAAAGTATAATTTGAGTGGCAGCGACCTTGCTGACCAAACCGATATTCGCTTTGAATTCGGCGCTCAAAGCCGCGGTATTTTTTGCTTCCACGAGCTTGGGAGCCGCGTAATCTGTTGAATCAGCGGTCTTATTTTGAATATCACCATCCGAATTGCTCGCTTCTTCAGGGATCACGCTGCTGATTCCTGCCGCGACTTCGCCACGGCGATTTACGGCCTGACCGGAGTCATTACAGGCACTCGCCAATAAGAGTGGAGCTACCATAAGCAAGCTTTTCAAGGCTCGATCTCCCCATTCTGAGTCGCATGGAAACTTATCTCATTCTTTTCGACATTTTGTGAAAATTCTTGAACACAATTTGGGAGATAAGAATTGCCGGCTGCAAGTTGCGGAATTTTGCTTAGAAAAATTTTCCCAGCGCGCGAATCTTACCGTAAGATAAATGAAGATCCTAAATCATCCTTCAAAGTCCCGTGATCACTGGCAACTCGAAGCCTGGATAAAGTCGCGTCCAGAAGCTTCCGATAGGGCGATGGGCATTCCTCCAGGAGTTGATATTGTGAAGAGTCGCTACTTGCGTTACATCATGCTGCTTGCTGCCTTATGGCTCGTTTCGGGCCGGTCCCATTCGGTACAGGCTGAACCTGCTTTTGACCAAACTCTCAGACAAGCCCTAGGAACCATCAAAGGGCAGCAGCAAGAAAAAGCCCGTAATGCCCTGAATGCATTAGCAGAACAGGTGCAAAGCGATATGGAGCCAAGCAAAAGATTGCAGGCGGCGATTATGCTTGCGGCTTTCTATTGGGACAGCAACTATCGACTATCTCGAACATATTTGGGTATTGCTGAATCCTTGCGTAATCCTTTAGTTCCCGAGTTAAGCCGCTTTGATGCTGAAATCGAGCACATGAAGGTTCGTTTTCGCCATGCGGCTCTCTTGGACCTTGAGACGAAAAGGGAATTGGAAGTCCAAATCAAAGCCAACCCAGCCGAGCCTCTTCGACTTTCTTTGGTTGAGATGCTTCTGGACACCAACGACTCGCTCAATCTCACCAGCGACTTCATCGCCGTCTATCGACGCTACTATACCAGTTATCCCAGGACTGTTCGCCGAGACCGATTCTTAAAACGAGCCGCAGAAATCTATTTAGCTCAAGGCGAGCATGCAGCCTATTTTCAGCAACTTGAAGTTTTGCTCGACCAATATCCCGTCAGTGAAGAGGCCAAGGCAACCCTCGATCGCCTGATTGATCATGCCCAAGGGACATTGAAGCCGGCTTATGCTTTCACGTACCAGTTGATGAAGAAAGTTTATCGGAACTCTTCGCAACTGCCTGACCAGCAAAAAAGGATCTTGAGTCTCGTTTCGACTCCCTTGCGGCGAACGAGTAAAGATGTGGCCATCAAACTGGAAGTGATTGACCAGGTTCGGCTGTATGCCTATCTCCAGCTTTATGATGACGCTTTGAACCTTGTTCAAGCTTCCTTATCTCAAACCAATCTAACGCCGAAACTTCGCGAAGATTTGACCAATTGGGCTGCTTATATTCATTCGGAAAAGGGCGATCACCAGATTGCCTTGAATCAGTTCCCAAGCTTGACCAAGGGCGCTGGTCCGGTTGAAATCCTCTTTCAAGAGTCACAAGCAAAGAGTCTGATGAGTTCGCGACAGTTTCAACAGGCGGCGCAGCTCTACGGTCAACTGATGAAAAAGAAAGATCATCCTCGCTATCGCTGGTACTACTTCTGGAATTCGCTTGCCAGCGGTAATTTGGAATCGGCCAAGCGCTTTATGATGGCTCAGGGTGAGCATGTGTTTAACGAAGCTGAATTCCGCCGAGAAGCCGCTCTCTACTGGAGGGGTAAGGCAACCCTGGGCAGTGGCAGGATCGACGAAGCTCAAAAGATGTTCAAAGTTCTGCTCGAGCGGCAACCACTCGGTTATTACGGAATGCTTGCCAAATCCGCTCTAGCCCAAGGAAGAAATTTGGCGGAAAAGAATCACACGCCATCCGCTACCGATGAATCCCAGCCGACGCTGTCGTCAGAACCTATGGCCGCCAAAGCCTTGTTGGCCGCCTTCAAACCCGCTGACCGCAATGAATTGCCCGTTGCACCGAAATCTCCGGTCAGTATTCCGGCTCCTGGGAGCCGCAGCGAAACCATTCCGTTTGCCAACTATGTCCATGAAATTGCAAAGGTTATGGAGCTTGACCCGTATCTGATTTTCAGCATCATCCGCTCGGAAAGCGCTTTCAATTCAAGGGCACTTTCTGCGGCTGGCGCCCAGGGTCTTATGCAGCTGATGCCCTATACGGCGGTTCGCTTGGCTCGACTGCTGGACGATCAGGATTTCCGTTTGGATCAACTTCAGGCCACGGATACAAATATTCTGTATGGCAGTCTCTACCTAGCCTTGCTGCTCCATTACTACAATGGGCATGAAATCCCAGCCGTCGCCGCTTACAATGCCGGTCCCCAAATGGTGAACAAATGGCTTAAAGAATGCCAAAACTGTCCTGTCGACGCCTTTGTAGAATTCATTCCCTACGCAGAGACGAGAAATTACGTCAAAAAAGTCCTGAATACCTATACCAGCTACCATCAGTCTGAGCCTCAAAGTGAACCGACCTATCTCTTTAAAGAGCTGCCGACTGAATTTCCCGACATCAACATTTTCTAAAAATTGCCGGCGAAGCTTCAACTTCGCTTCCCTGTCCTGCTTTTCAAGAGGCCAGTCTTCGCCAAGCTGTGCTATCCTCGTCAACTTCCAGGCTTGTCGAGGAAATCCATGCGTCGAATAAAAATTGCAGCTGTGCTTACAATCACGGGTATGACCCTTGCTTTTTTGGCCTGGAGAAGCACCGCCCCCGGATGGGACGGCAGTCCTATCGTCCTTCATGAAAAGGCTGAGGATCAGGTTGAGCTGCTCTTTTTTGGAGATAGTGGCAGCGGGCTTCCCGATCAGTTTAAAGTTTCTGAGGCCATGGAACGCTATTGCCTGACCCATCATTTGGCTGCCGTCTTCATGTTGGGTGATAATTTTTATCCCCAAGGTGTGAAAAATCCTAGCGATCCGCAGTGGCAAAGTAAATTTCGAGACCCTTACGAAAAGCCATGCCTGAGTCAGGTCCCATTTTATGCGATCCTCGGTAACCATGACTACAAGGGACATCCTGAGGCACAAATAGCTTACAGTCATAGTCAAAAACAGTGGCGCATGCCTCATCGGTTCTACAGCGTTCAATTTGGTGAATTAGCAAAAATCATCGCTATCGATACCAATATTCCCGATCTATGTGGGTCGTCGGCCTTTTGTGCCCTGGATTTCATGCGTAAGGCTCTCGCTGATCGATCCCTGCCCTTGCGCATCGTGATTGGTCATCACCCGATCACCCGCACAAGTGGGAAACACGAAGCTTCGCTTTCGGCTTGGTTTATTCACAAATCCCTTTGCGGCAGTGGAGCCCTCTATATATCAGGGCATTCTCACCATCTTGAGCATCGCCAGGACAAGGATTGTTCGCTAGATCTCTTCGTTTCCGGCGGCGGAGGTGCACAGCTCTATCCAATTCATTCGGGGGATCCACTAGCTCGTTTTGCACAATCCACCCACGGTTTCCTCAGCCTGAGCGCTTCCCGGGCTGAAAGCAACTTTTCATTTTTCGACGTTGACCTGAGGCCTCTGTATTCTTATAAGCGTGATAAGTGAAAGATTTTTGCTATTTTTCTGTGAAGAACGCAAAAGACTTGCCTAGCCCGAGCAATCAAGCTACTTTCAATGAAAATTAAAATTCTTTGCCAGTTTTGGAGGAAGTTCACAATGAACCGTTCCGAGCTCATCGACGCAATCGCAAAGCAGACAGGTAACACGAAGGCTGATACCGACCGTTTTCTGAACGCTTTCACGTCCATCATCGAAAAGAACATCAAGAGAAAAGAAGGCGTGAAACTGGTTGGCTTTGGAACCTTCTCGGTTTCCAAACGCAAAGCCCGTTTGGGTCGCAACCCGCAATCCGGCGAAGAGATTCAGATCCCCGCCCGCACAGTTCCCGTTTTCCGTCCAGGCGCCTTGCTCAAGCAAGCTGTTAACAACGTGAAATGAGTTCTCGCCGCGTTCCCGCCTTATAACGGGAACGCGAACCCATCACAGATCCAGAGCCTCTTCCTGGTGCATGTCCTGCATCTTGGTGTAGACCTCGGTCTTGAGAAAACTCCGCTCGGTCTCGAGATGGTCCTCCAGCACGTCTTTGAACCATACTCGCCGTTGATTGTCCCATCGATACCGATTGTTGCGTAAGATATCCTTAGTCTCAAAAGGAGCATGGGTCGCCAGTATACGCCATTCTCTGTAGTAGCTACGCTGCACCAGTTCGGTGAAGTAGGGCTCGATCAGGCGATAGGTGGTGGCGCAATCAAAAAGGGCTCGATGAGCGAAGGGATTGACGAAGCCATGATCGGCCGCTAGGTAGTTGAGCGCCCGGGTACGAAAACCCTTTGTTTCCCAATCGATATGTTTCTGACTGCAAGCCCAGTGCGGATCCAATCCACTGTATTCACTACGTCTTTGCATAAAACTTCGGTCGAATTGGGCGTTGTGCGCGACCACCAAAGCGCTCCGCTCCAGAATTTTACGTACAAACTCCCAATCGATTTTTTGCCCTTTGAGCATGCCATCGTTCAATCCTGTGAGCTTTTGCAGTTCAGGAGTGATCGGCTGCTCCGGATCTTCGAGCCCACCATACATATTGAGAATTTCTGGTTTTCCGGATTCGCCTACACCAAATTCGATAAGACCGATTTCGATAATACGATCGACTTCAGGATTGAGACCCGTCGTTTCCAAATCCAAAACCACACCGAAGTCCATTGCATCGCTCCTTACGGGCCAAATGTGGCCAGGAATTTTTTGCCTCTTTTGCTAGCACCGTCATACTGATGTAAAATGAAGGCAAGAGCCCCCGATCCCTATGTCCGGGGATCCTTCTTATAAACAGCTCGTGTGTAGCCTTCACAAGCGAAAAGTTGACGAGAGCCTATGAGTTCTAACGCCAAAGAGCAAAATCCCAGGCCCATCATCGGTCAAGCCCATCCCATTGTGGTGGGGAGCTTCATCGAACTCACCGCAGCCTTGAACCAAGCCGCCGAGCTGGCAAGTTTCCAGTTTGAAGTGCCCATGGACGGTGTTGTCAGTCTGCAAAAGGACGATATCACTCTTATTTTCTTCGAAGATCGAGCCTGGCAAGATCCAGCTGCAATCTCTGTGTTCCTTGACAAAGCCCATGACACAGGTCTTTGCTTTATCTGCACGGGTGCCGATGAAGATCTCATCAATCTGCCCTCCGATCTGGAATTGGCAAGCTTTCGATGTCTGGCTTTCCCCTGTCGCGTCCGCCAGCTGATCATCGATGTTCAAAATTTCCATAAACTGCAAACCCTGGTTCTGAAAGCTGAACGCACCAATAAGAATGTCAAGGAAACCAACGAGCACGTCAAATACGTGCTTCGAGTCTCTCGCGAGCTCAACGGGGTCCGTGATAGCAAGAAACTGCTATCCCTGATTTTACAAAAGGCACGGGAAATCACCAATGCTGACGCGGGTTCCATCTACACTGTAGATTGGAATGACCAAATGGAAACCATAAGCAAAATTATTTTTAAGGTGACTCAAAACGAAACTGTCTTCCAGGAGCTGGAAGAATTCGTGATTCCGGTCAGCGAACGCTCCATGGTGGGCAGCGCCGTAATTCACCAGAAGGCGATCAATATTCCTGATCTCTATTTATTGGATGAGGATCCCAATAAGAATCCCTATCACGCCAAGCATGATAAAACTTTCGATCTCAGGACCAGCTATCAATGTCGTTCGATGCTGACGATTCCCATGTACGATATCAGCTATCGTGTGATCGGCGTGATTCAGCTGATCAATCGCAAGCGCCCGAACACAAAAAATCTCAAAGGTATCAAAGACTTCACCGAATACGTCTTGCCCTTCGATGACACTGATGTGGAATATGCCGAGATCGTTGCCCAGCAGGCCGGTATTGCCTTGGAAAATGCGATGCTCACGCATGAAAAGGAAATGCTGTTCGAAGGCTTTGTTCACGCTTCGGTTACGGCCATCGAACAGCGGGATCCGACCACAAGTGGTCACTCCCATAGGGTTGCGAAGTTGACTGTGGGCCTGGCCGAGATCATCAATAAAATTGATACGGGTCACTTTAAAGACATGCGATTCGACAAGAAGCAGTTGAAAGAAATTGAATACGCATCGCTTTTGCATGACTTCGGCAAGCTTGGTGTCCGCGAACAGGTGTTGATCAAAGCCAAGAAGCTCTATCCTTGGGAACTCGATCTCCTCTTGGAACGATTTGAGCACATCAGGGCTCGCTTTGAAGTTGAATATCTGCGTGAATACATCGCCTTCTTAAGTGGCAAAACTACCGTCGCCCCTGGGTTCGGGCCCGAGACTTTCCGTACCACCTATGAAAATCGCATCAATGAACTCGAGGATTTCCTGCAGTTCATCCTTAAATCCAACGAGCCGACAGTCCTGGAACAAGGTGGATTTGAGCGGCTGAAGGATATCGCCAACATGTCTTTCCGTGATGGTCGCCAAAAAAGTCGACCTTTCTTGAACTACCGCGAATTGGAAGCTCTTTCGGTGTCGAGGGGTTCGCTGACCCGTGAAGAATTTGCTGAAATCCAAAGCCACGTAACCCATACCTACGAGTTCTTACGTAAAATCCCTTGGGGCCGATCGTTCCCGAACGTTCCTCAGATCGCTGCCAAGCATCATGAGAAGCTCGATGGAACGGGATACCCAGGAGGCTCACATGATGATGAAATTCCAGCCCAGACCCGTATGATGACTATAGCTGACATCTTCGATGCCCTGACGGCTGCCGACCGGCCTTATAAAAAAGCGGTGCCGGTGCCTCGCGCTTTGGACATCATCGAGATGGAGGTCAAAGCCGGGAAAGTTGATTCCCAGCTCTTCAAAGTCTTTGTTGAATCTCAAGTCTATCAGGCTGTTATTGATAAAAGTCAGCAGGGCACCTAAGACTGTTAAGGACGTTCCGAACCTGAGGTCCTGCTGATGACGTCAACTCTTACGACAGAACTGCTGCTCGCTGCCTACAGTCATGGCTATTTTCCGATGCCTCATCCTGAAACCGAAGAAATCATCTGGTTTAATCCGGATCCCCGTGCCGTTTTACCTCTCGATGGGTTTCATTGCTCCCGATCTCTGCAACGCTCTCTACGCAAACATGACTTTGCTGTGAGCATTGACAAGGACTTTATGGGTGTTATGCAAGGATGCGCCGATCGATCGGAGACCTGGATCAACGAGGAGATCAGCGCGGCTTACCACAAACTACATCAAGATGGCCACGCTCACTCTCTTGAAATCTGGCAGAACGAAGTTTTGGTTGGGGGCACTTACGGCGTCGTGATTGGTGGGGCCTTCTTTGCGGAATCAAAATTTCACCGCGTGACCGATGCTTCGAAGGCAGCTCTCTACTATTTAACAGAACACCTACGGAGCAAAGGTTTCAGCTTACTCGAGGTGCAATTCATCACCCCTCACCTACGCACTTTAGGCGTCATTGAGATAGCAGCTCGCGACTATGAAAGGCGTTTGCAGCATGCTCTACGCCAGTCCGCCAGCTTCAAACCCCTTGCCCTTCCCCTGCTTAAAGAGGACAAACCCCCAGAAGACGCGTGAAGTCCCAAGAGCAAAAGCTAAAAAACGTCTGCCGACGCAAATATTGTCTGGAAATCGCTCATAATATTGTTTAGGATTGGGCTCCAAATTTCCCTCGGCCACAGCTGGCTGAGATTTGTAGGCATCATATATCTGGTTTTTAAGGATCTCTCATAGATCCGCTTTGTTAGGGGAGTTTATGCCAGGAGTAAGACTTAAAGAGGGTGACAGCGTCGAAAGAGCTCTGAAAGCTTTGAAGAAGCAAGTCGAAAAAGCCGGGACTATCTCGGAGCTCAAAAAACGCCAACACTATGAAAAACCCTCCATCAAACGTAAGAAGAAGCAGGCCGCTGCTCGCAAACGTCTGATGAAGCAGTTGAGAAAACTGGGCCTCGCTTGAATCTCTTTCAACGGTAGTTGAAGGTGTCTCGCGTTCTCCTCAGACCTCATCGCGTCGAACTCATCGAAAAGCATTCGCGATTCATTGGGATTGGCTTTCCATGCCAATCCCTCGACGAGTTCAAGCTACACAAAGCTGCCCTGGAAACTGAATTCCCGGATGCATCTCACATAACCTTCGCTTACAAATTTTTTGAGCAGGACCAACTGCAGCAGAGATTCTCCGACGCCGGGGAGCCGTCTGGCACCGCAGGAAGACCTATCCTCATGCATATTGAAGGCCAGGGATTGATCAATGTAGTGATCTTTATCGTTCGCTACTTTGGTGGGGTGAAACTCGGGGCAGGCGGCCTCGTGCGTGCCTATGGCAACACAGCCAAACAGCTGATTCTAGAAGGGCCGATTGAGGAATTCATTCCTTTAGTCGATATCCTTGTGCGCATTCCCTATGCAGAACAAAATCGCCTCGAATACCTCTGCAAAAAGCACAGTGCCGTTGTTCTTGATCGGCAGTTTGCCGAAGATCTTTGCTGCACGCTGCGCTTACCAGAAGGCGAGAAGAAGCCATTTCTGGACAATCTCTCGCCTTATCTCACAAGACCTTCATCCACTTGATCAAACTCAGTTCATGGCTCGAAACGTTGCCGGCGATCTTTGCACGGCCAGAGATCGTTTCATAACACCTGATTGGGTGCTCGGTTCCATCGTCTCTTTCACGCTGGCGATCAGCTGCTTAAAATCCTCTATCTTTGTCACCAGTACATCGTCACCACGAGGCGCGGAGTCAAGAGACTCTTCATCACCTTGTGCATAAATGCGATCCAAACAGGCCGCGAGTGTTGATATACTTTGCTTAGTCTCGGTAGAGAAGCGAATTGAGTCACTGAGCAGCGGCGCGCTCTGAGCCAAAATTTTCTGGCAATGATTGAGCTCATGATACTGCTTGGCCAGCAAGGTCGAAATTTTCTCAGAATGAACTGTGATTTGACTGGTTTCGTCCATCACCTTCTTACTGAAATTATTGTGTCCTTGCAGATAGCGATCCATATTGCTCATCAGGTCTGCCGAACCCAAACCCATCGTTCGAGTTTCCTGCAGCTTTTTCATATGAATGCCGACTTCCTGCTGAAGGAGCAGCAGCTCTGAAGCACTATATTTGACCGCCGCCACACTGTTCCGATAGTATTCACCACACTGGTTGACGGACACAAAAGCATGATCCGCTTTAGAACCCGCTTGGGAAAGATACTGAGAGGTCTTGTTGATCTCATCACGGACTTCATAGATTGCATCTTTGATATGCCGAGCATAGGTGTGAAACTTTGCTGCCAATCCTCGCAACTCGGTCCCCAAAGGAAATAGGTCTGTCACACCATGACCGCTTTGGCCTCGTACCATCTCCATAGAAGCGGCCAAGGACTGGGCGTTGATCTTCTCAGCTATCTCGTCGATTTGTTCGGTCATCTGCACGAGACCATCCCACTTCTGGGCCATGGAACTCACGAATTTACTAGCACCTGTGATATTGTCACGGGATTCGCCGATGATGGAAATAACGCCATCATGCACCTTATTCCCGCTATGGGCTCCGCTTTGAACTCGTTCCAAATGCTCTTGGGCTCGACCGATTTTTTCGCTGAAGATGGATTCACCTTGCAAAGATTCCGCCAAAAGCCGCAGGGTAGACCCATGTATGCTGTTGATATTTTTGGATAAATCTACAACACTGTCGAGGTTTTGCCGCATCTGGCTGAGCACGTCGACCAGCTTATTCTTTTTCCAGTCCACCCGGTTGGTCGCCGAATAGTTGGCGCTTTCGCGACATTGATCCATCAATCGATGCAAACGCGTGGTGGCTTTTTGAATTTCATCATGACCTGCAAGCAAACACTCATAGGTGCTCCGATTGCGACTTTCCATCAATCGAACATTTTCGTTGACCGTTCGCAAAAGAAGACTGTCATTGACACTCACCGGCTGACTCTTTAAACAGCTTTCCAGCTCTTCCAAGCCTTTTTTCAGATTCCGATACACGCCATGCATCACCGGATCAGACACATCAGGTTCTGTTCGCGACATTTCGGGCTGACGCTCAGAATCCTGTCTGGTTTTTTTCCTCTGCATAAAAAATGGACTCAAGCTCCCCATGGAGAGCAATATGCAGCCCACGCCACCCCACTGATAGAGGGCCAAGCCTTCACTGCATTGCAGTTGCTGCGGCCTGTTTGGATTTTCTAGAGGAATCTGTGAGTCCCGCAGAGCTCGCCTTGACAAACCCTCTTGCAAATAGCTATGGCTTTGCAAACTGGTCGCTTGAAATAGCAGATAGATGGCCGAGGTCTGAAAAAAAAGAGACACATACAGAGCCGGGGTCTTGAGCTTGTGTAATCCGTCCATGGAATTCTCAACTCAAAGTGTGTTATATCGCTCGGGAGAAAACTCGCTGCACTCCCGGTCGGAATGAGTAGTAAAGATTTGCGCGTCGACTGTCAACTGCTGAACGAATCCTCACCCTTTATTAGGTCTCACCGCTGATGCCTTCGATAGCACAGGTTGTTCCATTCTCTGTCTGTGCACTTTGATAGCAGCTAAAAACTCTGAATAGAAGTTTCGACTCGCAAAACCAAAACTCGGAGAGTCATAGAGGAGAATAATTTCGGAGAGGTCCTTGGTTTTAAGCTTAGCTATCGCTCGCTTCATTCCGCCCTGTCCATGGTTGTAGGCTGTCACGGCTAATGGCCACTGCTCAAGAGCTTTGTAGTTGCTGCGCAAAATCCCTGCGGCAGCTTTGGTCGCAATAAGAGGAGAATTTCTTTCGTCACGCTTATGATCGACTTTAATATAAGACTTGGCAGAACCAGGCATGAGTTGCCAAAATCCAGAAGCGCCTACTTTGGATCGTGCCTTTAAATTGAACATCGACTCAACGAAGACAATTCGAGTGAGGTCGGTTGGCAGACCATGTTCGCGAAAGATGCGCTCCATCAAAGGTAAATACAACTCAGCTCGATGGGAAGCGTCCAGGAAAGTATCAGCCAAACCACCCTGCACTCTCAGGTTCGCATTGCCACTCAGAAGCTCTTTGATGGCATGATTCTTTAGATAGGCGTCCCAAATCTCTTTTTCGCGACGGCCTTGATTGCGCGCTTCATAGCCTTCTGTCACAAATCGACGCATTGCTTTGCGATAGGCTTCAATTTCGTCCTCAGGTGGACTGACAGGGCCATCCTCAGCTCCTGGCTTGCTAGACACTGGAACTTTTAAACAATTCAGCACGATATCGAGATTGTCACGATCGTGGAGGATGAACTCATCACTCTTATAGGTCGAGAAAACTTTTTCCCAAAAACTCACCTGACGGTCTATGATCGGAGAACTTGGAAACTCGTCCGGTATCCCTTGAGCGAATCCAAAACTGGGGTAACAGAGCCACGCAATTCCTACGAAGCACCTAAACTTTGTTCGCATAGCATGAGACCTCCCTTTCACTTACAATTTTTTGGGCATTGGGGTCTTGGCAGTAGCGACGGCGCTCTTTTCAGCCTCAGCTCCGACTGGAGTTTGGCCCGCAGTGAACTCAGTTAAGGCTCGTTCCATATCTTGCATTTTGGCGAAAATTTCATCGATCTTTTGATTCTGACCCTTTCTCGCATTCGCTTCCTCTTCAAAAGAGCTATGCAAGGTCTGCTTGAACTGCTTTTCCCAATAATCGTAGCATTTACCTGCATAGTAATCGCGCAAAGCAGGATTGTCATACTGAGCATTTTTACGCCCGTATGAATCTCCGTAGATAAAGCCTAAAACAAGTCCGATAAAACAAAGACTGAAGGCAAGAACGCCTAGAAAAAGCAAGGACATCCAAGATCGTTTGCGGTGATTTTCACCCACCAAGAGATTGGTGGAAAGCCCGCCCGAATTGGGACTGAAAACTGGTGGTTCCCGGTCCAGCATGACGAAATCTCTCCGATTCTTAAGATGTGCCTAAAACGGAAGCATGGGCCGTATACGACTAGGTAAATTCCTGGAAAACACCAATCGCACACTCATCATCACGTTCTGATTATCCGAAACGCAGGTAAATGAAAAGCGGAATTCGATGAGCAACTTGAAAAGTCTGATGCTTATTTTTAGCGGTAAAAGTCCGCCAGGAGAGGTTTCTCAAGTGTCCACAAATAGGTTCAGTTGCAGCCAAAAACATTCAGTCAAAGCCTCCCACACCTTGGGGGTGGGCAGACAAGACGAGCTGCCTGTGTTAAGGTTTTGCAACTCGAACTCACCTGAGGAAAAGTTATGCAGCAGCTGACAGATGACGACCGCTCCAAACTCATACGACTCTTTACGTATATTCGCGAGCTCAGTCAGCTCCGCTTTCAGATGGTTTGGGATCTTAGTCGCTATGACCAGGTCCTCTGGTTTCATGATATTCCAAGCTTCGAAGGTCTCATCCAGATTCTGCCATCTACGGACAACTCCGTGCTTTGTCTCGCCGTCAAGCGACCACTCAGAAAGGCGCCACCAAGCATTCCTGATAGCTTTCAAGCCTGGATCGACGTTTCTCAATGGAAGAATAACAAAGCTGAGCTTTCTCTTTTGGACGCTCCTCTTACCCATGAACTCGAACCAAGAGTCGATTCCGCGAGTGATACCTGGTTAGAATTTCATCAGCAGTGGATGAGCTGGGCAGCCGAAGATCGACAATTTGAAACCATAGAAAACTTATACAAACAACTTTTTATCATGCATGATAAGGCCCAAAAAGCCGGCGAGACTTACGAACTCTTGATCGGCCTCGGTCTTTTGACTTGGGCCCGCGACGCGGCAACCCGAATTCGCCGCCACGTGATAAGCTTCAAGCCAGACATTCGTTTCGATGCTCTGCTGGGTGAAATTCATATCAGCTTGAGCAGAAAAGGTTTTAACCTACATCTAGAACAAGAAATTCTTAGACCTGAGCATCGCCCTTCCCAGCTTTTCCCTGAAACATGGGATGCGGAAGAACAGGCGTGGAAGGATATCAATCCATTTCGTAGCGATACCCTGCCAAAATTCTTACAACGCTGGGTCCAATCAATTCATCCCGGTGGTCTTTACTCGGACGACTGGCAAGCTCCAACGGAGATGAGCAGCGAGCCCAGTGTCCATTGGGCTCCCGCTCTCATCTTTCGCCGTCGTAGCCAGAGATCGCTCATCCAAGTTCATGAAGATATTCTGCAGCTGCTAGCGACTGCCGAGCAAATTCCGGGCTGCGCTCTGCGCTTGATAGGGCCACCAGCTTTGACTTCTGATCCTGCTATGCAAAAACCTTTGGACCCAGACTCTATCATGTTCCCTCTACCAGCCAATCGGGAGCAAATTCAGATCGCCGAAAAATTGCAAGTCAGTGACGGCGTCATAGTTCAAGGCCCGCCTGGCACCGGCAAATCCCATTCTATTGTCAACCTTGTGTCTCATTTGCTAGCCCAGGGTAAAAGAGTTCTCGTCACCAGTCACACATCTCGCGCACTGAAAGTCCTCAAAGAAAAATTTCCTGAAGAAATCAGCGCCCTTTGCGTCAGCCTCGTGGGCGAGGACAGCGAAAGCATGAACATTCTGGAAGGTTCCATCAAAGGCATGACGGATCGCTTTCAGCAGTGGGATGCCAGCAAAAATAGCAGCGAAATACAAAGCATGCAAAAAAATCTACAGCAAATCCGCAAGCAGAAAGAGCAGATCAGCGCCAAAATTCGCGAATTACGCGAAGATGAGATCACCCACTCTATGGATCGCTTTCGCGACTATACAGGAACCCGAGCAGCCATCATTCAACGCTACCAAGAAGAGAAGAGTCGACATGCGTGGCTGGAAGACCGACCTCACTGGCTGGATGCTTTCCCGATCGAATCATTCGAAGTTGAAGAGCTGATCATTCTTCAAAGTCAGGTTTCTCCTCAAGTGCAAAAGCTGCCCAATTATAGCTTTCCGGACTGGTCCGAACTGTTCGCCGAAGATGATGTCCTGCAGGCCATGAAACAGCTGAATCTGGCGCAAGAACACCTCAAGACTCCCCTTTCTCAAGGCCCAAGCGTCCTGCTGCCCAGCTGCCTGTCGATGCCACAGGAATCTTTAACCAAAGCCCAAAGCCTTCTTAAAGAACTGGAACAAGAGCTACGGACCCTTCACTTTCAAAATTTTGATTTTGTGAATAGCTTCATTCAAAGCTCACTCCAAGGTTCATTCTCACGGCTCAAGGATACAGCAGCTGCTTCGTCTGTCCTCCTCGACTCTCTTAAGGCCAATTCCCGCAGCTCGCTTCCGCTTCAAGTGGAAGGAATCCAATCTGCCGAATGGCAAGAGGCCCACAGGGTGGCTGACGAATTGATTCAAGATTTAAAAAACGGCGCCCAATGGCACTGGGGCCCCTTTGCATCACCTGCCGTTCGATCGGCGAAGAAGCTTATAGAACGGGTGCGAGTGGATGGCCGAAAAATTGGCCAGTCAATAGACGAATGGATACAGTTTCGAGATCTGTGTCACTTTAATAGCAAGATGCGTCAATTGCAGATTCTATGGCAAGAGCTTTGTCCTCTCGACCCACTGGCCCAATCCTTAACTCTTCAGCACATCGACCGTCTGCAAGATACCCTTCTAAAAGTTTTAACTTGGATTGATCGCAGCGTACCTCTGCAGATTGAATTCTCCGCTAGCCGCTTGGATTGGACTGATCCCGAAGCCATCCTTAACCTTGAGCAGGCCATTGGCAGAGCCCTTTGGGAAAAGCAAAGACATCAAGCACAGCAGAGTTTACAAGGTGCCATGCAGAGCTTCAAAAATTTGCTCCAAAGTGACACTCATCCCATTTACCAGGCCTTCTTGGAAGTCCTGGAAACGCAGGCGATCGATCAATTTCCAACGGCCCTCAAACAATTGCAAGCAGCCTATCGTCAACACAAACAGCTGCTGAGAGCTCAAGATCTCTACACACGTTTGAGCAGCAAGGCGCCACGACTGGCGGAAAGAATTCGTAAGAATCGATTGAATGCGGAGATGCGAACCCAGATTCAAGCGATTGATAAGGCCTGGGAATGGTGGCAAGTGGATCGTTGGTTGCGCGATACACATGCGGCAGCTGATGATCAGTATCTCAGGCATCGTCTCGACCTTTGCGAAGTCGAGGAGCGTCTTATAATCCGGGGATTGGTCGCTGCCAAGGCCTGGGGTTCAAGCCTGGGCAGCATGACCGAAGATCAGCGGCAGCATTTGATTGCTTGGTCAAAGGCTATGCGAAAAATAGGTTCAGGCAAAGGGAAGTACGCGGATCAGCATCGACAGAAAGCTCGAGAAAGCATGACCGCCTGTCAGTCGGCGATTCCTGCTTGGATCATGCCATTGCATAAAGTCGCCGAAACTATGCAGGCCGGTCTACATCAGTTTGATGTCATCCTAATTGACGAAGCCAGCCAATCGGGTCCCGAATCGCTGTTTCTCTATCTATTCGGAGATCGAATTGTAGTTGTTGGCGATGATAAGCAGATCAGTCCCGACAATGTGGGTCTCGACCGTGGGGCCATTGAAGAGATGCGACGCATGCATATTGCCGATCTGCCTCACAGCAGCCACATAGGAATTGACGACAGCCTGTTTGATTTGGCGGAAATCCTCTACAGTCATAGGATTATTCTGCGTGAACATTTTCGCTGCATGCCGGCTATCATCCAATTTTCCAACGAACTGTGCTATCAGCATGCCCCACTCATTCCATTAAAGCAGTATGGCAGTCAACGTCTGGAACCTGTCATCGTTACCAAACATACGGGCGATGCTCGTCAGGAAAGTTCGGGCCAACAAAGGCGCAATATCAAAGAAGCGGAAGCTTTAGTCAATGCGCTTGAACAATGCAGCCAAGATCCTCATTATGCCGGCAAGACTTTCGGTGTTATAAGCCTATTGGGCGAAACACAAGCCCGATTGATTGAAGGCATGCTGCTCTCCCGTATCGGTCCAGAGGAGTTTCGACGCCGGGAACTGGTGTGTGGCGACGCTTACGCCTTTCAGGGTGATGAGCGCGATGTCATTTTTCTAAGTCTTGTCGTCTCCGCCCATCCCACCCATAGGATCAGAAGCCTCACAGGAGCTCGTTATGAACGACGGTTCAACGTCGCGATGAGTCGAGCCAAGGATCAACTCTGGCTCTTCCATTCATTTGGCCTCGAGGACGTAAGGCCACCCTGCTTGCGCTACCGTCTGCTCAGTCATTGCCTTCGTAAGCAGCAGCCCCATGGTCTGCTCTTGAATGATGGGGAACTGAAGCCTTTCACCCTAGCCGAGGATGTCGATCGCAAGACTCATGAGCCGCCGCCCCCCTTCGACAGTTGGTTTGAATGTGACGTCTATCAAGCCATCAGGGCTCGCAACTATCGGGTCATCCCTCAGTTCGAAGTTGCTGGGCGTCGGATCGATCTGGTCGTTCAAGGCGCGAACAAGAGTCTGGCCATAGAATGCGATGGCGATTGGTGGCACGGTCCGGAACAGTTCGAAGCCGATCTTGCCCGCCAGAGGGACCTGGAACGCTGTGGTTGGCAGTTTTGGCGACTTCGCTACAGCAGTTTTCTGTTCGATCGCGAGGACGCCATGAAAAGCCTTTGGCCCCTATTGGACGAATTGGGGATTGAACCTAGGCAGATTTCGAGCCAGGATATTCCAGGTGATCTGTTTGCTGTCACTGATCTCTACCCCAAAAAGGATGCCAAAGCCAATGTCAGACACCAATCTGGCGATCGAAGCGCATCAACTGACTAAAAAGTTTCCGAAGGCCACTTCGCCTTCGGTAGATGACCTCTCCTTTTCTATCAATTCTGGCGAAACCGTGGCTTTCCTGGGACCCAACGGGGCCGGAAAGAGTACGACAATCAAAATGCTCTGCGGAATTCTCAGCCCCAGCAGCGGGTCAGCCAGAATCTTAGGCTACAAAGCCGGCAGTCAGGAAGCAAACCAGAGACTTGGCCTCGTGTTTGGGACCAGATCTCAGCTCTATCAGCATATGACCGTGGAACAATGTCTCGACCTCTCTGCCGAAATTTATTTTTTAAGTGGCCCGGCAAAACTGAGCCGAATTGCCGAAATGATCGAAGCCTTTGCAATTCAACACTTGGTTCGACGCCGAGTGCGATCGTTAAGCCTGGGTGAGCGCATGCGCTGTGAAATTGCTGCAGCGCTCCTCCATCGGCCTCGCGTTCTGCTCGCTGACGAACCCACGATTGGTCTCGATATCGTCGCCAAAAACAGTCTCAGGCAAATCATCAAAAACTGGCAGAAGCATGAAAAAACCACCTTTATGCTCACCAGCCATGACCTAAGCGACGTTGAAGCGCTATGTGATCGCTGTATTTTGATTGATCATGGCACCAAGCGCTTCGACGGACCAATTGCTGAGCTGAGAGGTCCGCTCCAGTTTCTAAGGCGTATTCGCGTCACGACCAATGATCCCAACAAATCGATTCTGGCAGATGGCTATCGCTTCCGTCGCAGAGAGCTTGAGAATCCCTTTTCCCACATCTATGAGGTGCTCACGCACGAGCAGCCCATGTCGGAAAGCCTTTTCGCCCTGTCACAGCACTATGGCGAATCCTTGCTTGATATCAGCATCGGTGAAGTCACTTTAGAGGAGGTTTTAGGGGCACAGTATGGAGCTCACTAAAACCACCGCCTTTTACAGCCGCTATGCCTATTTTCAATTGAAGGAGCGCTTCTCCGATCTAGGTCAGTCGCTTGGATTTATGCTGCTCTATCCCTTTTTGATTCTTATCCTCACAGCGATGTGGAATAAATTCAGCGCCTATCAGGGCAACTACACAAAGGAAGAGATTTATATTTACATATCGATCACCGAGCTTCTGTTTCTGACTTTTCTTCGCTCGTCTTTCATTCAAAGATCTCAATCCGACTTTTCCATGAGTCTCGCTCGTCCTCGCTCCTGGTTGGCGTTAAACTTTTTCGGACAATTCGGAGCTATTCTTGGCGGAAGGTTGATCTATCTTGGATCCGCGCTCATTATCCTGCACCTGCTGGGTTTACAATCCAGCTTCATCTTTTTAGCATTCTTACGGCTCTTCTGCCTCTTGCCGATCCTTGGCATTCTAGAGGCCTGCATGGCGTCTATCCTCGCTTCGGCTCAACTGCTTTGGCATGAAACCCGATATCTGATCTTGCCAATCACCAAAATTTTTCTCGCTTTAGGCGGCGTCTTTTGCCCCTTGGCTGACTATGGCGAACCGGGTCGCAGTATCTTTTTGCAAGGTCCCGCCTCCGATCTGTTTTTTCAGGTGGGTCACTTCTGCGTGAAAGGCGAATTTTATCTCATCAGCTGGCAGACTTGGCTCATTCGCCTTCTGTTTTGGCTGACTGTCTGCATCCTAGGAAACCAGATTTTTTTTCATTATGCTAGAAAACGCCATCAAAGCTGGGGAGGTTGAATGTTTTCATTGCTTTGGAAAGCCATGCGCTACAATCTCAGCGCCCATGCATCGAATCTGCCGAATCTTTCTGCAGCTACGATAGGCATGCTCCTCAACAATATCATTTTCCTGGTTGGCATGTGGGGTATGCTGTTTGCCGGTAAACCGAGCAATCAAGATCTTCTCAACTATTACATTGCACTGAATGCCATGCTGATGACGGCATGGGGCATCATCAATTTCTTTTTTGGTGGTTGGATTGAGATGGGCGATCTCATCGTCAATGGACACTTCGAATCCAAATTAGCCACTCCAAGACATCCTCTCCTCCTGGTCGGAACCCATTGCCTTCACCCATCGGCTTTAGGCGATCTCTTGCTGGGTCTTTGTGGGATTGGTTTGCTGCTTTATCTGGGTGCTGAGGCTATTGCGATCAGAACCTTAATTTCCAGCATTCTGGCTGTTGCTGCTCTCTATTCACTCTATGTTTTGTCAGGAAGCCTTGCTTTCTTCGTGCCTCGCGGCAATGCGGTTGCCAATCTGCTCAACAATTTAGCTGTTATACTTTCAAGCTATCCGGTGGGGAAAATTTTTCCCATAGGAGTAGGTCGTTGGTTTTTGCTGATGAGCCCCGTAGCGGCGATTTCTCTTTTGCCCATGACCTGGATAGAAAATGGTGAGCTCATCGACTTTATCATCGCCGGAGCTTCCATTTTTATGCTGTGGATCGCTTCTATGATTGTCTATCGCATTGGGGTGAAGCGCTTTCAGAGTCTCAATCTCATCGGCGTTCAGAGTTGAGCCTTCTGTTGGCCGCTCTCAGCCCAGACTCCAACTATGAACGGGCGCCTGCGTTTCTTGAGCCAAGTAATAGGCCTCTGTCAGCCCCTTAAAATCGCTGCCATGTTTCTTTACCCAGGAACGTTGCCAGTGAGCTCCTGTTTGTCCGCTTCGCACCCTTTGAGCAAGAATCGTATCGATATAATAAGTCACTTCATCTTCAGTGATGCCTTGAGCTGCCAGCCCACGGGCCGCCCGAGGCAGGAGGTTTTCAAGCAGCAGATCTTTCATGACAAATTTTCTACCGCTCCAGACCACATCAGAGCGCAGTCCATCCTTAGCCGCACGATAAAAGTTATCCCGCGCCTCCTGAAAGCTCATAAGCTCTTGCGGTGGAAGCTTTGCACAGGCGAGGTCATGACACAGTCCCAGCACAAAGGCTAGGTTGGCAACCATATCATCCATCGTAGGCCCGGCTCCCATCACACGATGTTCGATGCGGAGGTGGGGTTGGCCATTGCTATTGATACCGATGACGGGACGATTCCATCGCCAGATAGTCCCATTCTGTAGACGGACATGATTCAGCCACTCGGGTGCTTCGTTTGACACCGAAGGGAGTAAGGCCGGAAAGCCATCCAAATTATCCAGAAACAGCTCAAAGACACTTTCCCGGATATAATCATGGCCAAAAGTGACTCGCTCCTGACGCGTTCCATCCAACCAGGCATAACCAGGGAGACGAACAGCCTGCTCAAAGAGGGGGATTCGCGTTTCATCCCAGAGATCGGCACCAAAGAGAAACGGTGAATTGGCGGCCAAGGCCACCGAAGCTGCCGAAGCTACGATAGCCGCATTGAAGGTCTCGTTCAGTCGGTTGTATTGCGGTTTGATATGCACTTGAAAGGATGTGGTTGCTGCTTCCAGCATAATATCTTCATGGAACGACTCCAGGATATCCTTTCCTTCTATCTTCAATCGAATGCCTTTGCCTTTTCTGAGCCTTAGAACTTGCTCGTTCAGAGCACGATAACGATCCATATCAGACAAAAAATCAAGAGAAAGCATGGGATCTCGCAGCGTCGGCAAGATACCGATCATCAGCATATGCCCATCCATGCTTTGCATCGCCTTTTGAATGCGCGACCAAGTATGCTGCAAACGTTCGGATAGAGTGAAGAGGCAACCCGGCCCTACGTCCGATGGCAGTGCATTCACCTCGGCATTGTATTTGGAGAGCTCAGGAACTACCAGCGGATCACTCATTCGCTCGAGGAACTCTTTGTTTTCTGGCAAAGGCTGAAAATCGGCATCGACCAACCAAGTTTCTAGCTCCATACCGATACTGGAGTTCTGTTCGGTCTCAAAGGCCTTATTGCGAAACCACTGCATAAGCACTGCCGTCTCTTTGCGAAGATGGCGATGAAACTCAGCCACATCCTGGTCTGAATAGTGAGACTGCCCGATCTGTTGCCCCATATGGCCTCCTTCGATAGCAAAAGCATTGCCGCACGCAAAGCAAGCGTGAAGACTTTCCATTTCGCCTATGTCCATTCTAAGCAAAGTCTTGCAAACTCAATGCCATGCGCCGCTCATGCCCGTACGCAGTGGGGGAGCGCGAATCTGATCACCAGTTGAAGCTTGATTTGCAGCAGAAAGCGCGTGATACCAGTTGCTGCCCGAAATGGTCCAGGGGAACATTCAGTCCACGAGTCTGCCCTTCCGTAAGACTTGTAACTATCAATTATTATTGAACTTAAACCAGGATTTCAAAAAAAGACTGGACAACCACGAACAAGTGGCGTATCTAGAGGCAATGGCGCCGGATAGGCGCACCTCTTGAGTTGAAGTTCCTTCCTATTGCTGTTGTTGTGAGGTTTCTTATGAGTTCTCGTCGAGCTAAAAAGTTTAAGAATTGGTTGCTTCCATTGACGTTTATTCTTGGTATTGCCTGTTTTCCTTTGGGAAGCATGCTGATGGGTCAAGCTAAAAAAGTTCATCATGCTTTAACAAAACCCCATCATTCCAATCAAAAAACTCAGAAAGCTCATAAATCTATGAGCAAGCACAAAAAGATTGGCAAGTCGAAGCACAAGAAGACCGCTGCTCACCATTCCGCTAAGTCCCATAAAAAAGTCGCTCGTGCCCACTGAAGAGCCAAGGGCTGACGATTCCAATAAAAAAAGCAGACACAAACATGGTCTGCTTTTTAATTTTTGCGGCACATGCAGCTTATTTTCTTGGACCTGACACTCGCGCAGCTCGAGGTTTTCGTCTTTGATTCTTGTCGAACCAAGGCAAGGCCATAGCATACTGAGTAGCCTTGGATGGATTCTTGGCCTGTAGCTCCAGATTGGAAAGCAACATTGCTGGCGCGACAGTCGATACAGGAATCGTCCCCGATTCAGCTCCGCAAAAGCCATTGTCGACGGCCAGATCCCGGCCAACGGCAATAATATGATTGAGACTGCTCAAGGGCGTCCCTACAAAATCCACACCACGAACATAGCGTTCCCGACCATCAGGCAGGACTTTCACTGCAACGGCTATCTGTCCAAGGAAGGCTTGAAAATTATAAGCTTCCGTCTCGGTTTCGCCACCTTCCACATCCAAAAGGATAATGCCATAGGGCAGCTTCCGCTTTTTTATTTCCGCAATGAGCATAGCTTTAAGATCATCCCAGCTGGACTGACTATGACTTTGCACAACGAGGTTGGCCATGCGACTGATAGGTCTTTCGTCACCGTGATTGCGAGCATGACCATTGGATTGATGGCCGCGTTTGGTCAAAGGACTTCGGGTCGTCAAAAAGCCCTTCAATAGGCCTCGTTCGACCAGAGTCGCGCGTTTTGCAGGTGCTCCCTCGTCATCAAAGGGATAATGCGCAATCAACGAATGAGGACCTAACTCACGCAAGGAAGGATCATCAAACATCGTCAGATCTTCATGCATGATGCGCTGATCAAGTTTGTCTTTAAAGGTCCGTCCTTCACTTTCCGAGAGCAGTCGGCTTCCTTCCAATCGATGCCCCACAACTTCATGGAGGAAAAGTCCGGCCGCTTTGGGAGCCAATAACACTGGTCCTGCAAAAGAAGTTATTTCATCGCCGTGAGAGACCTCACGGAATTGTGCTATTTTCTGTTCGATCGCTGTTTTGAACTCTTCCAGATTAGGCAGCTCACTCATCGACCGCACATGCCTGACCAACGAATAGTCCTGATCCAATTCCTGCGTATGAAACCAAAAGTAGGCACTCAGACTGTAGAGTGGTTCCTGCCATACCCGCGCGACCCCTTCGGTACTCACAAATATTTTGGTCACGAGATCGGTGCTGAACTCGACATAGGAGTTCTTCACTTCTGGGTATTTTTTGAAAGCCAAGCTGGCTTTCTTAACAAATTGTCGCCAATGGTCTTCTTCGACAGAAAAACTATGAAGCTTTTGCAGGCTCTGCTCTTTGTTGAGCTTTTGAAAGGAAGGAATGCTGCGATTTTGATCCAGAAAACTGACATCTCTCGATTTTTTACCGTGGAATTTGCTCACGGCCTCGCGAAACTTCGCATCTGTCAAACGCCATAAACTGAAGCGAAAACTGTCCAAATCATTTTCAATGGGCAGCTCAGTGATTTCATAGTTGGCTTCATTTTCTTCGGTCGCTTCGTTGAGTCCACCCTTGCTGGTGTTGTCATATCGATAGCTTCCCACCCGAACATCGGTGTAGCAAAGCCGCTTATGCTCCCGCCGGTCCTGGAAAAGCGAACCGTATCGAGCCCACACCGTGTACGACTCAATGTCACGCACCAGATAACTGATGTAGTAAGGCCGAGGGTGCCGAGGGGCACGCAGCTGCACCATGGAACGATCCAGTTCCACTTCCATGGCCTGTATAAGTTTCAGGGCTTCTGCACGTATCATTTTGGGACACTCCCATCAAGGAGTTGGTGGACAAGGTATTCGTTTCTACCTGAGGGGAATGAGGCTCGCAAGAGCTCTTTGCGCGTTGTTTTGACTCACTAAAAGTGCGTCAGCCCAATGCGTCGGTCAAACGGACGCACATGATCGAATCCTGAGCATGCGCAGGAGTCCGGAGCTCCCAGAATGGGAGACTCGCCCTGAGGATGGAGTGGATCTAGATTTTTTGCTGAATTTTGACAATGACGCCAGACGTACCAAAAGTGACGTGCTCGATGATGCCGACCAAATCACCCGGTTGGTCAGGACCACCCATTCCATCCTTATCGAATCGTACTTTAACGCGCATATACTTGGGCAAAGCCGAATCAGGTCGCATAATTTGCATCTTCTCTTTGGTCAAAGAAAAGGCGATAGGCTGGGATAGATCGCTTGGCAGATGCTCCTTCATGGCTCCGTAGGGCATAGGCATTGGGCTGTCCTCGTCAAACACAGTGACAAACATGGTTTGAATGCCTTCAGCTTCGCCACGGAACTCCGCGGGCAATTCAACGGCACCGGCCACATAAATGGGTGACTTTTCTCCCATATCAAAAGCTAGGGTAATGGCGATCACCGCAACTAAACCAACGATCAAAATCCCAATCAAAGTAATACGTTTCATAAAAAACTCCTGTACTCAGGGCGGGGTTTGACGGATCCTTTGCGGCCCTAGCCTACTTCAACCGGTCTAAGCAGAGGCACGGGCCTACCAAAATTTGATCCCCTCAATGATTTAGGTCTGTTACCCAGAAACCTCGGCTATCGCAAGCGCTTTGTGGTCTCGGACAGGCCTCACAGGCGCCATCCTACCTGGAAAACACCCATGTAACCAGTTGTTTTTCTTTGTCTTTTATTTTTTCTCGCAAAATGCGTCAAATTGGTGTTGACAGGTTTTGGAGGAACTTGTATCTATGCATCAACGTCGAACTGACGTTGCGCAAATTGACCTGATGTTGTTGCTGTTGCCATAGAGGTGGAAAATGAAATTGTTGAACATTCGTGCATCCTTGGTCCTTATGTCCCTGATCAGCCTTTCAACTGCTTGCGGTGCTGCTAAATTCACTGGAAAAAGTGGTGTTAAGGGCGACAATCCCCAAACGGAAGCTCCTATCGAAACGGCTCCTGGAACGACAACTCCTGGAACGACAACTCCCGAGACAACGGCACCGGGAACCCCAACGCCAGGAACGGAAATTCCCAATACGACAAGTCCGGGAACAGAAAATCCAACAACGCCGATTAATCCTGGAACCCCGTCGAATCCTGGAACTCCTTCGAATCCTGGAACCCCGTCGAATCCTGGGCCGATCGATCCCAACTGTGCATCCAAAGGAAGCTGTCCCGTACCCTGCGATGCCAAAAAGCTGCAGTGTCCGGCCCCGCCAAGCGATGAATGTACGCTCTACGGCTTGAATTGCCCTGGCCAGAACGACGATCCTTCGCAAAACGATGATCCAAGCCAGGACAATCCTGGTCAAAACTAAGCTGATTTCGCGATCCCAGGTCCTGCATAAGGCGCAACACGCTGCGCAGCCTGGGAATTGCGACCTTCTTGTGTAGGGTGGCTCTGAGTGAGAGTTCAGAGCCACCACTTTTTGAAGGAAAGACAGGTCAATTGAGCTTGACAATGCCTGACTTTGTGCTAAAAGAGCATCACGCCTAAACGGCGCCTTCATGAGGAAACCCAATAAAACTCGAGCTTCTGAGGTATACGATGCGAAAACGCTTGATACAAACTCTTGGTCTTGCCCTGGTTCTTCTGAGCACGGCCTGCGGTAACGCAAAGTTTAGTGGCACAGGCTCCAAGAAAAAAGACAACAAATCGGCTGAACAAATTGTCGATCCACCCGTCAGCTGTAAGCCCGGCGAAACCTGTGTGGTCGTCGATCCAGGCAAATGCAATGTCGGCGACAAAGATTGTCCAGTGGTCGATCCGCCCGTGGAATGCAAAGTGGGCGACAAAGATTGCCCAACCAAACCACCCGTTGACGACTGTAAAGCCAATCCTAGTAAATGCGAAAATCCTGGCCAAAATCCAGGGCAGAATCCTGGTCAAAACCCGGGACAAAACCCAGGGCAGAACCCCGGTGATAACCCGGCCCAGAATCCTAGCTAAAACAGATCGATCAAGAGCCTCCTCCGGGAGGCTTTTTTGTATTTACAGCAATCCTGACGCAATTTTTACCCCGTCTTCACGCCTTCTAAGTATATAATATCATTATCTAAACCTATCCTTCACCAAGCGTTCTCAAGAGCTCGCAAGGGACTCCGATCTATTAAGAGTCACTCTTATAACGAGGCAGGTGCATTGGATGAAAGCGAAGCGTTACATCATTTCTAAAGAAACACGAGCACGCTGCCGAATTTTCCAAGTTTCTGCTGCCGACCTAGATAAATTCCAAAGAGTAAGTCTCGAGCTCTTTCACTATCTTTTGGAAGTTTCTGGTATCAATTTTCAAATATATTTTCGCGTTGATGATGAAATGATCGATTTCATCGATGGTTCTTCTTTTTCTCACAAGCTCGTGAAGCAGATTATAGCGGCTCGCAATCGAGATTATCCAAACATAGACATTTGCGTAGAGAAGAAAGATTTTCAAAAGTTCGAATTACTCATCAATAACGTTCGCGAAAAAAAGATATCGGATCTGATCCGGCGCGATCCGCTACTGGATGCCCATGTCATACGCTCCTTCGTTAATCTAAGCCGCGCTAGTCAAATGATCGTGCGAGGTGGGCTGAGCCCGACACTCGCAGCCAAAGCTCGGGAAGCCGCAGGCATGATGGTGAATAATCTGATGGAATGTGAGGTCGCGATCGGCACTCTAAGCCGAATGATTCATGCTGATCCGACTCTCTATGATCATAGCGCCTCGGTTGCCATGCTATCAGGAGTCATCAGCCGAACTCTGCTGGGCATCAGCAAAGACGAGGCAACGCTGATCACCCAAGGTGGGCTTTACCATGACGTTGGTAAAACTTGCGTCCCACACTCACTCTTGAATAAACCTGGTCGCTTTACGACCGAAGAGTTTGAGCTTATGAAGGCTCATACAACCCTTGGCTATGAGGAAATTGTAAGAGCTATCGATCAAGGGACCGTCATCGACAGGCATGTGGCTCGTATTGCTCTTGAGCATCATGAAAAGTTCAATGGGCTTGGCTACCCGGAAGGACGTCGGGGACGTGCCGAAGAACACGGTCACGGAATTCACCTCTATACCAGAATCGTTTCGATTGCAGACGTCTATTCTGCATTGCTTATGAAACGAGTCTACAAAGAAGCCTACAATGCTGCCGAAGCTCTCAATATCATGCGAGGCTCATCCGACGACTACGACCCGATTATTTTCGATAATTTCGAAAAAGTGATCAAAAAGACTCTAACCCGTTATGATACATGGGAAAAGAAAGCTCCCAAAAATGGCAAAATCATTATAGTCGATCCAGGATTTGGCACTCGCATCAGAAAGTCGAGCTAAAGCCGTTCATTGGCATTTTGGACAAGAGCCTTTGGGTTTAAGGCAATGCGGACAGATGATGATCACGTCATCCGTATTCGAGCTGGGACCACTCCCCAAATTTTTATCCGGCTCTTTTTTGCTGATTTTGGCTTGCAGCATCAGCTGGCGAACTACCAGATAGATCCCTGCGAGCGCTACCATTGGCAAAAAAAGTTTCCATCCTAAGACAAGCAATCGAAGCCCACCCTTGAAGAGGAAGACCAAGACTGCTGCCAGCAGAATAGATTTGAGGAGTATGTTCTTCAAAGCAGAACGTCAGCTCCTTGCGAAAGTTTTGGACGGCTGAGAAACGCAATTGATAAAGCTATCGTGAGAAGCCCACCCGCTAGAATCCAACCGACGATCCAAAGGCGTCCACGTCCTTCGGGAACTCCTTCTATGGCAAAAGCATAAGATTTGCCAGCTTCGCCTCCGGCTAGAGTATAGGTATCGTAGCGACGACCTGAAAAATCAACGTTCTTTCGAACTTCCATATTCGGACCCGTCACAGCAAATTTTCCTTCAAAGACGAAGAAACCCACCGACTCAAACGGAGAACTCGCCTTAAGAGTGACGGGACCACCGCCCAGCTGCGCAGGCAATTTGAAACCTATGTTCAGCAAATTTTCACCCGGTTCGAACACCTTATCAATCGTCAGGCCGCCGTCCGATCCGAGTTTCAATTCGTTGGGAGCAAGGGTATCTTGGCCCTGAAAGTCGATAGTTTCCGCGGGCAACATGACGGGAAAACTAAAGCGCTCCGGCTGTGTTCCTCCGTTATGAACCATGAAAAGATAACTTCCCCACACAGAATCCACACCCGGATAAAGAATATAGATGTGACGTCCGCTCACTTCGACTGCTGCCGAAGCCTGAAGGGATACCATTAAGAACAAAGCGCCGACGAACCCAGCGATGGAGTGCTTCATCTTAAACATGACTGGCTCCCTTACTCTGAGCTTGGGCTTTTGTCTCTTGCTCTTGCGAAAGGTTTTGCAAATAATCTAAACGTCGTGCGGCATCAATGTAGCGATTGCTCAGATACTGACGACGTTGATCCCAGGCCATTTTTGAAATTCTTTTTTCAAGAAAAGCTCTTTCATCTTCGATGAAGCGCTTCAGGATGGATTCTTTGACGGCTTCCAGGCGATCCAAGGAATTGATGGAAGCGGCCGCTGCCAAGTGTCCGCCCCGACCAATCCAAAAAGGAGATAGGATGATGATAGCGGCGATGGCCGAGAGGCAAACTGCAAACAGAATCATCCGTTCTTCTCCTTCATGGCTTGAAGTCGCTCTTGCATTTCATGCACCAGAGCCTCGGTGCTTCGTACACCGTGAACATTGAACTGCACACGGCGTCGCCAGATGAGCAGCCAGATCAGAATTGGACCCAAAACCAAAAGACCGATAGGAACCGCCCAGGCGAGGAGGTTAAAACCCTCTTTCGGGGGTTCTCTGAGGATCCACGGCCCGTATCGCTCCACGAAATATTTGACGATGTCTTCTTTAGACTTGCCAAGCTTCATCTGTTCGTGGACTTGGTCTTTGATCTGAACGGAAAAGCTCGCATCCGATTCGAGAACGCTTAAGCCTGTGCAGGTCGGACAACGCAATTCTTTCGCGACATCGCGAAAAGCCGGACTGTTATCTTCGGTTCCAAGCAAGCCTTTGACACCTTTGTCTTGGCTAGGCGCAGGAGTTTCTGTCGCCGCCTGGGGCGCCTTTGGACTCGGCTCGGGCATTTGGGCCATAAGGCGAGGGGAGAAGTAGCCAAATTCAAGCACCGCAATCGAGCTCACGAGTAAACGTGCAGACAATCTCATGCACTGACCTCCCAGGCACCAGCAACGACATCGCGGCTTCGATTGCCCCGAAATTTATCGAACAGTGCGATAAGTCCGCCAAGAACCATCATCATGACAGCTCCCCATACAAATCGAACAGTTGGGTTGATGTTGATTTGAAATGTGACGCGTTTGCCATCGATCTTGTCAAAATCAACCAAGACCACATAGATATCGTGCCAAATGTTGCCGGTAATGGCGATTTCATTGAACACCTGGTCTTTAGTGGGATACTTACTCTGTGCTGGGTGGGCGTCTTCGATCATGACGCCGTCTCGTTCACGGAAGATTTTCAGAGGCGCTGTGTACAGCGTCGCGTTATGCTCTTGCCGGAGCTGTATGCCTTCCTTAGCAAACTCAAAGCGATAGCCGTAGAACGAGAAGTTTTCACCAGCATGAACGGTGACCCGCTCTTCCATGCCTCTATAGTTGCCAAGGAAGCCAATGATAGCGATCATCATCCCTATATGGGCGACCCAGCCTCCAAAATAGCCTTGGCTGCGTGAAAAGAATAAACCGTATTTGAAGTTTACATCCCGAAGTTTGACGTAGAGATCCCCGAACAAGCAACCGATAGCCCAAGAAGCCAAGTAGAGCCCCACCAATTGAGCGATCAAAGAACTGGTTTTCTTGGTCGACATCACATCGCCCATATAAATCAGAAAGCAGGTGACCGGAATGGCAAAAACGATGGCTCCCAGAATAATTTTCTTACCGTAGGGTATTTTGTCTGACTGGTAGCGCATGAGATTGCCAACGGCAATGCCCAGAATCACACCCAATCCAACCCAAGGGGCGAACATATTGAAGTACGGTGCCTGCACCGAGATGCGTTGACCCGTAATGGCTTCGGACACGATGGGAAACATGGTGCCGATAAAAATGATAGCCGCGAAAGACAAAAGCAAAAACTGGGTCACAACCAAAGCCGATTCCTTGGAAACACCCCAGACTTTTTCCGTATCCGCAGGCAAAATCGAAGGCGCACGGAAGGCATATATGGCCGATGAGATCAAGACTAAACCGGCAAGATAGATCAGGTAGTTGGGACCGATCGGCGATTCAGCGAAAGAATGGACCGACGAAACCACACCAGAGCGAGTTAAAAATGTTCCGACGTAACACATGAAGAAAGCGCCGATACCCAAGACCAAACTCAGCCGCTTGAGGTGGCCTAGTTTTTCCTGAACCAAAAGACAATGCAGCAAAGCTGTCGCCAAAAGCCAAGGCATAAAGCTCGAGTTTTCCACTGGATCCCAAGCCCAATAACCTGCCCAACCTAGTTCTACGTAAGCCCAGCGTCCACCGAGGGTAATCGCAGCGGTCAGAAAACAGAAGGAAACCAGAGTCCATCGTCTTGTTGTTTTCAACCAGCCTTCGGTAATATCACCGTAAACAAGGGCGGCAATGGAGTAGGCAAACGGCACCGCGAGAGTTGTATAGCCAATGAAAAGCATCGGCGGATGGATGGCCATATAAATATTCTGCAAGAGTTCGTTCATGCCACGGCCATTGGTTGGCGCTGGAAGGTTAAGAACGAAAGGATCGGAGTGGGTGATTGCGAGGTAGAACATCCAAGCCAGGACCGCGTGAATAGAGCCTGCGACATAAGGCATGATATGCTCGTTGTCTTTATTGCCTGTCCATACGGCAACAGCTCCAACAATCGTCAGCAAACTGGTCCAGAGTGTATGCGAACCTTCCAGAGACGACCAAAAGGCAGTCAGTGTGAAAATTGGTGGTAAATCATTGCTGGAATTTTTGGCCACATAGGCTATCGAATAGTCCCTCTGGTAAAAGGCATAGATCAGCAGAGCCGAGGCGCTCACTGCCGACAGGCAAGTCACCGTCATTGCCATTTTTGATGAGTTGTAGAGACGTCGATGTCGCCAAAAAGCAGCCATAATGGCCGATACAAATCCGTAAAAGCTGCAGACAAAACAGAGAAAGATCAGATAGAAGCCATAATTCGCTAGCATTGGCACCTCACTGCGCGCGGGGGCGGTGACCGGAGCCGGTTCCACCCTTTGTTCCAACTGGAACGGGATAATGAGGTTTCATTCTACCTCATAGCTCTCCCGAACGTCAGCCCAAGGTCTGAAGCAGCAAGATATAAAGCATCGAATTCGCTTCTCAAAGTCTTATCTTGCCTTCCCCCGCCGAATTCCGTAAATCTTGCTCCCGTGCGGACTATCAAAACGTGACAGCCCCTGGGCTCTTGGGCTGGAACAAGGAATCTAAACTATGCCAACCGTGTACGTTAAAACTCTGGGCTGCAAGGTCAACAGCTATGACACTCATGCTATCGAGAATCAGTTTAAGGCTCTTGGCTATGAGCTCGTCGACAGCCCAGGTGCAGCTACGGTCTCGGTGCTGAACACCTGCAGCGTAACTGACAACGCCGACAAAGAGGCCCGTTACCTGCTGCGAAGGTTCCGCCGAGAGAATCCGGAAACGATCGTCGTCGCCACCGGCTGCTATGCGCAAACAGATTCCCAAAGGCTGGTCGAGATGGATGAAGTTGATTTGGTGTTTCCAAATCAAACCAAAGATATCATGGTCGAAGCCACCCATGCGTTCGCGGACCGAAAGGCCCAAGGTAGCAGCGAGCCGGTAGAATCAAAATTGCCCAAGCACGTCAAGGCCGTAAGTGGCAACAAACAGGGCCATTTCAAATCCTCGCTGACCATGCTCGAAGCGGATTCCAATCAAACCCGCGCTTTTCTGAAAATCCAAGATGGCTGCAATGGCTTTTGCAGTTACTGTCTCATTCCCTACGCAAGAGGTGCTTCTCGCAGCGTTGCTCCAGAAGAAGTGACTAAGGAAGTTCGTCGCCTGATCGACTTGGGAGTGAAGGAAATTGTCTTCACTGGTATCCATATCGGCGACTACGGTGAAGACCTGGGTCAGGAAAATGGCTTTGTGACATTGATTCGTGAACTCTTCTCGTGGCCCGATATGGTCCGAGTACGCATTTCGTCGCTTGAGCCAAGAGAACTTACCGAAGGTCTCCTGCAAGTCCTCTCCTTGCGTCCGGAGATATTCTGTGACCATTTCCATTTGCCGCTTCAAGCCGGCCACGATCGTATTCTCAAAATGATGCGTCGCAGCTATTCCGCCGCTCAATATGCAGAGAATGTAGCCATGGCTCGGAGCTATTTTCCGAAGGCTAACTTTGGCGCCGATGTGATTCCAGGCTTTCCGAGTGAATCTGATGCTGAGTTTCAAGACACCTTGAGCTTTATCGAAACCACAGGCCTACATTATCTACACGTGTTTCCTTATTCCAAAAGGCCAAATACGGCTGCAGCTAAGATGCCCGATCATATCGCACCGGACATCGTGAAGGAACGATCGAGAATTCTGAGAGAGCTTTCTGCTCGCTTGAAACACGACTACACCCGGCGCTTCATCGGTGAAGAGACGG
>JBGSTF010000220.1:0-9328 GCA_041736645.1 Oligoflexus sp. | reverse complement strand
GGGAGCACGCAGACCATCTTTAACATGCTGGACTGTCTTTTTTGCTCCTTCGTCATTACTGTTCAGGTGAAAGTCATTTTTCTGATTTACGATGTGAGTGCGACTCATCGTCGTATTTCCTGGAATCGGCTGACCGACATTCCGAGGCAGCTCTGGTCCTGACGCGGCCAGCTCGTTGATAGGCAGCTTGCGGCCATCGGTAAGTTTCAACTCGGCCTTGGAATCAGTGCTAAAAATTCCCGCAATCATTTTAAAGTAGGGTTTCACTTTTTCGGCGAACTTGCGGAAGTATTCGGAAACCTTGTCCCAATTGGCAATGACAAATCCTAGCGGTGTCAGCTCCACGAATGGTTTGATAGCGTCCCAGACTGTTTTTACCACGGGGGCAATCTTTTCAAAGACTTTGGAAAGTTTGGCTTTGATGGAATCCCAGTTCTTGTAAACATAAAAAGCAGCGGCTCCAAGTGCAACGGCAGCTGTAACGGCGAGTCCTATGGGACTAAGTCGCATCACCAGGTTCCACGCACGCTGAGCCAGCGATACGAACTGAATGGATTTGCCAAGGTTCCAAATAAAGGAGATGGCTGACCCAGCTCCGCTGGCGAGCGCCCTCAATACGGTTCCACTCAACGAAGCGGTTTTGACGAAGCCTTTTTTTGCAAGGCTCGCAAAATTGATCGCCCCAGCCAGAGATCCGATCGATAATTTATAGCCAATCAAGAGTGCCTTGTTTGCAATAATAGCTGCCGCGAGATAGCCGAACGCTTTGGTAATCTCCTTGTGTTCGCCAGTCCAGAGTGCAAATGACTGAATTAATGGACTTAGGTCTTTTAAAATCTGAGCAAGGGTTGGTAGAAACATGCTACCAATTGCAATAGCTGCCTCCTCGACCGCCGACTGCATGTTCTTAAGAGCACCCCAGGTCGTGCTGTTGAGCTTCTCGGAGATCTCGGCTGCCGAGTTGGTTTTTTCAAGATGCAGAGCCAGCTCCGAAAAACTTTTTTGGCCCTTTGCCGCTTCCTCAGTGAGCCTGTGCAAGGCTTCGCGTGATTTGGTAAAGAGGATGGCCATGCTCTGATCGCGCCTCTCTTGTGGCTCTTTTTCCAGAACGTTGAGCACATCGCTCGTGATTTCTTCGTTGGAGCGGCTTTCACCAAAATACCCTTTGCGGGATACCTTAAGTCGCTCAAGCTCTTTTTCTGCCGCCTTGCTGCCAAGATTCAACTCAGCAGGAAGCGCCTCCTTGGGCAATTCCTTTCTGGGGAACACGGCATTAAACCTTGCTTCGAACTCAGCTCCCTTGACTCCCTGGAATATCTTTGGCAGTTCAGCTGCAATGCTGGCCTTGGTCATTCCTTTTTTGATGGAGATTCCAAAACGCTCGGATAGCGGCTTCAATGCCTCGGGACTCATGTTCTTTAGTTCATCAACAGCCGCACGAAAAGCTGGTGCCATTTCCAGTTTTTTGATTTCCAGATCCAGAACACCGGAACGCTTGGCCTTGATGATTTCGACCGTTCCTGCAGCCGCTTCCTCACCACCGATCCTTTTAATTTTGGCCATTCGCTCAGCACTACCAAAGCGGTCGAGGGATTTAGCAATATCGCCAATGATGAGCTGCGTGCCGCGAAAGTTGCCGTTCAGATCGCGGGTTTTGACCCCCAATTCTTCGAGAGCTTTCCTTGCTTCTACGGGGGGAGCCGAAAGACGGCTGTATAGCGAGCGAAGGGCAGTACCAGCCATGCTGTCCTGAATGCCCACATTGCCCAGCACGCCTGCTGAAGCGCTTACTTCCTCTATGGACGAGCCAAGAGCCGAGGCGATCGGTGCAACGTACTTCATGGTTTCGGCGAGACCTTGCAAGGTGGCATTGGAGCCGACGAAGGTGGCGGTCATGACATCACCAACGCGAGCCATTTCAGATGCATCAAGGTTGAAACCCCGCAGCATGTTCGAGGCCATATTTGCGGTTTCGGCCAGTCCCGTTTCGCCAGCCTCGGCAAGTTTTAAAGTAGACGGTAGTGCAGACTGAATTTCCCGAGGCGAGAACCCTGCCTGCCCCAAATAGGATTGGGCATTAGCCGCATCCGTAGCGGAAAACACCGTATCGCGTCCCAGATCCCTGGCAAGCTTTGCGAGTTTTTCCATCTCCTGGCCCGTCGCTGAGGTCGTGGCACCAACCTTGGCAATGGCCTGCTCAAAGTCCCCGGCAATTTTGATGGGAGTTGCGAAGGCTATGGTCGAGGCCGTCAGCGAATAGAAGTCAGACAGGGCAGAGCTACGAAGCTCCCTTGCACGTTGGGCAAGCGCTTTAGATTTTGTGCTATCGGCATAGGCTGCTTGGCCTTTGGCAAGCTGGGCTCCAAGTTTTTGCTCGGCATGCGCGAGCTGATTGACATCGATCCCGGCGTCTTTGAGGCTTTTCTCGTATCTCTGAACTTTCTGGGTGACCGTTGTCAGCGAGGATGATGCTGCTGAGTGGAGTTTTGTGGTCCTTTCAATCGCTTTTTGATACGCAGAAGTTTCAGCAGTAGTCGCAAGCAGCTGCTTTTTCTCTTCCTCGTAGCTTTGCGTCAGCAGCCGATGACTAGCCCTGGCTTTATCGAAGGTCAGACGGGATTCAAGGACAGCAGCCCTGGCTTCACGAAAGGCTTTTTTCTGTTCCTTGGACTTTTCCGCGCTTTTGTCGATTTCATCGGTCAGGAGCGAGAGTCGGGCCTTGGCCAAGGCGTGACTTTCCGATGCCTTCCGAACCTCAACAGCACCAGCACTTACAGCCTTTTTTGAGTTGGCTACGGCATTTTTGAAGCTTTCCTGAAGGGATTCTGCTGAGGTGAAATCGGTGTTCAGCTTTTTGAGTTCGGCATCCAACTTGGACGCCTCCGAGGTCAACTCCTGAACCTTAACGCGGAGATCCTTTAAGGAGTTGACCTCTGCCGACTGCGAGCTGATGGATCCTATAGTCTTCTTAAGATTGGAAAGCTGCTGCTCGGTTGTTGAGAAGGCTTTTAAATAAGCCTGCCCAAGAGCCGCTCTGATTTCTATGCTGACTTGCCTTGCGTTCAATCGAGATCCCAGCTGCCTGTTTGCATGGACTGTGCTCCTCCATTGTGGAAAGCCGCCCTGTCATCGTCCTTCAAAGCCTGAAGCCAAAAGAGAAGCTCATCCTCCGGCATTTCAAGGGTCTGGTTCGCTGTGAATCCGTACTCCCTGTGCATGAGCCGCACGGCTCTTGCGATTTCCAACTCGCCGCTGCGGAGATGAATCGGCTGATTTTTTTTCCGCCCGCTTTTCAAGAAGCGTTACAACGTGCTGGGCAATCTTTTCAAAATCATCATCGCCTATCTGATCGAAAATCTCTTCATCAACGTCACAAAGAGATGCACAAAGACCTACAAGGCTATCTACCTCGGACAGTGTGCCTAGCTTTTCCATGAGGCGACGTTCCTTGACTCGGATGCGGTCGGACAACTCAAGAGAGGCGAAGTTTTGGCTTTTATATTCAAACGGTGATTCGAGCATTAACTTCAAGCTGGATCCTAAATTAAAAGATTCTGCCGGGTGATGGCGTTCTGATCGATGGGACCAACAAAGACGATGCCGTTCGGCATATCGATGTTTACAAGAGGGATACCATTGCGAGACAATGACCAGCGCCAGACAGACATTTCGATAGACTGCATGGCGGCCTTGATATCTCCGGCTTTCCACGTTCCGGCTTCTATCTTTTTAATCCAGCCCGAGATGACACTAACGATAGGCTCAGAAGACCCCGCAGGAACCTTAACGCTGCCAGTTACCAAAGCCGTTATGAGGCCCGTAGAGTTAAGGCCAGCCGATAGGTAGGCTTCGTAAGTTTGCTCCAATACCTTAAAGGTCGCGGTCAGTTTCTCAAGCGTAACGGGAATCTCGATGGCTCCTGGCATGCCCCCGAGTGTGATCTCTTCGGACTTCCAGCTTAGCTGGGGCAAGACGATCTCCTCAACTTTTCCAGAAAGATTTGCACCATTGAATTGCACAGTGGCATTGGTCAGTACAGCAGGTAAAAGCAATCAGGATCCTTCAGGTAATTTTCGCTAAAAATTCGGACGTCACTTCCTCTTCAAACGTGAGAGTCTCGGACACCGGCGTTGGTGTGATGCGGTAGATAAAATACGCTCGACCGTCAAAAAGGGCCTCGGGAGTGTTCCTCGTCTTATTGGCGAAGCATTCTCCCCCAGCGATGGCACCAAGTCCCATGAGATAAGCCAGATAACTGTTTACACTGGCGGCGACGGTCTCAAAGTAGGTTGCTGTGAGGCCCTTGGCGATGGCCCACTGGTGACTTGTGATCAGAGCTTCCTTGACCGCATAGCGAATTCTAAGTTTTTGAATCTGATTGGACGTCAGATCGGTTTGATCTCCAGTACCCCTTACGCCCCAGAGTCGAATGCCCATGGCTCGGACGATGGTCGCAACCTGCACGGCGTTTAGCCTTTGGCCAAGCGACTGAGGATCATCCAATGCAAATGCGATTGGCACCGAGGTTCCGACGATGCCCTGAATTTCTCTGTTTGAAGGCGATTCCCAAAAGTTTATGACACCAAAGATGCCAGCAGCATAGGCACTGGCGGGAACATCACGATACGATGATCCTTCTGTGATTTTTACCTTCGGATAAACAATGTAAGAGCCTTCAACGCCGTTCACGTCCCGATATTCTTTGACCTTACTTTCGTCGGTCGGGCCATCAATAACGGCGATGCCGTTGAGTCGTTTGGCTATTTGAGCGAGCTTTTTAGCAATGGAATCAGCAAGTATGGCCATCATCTGCCTCCTGTTGGTGATGGCGTTGGGGCCACAGGTGCCGCTGCAGTGGGAATGTTCCCAGTATGACCAGCCGCGACCAAAACCTTGGGCTTGATTCCCGTGATGGACTCCGCGTCCAGAAGCTTTTCGATAGCTGCCTCGATGTCTGCTGGTGCTTCGCTTTTAGCTTTCACAACCACTACTGTTGGTTCACCCTGGTCGTAAATTCCGCGCAGGGCATCGTAGAGAGTTCCCTTTGGCTCACCAGATTGGTAAATAGATTCGAGCGCCTCCTTTTTTGAATAGAAGGCGATTGGGACTTCTTCTTTGACTGTGTTGCTGGACCTTGGAGCTGTCCCTACCGCTCCAACGGCACTTTGGTTGGGCGTTCGGATGATCCTGACTTCTTTGGTGCCGGATACCACAACGATTCCATGAACGTAACCTTCACTCATACTTGACTGAGAATTCTCCGTGATAAATGCGTGTTAACTTTGCCCGCGCCGGAGCGGACAGTTCGAGAGCGGTTTGGATAGCCTGGATTTGGATAGGGTTCGGAATTAGTCCCGGATCAATTTCGTAGGTCACTGCCGATAACCGTGTGAAAGTGAGATTTTCGATTCCTACCCAGGAAAGAGCCATACGCATGGACTTCAAGGTGCCACGACAACGCAAAAATTCGGCCTTCTCCTTTAAAACTTTGCGAATGGACGTAGCATAAGGAGCGATACGTTCGAGAGCCCCTTCAGACAATAGCGACTCAGTAAACTGAGAGCTTTCGCCACCGTCACGAATGGCTAGCATTCTTTGCGGCGTATAAGCAGGGAAAAAACGCCTGATATGATCTTCGATCATGCAGGTCGCTCCAAGGTTAAAGTAATCTTTCCAGGGCTCGAATATTCAATGGGGCGCGTTGGAGAGTCTGGAGCGTCTGTGATGGGCGTCTTCAGTTTGACTGTCTCCACAATTGAGGTATGCAGCTCCTTGGTGATCCATGATACCGAGGGAATCCAGCCGAGGCGAAGTTCCTGCTGCCAGGACTGAAGAAGTGAGGCTTGAATTCCATCGAGCGCGTTTTGTCCATAGCCGGGTTTCAAGCGGAATTCCGCCTGAATATTGAACGTAATTGAAATGGCAACTTGAACTTCCACCTCATCGAGAGCAGGTTTTACGGATTCCCTGTTTAGATATGAGCTAACAGCGCTGGAGAGGCCATTGACAATCGCGTTTTCCTTGCTATCTGGCAAAATATAGACGATGACTTTTCCCGCTTCAGGTCTCACGGCTGCGTCGATCACCCGATGAGGAGTCCCGGCTGCATCGTATCGTCCCGACATTATCGCAAGAGCACGATACATTTCACGAGATCCGGCTGGTGAGGAAGCACCAATGGAGAGCATGATACGCGCAAGAAAATCATCGTAGCTTTCTGCTTCAAGCCTTTGGCCTTGAAATAGAAAATCCAACTCGCTTGATAAACGAATAAGTTGAGCGAGAGCCGCGTGGTTGATTTTTTGCCGAATGATCAGCTCTGAGTATGATAGTTCCGAGAGAATTTGGTAGATGGGATCGCTTGGCAAGGGCGTCTCAAAGCCCGAAACCTCTCGGCGATAGCTCGCAGTGAAACGGTTCAGCTTGTCCTGGAGAATTTCGCTGTGTTTCAATTCTTCGATCAGAAGAGGAATTTGCACGTCCTTAGCCCTCTACTTCCACCAGACTGTCCTGCCAGACAACCCGAACCTTGAACTTTATTCTGTCACCGTCTGTTTCGGGTTCCACCGATATAAGTCGCACCGAGGGAATAGCCCGCTGGATGCTGTCCTTGATGTCAGACGTTAGATTCAATAGCCATCCGCTCGTCATGCTCTGATCGATATAGTTCATGAGATCCAGACCAAACCATCGCATCATCGGAATAGAGCCCTTTTGCGTGCGAAGAATACGGCGGACGCTCTGCTCAACATGCTGCAGGCCCACGAGGAGCTTTCCTGTCTTCTCGTGCATGCCCATCATTGAAGTTTACCCAGCGTGAGGGTTCCACCACCCGAGGGGCAGACACCAGTTACAAGAGCATTTTTGACAATATGTTTGATGACAATTTCGGCCATTTTATCCCAGGCGGCGTCATATCCGGCGACATTTTTCATCGCGGATTTCAGTTCAGTTGCGAGTAAGGCTTCGGAATTTGCTAGTGGCATATTTTATCCAATAAAAGTCTCTAGCTTTTGCTTTAGTGGTGGAATCTTGACTGCGTTATCGATTGACTCACGATCGCCCATCATAGTCGGCGTCTTGCTGCCTGCGATAACTCCCAGTGCATCGACCAGAGTTGGGATAAGATTGCACGAGGAGTTTTTGATCTCGGCCTTGTCCGTCTCAAATGAGATGATGCTTGCCTTAACTTCAAACTTTAGCCCGTCCTTGCGGCTGAAGGATAGGGTGTGGGACGCACTATCATAGCTCATGGATAGGCCATCGCTCAGTTTTGAAGCCCACTTTTCGGCGGAAGTTTCTGGCTGGATATTTGTCGCCGAATAGAGTCCCCGCAGCACGCAGCCGAGTGAAAGATCGCCACCTGCTGAAAAAATCAAGCATTGCTCGCCCAGAGCAGGTGGCTCCCAAGTGATCAACGGACCGGCACCTCTTGCAAAAAAGGGAAGCCAGTCGGTTTTGATATCCCCGGATTGGACACGGACAAGAGCATTTTCCAGGTCAACTTCAACTATGCGGCCATAGCGGATGACATTGCTGAGTCGCCTCGCTAGCTCCGACACTTCCGCTTCAAGTTCTTCAGACGTCATAACACCTCACATGGCCGGTTTCATCTGAGCTACAATGCCTGCACGTGGCGCAAGATAGTTGATCTTGTAGACATGCTGGGCAGCGGACACGAGATCCTCGCCTTCCCCTTCGACCACAAAATGAATCGAGAAAAGATCAATCTTTCTGAACAGGCGAGTAAGTCTTTCGCTGCCAAGAAGAGCAGCTTCCAATTCATCCGATAGGCTATAGATCTCGTCCTCCGGGTCTGCTTTAGGAATGATGCCAACCTCGACCCGAAGCTCCAGCTCGCGCTCAGTATAGATCTCTTTGTCGTCGATCACTTTTTCATCGGGGAAATAGATAAGAGCGAGCGGAAATTCCACGGGTTCAAGAGCCGAAGTGCGGGCACTGAATCGATTGATCTTGAGCTTGTCCTGCAGCTCTCGCTTGATTTCAGTGCGGATGTCTTTGCGATTGATCATCAGAATTTTCCCATGCCAAGGCTCTCTTTCCCTGCCGCCGTTCGTTCAAGTTCAAGCGACACAATCCCGACTCCACTAACGTCGGCCTCCTTGACTGCATAGAGGACTCCGGTTGCGAGTCTTCTGATTTGCAGGCCAGCTTTGACTTTCATCGCATCCTCCGAATCAAGGTGAAGGATTGTCTTTAGATGATTCACGCCTGGCGTGATCCCGCTTTTTTTGTCTGTGTACTCAAAAAAGTGACCGAACACTTCTGTTGTGTCCTCAATTAAAAAATTCTCGGGATTCAGACTCTGCATCAGGCCACTTCCATAAGGCAGGCCGCGTTCGGATCGTAGGATACGAGCAACGGAGCGGACTGAATAAGAATATAGCGGTGGCTTGGATCCTCGTTTTCCCAGGACTTAAGGAAGAACGGCATCGCCTTGAGCATAGCCTTTCTATCTTTGATGGCTCCGAAATGCCTCACACCGTCAATAGACTTTGCAATCAATAGTGCTTCGCCGGGAGAAAAGAATTGCTTTTCTATGCCGTCGTCAAGGTAGGTGCCATAGTGAACAAAGATGTTGAAGTCGCCAAAGGTACCCTTGTACTGGAGGTCCTCAGTCTGCTCTTTTGGGGTCAGGATTACTGACGAATCGACGTTTCGGAGCAGAGTGGCCGCAGTGCGAACTTCCTTATTGTTCCTAAAGTGAATCCAAGCCAGTGATCCCAAGATAAGGTCTGTGGCCCTTGCGCTTCGGTTCGACTTCGTAGCGACTTTGCGACTCTTGTCTTCCAGAAACTCCGTCATATTAAGGTTAGGATTGGTCCACTTTTGATCGTCCGGCAAGTCGGTGATGGTAAGATCAGGATCTCGACCAAACTTTACGACCGCGTTGATGCCTTCGCCAACAATGGTGGCCTGTCCGGTTTTGCAAACCTCCGTGGCCATGACTTCCAGGCGATTTTGAAGGCGTTCCCGAAGACGCTCGACGTCCATGACCACATGCATCCGCATGCGTTGCTCGGCAGAAAGGTTCCCACCGAACGGCTCACCAGCTATGCGCTTTAAGGGACGCTCAGCATCATGGACCACCTTTTCTTTCACATAAGCAGGCTTATAAGACTTGGTGGAGTAGCCTTCGTGCGTGAGAAGCTTGCCCTGATGCAGTGGGTGAACGAAAGGAGTAATGCCTTCCGCCGTATCGACGACATCAAAGTAAACTTCCTCGGATTCGTGCGTGATCTCGGTGGGAAAATATCGGTTCAGAAAAAATCTTGGCTGAAGTTTCAGCCGGTCCACCACGCGATGG
>JBGSTF010000206.1:0-6235 GCA_041736645.1 Oligoflexus sp. | reverse complement strand
CGGGATCGCGGTTTTTGTTGGGGGATTGGCTCGCCACAATGCGGATCTCCCCCTCCGACTCGCCGGAAAATGTGACGATCTGCGTGCCGATGCTGCCGACAATTGCAGAGTCCGAGGCATAGATCCGGTCACACGCGCTTGCGATCCAATATGCGGCTGAGGCTCCGTAGTCGGAGATGTAGGCGACAATGGGCTTTTGCCCCCTGGCGCTGAAAATCGCATCAGCCAGCTCCGAGCAGCCGCCGGCTTCGCCGCCTGGGCTGTCGATATCGAAGAGAATGGAGTGAATCGAATCATCGGCAAGCAGCGAATGAAAATCCCGCATGAGCGCCTCGTAGGAGGTCGCCCCGCAGTGGTCTGTCATGAGATTGGCCCGCATGAAGAGCGAGTCACGGACCGGGATGATGCCCACCCCGCCCCGATTATGGGCTTTTTGAGCTTTTTTAATGGGCTCGCCCGCATATTTTTCGAGAACTCTCTCTTTTTTGCGGTTTACGGCGACCGAGAGAAGGCTCGTCAAAGCCTCTTCAGTCATGGCCCAGCTTGATTTTGTGAGATAATTTAGAACGTAGGACACACGGTACCTCGCGTTAATCACGAGGTGAAAATAGTCCGCGGCATGCCCTGCTGGGAAGGATTCGCTTGTCCACAAATTGTGGACAAAGATATGTTTGACAGTTCAATCAGGTCGGTTTAGATTGCGCACCTTTTTCGGGATTTGGTGCAAAAAATGATTTTTCCTCTTCCAGCTCGCGCATGAGTTTGTCGAAATCGCGGCCGCGCCCTTCCACAATTGAGCGGCGCGAGTCAAATCCGTTTCTCACATCAACTTCATGAGCTTTTGCATCCTTCAATGGATCAATGGATTCCATCTCGCTGCCGCACCATTGCGTCCTGAGCCAGAGTTTTCTTTTCAGGGGGCTCTCAAAGAACCCGGGAGCATCCAGCATGCCTGCGCGAACCGCGTCAGCTATAACCCATTCCCATACCGGCTGGCAAAACGCAGACACGAGCCAAGCCCGCCTCGCCTTGAATGCCTTCCAGGCTTCCAAAATTGCCCCTCTCGCCGCCGAATAGGACGACTGAAAGTGTTGGGTCAGGACTTCGTAGGGAAGCCCCAGACCGATTCCTATCTGCTTGATCACGGCCTGGACGAAAGGGTCATAGTTGGAGTTGGGTCGTCCAGGTGCCGCGGTGATGACTTTTTCGTTTGGCAAAAGCTCGACGATGGTTCCCTTGGTCGCTTCGATCGTGTTCGATCGCCGCTCGACCTCGGAGGAAGTCCCCTGATCGTCGCGGGAAAGGTGAGCCTGTGAGCGGTTGCCAAAGGTGCCGCCGGTTTCCGTCGTGATGAACATCGAATAGTAGGCGTTGATGACCGCAGCAGCGATCTCAGCCTCGGAATACCGGGAGATCTGTTTGAACTTTTCGATAATCGGCGCCAGAAGCGGCTCGCCGCGACTCTGCCCGATGAGCCGCTGCTGAAAGATATGAAGAGCCAGCGGCTCGCCATCTGCGTCAAAGCGTGGTACGCGCACGGTCTCGGTGCCTAGAAAAAGGTTTGCGCCTGGCTTTGCCACATGGAAGGCGACCGGAGCTCCATTCCGAAACTCCACCCCTTCCCTTACATCGACCTTTGGGTCGAGGTTCCTGTCGGGATTTCGCAGCCTCGCCCCGTCGATGAGCTGAATTGAAATGGGCAGGACTGCATTGGACCTTTTTGATATGCGCCGCACAGCGAGACTATCACCATCCAGGAAGGCTGCACGGAGCACCTGGGCCTGCAGGAGAGGAAAGCTGGCGGTCTCATGAAAATCCGCTGTATCGCTCCCCATGTGCATCTCGAAGATGGTCTCTGCCATCTGCTCAAACTTTCGGGCCCGCTTTTCTGTGACTCCGAGAAGTTTATGGTCAACGCGCGACTGCGGACGAAGGCCGTCCGAGACGACGTTCGTCACGTAGTTTTCGATGGCACCGCGGGCGAGGCCTTCGTTTCGATCAAGGTCGCGCGACTGGTCCCGCAGCGTGCGCATGGAGCCTAAGAGAGCATCATCAGCGCTGCCTGATGAAGGAAACCAGGCGGCTGTCGCAGAATTTTCCCTCGACGTGGACCTGTACGGAGCGTCCGGACCACGAAAGACAGGGAATGAATCCCATGCTTCGGTTCTGGCGGCTTTCATTCTGGCCCTGGCCTGGGCAGCGTTAACGAGGTATCGCATGAATGACTCCCTCGCCGTTTTCCCGTCTGATCGCCATTTTCAATTTTGTTTCCCGCTCGTAAAGGTCCTTGAGCTTCGCCCGGACCACATTCCGGCGATTCTGGTTCACCTCGATGTCGATCTCCTGGCCACCTTCCTCAATCCTTGCAATTGCCTTCTGGACCGAGTCCAGCTGCTCCTGAAGTGTCACGTCCTGTTCCTTTCCTCAGCCAGCTTTTCAAGCTGCCCGCAGATTTCATCTATGTTCTGTCCCATGAATTCACGCGCGGCGTCCGCGTATCGCATGCAGTCATGGGCATGATCGTCAATCCCTGGCGTCGTGTAGTAGGCAATTTGTTCTTTGCCATCGCGCTTGACCCACTTGCTCCTGGGGGCGGTCAGCTCCTTATAAAAGCTGGCCTTCAGCCCAGGACGAAAGTGCATAAGACCCGGGCCACCATAGGGCATCGTGATTCCGTTTCGCGCGGCGGTGCGCATCTCCTCCAGCTTTTTCTGGCAGCGGCGAAGGCACGAAAAAAGGCGACCATGCGTGGCCAGCTTGCCGACCGGGAATAGGTGGATGTCGGCCTCTTTTTTGTAACTGCTGGATCCTATGATAGGCGCCGCACGGTCCTTTGCACCTTTGATGGGAAGAATGAATTCGTCCTCGCGACCGCGACAGAAATCATAGACAGCACCGGTATTATGGCCACCCGTATCGACGCATGTGGCGGCAATTCTGAGTTTGAGGCGGTCATTCATCGAGTGGCCATGGATAAACTCCTGCTGCAGAAGGCAGTAAACCTCCAGCCAAGTCCCCTCCTGGTTGCTGTCGCCATTGATTCTTTCGTGCTGCACCACCCAGCGCTCACCGTCCCGGCCCCAGCCGATGATCACAAGGTCGACGTGATCCGGATGCGTATCAACGCCGGCCGTGAGATAGCCGATTCCTTTGGGAAGACGTTTTTCCTCTGGCCAGTCCGGCCATTCGCAGTTTCTGAGATCATTCGGATCGATCGGCTTCATGGCCGCATCCTCATAGGGAAGGCCAAGACAATTATTTACGTACACTTTTTTTTCCTCTGGATTATCCGCCCCTTTGATGAGCTGCTCACGTGTGCTTTTCCAGGACCACATACCGACCGGGGCATAGAGCGCCGGCAGATGGAAGCCGCGGGAATTGGCAATTCTTGGCACAACGGTCGGACGCCATTCGCCTCCGGCGAGCATCTGAGTCTTATCCTGCTCGTGATGTGCGGCGTGGCACTTTTCGCAGCGAAAGACCGGGATTTCGAGCGAGAAGTCGATTCCCTCCTCGGTGATGAGCTGCATGTGACCACAGGCAAGGCAGGGAACAAAATATTTCCGCTGATCGGTTAGAAGATATTCAGCGTGAATCCGGCACTGACCGGCGATTGACGGTGTGGAGACGAAGAAAAGTTTCTTGCGGCCTTCGTAGGTCGATGTGCGGCCCACGGCCAGACCCACGGGATCACCGTTTTTCTGGGTATTGGCCGCGTAGGCCGACACTTCGTCGAAAAAAACGATCTGAAATGCATGGGAGCGCAGTGCTGACATCGAATTGGACGTGCCTAAAAAGAGGCAGCCGCCCGGGAACGACTTGGTGAGAATGCTGTCCTTGCTTTGTGGCTCCGCGCCGCCATCCGCCTGGATCCGGTTTCTGAGATCCCGGCAGTGGGCAATGATCGGGTCAATCCGATGCTGGGAAAAGGTCTTCCGCAACTCATCGTTCGGCTGGACGATAAGCATATAGGTCGGGGATGCCCCCATAACCCACAGCATAAGGCTCAGGCCGGTCAGCGTTCCGCCTGTCTGCCAGCCCTTCATAAGCACGGTTTTTTCGATCCCATTGTCGGGATTGAGTGAATCCAGAATCTCATGGAGGTAGGGTGTTTTCGTAAAATTGACAAGACCCGGAAACGGGTTGCCACCGGGCGGGAGGTAGAGATTTTTCTCGGCATACTCACGAATTGAGACAAACTGAGGAGCCCGAAGTCGTGTCTTCAATAAAGAGCGAATATCCCCAAAAGGCTCCAAGGTATAGGCAGCTGCCATCAATCATTTCCTGCGCGTTCGGGCTCTTCGTCATCATCATCCGGTCTTATCGCTTCGGCAATAGCTCCCCTTATACTGCCGTACTCGACGGCGGGCATATCCACGGCAACCGCCGCTACAAATTTCTCAGTGGATACCAGCTTCCTTTTCATGGGCCTGCCTTCTTGTTTCCGCATTTTCCTTCTCCCTCTTATACTGTTCATCAATCATATCGGACGCATGATCCAGGGCTTTGCAAACCTCTTTTCGAATAGCCAGACGTATCTGGATCACAGCGTCGTCGATTTCCTTTTGCTTTTCCTGAATAATGGAGTCGCCCTGATCTCGAATGAGGCGCAGAAAGTAGGGTCGGGTGAGTTCCGAGGCGAGCAAAGGCACCTGAAGAAAGGTGTCCCGGCAGGTCTGTATGCTCTCGCAGACCTGCCTTTCAAAGTTGGCCAAGGGGATCAGCTCCTCACAGCTCTTGCGATACTCGATCCTCTTCATCAGGGCCGCATAGTGACGATCCATTTGAGCTGATTTATCCCGCGACATTATACCTGGCGTCGCCGACCTCGATCGCGCACCGCCCTTGCTTTCGTTTCTGTTCGCTATCCACTCATAGCACCCGGTGGCAATAGTGATCCTGGTTTTGCCGTCCTGCTCATGGATCACGGATTCAGACAGACGAACGCCATCCCTGACCGCCCTGATAACAGCCGCATGATTAACGCCGACAATGCGGGCAAATTCGCTGATTGATGCTGTCATCTGCTTTTCCATAGAAAGCCTCCTCAAGGCATCCCTACATCAAATGCAAACAAAAAATGAAGCCTTCCACTGTCCACAAATTGTGGACACGCGGAAACTTGACAAGCACATCAATCAGGTTTAGATTGCGCAGATTTTTCAGAATTATGACATGACTGTCGTCACAGCGCCATTGACTGCATAAGGCTTGGTGGATAAGGGATTGATGAAAGTTGATTCCGACGGAAGTGTCACAGAAAAACGGCCAAAAGTCACAAAAGAAAAAACACTAAAAACCCAACAAACCGTTTATCATAAAGGGTTTCAAGACATCAAAATGCTGGAATTAATTGTGACTTGTGACGCAAATTTTTTTTCGAATCGAGCGAGAGGGGGTAGTTGATCGTCAACCATGGGGGGCAGGGGTGCCGGAAGGACCCAAAACACTAAAAAGCTTTGTGTGTAAGGGCTTCGCGTCGTTACCACCCCCAAATTCTTGATAATCAAAGGATGCAAAGAACTACAACACAACAACTCTTTTACATCAAGAGTTTGAGCCAAAGCAGAGCACAAAGCGCAGACCTATCATGAACTTTCATGCTTTGCATGAAAGTTGGCATCCGAGGCAAGCCATTCTGCTTACCCCTGAATTTCATAGGCTATCATTTAATCAATCCACGAGTCAACGCTGGCTGGGGTGTGGATACACACGCTGAGGCCTACTTAAAAGTGCCTGAGATTTTTTTCCCTCTGGCTGATTTGATCAACCCGAATATCAGCAAAAAGTTGGTCATGATACTCAGCAGAATTGCGAGCCAAGCCTGAGGCTCGGAGCCAAGGCTCCACCCAAATCGTTCTGCAATACTCTCACTTAAGGGGATACCAGCGAAAGATCCCGGGAAACCAGCAATACCAAGAAAAATTAGCAGCGTAAATTCGCGTATTTCCCCTGGATAGTAGCCAACAACGAAGAATATCAATTGAGCTGCCGGTATGCAGAATAAAATTTTTTCGATAGTGGAATTTTTCATTCGCTACCTTCCGCTATTTTTGATTCCTGAGAATTTGGTCTATTGGAGACCAACCTTCAGGTGTATGCAAATCAGAATGGGCTTTCCAAAGGGAATTGTCGAGTTTGATTTCTACGTTCCGTGCGGCAGAATCTGTGCGTCCGGAAGCGGGCGCCCCTGTGATCCATTCGAGACTCTCGCCACCGCCGTTAATCTGAACGG
>JBGSTF010000178.1:0-91333 GCA_041736645.1 Oligoflexus sp. | reverse complement strand
CCGTTCCAGCCTTGAAAGTAACAATGAACTTTCTGTTCTTCCTCTTTATGGCTCTGGGTTTTCTTATGCTCAGTCTTTGGACGAGGCGATTGGTTCTCGCTGGTGGTATGGCGGCGATTGGTTGTGGCATCGGTTGTATTGTTCCGTGCATCAGTGCTTGGATTGCTGAAATCGTGTCGCCTCACTATCGCGGGCGGGCCATGGGCCTTCTGACAACGGCCAATTATCTTGGTCAATTTCTCACGCCGCTCTGGAGTCTGCAGCTGCTGGAGCCCTACGGCTATGAGGGATTGTTTCTGGCTGCGGCCCTGATCGCTGTCACCTGTCATTTCGCTGTCATTTTGAGTGTGCGAAGTCCGCGCTTAGTTTTAACCGAGAATTCTCTGGAAATGAGCCTCCCCAAGGAGCCCAGTCAATCCGAAAAAAGTGAACAATCCCGGTTATCTTCATAATACGATCTTGGATTTTCCCGGTTCCGATGCTAGACGAGTAGCTCGGTCATGTTTCGGTACACGGGGGAGCTATGCCTGCTTTTCAAGCCAGATCGATCACCCAAATGGTCCTTCTCGGATTTCTAGTCGTGCTCCTGCCGGTGCTGGCAGCTCTGGTCTATGGAGCGAACACACTCAGTTCGATGGCACGTACCCATCGCGATCATCTCGTAGCTGTGGCTGATGCGGCAGAGACAACGCAAAATCTCGCCAAAAGTTTGGTCGACCTTGAACGGCTCGCACGACAATACCATTTGCTAGCCGAACCCAGTTTGCTCAATGTCTTCAATAGCGAAGCCAATAAACTGTTTGAAAGCCTTCAGGGTCTGCGCAGCACCCATGCTGAGGTCGATGTCATAAGGCATGCCGATCGCCTTGAGGAATTGGTCAAGGAAATGCAGTCCGGCATGAATGAGGGGACTTCCGATAGTGATGTGGTCTTTGAATCTTTACAACTTGTCCCTCAATTGCGAGCTGCCATGCAAAGACTACGCTTGGCTATCGAAGCTGACTTGAAGCAGAAGGTGGAATCGGCGAAACATCTGGCCCAACTGACTCAATCGCGCTTGCTTATCATTGGCTTGACTGTTTTGCCAGGAACGCTGTTACTGGTGGCTTTTTTTTCCGTCCTCATCACCAGGCCTATCAAAGCGATCGATGCAACGATCAAACAGATCGGCATGGGCAACTATCCAAAAACTGTGGAACTCAGCGGACCGCGTGATTTGGCTATTGTCGCTAAACGATTGACCTGGCTTGGCCAGCGCTTGCAAGCTTCGGAAGCCTCTCAGGAGCGATTTCTAAGGCATATATCCCACGAAGTGAAGACGCCTTTGGCTTCGATCAAAGAGGGAATAGAGCTCCTGGCGGACCAAATTCCAGGGCCTATTAATCCCAAACAAAAAGAGGTCCTTGATATTCTGCAAACAGGCCTGCAGCATTTTCAGAAGCTGATCAACAATCTCTTGGATTTCAATCTGCTGCGCGGTGATAAATCTTTAATGAAAGCCCCTATCAGTCTGGGCGATTTGATCAGCAACCTTGTGCGCATGCATCAATTGCCAGCATCGCGCAAGGGCATTCAATTTGAATTGATCGGCGAGCCGTTAACAGTGAATATCGATAAATCCGTCCTGAGCGCTGCCATCGACAATCTGCTGTCCAACGCCCTCAGTTTTTCGCCGAGTGGAGGACGCATCACGGTCCGTTGGTATCGCCGCGAAGAGGGTATCGCCGTCTTGGTCGGCGATGAAGGTCCAGGGATTGCTAAAGAAGAACGTGAAAAAGTATTCCTGCCCTTTTACCAGGGTAAGGCGACACGCGATGGTCCCCTCAAAGGGACGGGTCTGGGACTGTCCGTCGCTCGCGAATGTGTCAGCTCTCATGGTGGGGAGTTGCAGATCATTGATGCTGTTGGTGGAGCTTGGTTTGAGATTTTTCTCCCCAAAGTTTTGGCAACGGACGAGACTCCACTGTCGCAGCCGAGAGACAGATCGCTTAGACAGTGGACGGAGGCAAAGGAATGGACTTGAACAAAAAGCTTATAGCTCTCACGGGGTGTTTTTGGCTGATTTCATGTTTGCATCCCAGCCAACCCGGTGAAGGATCGAGACCTGTTTTAACTCAGCCAATCTTTCGATCCGACGTTGCTGTCTGGGTCGATTACACAAATACCTTGGATGGCATGGCACCCAAGGACCTCAAGAGTGAGTATGAGCGCTTGCGCCGAATCGCTGATCGAGCTTGGGATGATGAACTCCGACTGTCACTGACCAGCTGTGTGCAATCGCAGAAGCTCAAAAATTATCAAAAGGCCTCTGAAATCATTGCGCAAGCGGCAGGCAAAATCCAAGGCAACACCGACCTTCGTTCTTGGCTTAGGTTTTATAGCCAGCAAGTATCCGTGTTGGCTCAGATGGATCGGGAGTTGACTGAAGAGAAAAGGCTGCGCTCAGAGCTGGAAAAGAAGTTAAAGGCACTTTCTGACATAGAGCGTGATATCAGCGAACGCAGCAAAAGCCCTGGAATGACGCATCCCTAAGGCCGTGGCATATAACTTGTATTGTCTCGAGTTTCCCCTCTGGCGAGTGACGCCGGGTCTGGACAGACTTTTGATCTTAAAGGAGGCTTCCATGAGCGAGGCGGCTCGTATTCTACTTGTTGATGATGATCAGGGCTTTTTGACATTACTATCTATGCGCCTTGGTGCTGAAGGCTTTGCTGTTGAAACAGCTGGCAGCGGACGCGAATGCTTGCAAAAGATCGAAGGTTTTCTGCCAGACCTCGTCATCAGTGATCTCCGCATGGACGTCATGGATGGTATGGAGCTCTATGACAAAGTGCATAAGCTCATGCCCTTTTTGCCCGTCATTATGATTACCGCGCATGGCAGTATTCCTGAGGCTGTCGCTGCAACGCAACAGGGTGTTTTCTCGTTTTTGCCAAAACCAATTGACCGAGTGCAACTGCTCGAACTCATCCATAAGGCGCTCGAACAAAAGGGTCGTTTGCCGGATGGTCTGCGCGAGCAGGTCGAGGCTGGAGTCATCACGCGCAGCCCCCGTATGATCGAGCTGTTCGAACAGCTTCGATTGGTGGCGCCCTCTGATGCCAGCGTTTTGATCACCGGGGAAAGTGGTAGCGGCAAGGAACTCTTTGCTCGTGCGATCCATCGGGTCAGCAGTCGATCACAGGGAGCGTTCATCGCCATCAACTGCGGCGCAATTCCAGCGGAACTCTTGGAGTCCGAACTCTTCGGCCACGTCCGGGGCTCATTTACCGGGGCTAACAAAGATCATGCCGGTCTTCTGCAGGCTGCACGCGGTGGCACCCTGTTTTTAGACGAAATAGGCGATATGCCCCTGGCTTTGCAGGTCAAACTTCTACGCGTTCTAGAAGAAAAGACGGTGCGTCCCGTTGGAAGCACCATCACTGTGCCAATTGATGTTCGTATCATTTCAGCGACACATCGAGATTTGGCAGAAATGATTGCCGATAAACATTTCCGTGAAGATCTCTATTATCGACTGAACGTCATCCATTTTAGTCTTCCTCCCCTGCGTGAGAGGCGAGAGGACATCCCCCTTCTAGCGGAGTCCTTCCTGCGAGATGTGGCGGCCAAGCAGAAGCCTAGCATTCGTGCCTTTGCTTCAGGTGCTCTGGAACTTCTAACGTCTGCCGAGTGGCCAGGGAATGTTCGTCAGCTCTACAATGCAGTGGAGAAGATGGTTATCCTCTCGCCAGGTCCGATTATCTCCGCAGCTCATGTTCGTTGGTGTATCGGCAGCGATGCCTTGGAAACGCCTTCCTTGGCCGAAGCCAAAAATCAGTTTGAACGCGACTACCTAGTGGAAACTCTGAAAAAGTCCCATGGTAACGTCAGTAAAGCGGCACGAGCGGCTAAACGCAATAGAACAGATTTTTATAAGCTTATGGCGAGGCATAATTTGCAGGCGTCAATGTTTAAAATGGGACGACGCGAGGAAGAGCTTGCAGAGTAAGGCTTTCAAAGTGTTTGGCGAAGCACTGCTGATGCACCATCAATAAGCAATATTCAGCTTCTGCAGGCATCAGAAATAAAACCTTATTTAGGTGCCCCTTTGGTTTGAAAAAAGTATCCAGTTAGCTTTGGTCTTGTGGTAGAAGTAGCTCATGTACTCGCCAATCTTTCACAGGTTGAGTCGCTAATACTGGAGGTTTTTTTCAATGAAAAAGCTTGTTCTTGCGGTTCTGGTTTCTGGCGTTGCTTTCACTGCTCAAGCTAACGAAGCCAAAAAGGGCCATGCGGAAACCCCTGATGCAGCTTTCAAGGCATTGGATAAGGACGGCGACGGTATGATTTCGTCGGAAGAAGCAGCTGGCCATGCTGAGCTCACAGCTGCTTGGACAACCGCTGATAAAGACGGCGACAAAAAACTGAGCGTTGCTGAATTCAAAGCTTTCGAAAAAACAGAGAAGAAAGCTAAGAAATAAATCCTTTGGTAAATGCCGGTCACTGACCGGATGAACGACGAAGGCGCTGCTGGTCAGCGCCTTTATCTTTTTATAAAGAGTTTGAACGGTAAAAGATTCGGGCTTACGCAGTCACGCGGAGCTTGGACGATGCGTCCAATTTGAGAGGGAGAGTGACATGAGCTTTGGTTCCCTGACCCAGCTTCGATTCGATAGTGATAGTCCCGCCTAAAGCTAGAACGATCTTCTTGCAGAGACTGAGACCTAAGCCAGATCCCGTTCGTCCATGATGTTTGGGATCGTCACCCTGATAAAAGAGGTCGAAGCAGTGAGAGAGTTGATCGCTATTCATGCCTATTCCTGAATCAGTGATGTGAAATCTCAGGGCGAGGACGTCGAGAACGGTTTGCTTGTGAAAATTGGCGTCGATCTGTACTTCCAAGTTGACTTGGCCCTTGTCGGTAAATTTAATACCGTTGGATATCAGCTGAAAAATCACATTTTGAATCCTGTCGATGTCGCCTACGAAATTCTGAGGGATTTCTGCGTCGGCTTTGACATTGAGTGTCAGTTTCTTTTCATCACACGTGGTTTGAAACTGAGTTCGGCAGGAAGCGAGGAGCTCTTTCAAAGTGAAAGCTTTGGTCGCGAAGCGGAAGTCATTCTTATCCATGTCCGTATACATCAATATATCTTCAATAAGTCGCGTCAAATGTCGGGTTGAATTGTGGGAGTTACGGACGACTTTGAGGGCTTCCTGATCGTTCTGGCTATCGAGTAGGTCTTCCAGAGTCATGAGAATGACATTGAGCGGCGTTCGAAGTTCGTGTCCTATGATGCTGAGAAATTCGTGTTTGGCTCGATCCGAAGCTTCCGCAGTTTCGCGCGCTTTGCGGAGTTCTTCGACATAGCTTTTATTCCTGGTATTGAGCCACCATTTTTCGGCAAGATTGATCACCATCTGTTTCATTTCTGTCACTTCGAAGGGTTTGGACAGAAATAAATACTTGTCATTGACTCCCAACTCATGAGCGATGTCGTGCCAAGAATAGTCGGAGTAGGCCGAGCAAATGACAATCTCTATATCCTGATCAACTTCGCGAATTTTACGAATAGTCTGCAGTCCGTCCCAGCCAGGCGGCATCCGCATGTCGACGATGGCGACAGAATAGGGTTTGCCCATGGCCACCGATTTCTTGACGAGTTCATAACCTTCCTGGCCTTGAAATGCGGAATTAAAGCTAAGGTTCAATTCTTTTTTTAGATTTTGTGGGCTGCTCGAGGGACCAAATAGGTCCTGTTTGAGTGCATCTAGAAGATCATTTTTTCGTGATTGAAATATAGTCCGAATATTATTGTGGATTTCTTCAACATCATCGATGATGACGACACGGGTTTCTTCCATGATTGAAATCCTTTAGGCGTTGACAGTTGACACAAGGCCTACATATCCGATACCTATCGGCAAAGCCCTCACCTCACCATTATAGAGCACAAGCAAGCAAGTCGTCTATGAAAGGAAGGGAATGCCATCGTTTTATCGAAGGCTTAAAGATCCTTTCACACAGATTTTCGGAGTTTTGAAATCCCCCCCTCCCATAGAATGCCTAAGCGTGCAAGATTCCAAAAAGCTTCGTCACTCTATAAACTTCATGACGATTTCGAGGAAAATGAGTAGGACTATCGTTAATTCCAACCAATAGATTCGGCGGTCGCGCATGGCCTCGACCAGAACTTCCAAGGTCTGCTGAATCAATTGCAGTTTGTATTCCAAGGCCTGAAATCGCTCGGGCAAATCAAACATGGCCCTAAGATCGCCATAGATTTCGTCCATAATCTTATCTTCCCAAATAAGATCAGGCTTATCGAGCAAATGTAGAACTCGGATAACCGAGCTCCGAAGGGTCAGTGCATCAGCGATGCGACGGTTGATGGGAGCGATCAAAATGCTACTGGTGCCACGGGCGCGCATGGCCACCAGCATATCATCGACATATTTCCAGCCTTCTTCAACTAACGACTCGTAGTATTCCATGGAGGTACTCTGAGCCAAAGTCGAGGCGATCACTTCCATCCTATCGGGATTGAGGTGATCGATTATGAGGCGATTGAACTCGACCTGCACCGGGCCGCTCTGTTCAACGACGACAAAGTTGTCGCTGATCGCCGGTTTGAGACTTGGTACGGGTTCCAGCTCAAGCAGCTGATTGAGTTGAACTGTTTGTTCATCTTGAGCGACATTCCAAAAAACTACCGAGCCATGATTGAAGATGAAAATATACCCATCTTCGCCGATTTTGGCTGTGAGCGAAGCCTTGGGGTCAATAGACGATTGGGATCCCGTATATTTACGAGAGAGCTCCACCATATCAATGCTTCGAGTGAAAGCATAGGAGCGTAGACTGTGAGTTTTAGGCTGCATCAGTTCATCCTTTTCACAGTGAGAGCGGCAACTCTCACTATTTTAGTACGGATGATGGGGGACCCACAACAGCCTAAGTTTCGGGGATAGCGCAGCTCAATGCGCTAGATCATTGGTCTTATCTTCATATTCGAGGGTCTTGATGATTTCATCTTTCCACATGGGGCTTGTCGTTCCAGCTTTGGCCAACTTCAACGATTGATCGACGAATTCCTTGCGAGCCTGTTGAATCTTGCTGATGTGAAGCTGTTTAAAGACTTTAAAGCTGTTGACTCGATTTGGGCCGAGGGTCTCGGCAATGGTGACTTTGTCAACCGCTTCGAGACCTTGGCGAGCGACTGTTGTTAGGCGTAGCATGGCCGGAGCGCAGTAACTGGTAACGCCGATTTGACAAACCTTGAGGTACAGCTGCTTCTCATTTTCAAAGAAGTCAAAATACTTCTTTACCACTGCCTCAGGATCTTTAATGAGCAAGTTGTTTTCGGTATAGACGATGTTTTTGGTGAGAAGTTCTGCACGGCGAAAGCGAACAAACCCCACAGATTCCTGAACCTCTTTGCTGGTTTTGCTATAAACTAAAAGTTTGGGTTCAATATCGGCCATCCCTTTAAGGTCTTTGTTATTCGCCATATAGCGACCCATGAAGGCATAAGCATGCAAGGCTGGAGGATCCTTGGGGCCGGCCAATTGCGTGATACGAATGGCACCCGCATAGGCGTCTTTAGGTTCTCCAAACTGCTCCTCAATATCCATATACTTCACAGCTGCGGTCAACTGCTGCTCTTTGCTGACATTGCTGGCGATGCTTTGATCTTTGTAGAGGCGTGCGGCCCACCCATAGAGTTTTCGCTTCAGATAGAGATCAGCTAAGGTGTTGCGAATATCAGGGATATTCTTCTCATTTTTATAGTCTGTGAGATACTTGGTATAGAAAAAGAAGGAGTATTCCCAGGTGTTTTTGTCGGCAGCTCCCCATTCTGCTGCCTGCAGCATAACTTTGGGCCTGAGACCATAGCTTGGGTATTTTTCGACGATGATCTTGCAAGCATTCAATGCAGCAGCGAGCTTGTTTTGTCCTTTGTACCCAAAGGCTAAGGAGTAGGTAGCGGCTGCAACGCGTCCATCACTGCCAAACACCTGGACAAACTCCTCTAAATGCTTGACGGAACGAGCGAAGTTTTGTGCTTGAAGGTCGGCAAGACCACCATTGTACAAGGCATCTGCGAGCCACGGTTGGTAGTTGAGCGCTTTGCCCCGAGATGATGGGTTGGCTTTCTTGCTGGCAAAGAGGTGACTGAGGTCGATCACTTCTTCCCAACGTTTAGCTGCATAGAATTCAGTCAGGAGCAGGCCACCGGTTTCCAAAGCTAGTTTTGAGGCCATATTCGCCTTCAGAGCTTTGAGCCAGAGATCTTCAGCCTTCTTGTTTTGGCCTAAGGCGCGATTCAAAAGTCCAATGTGAGCCAGCATGAACCAGTCTTCGCCATTCTTAAGCTGTGAAATCGTTTCATAGATGCTGAGTAACTTTCCGCGCTCTGTGCCATCGCCCGCAGGCGCCTTGTCAAAGTTTGGCTGAGTAGGCCACGCAGCGAGTTTACTTTGAGCTTCGACGGCGAGGAGGTAGTTCTTCATCGGGTTTTCTTTGGCAATATCCAAGTACAAGTCCACGGCCTCTTTGTACATATTGAGATTGCGATAAAGCTGAGCGACTTTGGCTTTCAATGGATAGCTGAGCTGCCGATCCGCTTCAATCTTTACATAGCGCATCGTTGTTTGGATGGCGAGTTGCTTCAAAGGATTGCTTGCAGCTGGAGCAAGCGCAGAAATGAGCTGTTGGTCCAGGACTTTGCGGTAAGTCTCGGCGAATGTGGCGAAGGTAGGAGTGTCAGCATCGACTGGTTTTTTGCGATCTTTGTAGCGTTCCCGGAGACTCATAAAAGTTGTTTCAAGATCTGCAATAGCTCCGGTCTTTTGAAAGTTCAAAAGTTCAATGTCCCAGATGCGACCATCCAGTTTTGCCGCTAGGTCTGTGTTGCCAAAAGCAGTGGCAATCGTATGGTAAAGCACGGAGGCCTGCTTATAGTTTTGAGCTCTGAGCTGGGCTAAGGCATCTTGTTCCCGCAATGCTTCTACAGGAAGGACCCCCGAGAAACCCTCGACCAAAAAGTTGGGCGACTTCTGCGATTTGTTGGCAGCAGCATGGGTCCAGATGTAGATGGAGGTATTCATGACAAGATGCTGAATGCCGGGGGGCATGCCTCGGGCAATTTGAATCGCATAGGTGAGCTTCGCGTCGGTACCTGATTTTGCTGTGCCGGTTGGGTTGCCGTCGGCATCAAGGCCATATTCCACATAGGCTTCCGTGAGTTTCTGTCCCAAGCGTCCATAGATCGAAATCTCTTTGCCCGCCTGGCTCATGTAGTTAAAACCTTGTTGGGTCGTGGTTGGTGAGATGCTGAGGGAGTAGCCTACAAGAAGATCTATATTAGCCACGATTTCTTTTTCTGTAGCAAGCTGCTCACGCAGAGGAATGAGGTCGGATATTCCATCTCCACCTTCGGAGACTATGAATTTCGCAAGGGAGACCCAGTAGAGAGCTTTTTGTTTTAAAATCGGTTTTTTGCTGGCTTCGCCATAAGCCGAGCTGAATTTTTGTAGCCATTGGGCGGATGTTTTAAGTCTGGCGTGGTTTTCTTTGATATGAGAATTGGCAAGAAAAAAACCGACCAGAGCCGCTGCATCCTTTGCCAGGCTGGAGGCATTGGCCAAGCTGGGACCTTCATCTTGACTATCTGCAACCGATTTTTGGGCGATTTTGAAAAGACGTTCGGCATCTTCTTGAGTGGCAATTTTTTTGCTATCAGGTTCGAAAGCTGAAAGCAGCATGAGCTGTTGAATTTGTGATTCGAATTCATGAACAATGACGGCTTCAAAGGCTTGTCCTGCACGAGCCGCTTGCGGGGCTGGTGCCGCTGCCTGAGGCGCTGCTGCCTGAGGCGCTGCTGCAGAAGCAGGTTTCTTGGCGTTCTGTTGGGCACTCGCCGAATAAGACAGAAGGAGGGCCAAGCCCATGCTTAGGGATCTTCGAAGACCCAAAGCCGAAAACGCCTTCATTGTATACTCCCTCACTGCAATGCAACCGAGTCTCATGCTCGAGCCACACAAATTATCTCGACCCATATGGTCTATCGGCGCTGGCAAGCGAAACCTGAGACATCTTGTTATACGATGGGGATCAGTCGAGGGCGAGGCTGAGATGAACCGTGTAGGTGCCGCCCTGATCGTTAGGCAACCAGCCGGTTTTTATCGACTTAATTTGCTGCTTTTTGGAGGTTTCGGGTCCTGAAGCTTCCGAGCTATGATTGCGCGGCGCAAAAATTAGAGATTGGACCACGCCGCCTACCCAAAGGGCCGCAAAAGTGGCTGCAGCTGAATCTTTATCTTTTCGAAGACCTGAGATGTAGTTAGCATTGGCGAGTAAAAACTCATCCTTCTTTGACTGAAGTATGTTTGGATTTTCCGAGACCTGCTTATTCTGGCTTTGCTCTTTGGTGATCTGACTGGAAAGGAAGGAATACTGGTAGAGAGAATACCCCTGGCCCAAAGCGAAGATCGTGCCGAGTAGGTAAGATTCGTTATGAAACTGACCTAGGCCGAAGGGCATGAAGTGCAAAACGGAGAAATTCCTTGAGCCGTCTTCTTTGTTCCCGCCCGATGATTCTTTGGCTCTTTTCCTTTTAACTCTATTTTCAGTAGGCAGAGGAGCGGTTGCAGTCGCTTTCGCTTCTGGGGGAGGGGCTTTCGCGACAGGAACTTCCTGGGCTGGGGCCTTTGCTTGTGTATTTCCAAGCGCTCCTCCAGCTTGGCCCTTCGTGGGGACAGCTCCCGCCACCGAAGGGGCAGGCTTGGTCTGAGCATTGGCCGCCATTCCCTCTGGGGAATTTAACCAGCGGTTTTTGATCACTGTAAAGAAAGAAACCACACCTGGGTCCAGAACCTCTTCCTCATCAATGGTGACATTGCGGTCCATTCCTAAGGAATCCGTGAAGGACGTAGCCGCGGACTTTTTGTCGCCACGCATAAATTGGCAAATCCCGACAAATTTCAAAATAAAGGCTCTATCTTCTCTATTTTTGGCTCGCTTAAGGGCGCTTTTGAATTGCAGTTCGGCCACTGGAAACTGGTTTCGCATATAGGACTGATAGCCTTCCTCGAAAGTTTGAGCCTTTCCAAGGTTGCTGAGTCCCATGCCTAAGCACAGAAACACAGCAAAAAGCCATTTTGCTCCAAATCGCACCAAAGCTAACTCCATTGTCGAGAACTCTGAGGATCTCTTCGGTCAAAAGAGTTGTAACCTTAGGCAGCTGCTTGGAAAATTCAGTGCATAGCAAGGGCAAGCCCCCTAAAGAAGGGGATATATTTTGATAAATTTCGGAAAACTTGTCTCAGAGGTAAGAGTCCAAGGCTTGCCTGAACCTTGCCCATATGGGTCTGAAAGAGAGGAAATTGGGCGAAAAAATGTCCTGGTCACAAATTGATTCTCCAGAACCAGAGGAAAGCTGCCGATCCCGAAAGGGAAGGAGGCTGGTTTTCATGAGTACAAGCTACTCCGGCGAAAAAATCATGCAAAGACAGCGGGTCTGTCCGAAGTGCAAAAGCTTCGTGACTCACGAGAAAATAAGTGACAAGCAATTTGCCTGTCCTCTCTGTGGCAACCGACAAGATTTTCCTCCCAACCGTGTTCCTCGTATCAGTGCCTCGGACATTGCCCGCATAGTCGCGCGAAATCAAAAGACAGACAACACTGACGAAGCTTAATTTTTGCGGTGCAGCTGCATCAAATCGAATTTATCCTTGCTCTCTCCTCTCGAGACGCTAGGATGGATCGAGAGTTTCCTATGGCCTCCGATAAGGACAGGACTGCATGACACAGAATGTGATAGGCATACTTGGACCCGGCGCTGTTGGCCATTTATTGGCTTATTTTTTTCATCGACTGCCGCATACCGTGATTCAGATGCGAGGTCGTCAGGGCCGATTGACAAGTGCTCAGCCGATCAGTGAAGGGGATGAGATAACGAATATTCCTTTGGATCAAGACAGTCAGCTCGCTACCCTTTGGTTCTGCTGTTTAAAAACCTACCACTTAGTTGACGGCTTGCGTGGGCTCTTGCAGGATCTCAAGGCTGGATCGGAAGTGGTCATCCTGAGCAATGGTTATGTGGAGCCACTGCTCTATGACTTGCGCTGTGAGTACCCTCAGATTATTTTGCGCAAGGGCTTGGTCACTCGTGGAGTGCGATTGGCAGCAGAAGGCGGGTATATCGTGGGCGCCCAAGGCCAGGTTATCTGGGGCGATCGACGACCACCCTCGGCAATAGAACAGAGTCTTCTGAATGGTTTGGGGGCACAGGGGTTTGTGTGGAGTGAAGAGACGTGCCGACTCAGGCGGGAAAAGTGGTTCTACAATACCTGTTTGAATACCATGTGTGGTGTCTATCGATTGCAGCGCAATAGCCTTGCCTTAAGTGACCATCGCGATGAATTAGAGGCGCTTGCATCGGAAGTCTTGGCGTTAGCTCAGGAACTTTGGCTGGATTGGCAGCCTGTACAAAAAGACTTGTGGAAAAATCTGCTGGGGCTTATTGCTCGAACCGCAGACAATGAAAATTCGATGGCCGCAGATGTCCGCCTGGGCCGGCAGACCGAGGCCTCGGCCCTATCAGGAATGGTCTATTCCGCGAAGGATCCACAGCGCTATGGTCTGTTGCTTGCTTTTGACCAAAAGCTCCGAGTCTAAGGTTTTTCTTTGAGAGTTAAGGCCTTAATCATCTCAAGTGCTATTTGATTGAGAGGCAGCACTTTGCCGACGGCTCCCAGTTGATGAGCGACCTTAGGCATTCCATAAACCACTGAGCTGGCGGCATCTTGGCCAAAGGTCAACGCTCCCGCATTTTTCATTTGCAGAAGTCCCTCGGCTCCGTCAGAGCCCATACCGGTTAAGATCACACCCAGCATTTTGCCTTTGACCTGTTCCGCCACAGAGCGAAACAGAACATCCACCGAAGGGCGATGACCACTGACCTTTTCGCCCGCATAAACCTGCACTCGATAGTGGCCAGGACGTCCCGCTATTGTCATTTGCTTATCCCCAGGGGCCACGAGCACACGTCCCGGCTCCAGGTTGTCGCCGTCGGCAGCTTCTTTGACACGAAGGTGGGAGATCTGGTCAAGACGTTCCGCGAAAGCGCGGCTGAATCCTTCAGGTATATGCTGAACGATCAATATGGGAGGCATATTGGAAGGCAATTCCACGATGATTTTGCTGAGAGCTTCCGTTCCACCAGTTGAGGCGCCCATGGCAATGACAAAACTCGCATCCAGATTTGGAGCCTGGGTCGAGCTGAGCTGAAGATGCGATACATCAAGATGAGAAAGTTGGTCGAGGCAGCGCATCAGCGCTTCCTTCTGCCCTGGACGCTCCGTCTTAAGATCCTGCTCCAGAATTCGGACATGGGTCCACTGCTGGAGATCTGCAGGAGAAACCGGCGAATCTGGACCCGGAACAACTAAAGTTGGGAGAGTAAGCTTACTGAAAATATGCGACAGATAGCGAACGACCCCAGCCTCCACCACCAAAACATCAGCATCCTTTTGCTGAATCTTGCTGAGAGCTTCTTCGGCACTGGCGATCACTTCAAAGCCAGATGATTTATAGCCAGGCAACGTGTTGATCAATTGCCTAATATGGAAGCCAATTTGAAGGGACCGTTGGAGAGTGACGACTCGCAGCTCCAAGGCTGATGAATGGGCAGGTACCTTCGTATCATTCGGAGTTTCAGACAATGAGCTAGGGAGGAGGGACTTTTGTTTCGCCACTGGGGGATTTAAACGCTCTGCTGTTTCGGGGTGTTTCACTTGAGCTGAAGAAGGATCCTCTTTGAGAGTTTCCCTCGTTCTTAGCCAATTTTGTATATGACTTTCATGGGATGCCTTTGAAGTGGGGAGGGGCTTTTCTTTGGCATTTTGATTGTGCTGATAGATCGATTTACCAATATGATCAACGGCAATGTTTAGACCCATGAGTGATTCCGAAACTCCGATGAACAGCAGCCCTTTTGTTTCTAAGAGTTTGAGGAGATTGTTGGTAATTCTCTCAATTTCCGGACTGGAAAAATATATAAAGACATTGCGAACAAAAATAATATCGTATGTATCACGTATGGCGAGCTTATCGAGCTCCAGGAGATTGATAACTTTATATTCACAATGCTCAGTGATTTTGGCTTTTATTTTTGAAAAATTGGCAACTTTACCGCTGCCTCTGGACCAGTGGTTTGATCGATAAGTGATTGGTACCCGATTGAGCTCATCATTGCGGTAGATGCCATTGCTTGAAATCTTAACCGACTCTTGGTCGACATCACTGAAAGTGATTCGATAGTCCATGCCTGTCCCAAGTTGTTTCAGGTGATAGTCCAGAAACATAGCGATTGTATAGCCTTCTTGGCCATGGCTGCAGGCAGCACACCAGACGCGAATGCTGTTGCGACCGGATTCTTTGACTTGCCGAGCGAGGCGTGGCAATTCCTTTTCAAGAAATTCAAAGTGAACCTGTTCTCGAAAGAAAAAGGTATGGTGTGTTGTTAGAAGGGAAATGAGAACAGGAATTTCTTCATTCTCATGAGTCGCCAGATAATCCCAGTACTGTTTGGGACTGATGCCACCCAGGTTGCGCAAGTGTTTGCTCAACCGCGAAAAGACCAGGGATGACTGTTTGTCTCCTAGCTGCACTCCGGTGATGCTGGAAATCTTTCTGGCGATTGCCTCGAAAACTTCCTTGTCATCCTTAAGGTCGAGGGCATCCATAATGCATCCCGGAATTGGCTGATGAATCAGCTGGCTGCAGCCGTTTCTTGAGTCTTTTTCAAGAGTTCTTTGTCTTCACAATCGAGAATTTTATTAACATCAAGAAACAGGACCAAGTGCTTGTCGCTCTTGTAGCAGCCTGTAACAAAATCAGTTTTATAATTTTTTTCGATTTCTGGAGGCGGCGCAAAGTCTGTGCCTTCAACTGCCAGGACTCGATTGATAGAGTCAACGACGACTCCTAGATGGGTGAAGCCCAGGTCAGTAATAATCACAGCTGTTTCGGTAGTAACCCCTTTCGGAACTATGCTCATGCGGCGACGCAGGTCGATCACAGAAAGGACCTGACCTCGCAGATTCATGACGCCTAAGTAGTAGTCGGGAGTAAAGGGAACTTTAGTCGTTTCCGGAACCGCGATGACTTCCTTAACCGTCAGGAGGGGAATAGCAAAACGCTCATCCCCTAGATTGAATTCGAGGTAGCGATTGACATCAGAAACCTTTTTGACGACTTTCTCGTCAGAATTGCGGAGGAAGCTCATGCGGACATCCTTTCTTTACCGAGTCCAGGTAACTTCTTTTTCTGTCCCGAACGTCGTATCAGAGTGCTTAATTCAATAATGAGGGCAGGCTTACCGTCCCCAAGTATGGTCGACCCGCTAAATTCTTTGTAGTCCTGCATTTCTGTTCCCAAATTCTTGATCACAATGGGTTGCCGTCCGATAATCTCATCAACAATGATTGCAAAGGTATCATCCCGAGTCTTGGCAATCATGGCGATCTGTTCCTGAGCCCCTTGATTGCGCGTCTCCTCAAAGAGTTCATCCAGGCGAAACGCGGGCAGCTTCTCACCTCGTAGGGTGAAGACTTGACCAATGGCGGATGATTGAATGAGCGATCCTTCACTGACTCTGACGGATTCAAGAATGTCGGCCAATGGTATCACATAGCGTTGGTTCGCTGCCTGCACGACAGTTCCATCGATGATGGAAAAGGTCTGTGGGACAGTGATTTTAAACATAGAACCGCGACCCTTTTCGGTTTTGATTTCGATCTCACCTGACATTTTTTGAATGTTATTCCTCACCACATCCATGCCAACTCCGCGACCAGAGATGTCAGTCACCTGATCCTTGGTGGAAAAGCCTGGATGAAAGATGAGATTGACCAACTCATCGTGGCTCAATTCCTTTTTGCCATCGATGAGACCTAATTTCGCAGCTTTGGCTCTGACGCGTTCGGCATCGATACCTTGGCCATCATCAATGACATAGAAAACCAAGCGACCGTTTTCATGGCACGCCTCTAAAGAGATTTGACCAACCGGATCCTTGCCAGCCTTCCGCCGGTCAGAAGGAGTTTCAATACCGTGATCCGCTGCATTTCTTACGATATGAACCAATGGGTCGCTGACCATATCGAGGATGGACTTGTCGATTTCAAAGTCCTCACCGATCAGATGGAGATCCACTTTCTTATTCAACTTTGCGGAGACATCGCGAACAATGCGCTTGAGTTTTTGGAACACAGGTTTTACAGGCAGCATGCGGAGAGAAATAGAGACATCTTGAACGTCTTTGCTTATTTTGTAGAGCTGCTTAACTGTTCCTTGCAGTTTACTACCAGCAACTTGCATGAGCTGCTCTTCCAGAACAGTGAGCAGGATGGCCATTTCGCCAATATTATTCACCAGCTTATCAATCTTCTCCTGGGATACTTTGATCTGTTCGCCCGAGCGGACTGAGCTGGAAGCAGGTTTGGCTCCGTTGGATTCAGGTGTGTTCGGTTGATGAGTAGATTCTGCACCATCTTCTTCATTTTCGCCGTTATGGGCTGACATGGAAGGAGCCGCGGCGGGCTCTTCATCAAAGAAACCGAATCCTGTGGTAACTGGTGTTTCAACTTTGGTTTTGCTGCTTCTGAATGTGTTAATGTCTTGAATGAGTACTGATGAATCGAAAGTTGCAGAGAGATCTTTTTTGAGTCCCTCAATCATCGTCTTCACATGATCATTGCATTTAAGAAGGGTGCCGATCACGGCAGGACTGATGGCTAGCCGACCATCCTTAACTTCCAGCAGCAAAGCTTCGAGCTGATGGGTAAAAGAACCGACCTGAGTGAGTCCAACGGCCATTGAACTGCCTTTGAGACTATGGGCGGCGCGGAACACTTGATCAATAAGACCCTTATCAGCAGAGTTTTCTTCGAGCGCAAGCAGGCCAGCCTCCATATCCTCAATGAATTCATCCGCTTCAGTGAGAAATGTGGTGACCAATTGCTGCATTTCTGAGTTGTCGAACAACTGGCTCAATGGGAACCTCCGCAGAGAAAGCAAAACTTCAGGTCCTGGAAATTATCGGCGGAGGGGCTTTAAGCTTGATGCAAAGATTTCAAAGGGGTTTTACTTTAGGGTAAGTCTCGTGACCTAGGTATTTTCGAGAGGTCTCAGGAGGACGCGATGATCTCGCCTGTCCAAGTCATAGCCATATAGCTCATTGCCTTGGTGGTATAGGCTATTGCTATATGGCCCTGATGATCGCAAGCGATCCAGCCATAGGATCGCTTGCTTTGCAGAGCTTCATCATAAGATTTGCGACTGGCCTGCTCGAGGCTCATACCATCTCGTATTCTGGTTTCAAGACGCGAAGCAACGGCGTCGTCGACTATCTCTTCACCAATGCCAGTCGCTGAAATTGCAGCGAATGAAGACGCATAAGTGCCGGCTACAGTCGCTGAATCACTGACTCTACCGGGCTCTTCAAATCCTCTTCCCCCGGTACTCGTGCCTGCATACAAGCGTGTACCATCCCAAACCAAAACACCGACAGTATCGCTACTAAAAAACTCATCCTGGATCTTTTTTTGCCAGGCTTCAAAGCGTGCCTCAGTGAGGAGATTTTCCACGGGTTGGAGCAGTCGACGCGCAAGGAGATCATGGCCAGGAGCGGTGAGCACGCGTGTCGATGAATCTTGAAGTGCCCATGCAAGGCGCGAAGGATGTCTGATATCTGTGATGGAGATCACACCGGAAAAACTCTGCCTGAGCCCATCCATAAGTGCAGCGGTGAGCCTTGGTTTGCCATCGGCTTGCAATGCGGCGCCATACCCAGCGTTAAAAAGTGGATCATCTTCAAGATATTCAAGACCTTTGACGAGAAGCTGCATATCGCGTGCTCCCGAGGCAAGACTGGAACGGGCAGCACGTTCCAAAGCTTGCGTCGCCAGAGCCATTCCTTGTGAAGATGGATCCATGGGCCCAGCGCCGCCGTGAAGGACAAGAAAGGGTTTTTGACTATGATGGAAGATGAGTTCCATAGGGAGCTCCCTGAAAAGGTGTTCGTTCTTTTTGGGTGATTTTTGAATAAAGGTCAATTCTAAGTTTATGATGGGATTGTGTAGAGAGGCAGGGTTGGAGCCTATAAACTCAGCCTCCCTCTTCTGCCTTTGCGTCGGATTCGACGTCGCTCAACGAGACTCCGTTGTGAAATCCTGAGCGAGCCCTAAGGGGCGCCGGGTTCTGGGTAATTCCACAACAAATCGGGTCTCAGGAGTGGCCTCGTCCAGAAATATAAGGCCCCGGTGATTGCTGACGATTCCGCTGGCAATGCTGAGTCCAAGGCCTTTGTGACGGAAGGGATCTTTGCTGGTAAAGAACGGGTCCCAAATTTTGCCTCTCAAACCTAAAGGCACTCCTGGTCCACTGTCAATCACTGCTATGCGAATCGTATCTGGCAAAGGCTGCAGCTCAATCCGGATCGATTTCTCAGGACTTTGATCGAGTGCATCAAGGGCGTTATCAACCAGGATAAGCAGCACCTGGATAATCTGACCTTGATGACCTTCAATGGTTCCGTCGCCTAGCTCTGGGGTTGAGAGTTTGATGCCCCGGCTCACCACTTTATCGCGACAGAGATCGATGGTGTACTTGATCGTTTCTCGCAAGCTAAAGGTCTTCAGTATCTCGTGAGCTTGCGGATCTTGTGAGTATACTTTCAAGGCATCGATGACCGCAATCATCCGATTGACAGCGTGATCGATCTTGCCCAATGACTTTTCAAACTCATGAATATTGAATGATCGACTTTCGATCATGGAAGACAATCGAAAGCGATGACCGGCAACGATGGCTAAGGGATTGTTCAATTCATTGGCTAGTCCATTGGTAAAGGTCCCAAGCGCGGCCATTTTTTCAGCATGAAGCCATTGCTCGTGGAGGAGGTTGGATTTACTTTCCATTTGGCGAGATGGCCGGGCTGCTTCCTGAGTTGAATCAGGAGTAGAGACAATCTGTGCGACTCTTCGGTAAGAAGGAACCACGAGAAACACCAGCCAAGGCGCAAAGGCGAGCGTGATAGCCTCCGTCCAACTCGGTAGATACCACAAGGGAATCCACCCTATCAAAATTCCTGAATGTAAGGCCAGAAGACCAAGCTGTTGCCAAAGGAGCAATCGGCAAAGATGAGCACGCTGATGCTTTTGCTCTTGTGCTAAACGATTCATGGTCCAGAGGATGATTACGAGCAGGATTTGACCCGGCATCATGATCAGCAGAGATTGATCTAAATGAAGGGCCGCAACGAAAGCCAAGTACAAAGTAAAGAAGATGAGCGAAAGCCAATAGTATCTTTGAATTTTGGTTTGAGGTTCAAGTCCATGGCTGATGCGTTTCAATAGGACTAAAAGGCTAGCCCAAAGTCCACAGACAATGTGATTGAGCGGTGGCAGGATTCGACTGAGCGACTCGCTCGCCGTTTCGATCAGGGGCCAGTGGGTGAGTCGAACCATAACTAAGAGCGAGAGGAACATATAGGCGGAAAGCGCCAGTGGAACGCTTCGCCTTTGCATCAATCCCTGCAAGAGGCAAGCAAGTGCGAGAATAAGAAGACTCGACAAGAGGAGAGATTGACGAATGAGATCGTAGAAGGATTCGCTCCAAAAGCTTTCGGAATCCGAAATCTCGAGAGACATTTCGCGCGATGCTTCGGACTGCATACTTACGAGAATCTGGCGTGACGATCCAGCAGGGATCGTGATGATAAGGGAAGGACTGCTGGCGAGTGACCAGACTGGAAGTGCTGAACTATTGCCTGAGGCCTGACCCTGTTCGATGAGATGGCCGTCTTCCAAGACGAATATTCTCAGATTTTCATAAAGGCTGCATTTGAGAGTGAGTGCAGCTTTGATAGGAACTTGCAAGTTATTGCGAACAGATGACTTCAGCCAAACTAAGGAGTCGTTTGGAAAGAGTCGAGGGTCTCTGAACACTGGCTTCCATTGTTCGTCCGAAACTTCTAAAATTTCTGCGGCTTCTGTTTTGTCACTGATCAGCATGTGCACATAGGGCAACAGGCTCTTTTGATAACGAAATTGTTCAATTGAAAAAGTGTTTGATGCGCCCAGGATAGGTTTCATGCTGCAAAGCATGACAATGCAAAGGGCCAGCAACTTAGGCCAGCGTGTATCGAAGTTTGAGCAATACGGCATCATAATCTTCAGCCACCCGTCCGAAGCAAATTTGGGGTCAGATGGCGTATCGGATGGGGATCTTAGGATTCAGCGGGTAGAATGTGCCGAGTCGGAAAAAAATAAGGCTGACAAGCTTAGCTCATCAGCCCCCGAAAGATGGGATTGTCAAAACAGACACTCAAAAATTCCGATTCATTGACCATCCTTTGGATTGCGTTGAAGCATACAAAGAAAGCCAAGTCCGGAATCAACGTAAAATAAGTGGGGATGGCGTGGCGTGCAAGTGCAATAAAGATAGATTGAAAAAGTTTTTATTCAAAGTGAAACATCAATTGGACAGCATGCTTTTGAATATTCTTTGTAATTCTCAAAAATATACAAAGATCATAGCCGCTTAAGTCATTGTTTGGCTTGGATAAGGTGAATACTGGTTCAAATTTCGTGATTCACTTTGAATCACAAGCGAGACTTGCGTTCGCAGGGAGGGTGAGACCCTCGAGTGGATCTTTGAGATTGGTGAAGGCACACGATAACCAGGATTGATGGCGCGTCAGGTCCATGAGGGTGCCGCCGCCTGATTCGCAGGTATAGTCGGTATTTCTCCCTGGACCTGTGGTGGAACCGATCAGGAGGAGGCAGGAACTGACTGGATCGACAATGAAAGTAGGGCCACCCGAGTCGCCGAAGCAAGCCCCGCGTCCATCACCAGCCTTGAGCTGCAGCTCGGAGAGCTCGGGTGATATGCGGTCCAATTTCGTTTCGACTTGGCTCAAAGGGCGTCGAGTCTTATCATCGCTGCTATACGCGCCATAGCCAGCGACCAAAGTAGACATGCCAGAGCGGATTTCAGAGGGAGCAGCGATGCTCACTGGTTTCAACTCAGGGGGCAGTTGACCCTGAAAATGAATGACCGCGACATCGTAGAACGGTTGCTCCAAATAGCCGTTATCATCAGCCAAAATACCGTTGAATTGGGGGTGTATGGCCATGGCATCGACCCGGAGATTGTCGGCGAAAAGCCCATCAAGCCCATAACCGATTCGGAGTTCCGCGGGACTGTTCACTCCTACGAGGCAGTGCGCAGCTGTGACTATATGATGGGGGCCGATAAGCGTGGCAGAGCAGTACCTTTGGGCTTTGATGGAGAGCCTCAGGGTTGCCGCCGTTACCTGGGTCTTTGTTGCGGCACTTTGACCGCCTACGATCCTGTAGGCAGACATCGTGTCGCAGGAAGGGCGATTCAAAGCCCGAATCGGATCGAGATCTGTGCTCTGAGAAGTGGAGCTGTTTGTTCTCTGTGCATCAGAGCTCTGAGCCAAGGAACTTTCCGAGGCCGCGCGCATGGTCGCTGTCTTGCCGCCATCACGGCATGCCGTGTGACAGAGGGAGCTCAAACTGATACCAAGCACAATCATACCCGAGGGCATGAAACGTCGCGATTGCATAGGTTCTCCGATTAGCACTGGGATACTTTTCGGAAAGGTCTTAGGGCAGTCTGAGAGATTCAGCTAACTATCCGAAATATAAAGAATAAATAAGGTGATTCAAAAAGACAGGAAGCCCCCTTTACCTAGGTAAAGGGGGAAACATGTGGAAAGGTTCCAAACAGGATTTCAGATGCGGCTACAAACAGTTTCCGTGATCAATTGTGTCACCACGTAGGGGTCACAGTTGGCAGCAGGACGACGATCTTCGATGTATCCGCGGCCATCTTTAGCGACCTGCCAGGGAATACGAACCGAAGCACCGCGATCGGACACGCCGAATTTATAGTCGCGGAAGGAACAGGTTTCGTGCATGCCTGTCAGGCGATCTTCAATGCCTGCTCCATAGTTGCTGATGTGCAATTCGTGGCGTTCACCCAAAGCTTGTGCAGCCTGAATACATTTTTCGTAAGATTCGCGCATAGCGATTGTGGAAAAATTGGTGTGACATCCGGCGCCGTTCCAATCGCCTTTTACCGGCTTGGGTTCGTAGCTGACGTGAGCACCATAGTTTTCCGCAATGCGGGCGAGCAGCCAGCGTGCAACTGTCATTTGATCGGAGACTTCAGCCGCATTGAGAGGGCCGACTTGAAATTCCCATTGAGCAGGCATCACCTCAGCGTTGATGCCGGATATTTTCAGGCCGGCTGCCAGACACGCGGTCAGATGATCTTCGACAAGGTCGCGACCGTAGACGTAATCGCCACCGACACTGCAATAGTAGGGACCTTGTGGACCTGGAAAGCCGGATTCTGGCCAACCGAAGGGGCGGCCATTTTTGAATAATGTGTATTCCTGTTCGAGTCCGAACCACATATCCTGATCGGCATAACGTTTTTGAGTTGCGACACACTTGGCGCGAGTGTTGCTTGGATGAGGTTCCATATCAATCGTGAGAACTTCACAGACCACCAGCTTATGAGCGCCGCCACGAATCGGATCGGGACACACGAACACGGGCTTCAGCACGCAGTCCGAGGATTTTCCTGGAGCCTGATTGGTGCTGGAACCATCGAAACCCCAGATGGGAAGTTCTTCATCTGTATCCACGATCTTGGTTTTCGAACGCAAGAGCGGGGTCGGCTTGGTGCCGTCGATCCAGATATACTCGGCCTTGTACATGCTCATAAAGGTTCCTCTGCAAAAGATTGCTGGGGTTCATGGATGCTAGAACGTTTGCGACTTTCCCCGTAAAGCAGTTTACGTGCCAGTTCGGTGACTCACTGAAAACACTTGAAAAGGCAGGAGTATTTGTGTGAAAGACAAATGAGCATGCATAATTGGCCTGAATTTCCCGACTGATGGGTAGGATTAGGCCTTGAAAAACCACCAGAGCGTGAGCCTATCCTTGTGCTAGGATTGATCTTGGCGATCCCTCGGTTTTCGTTTAAGAAGAGAAGCTAGGTCATTGTCTTTCGAGAGGTAAACATGTCGAAGAAATTTGATGGTGCAGCTTATGTCGCAGGTTGGGATGCCAAAATAATACCTATAATGGTGGCGACCATCGTGGTCTCTTTGTTTCTGGTCGTTCTTTTGAATATCAAATCGCGTCCCTCTTGCTTGCGCCATGAATATATCTTTTGCGGAACCACTGAAGTTCTGGAAACCGAGCACGCGGGTGGACATGCAGCAGGCGGAGCTGAAGGCCACGAAGCAGCACCCGCTCACGGAGCTGAAAACCCTCATTGAGGGCCGAGTGTTTGCAAAAAAATCAGGGTCATTCGCGGTGCGGATGACCCTGGTTTTTTGTTTGGCTTTCAGCGTTGGAGTTCTATTGTCTGCTTGAGGATGCTTTGCTTATTAATATCCCGTACCTCAAGGTCGACATGAGGTTTTGAACTTTCCCAGTCGATATTCAGGACGCCATAGTTAAGCCGAGCGAGAACGTCGCCAGACCGTAGGCTGTTCTTGTTGCGTTTGGGAGTATAGTCTCTGTAGCTATGGGTTAAACCGCTTGATGTCGCTTCCCACAGAACTTTTCCCGAGGGCAGTTTCAGTTGGGACAGCTCGCCCAAATGCCGATCGCCGCTCAAGAGTATGATGTTCTTGTAAGCTGATGCACTGAGCAATCCCAGGAGTTTTTCTCGAGCTTTAGGAAAATTCGCCCATTTTTCGAAATCATGTTCAAAGGGTAAAATCTGCGTGCCTGAGACTAAGACCAATAGTTCGGAGTCGAGCGTGCTGAGTTCTTTCTCCAACCATATCCACTGTTCTTTGCCGAGAATATCAGCTTCAGCCCCTGGGCTTTCACGATTGTAGCGAGTGTCGGTCAAGATTACTTTGACGCGCTTTCCCTCTGGTCCGAAGCGATAACTGGTATAGATGCCTGGCTGATTGCGGCGCGGTGAATCCTTAGGTTCATTGAGGAAATCTAGAAAATACTGCTTGGCCTCCGCTTTCTTTGGGTACTCCTTGCCTGCATCGTTGGCGCCAAAATCATGGTCGTCATAAGTACCAATGATGGGTGTGCCTGTCGCTAAAAAACCAGCATATTCTGGCTGATTGAGCTGCTGATTGTACTTGCGGCTCATGATTCCCATGTCCTGCGTGTCGGCATAGATCGCATCGCCCATCCAGATCCAAAGCTCAGGTTTTTCTTCCAGAATTTTTCTCCACATAGGCTGTGGAAGGTTTTGTCTATTGCAAGATCCAAAGGCTATTTTATGTAACAGCAGGGGGCTTTCACGAGGCGGAGCTACAGTCGTTTTAGCTTCGACGAGAACGGGTTCCAGATTCTTTTCGACCCCGTGGGTACAGGCACCCAACAAGCTGAAAGCTATGAAAGGCAGGAGGGCGGGTCTCAACATAAATTCTCCGTGCAGGCCTGGAAGGCGCTTGGTAAAGTTTTCCGGTGAATAGTTCTAGCTATCTCGGGAGAAATCAATTTAATTTACCAGAATAGTTTGTAAACTGATTTCTTTCACAACCTGGGAAGACGGAGTCAAAGAACATGGCGCCTATTTACGATTTTGAAGTCAAAACCATTGACGGTGCAAACACGAGCCTGAAAGCCTATCAGGGTAAGGTTTTACTGCTAGTGAATGTGGCCAGTGCTTGTGGTTTGACGCCCCAATACAAAGGTTTGCAGGATCTTTACACAGAGCTTCATGAAAGAGGATTAGAGATCCTTGGTTTTCCGTGTAATCAATTTGGCGCACAAGAGCCAGGGACAGAAGCAGAAATCAAAGACTTCTGCAGCACTCGCTTTGATGTCTCTTTTCCTATGTTCAGTAAAATCGATGTGAATGGTGATACGACCCATCCGCTTTATCAGTATCTGAAGAAAGAGAAAGCGGGCAAAGAAGGTAAACCTGACATTGAATGGAATTTTGCCAAGTTCTTGGTGGATTCAACCGGAAGAGTGGTGGAGCGATTCCACGCACGCACAGAACCTTCTGAAATCAAAAGTCGTATCGTTGAACTCTTGCGTCATTGATCCCATCGTGTTCAAGCCGACGTTGCCAAGGCTAAATCCTTTTCGGGCCACTCGATCAAAAGAAGCGTGCCTCGTCCTTCATCATTGTCCAAAAGCGTGGCCTCTCCGCCGCGCTTCTGACAAACCTCCTGGATAGCGGCGAGACCAATGCCTCGACCGCTGCTCAGGGTCAATCGTTCAGAGGTTGACACCCCATCTTGAAATAGGACATCAGACAAAGGGCGATTGTGGGTGGGAACAAAGCCTCGCTCCTTTGCCAGTTCTTGCAATTTATCCCAGCGCAAGCCTCCACCTTGATCGCGAATGCAGATTCGAAAGCCAAAGTTCAATCGCTCGGCATCGATTCGAAAGGCAGCGGGAGGCAGACTTTCGCCGCGTCGCAAGGGAAACACATAGCCATGGTCTGCCGCATTGCTTAAGGCATGCATAATCAACAGACGTAGATCGGGTAAGATACTAGCAGGCCAGCGGCCGACTTCGTCTTTGACGGCGATAGAGCCAAAGGCTACATGCCCCTGTTCAAGCTGTTCGAAGATCGAAGGACTGACATCATCAACGATATTGAGAAGAGACGTGACCCCCCTGGCCTTATCGCTAAAGATAGTATGAAACAGCTCAAGATAGTCTTGAGCCACAAGGTGTAGACGATCCAACTCTTTGCCTGAAAACTGACTGGAGTGCGCCGATTCCACAAAGTGAGCGGCCTCGGCCAAATCCCGCAGTCCGAGAGACCTCGCATTGCCTTTGATGGTATGGAGCACCCTGATGGCCGAAGCTTGGCTTGCCGGTTGATTCAACTGCTCCCCTAGACTGGGTAGGCTGCTCCTCAGATCCAGCATAAAGCTTTCCAAAGATCTGGGGTTGGCTTTGAGCATCTGCTGCAAGTGTTGGGTCATGGTTTCGCTGTGGCGCCTGGAGGCTTCAATCTCTGCCTGCAGGATCTTACTGCTCGTGATATCCCGAACAACGAGAAGCAACTTGTCGATTCGTCCGTGGGCATTGTAGTGCGGTTGCCAGAGAAGATTGAGGATGCGTTCACGTCGATGAAGTTCCGCAGGTAACTGCCCACTGTTCAGGCTCCAGGACAATTCATGTTCGTCGAAAATGCTTTGGAGCGAATTCCGAATCACTTCAATCTCGTCTTGCGAGAGATCGCTATCATCAAGCAGGAGTTGGAAGAGGTCCTGTCCTGATATGTCACCATTGACGCCCAAAATTTGCAGGAGATGGGCGCTATAGTCGGCGTGTACAAGATGATCTTTGCCGAAGCGAAGAATACCCTCTTCAATGTTATCTAGGACTTCTTGCATTCGGTTGCGCTGGAGGCGGATTTCTCTGGATTGCCTGAGAGCTATGACCATAAACCCGAGGAGTAAGCCAAACGAGGCCAAAAGTCCTACAAGGATATGTCGCGTGCGTTCAGCTTCGGCCAACTGAACAGCGTTGGTGCGATTTTTTTCTTCAAGCAGTTTATTTTCGGCATCCTTCCTTTCCAGTTCCAAAAGTCCAGCAACTTGCTGAGCCTTTTCAATATTCTTCTTATTGTAAATGCGACGAAGAATTTCTCCCCAACGTCGATAGGATGCCAGTTCATTGGGAACATCTCCCACCTTTTGGTAAGCTAAAATTTCAACTTCGGCCAGCATTTCATCATCATTCATTTCGATCGAACTTTTGATCATGGAGCGACGTTCGCCAATTGCCTCGAGCGCTTCATTGGGGCGATTGAGCTGCAGAAGAGATTGGGCTGATGTCACCAGAGAATTGCCGAGCATCGTCAAGTTCTTATTTTGCCGGAACAGTTGAATGGCCTCACGACTCGCTTCCAGGCTTTTGGCATATAGTTTATTGCTGTTATATAAATCGGCGAGATGAGTCAGGTAGTAAGGCAGGAGATCATCAATTTGATTTTCTCTGGCATAGCGGATGGCTTCTAGAAAAGTATCAACGGCAATCGAATTTTCGGCTCTATTTTTGTAAAAAAGGCCGAGATTGATGTAATTATTGCCGGTCATATAGCGCATCTTGCGCTGTTTGAAGTAATTGAACGATTCAAGCAGCAACTTCTTGCCTTCGTCCATTTTTCCGACAAATTCATTTCTCGTGTAGACTATGGCGAGATTATTGAGGGCATCATGGTACAAGAGCTCCTTTGGCAGATTTTCCAAGGCGTGGAAGGCTCGCGCGATTGTTTCTATGGCGTTTTTTGTGCTTTTGTTTCGGGCATAGTAGTAGCCCATATTGTTCAGAGCATAGGCCAGTAGCTCGGGGTCTTTGGTCTGTTCGGCCAGGGCAATGGCACGCAAATAATGTTCATTGGCGAGTTTATCTTCGCCAGCGAATTCGTAATCGATTCCCAAGGTGCTGACAGCATGGATCCAAGGCCAATAGAGTTTTAAGCGTGCTGAGATCTCTTCTGCTTCTTTCGCCAAAGCCATAGACTCTTCATTTTTTTCGGCAAAGCTGGCTGCTTCTGAGCCAATGGCTTTCAAAAAGGCTATGCGTTCGTCATCAACACCAGGCTTCAGTGGCGCCAGTTGATTGCGAATCTTCTGTAAAATTTGTCCCGGTTCGTTGTAGATCTGTTCCCAGAGATTGAAGAGTTCGGCGTCAGGTTGGATAAGCTTCGGAGTTGAAGCGAACTCATTACTCCGCAGCTCGATTGACAAAAAAAGGCATAGGCTCGTGAGTCCCCATGATAGCCATGAGAACCAGCTGCGCGATAGCAACTTGTGCCTTTGATTCATGCTGCCCTTGTTCCTGAATAAACTCCCTTAATCTTTCGGCTTTATCAAACATGAAGGCGAGCTCTCTCCTGCAAAAGTAAGCGTGATGCAGGGTTAAGAGCGCGTTCTGGTAAGTCCCTGTGATTCAGGCTATAATGATCGAAAAATTGACAAGGAGCCCATTCATGATTCGATCCATTGGCTTTGGAATACTCCTGTGCGGTCCCCTTGCTTGCACAACTCTATCAGGAAGCGGCAACAGCGGCTCTGGCGGTGATCGTTTGGAAATGACTGGGCTAGAAGAGATGTCTTTGGAATATATCAAGACCAAGTGGGGCGATCCAGAGACCAATGTTCCCAAGGGGGAAGGACGAGTGGTCCATTACAGCAATATCCGCAGCCAGGATGAAGATCCAGTGACCCGAAAGGTGACAGTGAAATACTGTGAAGTGCGGTTGGATTTAACCAAAGATCAATTGGTTAAAAGCTGGGATTATGAAAACTGTCGCATAGTCCCTCCAGGTAAATAAAGGAACACCTTGTATTTGCGAAAGATTTGCTTAAATTTAGATAAATGGACAACTGGCCAGTTTCTTCCCAGACTGGCCCCAGTTTGCGAGACACTCTTTGAATCGGGTCTTTGGCCAAAGCTTTGGCAAGGGCGTGTTTATGGGAAGGAATCTACGATGAAAAAAGTCAGTGGGATTGCACGTGGCGTGGTTTCTCTCGGTCTGATAGCTTGGGTCGCCGGTTGCGGTGTTGCTCCTTCGAATGCCAGCCAAGTGAAAGTTACCAACGGTCGTGAAGTAGCGGAATCGGAATATCCATCCGTGATTCTTCTTTACGACAAAGCTGAAGGCGCCATCTGCACAGGCACTTTCATCACGGCGACAGTTGTTCTCAGTGCCGCTCACTGCACCATGGGAGGTGAAGTGGATGCTGACGGCAACGTGATCGATCATGTTATTTCGATCATCAAAATCACCGATCCTATTGCCAAGAAAGCTGAGCTGATCGCTGACTCGGTGAAAGTTGTTCGCAACCCTCTTTGGGATAAAAATGCCAAGAACGTCAACAAGTGGGACTTGAGCTTGATCACCTTCCCAGAGGGCACCTCAGCAGCCGTGAGTGCTTTGGCCGCTGTTCCTGCTAAAGCCGGCGATCAGCTGACCATCGTTGGCTATGGACTGAATCAAATGGCCAACACTTCAGATGGTTCGAGTGCAGGCGTGAAGCGTGAAGGGACCAACAAAGTGACCAGCGTGAGTGGGGGCTTTGTGCAATTCACCGGACTCGATAAGAGCAAGCAAGGCGATGGCAGTGATTCATCATCTGCTTCGGGTGACAGCGGAGGTCCTATGTTTATCAATGGCAAACTCGCAGGCGTAACCTCTGGCGGTGGCTTCGGCGGATTTGGCCGGACTCGTGCGCTTTATGTCGATATCTGGTCAGCAGAATCTCGTGCTTTCCTCTCGAAGTATCTGACGCTTTGATCGAAAGATCGATTGGTCTCAGTCTTTTTCTTGAGTCCTTGGCTACCGACAGCCAGGGACTTTTTGCAATCAGGCTTGGCCTTAACACTGGGATTCAATCAATTTCGTATAAGCATATAACCAATTAATTCTTGAGAAATACCCATCCGTAACCTACTTCTTGAACCAGACCTGCTAAAGATCTGTTCATGTTGCTGATTCAAGAAGGGTATTCCATGAAGCCAATAGCCATTTTTTTCGAACATCCAGACTGGTTTAAACCGCTCTTTGCAGAGCTGGATCGCCGCCAAATACCTTATGTCAAACTACAGGCCGATCAGCATAGTTTCCCGCTTTCGGCTCAAGATCTGCCTTATTCCCTTGTCTTCAATCGGGCCAGCCCTTCGGCTTACCTGCGTGAGCATGGGCAGACGACCTTTTATACGCAAGATTGGCTACGCCAGGTGGAATCTTTGGGTGTGCCTGTCGTCAATGGCAGTCAGGTGTATGGCTACGAAATTTCTAAAATCCGCCAGCTGCAGTTGTTGGAAAAATTGCAGATCGCTTATCCCAAATCATGGGCGATCAATCATCCAAGGGCGTCCCTAGAAGCTGCCAGGAATCTGCGTTTTCCCATAGTGGTCAAAGCCAATATTGGCGGCAGTGGTGCAGGAATCGTTCGTTACGATTCCTTGACTGCTTTGGAAGAGGCTGTGTCTCTTGGCACTGTGCCGATGGGAATCGACGGTGCGGCCTTGGTGCAGGAGTATGCCAAGCCTCAGGGCGAGCATATCGTTCGTATTGAAGTCTTGAATGGTGAATATCTCTATGCGATCAAAGTCTATCCGCCGGAGGGTACGTTTGATTTGTGTCCGGCAGATGCTTGTCAGACTTCCGATGGGCGTGAGTTGGTGCGCGCCGCATGCGCAGTCGATGCACCCAAGCGCGGCTTGCGCGTGGAGCGAGCCGAGCCGCCAGAAGCCATCATTGATGCGGCACTGAAAATTGCCCGGACCATTGACTTGAATGTTGGTGGGATTGAGTATCTAGTCGATGAGCGAGATGGCAAAGCCTACATTTATGATGTGAATGCTCTGTCTAACTTCGTCGCCGATGCCGTGAACGTCATTGGCTTCGATCCTTTTGTGCGGCTGGTGGACTATCTCGAGTTCAGAGTTCGTCAAAGCGAGTCGGTCTTATGAGATATGGATTTTGGATGCCCGTCTTCGGAGGATGGCTGCGTAATGTCAAAGACGAGTCGATGGATGCGAGTTGGTCCTATGTCAAGCGGCTGACGCAGGAAGCCGAGCGTCTAGGCTATGACCTGACTCTCATTGCGGAACTGATGCTCAACGACATTAAAGGCGTCGATGCTCCTTCCATGGACGCTTGGAGTACGGCTGCTGCCCTTGCGGCCGTCACTGATCATTTGGAATTGCTCGTCGCAGTCAGGCCTACCTATCACGCGCCAGGACCATTTGCCAAACAGGTGGCGAATATCGATCACATCTCGGGTGGGCGTGTGTCGCTGAATGTTGTTTCATCCTGGTGGAAGGATGAAGCACGGCGCTTTGGAATTCCTTTTGATATTCACGATGATCGCTATGCTCGCACTACGGAGTGGCTGTCGATCATTACCGCAGCTTGGCAACAGGAGCGAGTCTCCTATCAGGGCCGCTACTATCAGCTCGAAGATTTGATAGTCGAGCCCAAACCTTTGCAGAAACCAAGGCCCTTGATCTATGCTGGCGGAGAATCAGAAACCGCTAAAAACATGATCGCTTTGCTGGCGGATGTCTATGTCATGCACGGTGATCCCCCTGAGCGATTGAGGCCAAAAATTCGTGATATGCAACGGCGTCGTGAAGCCCTTGAGCTTCCTCCGTTGAAGTTTGGAGTGGCGGGCTACTCAATCGTTCGGTCGAGCGAAAAAGAGGTGTTACGAGAGATCGCTCGCATTACCGATACCTCGCCTGGTTCGAGTGGGTATGCAAACTATCAGGATTTCATTCAGAATTCGCAGCTGGATCAGCTGATCAGTTTGGAAGATTACTCAGTTTCCAATAGAGGATTGAAGTCTGGCCTAGCAGGAACGCCGCAGCAGGTGATCGATCGCATTGGAGACTTTGCTGAAGTTGGAGTGGATCTTGTGCTTCTGCAGTGCAGCCCTCAGCTCGAGGAAATGCAGCGCTTTTCTGAAGAGATCATTCAGAAGCTGTAATGAGAAATAGGGCGAATTATCTAGGCAAAAAACGGAGGGCGACGAGAATTTCGAGCCCAGTCCATTTTTCCGCACCGATCAAAGGGGAGGGCGTTTAGCCAACCGAAATTTGATTCGGGATCACGTCGTCAATCGCTATGTTATAGCTGAGTGCGCGTGTGCAAAGATCTTCCGACGCTTCACAACCGACAAAATGCAAAACGGCAGCAGCATCGCGATGGTTAGCGACGATACGCTGATTGCGTTCCATCACGGCTTCATTGCCGTTTAGATTGCGTGGAGTGGGAACGATCGTCAGGCGAACATTGTTCTTCATTGCCCATTCAGCAGCCAATGTTTCCGTGCCATTTTCTTGGCCCAAAACGATGGTCGAAACTTTGTGGCGTCGTGTGTAGTCTCTCAGAGTGTTGGCAAGAAGAGGGGAGTTCGAAAAATCTGAAGGGCCGCATACTATAATCTTCATTCTGCTCCATTACATGGCAGTGAGTCCCCGCAGGGAAGAACCATAGTGTAACAGCATGGACCACTCTTAGCAAGCTGACACTCTCGCCTAGTCGCAGTTAGCGAGTCAAAGCCTTGATTCCCGGGGCTTACAGCCTTTAAAAAAAGGATAGTGGCCAGCCACCGAGCTCAGAAAGTGAGGCGCGAGGGCAGCCATTGAGCAAAGGTATATGTCGTTGTGGCGCATTTTGGCTTTCAGCTTGGAATATAAGGGAGTGCTCGATAGCGAGGAGCAGTCCTTGGCCAAGTCTGTTTGTTATAAGTATATGAAATAATTATAAAATAAGTTCTTACGGGAAAGTGTTTGGATTTTTATCCTCGAATGTTCGATCTCGGATTGTATGGAGGGTCATTAACTTGGAATGAAGGAGGCCCCCCATGCTGAACGAGACACCCTACCAAGTTGCGATTGTTGATGACGATCCAAGTGTCCTACTCACACTGGAAAAAGTACTCAAGAAAAATCCGGTTCTGACAGCTTTGACATTCACCAACCCTGAAAAAGCCTTCGAGGCGATCAAGAACTCGAACATTCGCATCGTATTTGCCGACCTCAATATGCCTCGGTTGGCTGGTGACGAGCTTTTGCGCAAGTGCATGGCCTTGGAGCGCGGCATTCAATTCGTCATAATCTCAGGAGAGAGCAGTCTGGCTATGGCAGATAGTTGTATGAGCCTGGGTGCGAAAGATGTTTTGCTGAAACCGCTGCTTCCTCGCGATGTAGATCTGGTCATTAAGGAATGCACCTTTTTTCTCGAAAAATGGAACGGCATCATCAAAGACCGCCAGCGCTACCAGCGCTCAGCTTGATGGGAACCATTCCGAGGCTTCGGGAAAAGCCCCGGAGCCTTGTTGCCAACTCGCAGCCCGATTCCTTGAATTTGTCCAAAAGCTGCCATCTCGCCATTTGGGACTGGTTGTTGATAAAAACTGTCGCCACCCCGCGAATCATTCTAGGCTTGGAAATAGCCAGCATCCTGCTATTATCGCCCGGTCATGGCTTGCTTCATCAATGGGATCCGCTCAATCCCTTCCCGGTAAAATCAGTTTCGAACGTTTCTTTAACGAGACTTCATGAAATTGAACTTGCTAGGTTTTGATGGATGCAGTTTAACAAAAGCGAAAACAACCCATCGAGGCACCTCATTTCTTTTGACTGTGTTGTGCCGAAGCCTGTGAGGATTTGCATGAAGATCTGGAATTTGACAAAGACTGCGTATCGACAAGGTCTTATCATAAGCCTCTTTTGCCTTGTTGGGGCCTCAGCCGCCTGCAATTTCAAAGATGAAAAAGGCAATGCAGCGGATCAGACTGTGACCATCGATCCCACTGCGGCAGTTGGCTTTGCTGAGATCCAGACGAAAATTTTGCAACCCTATTGCGTCGGTTGTCATTCGGCAGCCGCAGGCAACAGCGGCAAAGTGAATTTGGAAACTTACGCTGCCGTCACAGCCAGTGGCGTCATCGATCGCATAAAGAGTTCCACAATCGTTAGCCGGCGGATGCCCCCTGAGGGTCCGTTAAGCGGCAACGATATTGCCTTGCTCAAGGCCTGGATCGATCAGGGAGCGCCGGAGGCGGCGAAGTAAGGCGAACGTTTGCCGGAGCATTTCGGAATTGTTAGGTGTGATGCAGAACCCAAGCAAAAGATTTGAGTGAAGTTTGCGAGTCCAATCGGACAGTCCATATCTAAAGAGCCAGGAGCACAAGTATGAAGCACCTACAGTTGATAGCGCGGAGCATTTTCGCTTTGGGATTTGTCAATATAAGTTCGGTCTCTTTAGCGGCGAAGCCAGTCAATGTAAGTATTGTAACCGAAGATTCAGAAGTCGAATTCAGTGGCAAGGCCAAGCTGGTTCCTTTTACCTTTAGTGGATCGGGGAAGGGCATCGTCGGCAAGTTCAAGATCACTGATGGCAAAACAATGGAAGGCTCGGCAGTCTATCCTCTCGACAAATTGGATGCCGGCCTTGAGACTCGAACCACGCATATGAAACACGCTTTGTTTACCTTAAAAGGGGCAAAGGACGAGACCCTTCAGGACAAGTTCAAAGAGGCGAAGTTTACTCCGACCTTGCTGCCTTGGGCAGATCCGAGTGAAATGCTCAAGACTCCGCTGAAAGAATCACCTTTCGAAGGTCGAATGGTTTTGCATGGCAAAGAAAGTGATGTTAAGGGGACAGTCAAGACCAGCCTTGAAAAAGATAGCAAAGTTAAATTTGTATTCAAATTTGTTACTCCTTTGAGCGCTTTCGAAATCGCTCCGCCCACGTACATGAAAATTGTTGTTGATGATCCGATTACAGTCGTCGTGACAGCTCTTGGGAAGGTGGAGGTACTGTGAGAATTCAGGATGCTGTTTGGAAAGTTTACGGATTTCTATTCTTCCTAACACCGACTTGGGTGTTTGTGGCCAGAGATGCGCAAGCTTTTCCTGAAACTGTGCGGCATGAATATGTCAGCTGCAGCGTTTGTCATGTAAGCCCTTCGGGTGGCGGTATGTTGACCTCTTATGGACGAGGCTTAGCCACGGAAATCTTGGCGACTTGGGGTACAGAAACTGAGCCTTTGCCTTTGCATGGAGCGGTGAATTTGCCTGAGTCCCTTCTCGTCGGCGGTGGCTTGCGATCCGTTCAGACTTACACCGATACAACTAAATTTCGGCAGGGCAAGTACTTTCTCATGCAAGCTGAGTTGGAATTAGCTTGGGCTAATGACACTTGGACTGTCATGGCTAGCGCAGGTTTGGATATTGGATCGCCTGATGTCTCAACCGATGATAAATGGGTGAGCGCTAGGCACTATGTAATGGCGAATATTAATGAGAACCTAAAAGTTCGCGTTGGTCGTTTTAGCAAGGCCTATGGCCTCAATATCCCGAACCATACAACCCAGATAAAGCGTGGCCTTGGTTGGGATGAAGGCTCTGAAACATACAACGCCGAAGTGAATTACTTCACTGAAAATTATATGGTCACCTTTACCGGTATTGGTGGTCGGCCGGATGATAAGTCAGTCGGAAGTGAGAAGGGATTTGCTGTTTCGGCACATTACCTCCATTTAAAACCTGGGTTAAGGGTCGGCGGTAGCTATTTTTCGGGACGGGCGACCGATGGTACCAATAGAGAGATTTTGGGTCCTGACTTCACCTTGGCTGTTTCGAAGCGTGTTTATCTTATGGGTGAATACGACCTTGTTAGAGTCGCGCCTGCAAGTGGAGACCTGATCGAGGGCTTTGTGACTTACACACGCGCGGGCTGCGAAATCGTCAAAGGTCTGGATGTCACCTTCAGTCACGAAGTTAAGAAGAACGACCGTACCGAATCACAGCTTTCTTTTGAAGGTTACGGCCCAGGCCTCATGTGGTCCCCAAGGCCGCATTTCATCGTAACTGGCGAATGGCAAAAACAGAAAAAGCCACAGTTTGACAGCAAAGCCATCGATAGCGCTTGGCTTGTGTTCCAATATTGGCTGTAGAACCGTGGTTTTATAGTCAAAAAGATTGAAGGCATCTTTTTACAGAAGGTGCCTTTTTTATTCGAATGTAATTTTCGGCTTCTCATTTATGACCATCGCCAACTGTGCCAGATCCAAGTCAAGCACATGAAATTCAAGGGCAGGCTTCGATTGACGGCTGGAGAGTGTCGGTAAGTCCTACTCTGATCAAATCGTAAGTTTATACAACACGATAATATTTATATAAAAAGTAGAGATTTTAGGAATCGTGTCACGGACACCGTGAGGCTTGTATTTTCGGGCCTTACTCCCTGTACCGATAGACCTTTCATGGGAAACCGTCTCTTTTCAATTTTCATGCTCTGGGTCTTTGCCTTCCATTTCGGCGATGCGCATCTCTTTGCCCGGGAGCCGGCGCCGGAGTCTTCATTTCTGGAGCCACATGCCAGAATTATTTCGCGCCCGAGCTACTTCTTCGACGCCGAAGGACGCTTTCTGCAAAAGCCAGAAAGTGTATTGCAGCAGACGTTCTCACCATTGAACCATCCAAACGAGCACAATTTTGGCTATTCTGAAGCCACAGTATGGATGCGCTTTTCTATGGAACTCGGTTCAGAATCTTCTCAGCACCTTGTCCTTTCTATGGACCAATCGAGTTTGAATCGAGTGACTCTTTACCAAATTCAATCGGGGCGCCTCGTGCTCCTTGGCAAATCAGGCGGTTCCATTGCTGCTGAAGATCGCTCGATCGATACCCAGGGCATTCACGTTGACTTTGGAACTTTGCATCCAGGGGTGACTGAGTACCTTTTGCAACTTGAAGCAAAAGGTGGCCTGCTAGAAACTTCATTCTCGATTCATCCCGAAAGACAATGGGTTGCCACTTGGATGACATCCTCTTTGCAGTTTCGAGGTGTATTCTTTGGACTCCTCTTGGCCTTGATGGTCGCCAATGGAATGACCTGGTACCTGACCAAGCAAAGGGTATACTTGGATTACGTAACCTATATTGCCAGCATTGCGCTGGTTGTTGCGAATTTTGATGGAATCTTAGATTGGTTGATTCCATGGCCTAAAATTGGAGGATGGACCCAACTCACCCCGATGTTTTGTAACCTCGTGGCCATTGCATTGTTCCTCATGCACAAGAATTTCTATGGCGCTGAGCAAAAATTTCCTCGACTCTCTCGGCTATTTTCGTGGATCATTGCTATGAATGTGCTGCTGATGTTCGTCAATATCTTTGGCTGGCGCAGTGTCGCTCATAGACTCAATGATATCCAATTGGTTTTTGCCACCTTCGTTATTTTTGGATCGGCTTTCTATGTCTGGAAAAAAGGCTATCATCCTGCCCTCTATATGATTCTAGCTCGGTTTGTCATGTTGTCATTTACCGCTATTTTTGTGCTGTCGACCTATGATCTGCTGGGGAAAAATCTATTTACTACAAACTGCTTTTACATAGGCACAACGTTGGAAATGATCATCGTGTATCTGGGACTCAGCATACGCATGAAGAACCTGGAAACGGAAAAGGAAGCCGCACGAGAAAGTGTACGATTGGCAACCGTCCGATTGGACTGGTTCAATACTCTGGTGCGTGTCATCACCCATGACATGTCTACTCCCATCTCGATTATTTCCACGTCGGTAGATTTGGAATTGCGTCGCCAACAGCCATCCAGTTCCTTGAAGAAGAACTTGGAACGGATCCAACGTGCCGTCAATCAGCAAAGCGACTTAGTGGGACACGTGCGAGAGATGATCGCGGTGACTATGGGTAAAAAAACGCTCAATCTGCAAGCGATCCATGTCCAGAAGAAATTAGAATGCCTTCTCGTCAATTTTGCAGAAAAAATTGAAACAAAACAGCTCAGTATACAATTGGAAATGCCTGATGAACCGCTCTCTATCATGGCAGAAGGTACGGCGTTGGAGCATACGATATTAGGCAATATCATGTCCAATGCCATCAAGTTTTCGCAGAAGAACGCCGTGATCAAAATAAGTCTAAAGCGTCACGAAGATCGGGTTTTGATAGGCTTTGAAGATCATGGTGTAGGTATTCCGGATGAACTCTTGGATAAACTCTTTGATCCAACTCAAGCGACTTCCAGACCCGGGACCGAAAACGAACAAGGTACAGGCTTTGGATTACCAATAGCTTTGGTCTATGTCGAGCAATTCAATGGCAGCATCACGGTGAGAACTCATATCGCTGCCGAGGAAGGCCAATCTTCAGGGACCGTCTTTGAATTAAGTTTTCCTCACTGCGAAAATGCCCCTGTTCTGAACGAAATCCGCAATACAGCTTGACCCATTCTCAACAAGTTCGATGTGTGCGGTCCCTAAGACAGCTCCGTGACTCTAGTTTTACTGATGATTTCGGTGAATGAGAGCAATGATGAGGCGCAAAGCCCAAGTTGCAATCCAGACCATTCCGCAGTAAATCTTCCCTATTGCTTGGGGAGATCAGATATTTATTGGAAGCAAAAATTTCAAAGCTGGATAAGCCAAAATGATTTCATTGGCCATGGGCTGCATGCTAGCCTGTTGAATGTGACGGGGATCAAGCAGTTCCGGTCCCGAGTCTTGGTTGGTCTATGCTTCGTGAGTATCTTCTTTCTCCTCCCGGTCTTCAGCTACATGGCTCCCAGTTTTGGTGAACACAGTCTTGAGCATGCCCTGACCTTCATTTTGATGATCCTCGGTGCCGTTGGTACCTTATTGGTGATACGATTTTTGGGAAGTTTTCGGCTCGCTGCACTGATTTTTCTGACGTGTAACCTGGGTGGGCTCTTGCTGTTTGCTGTGATGGAGAAGGTGCCTGTATCAGGAACTTTTCTCTGGTTTGCTGGTCTTGGACTTTTTGGTTTTTATCTCTTTGGACTTAGTATTGGCAAGTATTGGTTTCTTGTTGTGCTGGCTTGCCAGATGTATGTGATCTACCTGTTTCGAGATGTGCCCAACCTGACGCCTGTTGGTATGAGCCGCGAGGAATTTGTGAATATCTTTAGGGGAGATGTCCTAGGCTCCACTCTCGCAATTTGGGTCATCGCGATTCTCTATGAATTGCAGCGTAGAAAATCAGAGCATGACCTAGCTCAAGCACAACATGAACTCTTGATGCATCGTGAAAAAGTGATGCATGATGCACGCCTGACCGAACTCGGGCAAATGGCAGGGGGAGTTGCTCATGAGATCAATAATCCTTTGGCCATTATTCACGGTTTTGGCATTCGTCTGAAGAAAGATTTGCAATATCATCGCGAATTAACCGACGAGCAGATCTCGATGTTCCAGAGCATTGAGCGATCATGCCAACGCATCGCAACCATATCTCGAGCTTTGCTCTCCTATGCTCATGAAGATTCCTATGAACAGGACCTAAGCTTTACCCTGCAGAAATTGACAGAAGAATCCCTGGAGCTTTGTCAGGAGCGTATCAAGAGCAGGAATATAAAATTTCAGGTGGATTGTGCAGAAGCTAATCAGCAACTGAGTGGCAAATACGTTAAACTTCTCCAGGTCGTCGTCAACCTTATCAATAACGCTATTGATGCTGTCAGCGAACGGGATGTCCGGTGGATTCATATAAAACTCGAACTCGCCAAGCATGGATTGACTGCTATGGTCAGCGATAGCGGACCGGGTGTTCCCATCCATCTTCGCGAGCGAATTAAATCGCCATTTTTTACTACCAAACCCGTAGGCAAAGGCACGGGCCTCGGCTTAAGTATTGTCGATGGCATTATGCGTGACATTGTGGGTGAATTTTATTTGGATACTTCAGCCGATTGCACGCGCTTTGTCGTCAAGTTTCCTCTGGCGATTAGTTGCACTGATAAAAAAACGGCCCAGGGCTCAGTTCCCCAGCATGCGTGAGATCAAGAAGGCCATTTCCAAACTCTGCGAATAGTTCAAACGTGGATCACAGTAGGTCTCGTAATTTTGATCCAGCTGCTCTGCGGTGATGTTAGCAGCTCCGCCGATGCATTCGGTCACGTCTTGTCCGGTCAGTTCGAAGTGAATGCCGCCGAGAGGATTGCCTTCTTGCTTATGCACTTCAAAACTTTCCTGAACTTCACCCAAAATAGCTCCGAAATCCCTGGTTTTTGTTCCACCTTGAGTTTTTATGCCGTTGCCATGCATGGGGTCAACGCTCCAAACGACCGGACACCCTGAAGCCCTTATGGCTTGAATCAAGCCTGGCAAATGCTGCTTCACCTTGCCTTGACCGTAACGCGAAATGAGCGTGATTTTGCCTTCTTCGCCATGCGGGTTCAAAGTTTTGCAGATTTCGATAATCTCGCGTGGATCTGAGGATGGTCCTACCTTGATGCCGATGGGATTGGCGATACCACGAAAATATTCGATATGGGCGCCATCCAGCTGTCGTGTTCGGTCACCAATCCAGAGCATGTGAGCCCCTAGATTATACCAGCGATTCTGCTCGGGAATAAAATGGGTCAGCGCCTGTTCCAGTGGAAGGAGCAATCCTTCATGCGAGGTATAGAACTCGACAGAACGAAGGCTTTCGTCGCGGTTGCCAAGTGCTTCCATAAAGACGATGGCATCACGAATATTGCTGACAATACGTTCGTAGTCAGTGCGTTGGGGGACCTTATGGACAAAGGTCAGATCCCAATTCTGTGGCTGGTGAAGGTCAGCAAATCCACCTTTGGTCAGAGCACGAACGTAGTTTAAGGTACTGGCGGCCAGAAGGTACGCACGTTTGATCCGCTTTGGATCTGGTTTACGGGCTTCCAGATTGGCTTCAAACGAATTGATGATGTCGCCACGATAAACAGGAATTTCCTGGCCATCGACAATTTCTGTCGATTGCGATCGAGGTTTGGCATATTGTCCCGCGATGCGACCGATTCGAACGACAGGTTTGCGCAATCCGTAGCAGAGAACGACGGACATCTGCAGAAGGATTTTCAATTTGCTGGTGATCGCTTCTTTATTGCAGTCTTGAAAGCGTTCGGCGCAATCGCCCCCTTGCAGAACGAAATACTCTCCGCGACCCGCACGCGCCAACTGCTGTTTCAGTCGATCCACTTCGCCGACAAAAATCAACGGAGGAAGTTTGCGCACGTCCCCTAGCACTTCGTCCAGGAGAGCGATGTTTTCGTACTGAGGCTGCTGCTGAATAGGCAGCGCGCGCCATGAGTCGGGGGTCCATGTTGCCGCTTGGCTTTGCATACCGTTGTCCTGTGTGTCCATGAAAGCGGGCAAAGGCTGCCTTAAACCCGGTTTGTGGAGTCTAGCTGAGGCCCTATCCAGGGCACAATCTTTAGCTGGAAAAAGAGGACAGAAAATCAACCGGCTCCGCTCATTTTGGCGGCATAGCTCTGAATCATCACCAAAACGTTGCGCAAACCGTTGCGGCGGTTCATGGACAGGAGCTCTGTGATGCCAGCTTCGGCGAGAAAGTCACCGGACAGACTTTGAATTTCCTCGGCAGTGCTGTCGCTGTAGACCTTCAGCAGCAGAGCGATGATGCCTTTGACGATCATAGCCTCTGAATCAGCCATAAACTTCAATCTGTCGCCCGTGATTTGTGGAACCAGCCAGGCACGCGAGATACAGCCTTTGACCAAAAAGGGCTCAATTTTAAGGTTGGCGGGCAATTCAGGCATGCCTCGGCCGTATTCGATCAACGCTTTGAGGCGTTCGTCTTTATCAGAAATTCCCTTTAGTTCAGCCAGGATACGCTCCTTGCGAACCATGATATCGCTCATGCATTTGCTCCAGGGTCTTTAGGGACTTACGAGTCTCTGTGCCTAAGCTATACCGAAGACCGGCGATGATCGCAAGCCGAGCCGAAACCCCCGAGAAATCTTAAAAAATCACGATGACTTGAGATTTTTCTTTAAGCCAAGGGTCCGATCCGCCGATACGTTCCTTTAGACCAATGCGACAAGAGACATTAGAGGGGGCGACCGTGAGAATACTGAGGAAATCAGTTTACATGGCCTTGGCAGGCACGCTCTGTGTGGTCAGTTGTAAGGACAAGAAGGGGCCTATGGCTCCGGAAGAACAGACAGAATTTTTTGGCATCGAGGCCGGCGCAACTTCTGGCGATGCCTTGCCGATAGGCGTCGTAGAAGGTCAGGACTCAGAACTGGGCAATCATAGCCCTGCGGAGGTACCCCGTGACAGCACTCAAGGTAATGTTCCGGCCGGAGCTGATCAGCAGAATCCCCCAACGACTGGTGCACCTGGTGCTGGAACCCCAGCTCCCCCAACGCCACCCGCCCCGCCACCGGCGCCTTTTTACCCGGCGACTTGCGCGGAGATTAAGAAAGCTAAGCCGGACGCGGCAAGCGGCGTCTTTAAAATTTATCTAAATCCTTCTCAGCCAACGCGCGTAGCATTGGACGCTTCGTGTGATATGACAGAAGACGGCGGTGGCTGGACTTTGATTATGAACTATTCCCATAAAGCCAATACCAATCCTCCGCTGAGTATTCGTACGGTTGACTTGCCGGTTCTTGCCGGTGATGTTCTCGGTACTGATGAGTCCGCTCTGGCAAAAAACTGGGGTCATGCAGGCAATGCTTTGCTTGCTCAGTTCGCGCCCAAAGAATTACGCTTCTTCTGCAAAAGCTCGCGGAATGGTCGGATCGTGCACTTCAAGACGGCTGATGCCAATTGTCTGATCGCAGCGCAAACGGGTAAAGGCAGCTGTGTCAATGTCAAAACGGGATTCACCAAGCTCACGGCTCATACCGGAATTTTGCCTGCGACCTCTGATTTAGCAAAAGTCGACCAAGGGGATTTAGCTCTGACCCGTGATAGTTTTACTCAGGATCAGCCGGGCAATGATATCGCCTGGAGCGTGAAGGCGAACAATGACAATGCTTGGGAATGTGATTTTGGTTCGAACGATTTTGTCGATGATACGATTCATCGAATCTGGTTCCGCTAAACTTTGATCCAATCTTTGGCAAGTATCCAACGGGTTCATCAGAACCCGTTTTTTTTGCTTACCCTATTTCATGCTTTTACGTTTGGTCAGATGCGACTTCTTCCAGTTGATGCTGTAAAGATCGAAGCGTCGATCTTTGAGATTTTGCACAGTTCCGGCATTTCGTGCTGTCGTGAGATTTTCAAGCCTTATGTCGGCTATGGCCACAGCTTCGACATTGGGTTCACTTTCAGCCGCGATTCCGTCTCTAGCAAAGGGAAAATCACAGGGGGTTAGAATACAGCTCTGGGCATATTGGATATCCATGTTGCTTACGCCAGGCAAATTGCCGACATTGCCCGCCATCGCTACGTAACATTGATTCTCGATAGCCCGAGCCTGCGCGCAGTAGCGAACGCGGAGATAGCCTTGCCTTTCATCCGTGCAAAAAGGAATAAAAAGAATCTGGGCACCCTGATTGATCAAATGCCTCGCCAGCTCTGGAAATTCTGCGTCGTAGCATATCAAAACCCCTATGGGTCCGCAGTCGGTGATGATAGTCCGGACCTCGGAGCCTCCTTTGATATTCCACCAGAAACGTTCACTCGGTGTGGGGTGAATCTTGACCTGCTCGTGAATGGAACCATCTCGAAGGAAGACATAAGAAATATTCTGAACTTCACCGCTTTCAACCAAGGTCGGATGCGAACCACCGATGATATTGATGTTGTAGCGAATCGCCAGCTCACCCATCATTTTTTTGAAAGGTTCGGTGTGGCGAGTTAAGGCTTCAATAGCCCTTGCCGGTGGCAACTCTTCGGGTTCGCAGGATAAAAGCTGCAAGGTAAACAGTTCGGGGAAAACCACAAAGTCGCCTCGATAATCGGCGACGACATCGACAAAATATTCAACGTGTTTGGCGAATTCTTCGAAGGAGGCGATGCGTCTTTGCTGGTACTGCACAGTGCCAATTCGTACAGAATCCTGTAATCGTCCATCAGCTTCGCTTTTCGCATTGCTTGTGGCGCTGATCTGCGGGTTACGCCAAAGCAAATGAGCGGCGTAGCCTAAGGAATCCGAATCACTCGGAACGTAGTTCTTGAGAAGGCCAATGACTTCGAATCCATTTCGAAGTTGAAAGGTAAGAACCATATCGCGAAGTTTTTTCTGTTGCACCAGTTCGAGATACTGCTCGGCTGATTTCACTTCTTTCATACGCCTGGCTAAGCCAGGCATGCGACCGCCAAAAACAATTCCGCTTAGTCTTAGATACTGACATAATTTTTTTCGTTCATTATAGAGTCGCTGGCCGATGCGCAAACCACGGTATTCGGGGTCGACGAATAACTCCATCCCATAAAGCAATTCGCCTTTCGGATCATGGCGCGAGGCGTATCCTTCACCAGTGATTTCGTCCCAGGAATGAGGTTCCATGGCGATGCGACCGGAGATTCGAAACGTGCAACAGTACCCTACGACCTGGTCGTCACAAATGGCAACAAACTGACCGTCAGGAAAGTTATTCAATTGGCCGAGCAGCATTTCGTGACTGTAGTTGGCAAACTGCGGATAGACTCTTGCGTAGAGCGAACGAATGCCTTCGAAATCAGCAACTGTGGTATTTCGAACGAGCAATTTGGGGATTTTGTCAGCAGGCTTGGACACTCTGATCTCTCATTCCTTTCGATTCAACGAGCGCTGAATACGAAACGACATAGGGGTTGAGAGCCTATTGTAGTCCAAGTTTGAGCTGAGAGCTATGGGTTCGCTCCGCGACAATTGTTGGGTCTTCATTCAGCGAAAGACACTATCTTATTTCCTGGCATCCTGGATAAAAGCCCACTATGGTGGGCCTTTCTTTGGCCTTCAACGGAGGGAAATTATGAAAGCTGGACGCAATGATCCGTGCCCTTGTGGCAGTGGTGAAAAGTATAAGAAATGTTGCCTACTTAAAGAAACCGCCGAGCGCTCGGGTGACATGCTGTTTCGTGAAATGGAAGCCAACCTAATGGAACGAATGCTGCCTTATGCTGATGAGACTTTCGGCGAGACGGCTATCGATCAGGCTTGGCATCTTTTCTTGGATGACATGACTGAGGTTGCGTTCGATCCTGAGGATCCCCTCAACCTGCTCTTTATTCCTTGGTTCCTCTACAATTGGGTCATTGAAGAGGAAGAGGCCAAGCCTGCTGATTTTGCTCCGATGAACAAGACCGTTGCGGAGATGTTCCTGGAAAGCAAAGGTCCGACCCTGAAGCCGGAAGAAGTGCAGATTCTGCAAGCTTCCAATCGGCGTCCCTTGAGTTTCTACGAAGTGCTCGATGTGGTTCCCGGCAAGACGATCAAAGTTTTGGATCTGATGCGGAACGAAGAGCTTTTGGCTGACGAAGATACGGCTTCGCAAAGTCTGAAAAAAGGCGAAATCATTGTTGGCTCGATGATGCTTCCCCTGCAGGGTAAAATCAGACCTCTGACCATGGGGCCTTTCGCATTGCCAACCGAATGCAGACAAGAAGTGATCGACTTGAAAGAAGAGGTTTTGGAAAAGAACTCGATTCAAGTGATCGACGAAGCTATCCTGCATCAAGAGGAAGCTTTTACCCTCGGACTTTACCTTGATCTTCTGGATGAAATTCTGGAAGAGGATGGCGACGGCGAGGAAGACAAAGACTGATCCATCGCCTATCCCTTTTACTCCGACCATGCAAGATCTTCGGCAAGAGGATCTTTCGCATGGGCATTTTAAATCCATGTAATTCCTGCCTATTTAAGTTCATATTCCCATCCAATATGATGATATTTAGTTAGCCTCTGCTGACGTGCTAAGAATTTCATGTGAAAGAGCATGCAAGGCAAGAGGATTTCGCAAATCGAAACATATTGAAAGGGCCACCTCCATGTCTCTTGTTTTTCTTCCTCGAACATTTTGCCTACTGCCATTGGCGATGAGCTTCGTTTGGTCTTGTACCAAGACCGAGAGCGACACCGCGAGCGCGACTCAAGGTGGAACCTTAAGCACGGTGTCTTTGCCCAATCAGCTCGTGATTGAAAATGAAGCGCTTGGGCTCATTCGCAACGCGAAGCTCTTGGGTAATAGCAATCCCGAGCGAGTGGCTCAAGGTTTGATGACACAGAATGTAACCCCTGTTTTTGGTAACAGCCTTGCGGATGGAATATCTGCATTGAAATACCGGATCAGTAACTTGGAGCTTTGCGGAAAAACTGATGGGTCGCGGGGCGATGCCTGCACCGAAAGACCATTTAGCCTCTATAGAGAACCTGGAACGGGTGACTACGATACCTTTGTTCCTGGGAGTGCCGCCGTGAGCGCATTTACCGGCTGGACCGACTTTATCAAAAAGGGTTCGTTGGAAGACCTTATTGGCAAGGTGACCTATACGGATACTCAGGTTGGTACCTATGAAGCCGTCATCGTTAATTTCTATCGAAGCTTTAAGGTCAATGCCGAAGTCATCCTCAGCGATGGAGCTAAAGTCTACACCAAAAACGTGAGCGAATTTTACGACAACGGCAAGACTGGCCTGGATATCACCTACGCAGGAAAGAGTCCGACGATGACCACCGCTCCTGCTGAAGACGGTGTCTTTTTTCTGCCAAATGGTGGTAAGACCTTCCTCCTGCAGCGTCCATTCGAAATTACCGAAGATGATATGAAAAATCTGGTTCCCTATAAAATGGCTCTGGCCTTCGATCATGCGAATTTCGTCAAGGGATCGCCCTGGTCAGCGGAAGGAAGGACTGACTTTCTGGACGGGCAGGTGGACGACGCCAATGGTTACAAGATCAGTCCAAGCTTTTTGGAATTTGCACCCATTCTGGCCCGTGAATCTGAAACCATCATGAAAGAAACTTACATACTCTCAACCAATGGCATTCCGGGCACCGATACATCTCTGGGAGATCAGCCCTTCAGCGCTCGAGTGACCTTCTACTACGTGAAAGAGGATGCGGATCAATCCATCCGTGCCGTGACTTCCATGGCCTACTACAATGAATATTCGAAAGGCTATTTGAACTATAATCCAGTGGGTGGTATCAGCAAAATCAAAGACGGTACCACAGCTGGTACGATCGACGTCATGCAAGGGGCTGGTGGCGTCATCACTTTGTTTAAAAACTTTAAGCGTCTATCGACCGTTGGCGATTCGGGGACTCTGACCGGTGAAGCCTGTTCGTCCAGTGTCACCAGCACGGGTTGTTCTGTGGCGGTGAAAACAGTCGACTGGGTCTATACCTTTGTCGGTGCATCGGAAGCAGAAACGGAACTGTCCATCAAAGCCGTGACTCCGCCGCCTCCCCCTGCTGAAACCCCCTAATGTCCTATCAACCAAAATAAAACATCCCAGAGTGAGTTGCCTCGCTCTGGGATGTCCTGGATTGAATGGAACTTAAAAGTCTCTGCCTGTCTTACTCGACCGCAACTCCACCGACATAGCGCAATTCAGAGCTTGCGTCGCCGATGCTTCCGACGTCAACCGCAGTTAAGCTGTCCAGGGATGGAAGCTCAGGAGCTCCTTCCAAAGGAATCGCCGCACAAGAAGCAGCTTCAGCTTTGGCAAGGCGTTGCTCACCATCGATTGGGTAGATTTTGTAGGCACCGACTGTGGCACCACTCTTGATGCTGAACAGTGGCATGTGGTGACCTGTGTCTTTCGAATACTTCCATGGAATACCTTGCAGGTTGCCTGGGCCGCTGTACTGTAGACGGAAGGACTTGCCGATGAACGAAGTATCGGTATTGCCGTCCCAGTCGTTGGCTGTGGTATGGGTGTAAGAGAGTTCCAATGGAGCATCGAAAGCAACGAAAGCACCTGTCGAATCTTTCAGACCGATGAACTTATTCCAGTCCATAGATCCAGATTGGAAGGAGTAGAAGGTGGTCACTTCATTCGCCATGCGCCATGGATCAAGACTTTCCTTGTTAGGGATCGCTGTCCAGTCGCTAGCACAAATCAGAGCGCCTGAGAAAACATTCTGCATGTTTTGCGAAGAACTCTGATCCGTTGACAGTCCGGAAGGAAGAGCAAAAGCAGTCGAGCCTTCTTTCAAGTTTTGAGTTGAAGCATCCCAGGTATAGGTTGCCAAGGCTGTTCCTGATACGTTTTGAGCTTGGTTGACTTCTTGAGCGCCTCCGCCCCAGTTAACTGAAGTGGTTTTGTAGAGTGCGGAAACCATTGGACCGCCCTGGCCGCCTTGAGAACGCTCGAACGCCGAAGCTGCTGGGGCCATCACAGGACAGTTTTGGTAGCATTTCAGCTCGCATGTGGGAACGTCCGCGGTGCCAGAAACAATTTTTTGTGAGTGATAAGAGAGAGACAGGCTGTCGGCCAAAGTCATTTGAGAAGAGATCTGAATATTCGCATTCAAGCTTGGAATCCAAATATTGGCTCCCCACTGCGGAATCGTTACGGCTCCTGATGCAGCTTCTTCTTCTGGTCCGTTGTTACCATTGGTAATTTTTGCTGTTTTGGAGAGCGTCGAGCCGTCCCATTTCACAATGTAGTTACTGCCACCGTCCCAGAAGTTTAAGTCCACACCTTTGAGCTCACCCAAAGTCACAGTCGCTTTGGTCATTTTGGTCAGCTTGCCAGGAGCAGCAAAGACTGTGTAAGGCGTACTCGATTTTGTACCATTGCCCCAAGTAACTTTATTCACCGTGTCGCCTGTTGCAACAGAGCCGCTTTCACCGAGCCAGAGACCGTAATAGCCAGCCCAGCCGTGGCGGGTTTGACCATCTTTAGTGAACTCAACAGGGAACCCGGAATTGCGTTGAACAACTTTGCCAGTGGAATCGACCAGATCGTAACGGAACATGGCTGTTTTGTATTTGTTCAGGTCATAGCAGCCTTTGAGGTCTGATGTATTGGTGCCCTGGGGGCTCGTATTGCTGGTAACATAGTCGACATTCAAAAACTTGTCATCAAAACGCGCTTGGCCTTTGGAGGTATAGGAATATTGACCTTCTGTACCTGCAGAATCACTATGCACATAGCCAATCACAGTATTCTCGTCGAGGACCTCCAGCTCAGCGATCCCTTGGGATTTATTGGTGCGACCTTCGCCTCCTGATCCATTTCCTCCGGACTCTAGCACAAACTTGTCACCGGCAGTTTTTTTGGTTCGAATGAATCCAGACTCTCCCACTTGAGTTCCCATATGCGCTGTGTAGCGCATATCGAATATACCGGCAGGAGCTGCGTCCGATGGTGGCTCAACGACCACGACTTTCACATGGTAGAAAACGTCTTCACCTTTTCCTTCATTCGCTGCAACGCGCATTTCTGCAATTAGCGGCTTGTTTTCTTCCCGGACCGACTTCACGTAAACAACTTGAAGGTCCGGTGCTTGGTTGTCGCTCGAATCACCGCCTTCACCACCACCACCACCACCGCTGTTTGATCGGGAACATTTGTTATTGTCCACTTGGGCTTGATAAACACCAGCATTGGCTTGTTCCCAGAATTTAGTCTGAGACAAAATACACATAATCTCGCCGGACTTTTCTATATCTTCAAAGGCTTCGTTGGTCATGCGCAGACGAACTGTGCGCTCGTCCATAAGTTTGAAAGAGACTTCTTTGGAATTCAAGGCTAGCGAGGTGCCAGATTCTTTACCTTGCAGAATGGTCACTTCACCTGCGAGTTGAAGGGCTCCAGTTGCTAGTGTTACTAGTGTGTCATCGTTAGGTTCGACGGCACCTGATGCAGCAGCTGACGAGCTGCTTTTCTTTTTGCCGCAAGCCATAGCCGCCAAGAGCGAAGCTCCGACGATTGCGGTTTTGCCTATCATAGGTCTAAATCTCATGTCTTTCCTCCAGGAAGGGACAAATTTAAGAACACTGAGAATATCGGGGGGGAGTTGCTAAACTTCATGACCTTTTAGTCAGGAGTTTAAAGTCCATAAATTCTGGCTGCTTGAAAGTCGATTAGAGCGAATGAGCTAAAGGAATTGAGCTGAGCTATTGAGCCCTGTGGAAGCGTTTTGCACAAGCGCAAGGATCCATACAGGATGGAATATTTTCGAGCTTGCTTGGGGTATAGTAAGTATAGGTCCGGAAGTCTAAAGATCGTCGCGACGAATCTTCCGAAATTGTCTAATTTGTTTCAGGCCGATTTGAAGGAAAAGACTGGGCCAGAGAGTAAAGAGCCTGAACAAAATCTGCACGTAAAAGGGGAAGGCAATTCGCCTCTTCTTCTGGGCGACTCCTTCCAGAATGATCCGAGCTGCAGTATCGACTTTGACCATAGAGACAGGGACTTGTTTCAGATAGTCCTCAGGCTTGGCTTTGAGGATTCTGACCGACTGCACTAATCCTGTTTCAATAAATCCCGGGCAGACGACTGTCACATCGATACCAAAATCTTTGGCTTCGGCCCGGAGCACCTCGGAAAGTCCGACGATGGCAAATTTTGAGGTCACATAGGGAGCGTTTATAGGCCCAGGAGCTAGCCCAAAGCCAGAGGCGATATTCACTATATGACCTGATTTTTGCTCAATCATGACCGGCAAAATATGATGAATGCCATAGAGTGTTCCAAAAAGATTGACCTGAAGAATGCGATGCCAAAGATCTAAATTGAAATCGCGCATCTCTCCCAATACAGCAATTCCGGCATTGTTAAAGAATAAATCAATGCGCTGAAAGCTGCTTCGAACATCTTGAATCCATTGCGCCATGCTCTCTGCATTGCTCACATCGAGGCTATAGGCTTTGACCTGATATCCTTGCTTTTTTAAGCTTTCGGCTGCAGATTCCGCGGCAGCAAAGTTGATGTCGGCTATGATCACGATGGCCTTCATCGACGCCAGCTGCTTTGCCAAAGCTAGGCCCAGACCTGCCCCTGATCCGGTGATGACACAGACTTTGTTAGCAAAAAAATCATTCATGCTTACAAACCTTTTTATGAGGGGACAGACTGTTAGATAAAATAAAAGGCAGAGTGCTCGACTCTGCCTTCGATTCTATTCAAAGTTTTGATCAGGAATTCTTGGCAACCCGTAGAATTTGGCCAACGCGCAGATCAGTACGGCGAAGTTTGTTGATTTTTTTCAAGGTATTCACGCTCATTCCAAAACGCTGAGCGATGTCATGCAGATTGTCTCCACGACGAACTCTATAGATCGTTTCGCTAGCTTTTCCATCGTTGCTCGCCACAGATTCATCCAGAACATTTGAGGCAGGGCCTGCGGCATCGATGGGCTTGATCTTCAGTTTCATACCCGCGCGTATTTGGCTGCCACGTAGATTGTTCATGGTTTTGAGCTGAGCAATCGTCATGTCATACTTGCCGGCAATCGATGCGAGGTTCTCACCTCTGTGAACCCGATGGTGGGAGCGAGTCGTCCCTTTACTGGCAGCGATAAGTTTCGTCGCAATGGTCATGCGAAGCGAAGCCAGTTTGTCTTGACTGCTCTGTAGCAGTTCTTTGTACTGAGTTGGAACCCAAATCTTATAATTAGCATTGCCTGGGGGGGTCATTCCTTTATTGAGATGGGGATTTGATTGCTGCAACACGCTCAATGGAATTTCCGTCTGCTCGGCTATGCTCGCCAAGGGCAGCGGCGATGGAACGGGCACTGCAACCAGATCTTCCCAAGACTCGGCTTTAGGTCTTCTAAAGCCATATTTTTCCGGACTGCTGCCAATAATAAAAGCAGCCAGAAATTTTGGGATATAATCCATCGTCTCTGGTGGCAATTGCTTGCCTTTCACCAACTGCCAGAAATCCCGAGTTTTGCCGCGCATGATGGCATTCATGATGCGCATCTCGCCAGCATTATAGGCAGCCATGGCTAGGTACCATGAATCAAAAACATTGTTCAGATCAGAGAGATACATCGAAGCTGCGATCGTTGCACGGCGCGGATCGCGACGCTCATCCACATAATTGTCTACTCGCAACCCATAGCGTCGACCCGTAGCTGGCATGAATTGCCAGAAGCCCACAGCGCTCATCGGGGATTTTGCGTGTAGCACAAAACCGCTTTCAATCATCGCTAGATAGTAGAGTTCCGTTGGAATGCCGCGATCACGTAAGGTGGCGAGCACCAGTTTTTTGTAGGGTTGTCCACGATCCATGAAGCGCTGGAAAGCTTCCGAATTCTTATTAGCGAAAAAATCGATCCATTTCTGGACCTTTTCATTGAGTTCAACCGGAATTCCACTTTTCAGAATTTGGTTGATCTCATCTTCTTCGGTGCCAATTTCAGGAATGTTTTCATCAGCTTTGGCCTGCAGCGGCGTATCGATGGCTTCATCGATTTCAACCGCTTCCGCTTCCTGCTGAGAAACGAAAGCTTCGTCTGATTCAAGATCAACTTTTGCTGATGAAGTGCTCTCTTCTTTATGCGTAGTGAAGCATCCACTGGGGAGCGTGACGCATAAAGAAAGGAACAAAGGGTTAAAGGTTTTGAGCTTCATGATATCCCCTTGTTTCGAGATGGCTCGACGAGTCGAGAGAGACTTAGGTTACACCCAGGTCCGATGGATCGAAACCCTGACTGTACGAGCGAGACGATAGAGTGAGGGCTAATGATGACTCCATTCTAACATAGTACACGCCGTTTTGCAGGGAGAGACTACTTGCTCAGGCTTGGTAAAACAAGAAGTTATTTGTTCGGGAGCGTCGGAGGGCGGCGTTTTACCTGGAAAAAATGCAGAACTTAGGGCCAGAGTAAAAAAAGGGCACTGTGACCAGCGCCCCCTTATTTCAACGATAGAAGAAAGTGACTGCGGTTCCGCCAGCTATGACTCGACCTGAAACTTTTCGTTCCTGAGTCGCCTTGCCCTGTTCCAGGGCTATATTCCAATCTCCGGCAGGAAGGAAATATTCACGGTCAGACCCTGAGTTCAACAGAACCAAAAGTTCCGAGCGTTTTTTGCCATTGGGGCTGACTTTGAGCTCGAACAGACCGGTGCCCAGAGGCTTGACCGTCAAAGATTGATCGATCTCATCTTTGCTTGGCAAGCGCAAACCGGCAAAGCGGCGGCGGGCCTCGACCAGTTGCTTGTAGTAGTCAAACAGATCACGGAATTCGGCTTTTCTATCCCAATGCACACGATTGATCGCATCGCCTGCTTGGTAGGAGTCTGGGATCCCGCCTTTGGTTCTTGCGAATTCTTCGCCGCTGTGGAGAAAGGGGATTCCTTGGGAAACGAGGACGATGGAATTGACAAAGGCCTGGATGCGTTTTTTATAGTCAGGCGAGACATTAAAAGTCTGGATAGACGACCAAGCATTGATTTTGTCAAAGAGGTTGAGGTTGTCATGAGAAGTTGCGTAGTTGATGGTCTGCACCGGATCATTGGCAAAAGCTGATTGATAGACATCATCATTGCCAAGGCTGCCGCGCAAGCCGTTGATGATGGCGGTGGCGCTGTAGCTGTCGTTGAATGCGTAGCCGCCGCCCGCCCCGGAATCATTATTGCCTTTGATCGCTTCCCGGAAAGGAAAGTTGAATCCACCGAATTCGGCCTTTTTGCCATCAGCCGTTACCATTTTCTGGATGTTGGTCAATCGGAAATGCTTGGGATCCGGATCAGGCAGTGCGGTATAGGGTTCGCCATAGTTGAGCAGCTGCTTCTCAGGAAATTTGTCGTAGAGATAGGTCATCCAATCGGTGATTTCCTTATAGTCAAAGACACCAGCGACATCAAAGCGGAAGCCATCGATATTGTAAGTCTTGACCCAGTATTCCAGGGAATCACGGATGTACATATTCACCATCGGCTCTTTGGGATCGATGGTATTGCCCGTTCCCGTTAACTGATAGCCGAAACCATCTTGGTCGAACAGAAAATACTTACCCGTAATATCACCAAAATACTTTTCGCCTTCATCGGCCTCGCGGTAAGGCCGCATCCAAGTGTGATTATAAACAACATCCAAAATCACACGGATACCCGCTTTATGCAGTTCGTTGACCATAGTTTTGAATTCAAGAACGCGATTTTCGTAGTCGTATGGAGTTGTGGAATAGCGTTCTTCGGGAACATTGAAGTTTTCTGGATCGTAGCCCCAGTTGTAGCAATTGGGACCGTTGCGAATATCTTTCTTGCCGCAGGTGGCGAAATCATAGACAGGCATGAGCTGAACATGGGTCACGCCCAGTTCCTTCAGGTGGTCGATGCCTGTTTTGATGGCGCTGTTTGCCCCCGTCTGTCCTTTGTAGAGAAAGGCTCCACTTTCCGCGAGGCCCAAAAATTTTCCTCGATTGGTTGGGCTCACGCCTGAACTTGGGTCGTTGGTGAAGTCGCGAATGCTCATTTCATAAACAATAGCATCTTCTCGATTGACCAGTGGCGGCGATGGCGCCCAACCATCTTTTGGTGTGATGCGCGAGGGATCGAGAACGATACTGAAGTCAGTGCCTGGTTCCACCATGACCGAGTACGGATCGCGCACGGCAGTATCATCTAGGAGGTATTGATAACGCTTCAGCAGATGATTACCGGGAACGGTGATGGCCCAGACACCGGGTTGATTGATCACATTGCCGATATATCCCATCGGAATGGTTTGTCCATCCAACCAGAGTTCCACACTGTTGCGGTCGGGGGACCATATGGCAAAGGTTGTTGAACCTTCGCTATAGCTTGCGCCGAGACCTGGGAAGTTGGCTACAATGCTGGCATCAGGTCGATAGAAGCGGAAACATTCGTCGGCGGTCGCGGTTGTGACGTTATCTTGAACAAAGGCACAGAGCTGGACTTGATTTTGGCTATCGAACTGTTTGTCTAGAATGACCGCATTTTTAGGAAATTCGAGACCTTTGCTGACGGAGGCAGGGCTGCCATCGATGGTAAAGCGGGTGGTGACATTTTTGGAGCCCGTGCTTATGAGATCGACAAATCCCTGAGTTGCCCAAACTGGGCCGCCGCGGCCCTCAGCGATGGCTCGCAAGCGTTTAGGAAAGGCTGGACAGTTGAGCGGACCGTCCCAACGTCCGTCAATGACGTTGCCACGCAGGTAACGGTTATAGGATAGAAAGCAACCATCATTGTGGGCGAAATCTCGAGTTTTTTCGCCGTTATCAGGATTGCTGAAAAGGATTCGAATGGGCTGTTTGACCAGATTCTTGCCGGCATAGATGGGGTCGTCCCAACGAGGGAGAGCAATGAAAAACCATCCCGGCATGCCATCGACAGGTTTCATAGTGGGACCTGGAAATGCGCCTTGATTCGGAGTTGTGATGGCATTCAAAGGATTGCCTTTGGAATCCAAGCCGGTGACATCAGCGGTGCCGTCCAGATACCAATACCAAGCGTTGACCTTGCTCCAGTTGGTCGGAGCTTGGAAATAAACGTAAACTGGTTCTTTGCGGATTTCGATTTCAAGCGAGGCTTTTAGCCCAGGATCATCAAGAGATTCCGCTGTGACGATGGTTTTGCCGATTTTGAGCCCAGTGACGAAGCCGTTATCAGTGAGCTCCAAATTGTCGTTGGAAGCTGTCCAACGCACCCGACCATCGTAGGTGAATTTTCTTGCGTCGGCTGTATTGCCGAGAACCCTTAGACGCTGCGGCTTATCGATGGCGATTGGAAAATCTTCGATGGAATCGATGAAGAGATTTTGGAACTGCAGCGTTACAGCGTTGGTAACGGCCATTGCAGGCCGAGTCCAGCTTCCGAACAGTCCAGTAGAGGCGATGGTGACTGTAACCACACAGTCCAGCCATCTTTTGGTAAATTTCATGGATGTCCCCCCAAATTGCTTACAACAGAAAAGTTGAACCGAAAGATTCACGTCCGTAAGGCTAAACTTTTCAGGCTAGCGCGCATTATTCTTCGGAGACTACAGCCGTGCAAGTGAAATCACCCTATTCGACAAAGCGGTAGCTTCAGATTTCCGAAAACAATCGTGCGCTTGCCAAGTTTCCCTCACTCTCAAACTCCAGCTTGCGGTATAGCAAAAAACTCGTAGTTTCAGCAGCCAAGCTTTACAAACGGCAAATTTGTAAAAATTTGGTCTTAAGTTAGCATAATGTTTTGGTAAAAGGGGGGCTTGCAAATTTGGTTCCCGACATTTCGGTATCATCGTTCGCTCAGGCTCTGCCGTCTCATGCCCTGGTGTTCAGTAAGCGCAGAAAGTTAAGGCATGATTGGAGTAAACGAGCGCTACAGACTTATCAGAATGCATAAGTCTCGATCGCTGCAGCCTTTGCTGAATCAAGATTGCAGATTTTTACCGAGGAACACATCACGCCACTCTTGGTCAGCTAGAATAATTTTGCGTTGTTTCAAATCGAACATGGCCCCTTTGAGTCGGAGAGTCGCGCAGAGCTCGTCCTTGATCGTGCTCTTGCTCATCGATTGAGAAACCTGCCAAATTTTACGATCGACGGCTTGAAATTGGGTGCGAATGAGTAAACGGTCCCGGGCTCTGACTTCTTTTCGATATTGAATGTGAGCTTCAATGACGACCAGACCTACGCCCCGCTCCTGCATGCGTTCGATCGTCATGCCTTGGATGGCACAGATATCCCAGCGAGCCTCCTCGAAGAGTGTGAGATAAACAGCATGGTTGAGGTGGCCCATAACGTCGAGCATAGATTCTTTGACCATCACTTCGTAAGAATATTCGATCGATTGCACGGCATGACTCCCGTCACTCTAGCGATTAAGGTTTCGCCGATACTAGCCTTTCTGCAAGGTTGAGGCGAGCCTCAAAGGTACGCAAATGGAGTTCAGTTTGATGAGCAAGCTGATCCAATCCTTGTGACTCGCTTCCTGGTAAGACAGCCACTCAGAGTGGAGGAATGGTCCGCCACTGGGAGGAAGGCATTATGAACAAGCACTGGCTAACGATGATAGGCTTGGCGAGTTGTTGGGGCAGCCTTGCCTTTGCTCAGCAGAATCCAAAAGCCAAGTCCAATTTGCCGCAAAATTCTGCCCTTTCAACTGAGTCAAAGCCCAAAGAGTTGAATGCTGCGGGTCTCACCATTCCAGCAGCCAAGATCCATAGGTCGCATAAAGACGTGTATTCATCTTCGGCTGGGCCGCAGCTGCTCTTGATCCTACATGTGCCGAAAGAAGCCGGATCGGTTTACATCGAATTGCACAATAGAACCGCCGAAGAGATCAGCTTTTTCGGTTTTACTTTGTCGGCATTAGGCCACGAGGGTGAACTTGAGTTTGACGACTTACCTGCTGGATGGTCGTCGATGAAGGAAGTAAAAGTCTCAAGTCTAAGGGAGTTGGCCATTCGCAATGCGCGGGCTTTCAACCAGAACGCCGATGAGATTACACCACGCTTGGTGATTCATCAGGTTGAGTGGCTTGGAACTCCCCCGAAAACCGGTCGACACAAGATCTAATTTTACTCGAGGGACGGGCGGCTCACCGCTGGGCTGAGGTCCTCTTTGGATTTTGATTTTCTGCCAGACTTCTCGCCATGCTATGATAGAAAAAAAAATTGAGAGGCCATCATGCGTTCCTTGCAGGCATTGGCAGAGAAATTAAGCTGTCCGGTTTGTTCCAGCCCCATACAGGTAGATCAAAAAGGCCTTCGTTGTCCGAGTTGCTCGGCAAGCTTCCCTGTCTGGGGTGATTTTCCTTGGGTCTTTACCCAAGTCGGTGAATGGAAGGCTGATTGGCATCAGCGTTTTCGGTTTTATCTGCAGCAGCTGACTCAGGAAATCCAGAGCATTAAGCTGGAATTGACTATTCCTGATCTTTTGTCCAGGACTAAGGAACGGCTCCAGCATTTGATACAAGCAAAAACGGAGCAGCATAGGGAGTTAGAAAAGCTGTTCGAGCCTCTGCTCCTCCAGGAAGGGCCGACTTATGAACAGCAGTTGGCAACCGGCACTCCGTTGCCAGAATCGCAGCAGCTGATGGGCTACTATGGAAATATCTTGCGCGATTGGGGGTGGGGTGATGAAGAGAATAAGCTGGCCGAGGATCTGTTAGCCTCTATTCTCGGACCTAATCCTTTAGGAACGATGTTGGTGCTTGGCAGTGGGCCGAGTCGTCTCGCTTATGATTTGCATCGACGCTTGGGTGGTCAAGATACCATTGCGCTGGATATCAATCCGTTTTATCTTTTGGTCGCCGAACGCATGCTCGCCGGTCGAAATCTCAATCTCTATGACTTTCCCATTGCTCCCACCCATTCAAAAGCATTCGCCACCAAAGTGAAATGTAAAGCGCCCGAAGCTATAAAAAAAGGCTTTCACTTTTTGATGGCTGATGCGATGAATCCCTGCTTCCAATCGGCATCGATCGATACTCTTGTGACCCCTTGGTTGATCGATATTGTGCCGCAGGACTTTCGAAGCTTTGCGAAAAAGCTCAATCGAATCCTAAAACCAGGCGCACGCTGGCTCAACTTTGGATCGACGGTTTTTCATCATCGATTGCAGCACCTTTGCTACAGCCGTGAGGAGATTCCCGATATCCTCGAGGAAAATGGTTTTGCTGTGCTGCAGGTAGAGGAAACGCTGCTGCCCTATTTGCGATCACCGTCCAGCTGCCAAGAGCGCAGCGAAAAAGTCTTTACTTTTTTAGCCCGAAAAGTCGCCGAAGTGGATCCAGGGCCAGCCTTCACTCCCATTCCCAACTGGTTGACAGATCCCGAACAACCGATTCCACTGCAAACTGATATCCAGCAACAGATGGTGGTAAATCTCACCCTGGCCCAGGTACTGGCCCACGTGGATGGCGAGCGCAATTTACGGCAGATCGCGGAAGCTTTGGCGCCAGGTTTTGGCTTGCCAACAGGGGATATGATTCCCATGCTTCGCCGCGTTTTCAGTCGATATATTGAAGGCCGCGGACGGCAGATGAATTTCTGAATGGTCGAAGGTAAGGGCCTGTGCAGAATCTGAAAAACTTCAGCCCAGGACTCTCTACAACTGTGCTTAGGAAAGAGCGACCTGGGGCATGGCTGGGAATCGCGTTCCGTAGTAGGCCATAATCAATTCCAACTGCCGCTGATCGATTTCATCAAACGCCGCTGGGTCATTGGAATCGACGTCAAACACAGCCAAAAGCTGAGCTTGTGGATTGAAGACGGGCACTACAATTTCGCTGCGCGTGGTGCTGGAGCATGCGATATGGCCAGGGAATTCTTCGACATCAGGAACCAGCTGGGTTTGACCCGTTCGAGCAGCGGCGCCGCAAACGCCCCTTGGGAAGGCTATATCGAGACAGCCATGTCCACCTTGATAGGGGCCGATTTTCAAATGCCCAGGTTGCACAACGCGATAAAAACCTGTCCAATGGTAGTATTCAAAGCTATTGTGCAGTTCAGCAACGACCGTGGCCATGGCAGCCACCCAATCGGACTCCTGATCAAGCAAAGCTTTGATACTGGCAAAGACATCGCTATAATGCTGAAGTTTGGCTGAGGCTTCGGCCTCGCGGGGCAGGGGGATGAGCATACAGTTCTCCTCAAAGGGCTCCGAGGCCTGTTATAGAATTCCACCTGCAGATTTGTCCAGAGCTCTTCCTTACCAAAGGGCTGTGGAGACAGAAAGGACTCTATGCAGATTCCTTATGAAAGTTTGAGTCTCGATACCCTTCAGCGTGTGATCGAAGAGTTTGTCAGCCGTGAAGGCACAGATTATTCCCATAACACAACAGATTTATTGACTAAAGTGGAGCAAATTCGACGTCAGTTGAAAAGCGGAGCGGCCGTGCTCTGCTATGACGAGCTCAGCGAATCCTGTCACATTGTATCCAGGGAGGCTTTCCGAAGTTTGGAAAAAAGTCGTGCACAAGCTGGATCGGCTTTGTCTAAGGATGTCTTCCCCGATCTCTAGGATCATGTAAGGCACTGAAAAATCAGGAGAAGGTGCACCTGCTGGAGAGGCGATGGGTGTGATCTCAAGTTTCGTCGGCTTCCACCGAAGACAGGAAGAGGTGAGAGGACCGCGATCTTAGAGGAGACCGCTCATCCGGGGGCAAGCACATGAAAACAGTTCTGTTTTTTGATCATTCAAAACAGAATACCCGCGACATCCGCAGGATGCTTGCAGCGGCTTCATGCGATTGTGAAGTTCCTGCCGACGCGGAAGGATTTATCCAGGCTTTAAGGGCAGGTGAGTACGATCTTCTGGTCTATGCCTTGGAGTACCATGAACTGGTTCGCAAAGAAATGACTGGCAAAGCTATAGAGATTCCAGTCATTCTGCTGACGAACTCACGATTCGAAGACCTGTCACCCCTGCTACCCGAAATTCCTGCGACCAATATTATCGCCAAAAATAGCGACGGAAGCCTGAAGCTCAGAGATATTGTGAACACTGTGCGCAAAATATTGCATGGTGACGATATCTTTGGCGTGAAGCATTACCTGAGTTTTGGTACACAGTCGGAAGTTTTTCATATCCGTGATTCGGCGGAGCGTGGGGAATATATCGAAGCTATCGTCGAATTTTGCAGACGCTTTCACCTGCGCAATACGGTGGTCCAAGCGGTTGAGTTGTTCTGCGAAGAACTCCTCATGAACGCCATCTACGATGCTCCGCGGGATGCGGAGGGGCAATCCCTCTACAATCACTTGTCCAGAAAAAATAGAGTTATCCTGAAGCCGAAACAAGCTGCCCGGATGGAGTTCGCCTGCGATGGTGAGAAGCTAGCTGTTTCCATCTCAGATCCCTTCGGCGCCATAACTTGGGATACCTTGCAAACATTTCTCGTGCATTGCTTTGCGGGGGAGCGGGACAAGATTCAGAATCTGACCGACGAAGAAGGCGGAGCTGGCTTGGGTTTATACTTCTGCTTCGCTTCGGTCAATGCCTTCATCGTCAATGTCGATCCTGAAAAACGCTCAGAATTCATAGGCATCTTCGATGTCTCAGCGAGTCCCAAGGAACGCCATACCCGCTACTCCAGCCTGCACTTTTTTTCCACAGACAAAAAAATTCTTATTGGTTGATGCCCTATCAAAAACCTAAGAGCTACTTGGCCTTGATGGTAATCGGCTCGATCGCCCGTATATAGCTTAGAGGGATAAAATCTGGTTTGACTGGATAACTGTAACTTTGATAGCCGTCAAACTTGGGTTTACCACCTGCCTCCCAAGCCGCAATCCACACCGTGGCCAGAGCATCAGCACCTGCCGCGAGGCGTTCCACCAAAAAGCTGCGATATTCAGTAGCGACCTCGGAAGGGGCTTTTCGCAGGGCTTTGCTGCGTTTCACTTGGTCGCTCTTTTTTATGAGGGAATACTTGCGATCTATTTCAAGCAAGGTTTCGAGACGGGTATGACTGGCTGAAGCTAAATCCCAAGCCATGGTCAAGGGATCTTTCGTGGCTTTGCCAAAAATTTGCAGAGCTGGTTGATCCTTCTGTGCTTGGCTGAACATGGCCTGTTCCAAATCCAGTCCTTGCACATCGACTTGTTCGGACTCGAAGTAGCTGTGCAGACCACCTTGATCACTCAACCAACCATCATAGTCCTGACTGGTGTGATGAGGGTTGGCAAGATCGCCGATGAAATGAGCCAAAACACCCGCGTAGAGCAAAGCTTGATCGGTGAGAGCGGCCTTGGCTTCCTTGGTCGCTTTGGGATCAGCTTCCATTTTTTTCAGCTCACTAAACATTCGGGTGAGTTCTTGACTCAACTGCTGCACCCGATAGGGGGCATGACCGGCTTTGCTGACTTTTTCGGCTTCGCTCTCACCCGGAGCGCAGCTGAGTTGTTTTTTTGCGCAGTTACTGACCAGTGCTTTTTTATAAGCTTCGAAGTCTTTAGGATAATCCTTGGGCAGCAGGACTTTGCTTTCTGGTAGGATGTAGTCCATGTCTACGAAGTGACTTGGTGAGTTGAAGGCATCGACTTCTTTTCCTGCCGAGCGCCAAACAATATCGGGTACATTCGCCAAGTGTCCAAGCATGTGTTCACGTCTTTGCAAAAGGGCACCAAAAGCCGCGATATCTGCATCTTTTTGCGTCGCTACGAGCCGACTCGCCACCCGAGCGATGGCGTTATGTCCGCGTTCGCCCCAGGCCCAAGCTTCCTTGGTCGAAACAGCGATCAGAAGGAAAGTCAGACAATGTGTGAATCGTCTCAGCATAGTAAATCCTTTCAGTGAAGACTGACGAGCAACTGCTCAGCCAGCGCATTTTCAAGCACAGCTCTCCCGATTTTAACTCCATCAAGTGCAGCTGAAACAATACCACCGGCATAGCCGGCCCCTTCACCCGCGGGAAAAATTCCTGGGTGGCTTTCTGATTGCAAACTCTTATCGCGATGCATAACTATGGGCGCCGATGTTTTGGTTTCGACACCAGCAACGATGGCTTCGGGACTCAAAAAGCCCTGCATCTTTTTGTTATACTCAGTGAGCGCGCCGCGCAAACTGTTGACGACAAATTCCGGCAAAACATGATCCAAACGAGCATTGGTGACGCCCGGCTTGTAACTCGAAGAGAGTGTTCCTTTGCTCTCGCGACCCTTGAGGAAATCTGTCAATCGCTGTGCAGGTGAAAAGTAACGACCTCCACCGGCCTGGAATGCAGCTCGTTCGATAGCAGCTTGGAAGTGCATACCATCGAGAGGATGACCCTTATAGAAATCTTCGCGAGTCACGTTCACGACGACCGCCGCATTGGCGAATCCGCTGTTTCGGGCATGATAACTCATTCCGTTGATGGCGAGGTGTCCTTCCTGGGCGCTCGTTGGCATGAGATGGCCGCCCGGACACATGCAGAAGGTCCAGATGCCGCGACCTTCCGACTGCGCTGCGAGCTTATACTCAGCCGCAGGCAGGACGGTGCAAGTGCCGAACTGTATCTTATCAATGACCTCTTGCGGATGTTCAAAACGCGCGCCAATCGCGAAAGGTTTTGGTCCAATGCCGAGGCCTCGATCGAAAAGCATTTGATAGGTTTCTCGGGCGCTATGGCCAATGGCCAGAATCAAGTGATCGGTATCGATCTTGCTGCCGTCGCCCAAGGTCACTGTGTAGCGAGCCTTGGAACCACCCGAACAAAAGTCGACAAAGCGGCGATTGAAGAGAAACTGGGTCCCTAGACTTTCCAAATGCAAACGAGTGCGTTTGGCGATGACCATCAGGTAGTCGGTGCCGATGTGGGGATGAGCGTCATAAAGAATTTCCGAAGGCGCCCCGAATCGAACCCACTGCTCAAAAAGATAGCGAATCAGAGGATGATTGCGACCGCAGGTAAGTTTGCCATCCGAAAAAGTTCCGGCCCCACCTTCGCCATAGCAGTAGTTAGATTCCGAGGAAAACTCGCTGCTGCGCAGCAGGCGGTGCACCGTTCTCATGCGAGCTTCAACCGGTTCGCCTCGCTCGATAATGATACAGGGTTGACCCATCTCAGTGAGAGTCTGCGCTGCAAATGTTCCAGCTGGTCCGCTGCCAATGATTAAGGGCGGATGGCGGAAGCGCTTGCCTGACAGACTGAGACCTTCCATTGGGTGGTAGTCCGGGCGAGCGGTAAAGGGTTCGACTTTGCCCTCTGCTAGGCGCAAAACGCTGGCATCATCCTGGCAGTCGATGCGCAGCTGATAGTGATAAACGATGCGTGATTTCTTTCGCGCATCCAAAGATTTTTTTAGAATCTGTACGGATGTGATTTCCTGCTCGGGAATACCAAGATCGAGCGCAAGCAAGGAACGCAATTGCGTTTCAGATTCGGGCGATTCCGCTGGGACGCTCAGTTGTTTTACGACGAGACTCATGGACCGGGATCTCCTGCTTGGCAGCACCTTGAAGGGATGGACTATAGGTCCCAGGCTATCCATGTCAAATGAATTGTGAAAGTGCTGACTGGCAATAGTCCGGAACCCCCGGCACGGGCCATGAAAGCCTTGCAAGTCCTGGATGACGCTGCACTTCCGCCCTATTGCTCCTTTTTGCTGCTGTGTTATAAGAGGACACTTTTTCAAGACAACATTGCGAGCCCAGGGCGGGCTCGATTCCGACGGAGGATCAAACTTGGCAACAGCAACGGTGAAGGCGGGCGCGGGGCATGGGGCTGGCCAGTTCCAGGATGTGGGAGGCAGCTTATTCGGCCATCCTAAGGGCTTGTTTGTACTGTTTTTGACCGAAATGTGGGAACGCATGAGCTACTATGGTATGCGTGCCCTGCTCGTGCTCTATATGGTCAACCATCTCTTCGTGCGTCCTGATGTTGAGGATCAAGTCCTTGGATTTACGTCGATAAAAGGCATATTGGAGTGGAGCAACGGCCCCCTCACGATCCAGCCTTTGGCATCGTTAGTATACGGTCTGTATACAGCCTTAGTGTATTTTACGCCGTTTTTTGGTGGAATCGTCGCTGACCGTTGGTTGGGAAAATATCGCACGGTTATTTTGGGCGGTATTTTGATGACGATCGGCCACTTCCTCATGGCATCCGAGAATCTTTTTTTCCTGGCTCTGTTATTTTTGATCCTCGGCAACGGCGCATTTAAGCCGAATATCTCAACCCAAGTCGGCGATCTTTACGCGGCAGATGACCCGCGACGCGATGGTGCCTTTACCCTTTTCTATATGGGCATCAACCTGGGTGCGGCCTTGTCCCCACTCGTCTGTGGAACTTTGGGACAAATGGTTGGTTGGCATTGGGGCTTCGGTGCAGCAGGCGTAGGTATGGTGCTTGGGTTGATGGTTTATATTTTTGGTCAGAAATATATTCATGTTCACGAAGAACATATTGCCAATAAAAAAGCCGAAAAAGCTAAGACCGAGAAAACACCTTTCACCAGCACGGAGTGGAAAGCCATTGGCGCTCTGGTTATTCTCTGTGCCCTTAACATTATCTTCTGGGCTGTCTATGAGCAACAAGGCAACACCATGCAGCTATGGGCTGACAATCAAACTGATTGGAACTTCTTCGGCCTCACAATTCCCTCGACTTGGTATCAGTCGATGAACCCTGCCTGTATCCTGATCTTTGCTCCGCTGCTCGGCATCTTCTGGAAGAAGCAAGCCTCTAAAGACAAGGAGCCAAGTTCTGTAACCAAGATGGCCATCGGCTGTTTGCTGCTTGGTGCCGCTTTCGGTGTTATGATTCTGGCTGCGAAAGCTGTCGGTGATGGTCGTGGCTCAGTGCTTTGGCTGCTCGTCACGACAGTTGTCCTGACGCTTGGTGAACTCTATCTATCGCCGGTTGGTCTGTCGTTGGTTACCAAGGTTTCCCCGCCTAGTATCGTTTCCATGATGATGGGCATGTGGTTGATGTCGAGCTTCTTCGGTAATTACATGAGCGGTTATCTGGGAACTTTCTACGAAACGATGTCCCGGGCAAACTTCTTCGGTATGATGGCAGTCCTGGCGCTTATCGCGGCAGCGGCCATTGCAGCTTTCAATAAGCCATTGAAAGCGGCTCTTGGCCATCGCTAGTTTGGATTGAATTTAGGGTTCAATAGAGACAGGCCATCCCTCGCAAGGGGATGGCCTTAAGTTTTTCTGAGCTCGACAAGTATCTCACCAGCCGCCACAATAAAAGCAACTCAGGTCTCATTTTATAAGGAGGATGCCATGCGATGTTCCCTTCGATCCGTCTTGCTGCTCTCGACGGCTTGGCTATTTGCTTGCACTCATAATCTTGAAACTGGCAAACCCACGGTCGCTCCTGTCGGAGTGGGTGCAATGACGGATGCCGATGATGTCGAGGGCATGGTGAAGGAAAAACTTTCGGATTTGAATGGCTGTTATAAAGAAGAGCGGCTGAGCAATCCGAAGGCTTTTGGCAAGGTCCTCTTGTCCTTTGATGTTCGCGGCGATGGTCGTACCAGTGAAGTGAGACTCTTGGCCAGCACCTTAAAAAGCCCTAATATGGAAGGCTGTTTGGTGGGGCGAGTGGAAGCTTGGCAGTTTGCTCCGCCGAAAGATGGGAAAACGATCAAGATTCGCTATCCCTTTTCTTTTCAACCTTGACGAGCCAATGCTTCGTGATCCGACTGTGTTGAATCTGAGTGAACGAAGTCTTTAAACAATGAGTACCGTAACAAAACTCAGCAAACATCCAATCAAGAACTCCAACCAGAATGCACGCGGCGATCTTATCAGCTGCAGTAAATTCTTCATAATTTGTCCTCTAAAATGATAGGTTCACGCCCTACACAATATACTGATCGGATTTTTCTCAAAAAACTCAAGATGTCAGCTATATAAATAAATATTTCAATAAGTTAAGTTCATTAATTTTCTGATAGATGTACACAATTTTTGGAAGAAGAAAGCGATTTTCATGCCAAGAAAGTGTGTTTGAGTGGGTCGAGAAAAAAGCTCCTCTTAACGCGTTAGATTTCATAGCGTTCGTAGCTTTGTTTTATTTTTTCCCAAAAAATCCGATACGTTTTTGGTCTGCACAAACACACAATGTAGAGGGGACGCATGAGAAGCCAACTGAAATTTGCACTGCATACGACAATTCTTGCCAGTCTTATACTTGGAGCTGGTGCCTGCAGTAAAACCTCGTCAAACACCACCGAAGGCTCCGCACCTGCTGATATCGAATCAGCTTATATGAGTCTATCCGCTGATGTGCAGAGAGAAGTCCTAGGGGTAGAAGCGAAGTCGACAGCAGAGGTTCGCCAGGAACTCCTGGCTAAGGCCGACAAGAACGGTGATGGAGTCTTAAGCGAAGATGAAAAGAGCCAATTCCGTGCTGAATGGAAAGATTTGCGCGAGAAGATGAAGGCCGATCTACTCGCCAGTATGGACAAGGATAAGGATGGAACAGTCAGCCCGGAAGAAAAGAAAGCCAGCCTGGATGCCCTGGGGCAAAAAATTAAGGCGGCGATTCAAAGCACATTGGCTGAAATTCGCGTGGCTCAAGAAGCAGCTCGGGAAAAGATTAAGGCAGCCTGTGCAGGGGGAAAGCCTGAAGAAGCTGCTGCACCGACCGCTATGCGAGATGCTCCCGGCAAGCCCACAGGTCCAGCCGCATCCGAATCCACAGATCCAGAAGCCATGAAACAGGAAATGGACAAAGCTCTTTCAGAGTGTCAAACCGTGGTTCAGGCTGAAAAGGATAAGTTGCATGACTTGCTCAAGACTTCCTTAGACGAGCTTCACGCAAAAATAGATGAACTTAAAGCTAAACTGGAAGCGATAGAGACTAAGACTCAAGCCGAATAATCTTCGTCAGACAGGGACCATTCCATGCGCCAATTTCTAGTTCTTACACTGTTTATGTTGAGCATGACGGGTTGTGGTAATTTAGGGGGCAAAAGTGGACCTTCTGAACCCACTCCCCCGGTCCCCACTATTCCTGTCAATACCTCAGCCGATGCGAAGACCAACCCTTCCAATGGGGCAGTCACGGATGGTGTCGTTTCCTATGAAAAACTCTGCGCGAGCTGCCACGGGCCTTTAGAGCAGTCCAGAATTCCTAAAGCGAGTTTGGATAAAATCAAGGCCGCTATAGGCGGAGTAGTCCCTGAAATGAAAGTTTTGCAAGGCACTTCTGACTCTGTGTTGAAGCCTATCGTTGATGAACTGGCGAAACTTCAACCAGGCAAAGGTAAAGCCAGGAATGCGCCGTAGGTATTGTTGCGAGCAGAGCTTGCCTCGGTAAGCAAACCCAATTTCCTTATCAAGTTCAGTTTCTGTCATGCAGCCTAGCTTGGCTGGTTGCTTTGCTAATGGCTTGGAGGCCTTACCCGAGTTTAGAAGTGTCGACTTGGTAAAGATCCGCCCGTCCGGGCAGAGTGCATCCAAAGGATTTTTGCACTGGCTCTCTGGATTTTGGTATTCGGCTTTCCAAGACTCTGGAAATGGAAAATTCCTGAGTTCAGTTTCCAAATGAGCTTTGAGCCCGATGTGCTTAGAAGTGATCCAAGGGTAGGCAGCTAAATTAACTAAATCATGGCGATTCAGCTGCTGAAGATCCTCAGAGGAAACACCGTCCACTTTAAATAACTTCTCTGGGCCGATGATACAATCCAGTCGCTTCTTATTGAGCATCGTCACGAGACTTTGGAGAGATCCAATCCCATTGAGTACAATGGAAGGGTCATCAACCAAGTCGACCAACATCATTGCTGCAAGATTGCCATTGGGAAAGCCAAGTCTGGGGCGTTTCAATTGCTTCATTGCCGCTTCAGTAGGTCCACACCAAAGGCTCCAAGGCATTACCACAATGGGAACATCGATGCGAACTAAGGAATCAATACCGATCAAGTGATTGAGATTACCCACACGCCCCACGGATCCATCGATGCGTCCCCCTCTCAATTCCTCCAGGCCACGACGTGCAGGATAGTTGATATACTCAGCTTCGATTGCCTTTTTACCTAAGACGATGGAAAGAGCATCTAGCAGGGTTTTTACAGCTGGGCTATCTTTCTTTACAGAAATTTCGAAGACCATTTTTCTAGGTGATGGCTGAGCTTGAGCTGAAGATGAATTGGGACAAAGGCCTAAGGACAGTAGCATCAGGGTGCAAAGGACCTTGCGCAGCTCAAGGTTGAATCTGCGCAAGGCAGGCGCTTCAGATGAGCTGGTAGCCATCGGAGTCGGATCAACTTGCATGGCGAGATCCTAAACTTGTATGAATATCCATTCCGGGATTCTCCTATCCTCTCATAGCTCGAGCCTGAGTCCCAGGGTGGCAAGAGCGGCTCGACACGGCTAGCTTCACCCATTCGGCTTCTCCATGGAGTGGAGATCTCTTGCACCTGCAAGGAAAAATACTATGAATAATTAGCTGGTTAGCTGCTTTTTGCAATATTAACGGGGCTCAATTGTCTCTTGCAAGCCGGCACCTGCGGGCTTTTTTTACTGTCCGACCGAAATTGTTTAAGGATGATGGCTCATGAGCTTCAAACCCGGGATCCTTGCCTTGGCCCTGATCAGTACAGCTTGCTCAACAGTTCAAGCAACTTCACTTTTTACGAGCTATGATGAGTTGGAAATCAGTCGCGACTTTTCCAGCCAAACAATTGGGAGCAAAGCCTTTGCCTTGAATATTGTTGGCCTTGAAAAAGCGAGTCTCTCCAGCGAGTCGTTTGAATCCAAACCACTCCTTGCCAGTCAAGCAGCTTTACTCCTTACTGAACAGTTTCAGAGCTTAAGACCCGACCTCCAGCTTTTGAGCAACAGGTGGGTCGACAAGACCCAAAAAAGTCTGAATAGCATTCTGAGTAGTTTCGCTCAAGAGCAGCACATGCCAACCGAAGGATATAGTCTCCTCCAGAAAGAGATATTCCAACAATCTTGGTTTTTGATTGCCGACTTGGAACAGGACCGCATCGATCAAAGCCTTAGAGAAGTAGCCATCAAAGATGAAAAAGGCGCTGAAATAGGCAAAAAAATCAGTTTTGTTACAGCAAGACGAATCGACGTTCGCTACTTTGTCTATGACAGCAGCAAGCAGCACCTCGTATTTTCGGGACTGGTCCGATCAACAACTCAGGCCACGCATGATCGCATTCGAACGGAAGCCGAATCGAACGCTTTATGGAATGCTTTAGCTGGTAGCCACGAAACACCAAATGACAGCGATTACCCAGAAGCCCCAGGCTTTAAAAAGGCCCTCATGCAAAATTTTCAAGAATTTGTCGGCGCTCTCCCTAAGACACGAGGATTGTAATATGCAAGGCAAGAAAATTTGTGCGCTTTTACTGGCTCTTTTTAGCTCTGGATTGCAGGCCAGAGATCATGTTCCTAGTTCGTCCACGAACGGAAGTTTGGAATACAATCCAATCGATGGGACGATCATGTCCCAATCGAAACAGTATCCAAAATCCATTGAAGGGCTGCGTCAGTACCTGGATGAAGAGCTTACAAAAAGTGCTAAAGACTATACAAAGCTCGACAGCAAGTTGCAAGGATTGGAGAGTCAATCCAAGACTGCCGCTACGCTAGCGATGATTCCTGTAGGACTGGGATTTGGCAGCCTTCTGGTGGGATCTTGGATGCGTCAAGATCAAGAGCCAACAGACGCTCGAGCGAGGGAAATTCACGAGCAAGGTGGTCGCCTCATGCTTTATGGTGTGGGTGGGCTGGTCGGTGGTTTTCTTTTGTACAGCGCCCTTGCACCCGGTGACGAGGAGCTTCGCACTTTCATCCGATTCCATAATGGAGCAGCGAATATTCGGCCTGAGCAAAAGCCGTTGGTCAATCACGATTCTCTCAGCTTAAACCTGCTGTCGGGAGACAAGCTGATCACACTGAGCTACCGATTCTAAAAGACCAACCGGCCACTCAATGGACCAGCTTAGGTCCATTGAAAAAGTGGTTTTGCAGGGCCGTTTAGACTTTTGGAAAAAAAGCCGAGTTACTGAGCCATTTTTTTCTGGCAATACTGCTTGAGAGGGCTCGATGCTGGATAGGCTTGAATCGCTTTTTCGCTGCAAACATTCCCCAGCGCTGCACTATAATCACTACAGAAGTCCGCTGAACCCTTGCCGCTCTCGCAAAGCTTTTTATTCTCCAGCAGCACGGCGTCATAGTCAATCGTCAGCTCGCAGCGTTTGGCAGCTTTGTTGGTTTCAGTGCTTGGTTCCTTGGAAAGCACAAACGGACCCTCGCCGGATGTGAAGCCCTTGCTAATAAATTCAATGGCCCGATCTTGAGCACTGCGCGCCCAAAACCTGGGAAACCGAGGAGTGGCATTGGCTTCTCGGACTGATCCCAAAGTCTTGGCATAATCCGGTGCTAGCGAAGCAAAATCACTATCAATAAAAATAGCATGGGAAACTTCATCGGGATAAAAGCAGAGCCGCGTATCGGCTGGGTTGGTAAAGGAGAAGGCGTTAATGATCGAAGTGTTGTCTGAAGTTTGATCGTTGGCGACAGCAATGATCTGCACTGGCACTTTAATCTTACTCATCTCCTCTTTTTTTCCGACTTCCCCGCCCAAAGTCTGGAGCGTATTTATATTACCCACCGCAAAGTCGCAGAAGCCTTTGCGCTTCCTAAAGCCAGTCAGCAATTGGCCCGATTCGCAGTTCGCACCGAAACCAAAGCCAAAGCCGGGAGCCGAAAAGCCAGCGATGGGAACGACATTGCCCTGTATACTGGGAGCGCGAAAAAACGGGGTCATGAGTAAGCTTCGCGTCCAGACATTGAGTTCGTTGGGGCCCTTCAGGTCTGCCCCCTTGATTAGAGTTGCAACGGCCAAGCCGCCGCCGAGGGAAAGGCCCCCAATAATGCGCGGGCCTGGATAGGATTTGGCTAGCTTGGTGATGTTTTCCGCATATTGATAGTACTCAGCGACGTTCATGGGAATATCGGAATAGTCATCCTCAATTACATTGTCGGCACCGCCGGCTGCCGAAATCTCAGCGATAGGCTTGCCTTGCTCTTTTTCCAAGCGATCGATACGCTCTTGATCAATTTTCTTCGGCACTCTTCCATTGCCAGGCAGCAAAGGTAGGAGGACATGATAGCCTTGCTCGGCTAGCTCGAGACCCATATTGATGAACTGAGTCGGGCATCCACTAAATCCGTGGTAAATGACGACTAAACCTTGCGCGGCTCCTTTAGGCTTGAGATGAACAGGATCACAACCCGGTTGAAGCTTTTTGCTGGCTAAGGTCTGCACATAGGCATCCCAAAGGCGCTGAGTGTCTGCCGGTAACTCTTGGCTCGTTGCCTCGTCGCTAGCGAGTTTGGAATTCATTCCATTTTGGGTGGTTTTACAAGACTGAGATGCCAAAGCTAAAGCCATGGCAATGGTACTCAGAAAGAGCGGAACTCGTTCAATTGCTTTGGGAGTCTTCATAAATTTGCCTTTTTGTGAAGATAGAATGGGACACTCTTGAGCCAGTATGAGTGTTCAGCTTACACTGAACCGGCAGTTGAGTTCAAAGGGGACACTGGTCTTTCATCATAGTTCAACAAGTTTTTCGAGGCAGTATGAGGCAGAGGAGCTTTAAGGTGGGGACAAGGCAAGAGATCATTGTGACAAAAAATGCCCTAAAAACAGCGGCAAAAATAATTGTTTTGCCGCTGCTCCAGAGCATGGTGATCGACGTCTGACGGTTTTACCTAGCCTGCTTTAACCCGCTCTTGGGTCTCATTCTCCGCTGGAGCCGGACTCCAACCAGGCGCTTTGTAGATGTAGCGCAAGGCATCAGACCAGCTGCGACTGGCCCAGATATCGCGCAGCAAGGCCAGAGGCTCGTTCAAAACGATAGAGATTGGATTATAGAGTTCAACCGGTTTTACCAGACCATAGCGTGGCTTCTCTTCTTCCGCTTGATATGTTCCAAACAATTTGTCCCAGAAAATAAATACACCGCCATAGTTTTTATCAAGATACTTAGCGTCGGCACCATGGTGAACACGGTGATTGGACGGTGTGTTGATGATCTTTTCTAAGATACCTAAGTTGCCAATGGCTTCGGAATGAACCCAAAATTGTAGCAAGAGAATAAAGCGATAGCTGATCAAGACAGCAAAGGGGTCAAAGCCTATAAGAACTGGCACTATAAAATAGATCCAACCATAGATAGGTCCTATCCAACCGACTCTCAGTGCGGTGCTCAAGTTGAATTGATTGGAGTTGTGATGGACCGAATGATGCGCCCAAAAACCGCGGATTTCGTGCTCCCAGCGGTGCTTCCAATAGTAGATAAAATCCATAGCGATAAACAGTGCAAGAGTGCTTAACGCTGTCTGAGGAATAGACAGCAAGGCGAACTTCGAGATATTCAGCAAAATGCCGAGACTGATGACGGTTGAGAGCAATCGATCGACCAGGATGCTGCCCGCGTATATGCCTAAATTAGCGAAAGAATCTCGATAGTTCCAATCTTTTCTTTGGAACAGTGCTAAAGCGATTTCGGCGAAGGTTATAACCAAGATCGCAGCAAGCAAGAAGTATAAATACTGTTGTGACATCATTTCCGCTCATCCTCAAAAAGGTAAAACAAGTGCCCTACTGCTTGAATTGCAATGGTTGAGCCAATGGTGTTATGCCCGGTCAGCGAGATTCAATGGCGACTCCATAAGATCTGTGAAGAGCTTGCCGGCCATTTCAGGGTCTCTGGAGTGAGCTGATGGGTCGACTCATCTTAGCTTCATTGATGGACATGAATTTCACAAAGAAGATGAAGTTTCAGTTGGCCCTCTTCATGGGTGTTTTTAAGCATAAGGTAAACGCTCCAAGCTGATGGTATTCGCAGTCCTTTGTCCTATGATAATCTTGAAGGAATTCGACTACTTATTTATGCCGGTAAGGACGTGCGACGCATGCATGGAATCGATTCTGCGGTTGGGTTCAAGTCGCGATTTTAGTCTGTTTCAGTTTCATTTCTTCGAACATCAAAGCAGAAACTCAAGTGCGTTTTGCTGAAGGCGCTCATTTGAGGTATCACGCTGAAGATCACCTCCAAAAAATTGAAGACGTTTTAAAAATCGATCCAGCCAAAGCATTTACTGATACGCAAAGTCTTCAAGCTAATCTTGGCTACACTCTGAAAACCTATTGGTTTCAAATAAGTCTCCAAAATTCTGGCCAAACAGAGGAAGCGGTTATCTTTGAAGTCGCTTACCCTCGTCTGGAAATTCTTGAACTTTATGCCTTGGATTCCCGTAATGAAGTTGTGGCTCAATTCATCACGGGTACCGACCAACCCTTTTGGCAACGTCCGATCAATCATAGCAATTTCGCCTTTCCACTGCATCTCGCTGCTGGCGAAAGATTGAGTCTGTATTTGAAAACCCACACACATAACCCTCTTCGATTTCCAGTCCAAGTTTGGGAAACCGAGGAATTTCGAGCCGCTCAGCAATCCCAAATGCTGATCCAGGGACTCTACTATGGTGCGATCGCCATTATGGTGATCTATAATATGTTTGTGTTTTTCGGGACAGGTAATCGATCCTATATTTACTACTGCCTTTTTGTGGTCTCCACAGCCACCTACCTAGCAACGGACGATGGCTTGCTATTACATTATGTCTTTAACTCTACGGGTGTTTGGAACGATAAAGTTTCCTGCTTAGCGATTTTGGGAGCAAATATCTTTGGGATTTTCTTTGCTGCCAATTTTCTTCGGCTTAAGGAAAGTGATAAATTTATTTATTATCACATCCGTTGGATTATATCCGTCCTGACTCTTTCCATTTCTGTTACTTTCATCTTCCCCCATAACATCGCAGGCATTTTCTATACCCTTCTGAGTACCCTGGTTTCAGGATTGCTTGTGACTATAATCATTCGAGGTTTTTGGAGACGGCAGCGGGAAGCCTATTTCTATGCCGCAGCCTGGGGGAGTCTTCTTGTTGGGACAGTCGTCTATGGAATGCTGAGTCTTGGTCTTATTGATTCCAATTTTTTTACAGAGCGAGGTTTGAAGCTAGGATCGCTGGTGGAAGTCACGATTCTCTCGTTCGCTCTGGCCGATCGCCTCAATCAGCTTAAAAAATCTGTATCGCTGTCGAACTTCAAGCTTAAGGATATGAACGACAATCTCGAAGCCATTGTCACCGAAAAGACCCAGGAAGTCAGGAGTTTACTCGACCATATTCCGCAAGGTGTGTTTTCAATTGAAGAGAATCTCAAGATATCCAAGCAATACTCAGCCCATCTGCCGGAGCTACTCGGAACTGATCACATAGCCGGTTGCAGTTTTCAAGAGCTTATACTCGATCATACGCCTCTGCTCGCTGATGAAAAAGATCGAATCACCCAAACCCTCAATGCCCTGGTTGGAGAGGATGAGATTAGTTTCGAGGCCAATGGCGAAAATTTGCCAAAAGAACTGATGTACCATGACGAGAGCAGAAAGCAAAAAAATTTCAGTTTGACCTGGAACATAGAGGCAAATAGTCGTGGAATTATCACCAGAATCTTAGTCACTGTACTCGACATTACCCTGGCCAAATCTTTGGAGCGAGAGGTAGAAAGACAACAAAGTGAAATGCATTTAGTGAAAGAATTGATTGACTGCGGTGCTGGAAAATTTGCCCAATTTCTTGGAACAGTGAAGCCACTTCTTGAAGAGAGCGAGAGGCTGATTGACCTCAAAGAATTAAATGCAGACTCGGTCAAGATTTTGTTCGTGAATGCCCACACTGCCAAAGGAGCAGCTAGAACTTTAGGCCTGTCAATGTTGGCAAATTCTCTCCATGAAGCCGAACATTCTTATTCCCAAGCCATTCAAAATCCACAGCTGATTGACCTTCAGCAAATGAAGAGCGAAATGAGCTCGGTTTTGAGCTCCTTCGATCGCTATAAAAAAGCCAACAGCGAGACTCTAGGTCGCAAGGATGACCTCAGGTATATTCAAGTTGACAAGCACTTTCTAGCGCAACACTGTCAACTTATGCTGAATCTTCAACTAGGCCGAAAATCATCCAACAAAGACCTCATTGAATCCAAAGCCAAAGAATCCATTGATCACCTCATCAAAATAGTCTTCCAACGTCTACCGTCTATCATTGAGGATTGCTTTACTCAGACGAGTCGTATTGCAAAGGATCTCGGCAAACCAGTGCCAAAGCTGGACATCCAGGTCGTTGATATGCTCATTCCACAGCAGATCGAAGACGTGTTGCGTAAAGTCGCCGTGCATCTAATCCGCAATGCAATGGATCATGGCATTGAAGGGTCTGAAGAACGGGTTCTAGCAGCGAAATCACCTATAGGGAAGATAAGCGTAGAGGCGATAGCGAACGATAACCAACTCCAAATTTCCATCAAAGATGATGGCCGGGGGCTTGCCATCGGTAAGCTTCGTGAACGGGGTATTAAATCCGGTAAGCTCAATAGCGGCGCGCCTCTTGATATGATCGCTCATGCACTCTTTGAAATGGGTGTATCCACTGCTCAATCAGTTTCCCATATATCGGGTCGAGGTGTTGGTATGGACGCCGTAAAACGCTTCGTTGAAGAAGCGGGTGGCTGCATTAAAATTGTCCTTGGTGAAAAGATGCCTTCTGCGGACGACTACTACGCATTCCAAACTGTGATCAGCTTTCCGCTTTCAGATCTGGTCCTGTTGAAGGCTTGAATGGTCTCCTTTCAGCGGTTGAAGTGCTGATCAGCAAGGATCACTCCTTTAGAGCACGTTATAGCCACTGCTTGTGTCTGAACCATTGAATCATGCTTATTGGAATGGCAAGGCAAAGAAACAGCATGACCCACATCAGGGTGTCCGAATGTATCCACTGCTTGAAGCTACCGAGATTGTCGAAATTTTGGCCGAAAAACCCAACCACAAAAGCCAAGGGGAGAAAGACGGCACTCATAATCGTCAGGTATTTCATGATCTCATTGGTGCGTTGCGATACCGAGGATAAATAGGCTTCCAAAGCGTTGCCCAAGAGGTCTCGATTGGCCTCGATAGATTCGTTAATGCGCAGCAAGTGATCGTATATATCGCGATAGTAAAGGACGGTTCGCTCGCTGATATGGGGGTCGCTTCGTTTTGATAAGGTGGCAAGGACATCACGCTGAGGGGAAAGCACTTTGCGCATCGTGACCAGATGATGCTTCAGTTCAAAGATGCGGGTCAAATCTTTTCGGGCTGGATTATAGAGAACAGCATCCTCCAGAAGTTCCAGTTCCTCAGTGATCTTATCCAGGATCGGAAAGTTGTCATCGACCATCCTATCGGCGATTAGATAGTAAAGAAAATCCACTCCACGCCGCACGAGTTCAGGATCACCGGCAGCCCGCCGCCAGACAATTTCCAGTGCCTCAATCTCGTCGGTGTGCACGGTGACCAGATAGTTCCCAGCGATAAATGCGTGCAGCTCTTTAATCGCTAAGTCTTGAATCTGCTCTTCTTGACAAGCAAAGCCTTGTGTCACCACAAACAGATATGAAGTATATTCTTCAACCTTGGGCCGTTGATCAAAATGCAGACAATCTTCAATGGGCAGGGGATGAAAGTGAAACTGCTCCCGCAAAATTTCCAGCTGCGCCTCGTCTTGGTCCGAGACATCAATCCAGCGCAGGCAAGCTTCTGGAGGTGGTCCGACGTGAGATGAGCCTTCATGAAGCTCAACGGGTCCACTAGGTCCTACTTGCAAAATTCGAAACATGAAATAGTGCTCCCATTGGGTAAGAACGAAGGTCAAACTGAGCTGTTGGTCTCGACGAGCGCAGCCTTGTCCTTTATAACAGGCCGCTGGAGGCTCACATACCGATATGATTTTTTTCGCAGCAGGTGTAGTAAAAACCTCGTAGAAACTCCTCAGAGAGTTTCGGATGTCATTCCAAGGAGCTTTTATGTTTCAACAGCTTTACCTCGGGGCGCTATTTTTTCTTCTCGTCAGCACGCCGCTTTGGGCGAAACCTAAAGATTTTCAGTTTTATGGTCCCCATATGAACGCCAGCTACCAGTTAAGCCTCGCTAATTTCTTAGAGGCAAATCGACTGACTTTGACCGAACTCCGAACTTGGATAGCGGAATCCAAAAGCTATGAGGAGTTTCTCGATTTTCTTGGCGAGCGCCGACCGCAGCTGTTCCAAAACTATGTCCTGGTCCATGATACGGGAAGCATTCAGTATGCCGACCAAGAGCGACCTCGAGTGATTCTGTTCGGCGACGGACTCATGCTGGCCTTTGCCGAAGATCCGCGCACGCCCGACCGGACAGTAGAGCTTATTGCTTTTAATGAGACAACTTGGAAGTTTGAGTTTGAAGAGATTCGCTTTAAACAAAGCTCGTCGCAATGGGTGCATGCACCCAGCCATTGCCAAAGTTGTCATGGAACTTCCCTGAAGCCACTCTGGGAACCTTATGATTTCTGGCCCAATATCTACGGCAGTTCGATTGCACGCTTTGGCAGCGCTATGGAGAAGGCTGGCTACGAACGACTGCGTCTTGCCGACAAGAAGGAAGGCATCTATCGGCGATTGGCTTGGTATCTTCCGCCCGTGAACAATAACTCCGGATTACCGGGTATCGAAGCCTTCACTGAGTATGTCACCCAACTGCAGCTGATGGTGGCAATGAAGTCATGGCAAGGCCCTCGGGTAAAGCCTTTTCTGCCCGCCTTGCTTGCCGTTTGGAATGGCTGCACCCAGGGTGCGGATGGAAGCTCTTCGGCTGCACTTCTGGAAGAATATTTTCCGGTCAGCTGGCAGGGAAAGATTTCGGCTGAGCTTTCCACCTTGCAGAAAACAACAATCCAGGAGCGGGATCAGTTCAAGGCCTACCAGGAAAGGCGATATCAGCAGCTCTTTCCCAATGTGCCCCGGACTTTTACTGTGAATCATCAAAGATTGGCAGATGAGACGCAATCCGCTTCTCAAGCCAAAATCTTGCTGCGAGAGATGGGGCTAGACGTCCGCGATCTGGTTCTGAGTCAAGGGGCTAATCCTTACCTTTTAAGTGTTCCAAGCAATACTGAGGCTGATGCGGCGACTGCTATGCAGGTGCTCGCGCCAGAGCTGTTTCAAAGTCTAAAGCCACAGCTGCTACAGCTGGACAGTTCAGGATTTGGGTGGGCACGATTCAACTGTGATGGTTTGAAAACTAAGAGTCTGGATGCTCTGAAAAACCTGCTACCCCTATCCTTAAGAAAAGCATCGAAACCAGCACCAACAGTGTTTGGTGAATGCATTCGTTGCCATGTCCTGGACCACGAAAAGACCGGAGCACCAGGCTTGCCATTCGATCGGACAAGGGAATTGACGAGCTATCTCAAGGCGAATGGTGGTGAGGGACTACAAAAGATTTTGAGCCGAATTCAAACAGTAGGCCCCGGTCAAATGCCTCCGAATCGAGTGCTCTCAGAGGCCGAAAAAGCTGACTTTATCACCAATATGCGGACCCTTTTGCAGTCAGAGCCCGACTGATGGGGGCGGCTTGCCACGGCTAGACAGCAAAGACTTCCATAAGCTTGGAGGCAATAGGGTTTTTGATCTTGCGCTGGGCTGTGACTAAAAATAATTCTTCGTGCACTCCCTTGAGTTGGCCGATTTCGATCAATTCTCCGAGTAGAATCTGTCGTGTCACAGTATGGGTTGCCGTTGCAATGAGCCCAAGCTCATTGATAGCCATTAACTTCTTCACAGAGATATCCTGGCTTTCTGTAATGACATCAAAATCGATGGAATTGACTTTGGCCCAATGCTCAAGATCCTGTCTGAGTTTGCTGTCGAAGGTGGGAAGAATCATCGGCTGGCCGGATATGGATTGCGGAAATCCAACGCGGAGAGCTTTGAACTTGGGGGCGGCGTAGATGGCTACATTCTTTTTTGTGATGGAACGAGGATAGAGCCCCTTGGCATCCACACCGCTCGGAAGGAAATTGGTTACCATGATATCCATACTGTGACTGGTGAGCTCGCGGAGGAGTTCGTCACTTTTGCCCTCGGAGAGTGTGATCTGACAGGGCGAAATCTTAAGAGCTTGTTTGACGAGTTGTAGAACAATCTGTTTAGGAATGCTGTCGAGAGCGCCGAGATGCATAGTTGGTCGGAGCGGCTTAAGCCGATCATGCAGGACCTCGTACATTTCGGAACCCATTTTGAAGATATTTTTTGCGTAATCCAGTGCAACCCGGCCCTGTTCGGTCAATATAAGCTTTTTGTGCTGCCTTTCGAAAAGCTGCACTCCTATCGTATCTTCAAACTGTTTTAGCTGGGCACTGAGGGTTGGCTGGCCGAGTCTAAGCTTTTCAGCCGCCTTTGAAACGCTACCCTCTTCAGCGATGGTCTTAAAGTAGAAGAGATGATGGTAATTAATCCAAGGATTCATAAGCTTACCTCCATACTCTTATATATCGATTTATATGATACAAAGCAAGTTATTTATCGCTTTGAGTGATGAATGGTTTTAGCTGATGAATGATACTCTTTCCGCTTGCTGACGCTTGGCCCACGGACTGGTCAAATGCACCGTTCCATCCGCTTCCTGGGCAGCGATCCTATAGGTGTCACCCATCACCGCTCCTCCGATTTGAGGAGGAAACCCTCGAAGAGCTTTGCCGAAATGCATTGAGGCGCTTTAATTTGGCATCGGATTGCCATTCGATTTTGGCCGACAAAATCATACAAAGCAGTCACTTACGCGCTTCGGAAGCATCTATTCATGTTTCTCCGGCTCTTGGTCGACCCTTTCCTAAGGCGAATTTGGAGAAAAGCATGAAGCTGCAAATCTTTCGGTATGGGCTAAGTTTCCTCTTGATAGGAAGCATTGCACTTGGCCTAGCCAGTTGTAAGAAGAAAACCCTAGAGACGGAAGAGTCTTCGACCAGTGCCGGAACCGAGGAAGCTTCGACAATCGATGAGAGCAATCCAGATGGATCATCGAATGCAGCCTTGATGCGTCTGAGTCCAGAACAGATATCCAAGACATTCCAGCAAACATTGGGACTAGGAGTAAGCTGGGACGGCGGCGATGGACGTATCGTCGATGGTCTTCTATCCGAGTATGGAGTTCTGCTTGGCGGAATTGATTTTCAGTCGGCCTTCGTGAGGGATCCCTCGAGCAAGATTCACACTCTTCTGGCGGTTCGTATCCTCGCATGGCAGGGGGCTGAGCATGTTGTATGGCAGGATCTGACTAAGATTGATAAGGGCTCTGCTCTGGATGAGCTGAAGCTGTTCCCTGCAGATTTTCTAGCTTGGTCCATGGTCCCTGGCGATTCAGCCGAAAATGAAAAGGCTTGGCAAACTCAACTCGAACGCATCTATTGGACTCTCCTGGCTCGACCGCCTGATGAGCAGGAAATCGCTCTGCATCGGCAAACCTTTCTGCAACAAACTGCTAAGGAAAACGCAGGTGTCGCCTGGATCACTGCCGTTTATGTAATTCTCGCCGGGGCCGAGTTTTGGAATCTTTGGGGGCACGCATGAAAAAGAATATGAATAGAAGACAGCTGCTGGGCGGAGGCCTTGGCCTTATGAGTGTCGGTGCACTTCTGCCCTGGATAGGAGCCTCGCCTTTGGGCGGCAGACTCAGTGCCCAGACTTCATCAGCACCGCAGCGGCTCTTGACGATTTTCTTGAAGGGCGGCTGGGATAGTCTTTTGGCTTCGGATCCTGTGCTCGGTTCCAAATTGGGATCCAACGCTTTTGAGAGTATTTACAGCAGTGAAACGGTGACAGCGATCGCCAGCAAGCCCCAGCTCAAGGTGGGATCGGGACTCCAACCGCTGAAAGATATCTTCGCTTTGGTGCCAACAGCCTTTGTGAACGGAATGTTTGTCGAAGTCTCGGCCCATGAAATCGCCTACAATTATATGCTTTCTGCGCGCCTTTCCTTATCCCGGTCCAGGGAGTACCCGAGCCTTGCGGCTCTTCTGGGAGAAATCAACGAACAGTATCCGCCGCATATTGTGTTGGGCAATGTCATTCCTCTGGGCTCTACCCGCACCAGCGCTCCACCCTTGCAAGCTTCCAGCGTGGATGCGATGTCGCAGCTGCTTCGAGGGCCAGGAAGAGCCACTTGGAATAACTATAAGCCCGAGACTTTGCCGAATGCCCATGTCCTCTTGGAAAGTTTGGATCAGCATGCCTATCAGCAACTGACCAAGGCTCAGCAAAAGGGATTGGCTTCTTGGCGAGCAGCTCAAAGTGGTTTAGCGGCTCTCTATCAAGCCGACTTAGGAGCAAAATTGAAGCTCACCGATGCGATGAAGCAGAAATTTGACGTGGGCAATGTCTGGGAGCTTGAAGGCCAGATGGCAGGTGCTTTCCTCGCCCTTGCTTCGGGACTTTCACCTTATGTAACGGTCGTACCACCAGGCAACTTTGATACCCACAGCAATCATTTGACTCAGCATAAGGCGCTCATGCGGAAAACAGCAACGGCAATTGCCACGCTGATTGGCGAGATGCAGGCGACACCTGACCCAAGTAATAGCTCGAAAAATTTGCTGGAAACGACCACAGTCCTGATCACGAGCGAATTTGTCCGAACCCCCAAATTCAATGCAGCAGCCGGAACGGATCATTGGCAATCGGCCTCGGCGATTCTTATGGGAGCAGGAGTTGTAGATGGAGCCCTGCTCGGGGCAACCGGAACGGATGGGATGCCCTTGGGATGGGCGGCGGGACAAAGTCTGCCGAGGACCACAGCCAATGCCTTACTGCCTTCGCATGTGGGAGCGGCGCTGCTGCATTATTTCAAACAGCCCGATTTGGCGCAAACGATTGCCGAACAGCCCTTAAGTGGCCTTTTTAAAGGGGTTTAAGCGATGTTGCTGACAGCTGTAAACAAGCGACTTCTGATCCCGGCCAGCCTAGTTGCGAACATCTTGCTCCTGGCTTGTGGCAAGACTGAGGACAAGAAAGCGGACGCAGACAGTGCTGGCAACATTTCGACACAAAAAACCATGGCGACCGAGATTCGAACTCTTTCATTTGCTCTGCGCGATGCTCCCCCGACTCGCGACGAGGCAATGAGCTATACTGCAGGTCAGCGCTCCAAGGCTGAATTGATAGCTGATCTTATTGATTCACCCGAACATCAAGATCGCATGGGACGATTCTTTCATGATGCATTCGGAACGCACGCCTTTCCTGAGGCCGTTTTTGGTCAGAAAGCTTTGATTCAAGACGCCAATGGTTGGTACCAGTCCTCCGAGGGTTTCCCCCAGTGCACCTCTGTCGGTCAAATACAAAACATCGAGGTCTGGTGGGGAAGCGCAGGACAGACATCCCCTGTCTGCAGCTTGGCCGCTTGTGGTGACTACGCATTGAATTGCGCTCTGGTGAGCCATCGTCCGCAATTGATGGATGCTATGCGCTTTGAATTTCGCGATCGGGGCCTCTATGTTTATAACGAAGGATTGACTTGGAGTGATCTCTACGCCGGAACTTTTTTCTACGGCAATCGCTTGCTCCTGCATAAATATGTGCTGGACTCTTCAATAGCCAGTGGAACAGTTCATCTTTATCAAGCCAATGCTGAAAATCTCAGATCGTTGCTCAATGTGATGTTTACTGTTCCCTTGGATCAGAATATGCGGGTGGAACTGCCAAACCTCGGCCCAGAGCGTGCCGGCTTAGTCACCAGTCCCGTCTTTATGCAGCGCTTTAACAACTTTCGATCCCGAGTGCGGGCACTCTCTTTGGGTTTGCTTTGTCAGGATATTGGACCTTGGATGAATCCGACGGGAATGACCGAGTTTGTAAATACCAGCTCTCTGTCGGCTTTTGATTTGAGTCATGGAACCAAAGAAAGCTGTGCGTCCTGCCACCTGGGAATGGATAACTGGGGGAGTGCCTTGCTGGGCTGGAGTGATCAAGGTCAGTGGCAATGGTGGAAGACTTGGTCACAGTTGGGGGCGATGAGTGGTGTGGAGGGGACGGGCCCCGGCTTTCTTATGGAAAGTATTTTGAATCAACAGCAACCCTTCACCAGCTGTATGGCGCAAAAAGCTTGGCAGTCATTCTCGCAGGGACGGCCCTGGGATGATTTGAGCGAGACCGATCGGGAGCAACTGCTCCAGGCGGCGTCGTCGAATCCGCAGGTTTTGCTGCGGACTCTGTTTTCTTTGGATTCTTTAGTGAAGAGCCTTTGATGGAAGGCGATGGGACGAAGAGCTTGACTAGCATGACGGCCTCAGTAAACTGGGCAATTTTGTCCCGAAAGCTGAAGCCGTGGAAGTCTAAAGTTGAAATTATATCTGGTTCCGTAAATGGAGTAGCTTGTCGACAGGTAATCGATTCGAAGAAATCCGCTTGGATGACTGCAATCCATATGATCATTCGCGTTTGTTCGCCAATCTTTCGTCATATCACTTATGGTCATTTTAAAAGGTTCATTCGCAGACGGAAACGCACGCTGACCCTTGCCAAAATTCACGCTTTCCGTAACAGGACTTTGACTGGGAGGCAATTCCTCCAGTCCGATGCCAATATTCTCGACGATACCCTCCAAAACCTTGTAATCGGTCACCTTCTTGTAGACCTTATCAACTCTATCGAATAGGTTAATCCACATTTTCACAAGGCTCACTTTGCCGCTCGCATCCGTGATTATCTTGAAGCTTGGCACGTATACCTGCGCGACCTTTCGGGAAGCATCATCGGGATGTGAATTAAGCGGCCAGGAAACAGCAAGGTCGAATTTTGCATACGTCTTGCCATCAAGGATGACTTCGAAAGGACCAGTCGGGACTTCAGTGACAAAGCCAACACCACTGCCAAAGTTCATAAAGACGCTTGTATAATCCGGAGTACCACCGCCGATATAGGTGGTTCCAGCCCCACAATCCGGACGTCCCGATACTCCGCTTGTCTGCTTAGGCCTTGCGCCCGCGTTCGTAAGTTCAGTCTCATAGCTTCCATTCGCACTACGTTTTGGCACCAGGTGACGGCATACGATAGCTAAAGGCATTGAACGTGCTAACCGTAGAATCACAGAGGACATCAAAGGTAAATGCATTATGGCTCATATTGAGGAAAGGGCTCCAACCGAGCATGGGGATGTCATCGCCTGCTGACTCAGCATTTATAGCTTTTCGAAGGTCGCCTTCAAAATAGAACTCTATGGAACTACTAATGGATCCCTCGTCAGTGGGTGTGTTGATCCAATCGTTCTTCAATACTCTTAAGGCGTCGTCCAGCTTTGCCTTCTCAGAAAGTTCGGCTTCGCTCACATCAATGACATCGACGCCCAATGTATTGCTAGCCACAAGATCCGTGCCTTCTTTCGTCAGCTCACCTAAATTAATTTCGGTTTGCTTGGTTCATTTGAGACAGTAGGGGAGTTTACGAAAGCTACGGAATCAAATGAGTCCAACCTATTGTCCTGATTTTCAACAACCATGATCACGGTCGCTGCGTTATCATCTTCACTTAAAGATTGACCTGATGCGTTGACATAAAATGCCAGCTTGCCCACCCCTATCGGCACTTCCTGCGAAGGAGCACTACTGATCGAAGTTCCGCTTACAGTGAACGCGACAGCCTGATCGAATTGTTCCGACACAGATAAAGTCCCGACAATTTGAATTGCATTTTCGCTTTCTCCCTCACTTTTACCGCTTCCACTTTCGTTCTTTTTGTTTTCCTGATCATTCTTGCCACAGCTGGCAAAAAACAGGGAGAACGCAATAGTGAAATGTTTGCAATTCATCAATGTCGTCCTTATGAGGTGTACAGCAAGTTGATGACCGGGGCCTCAGGAAAATTACGAATACCTCCCTTTTGCGCCTCAGGGCAGTCTATCAGGCTTTGTTGCGTTTGCAAATTCTGAGCAAGAAATTGGCTGGATTCACGAAGCATTATGCCGCTATTGAATAGACAATTTCTGCAGAGGTTTTACCTTCTGCTTTGACTTGCCGCTTTCGAATTATTCTCATCGACTCAAAGCCACTGTTCGCAGTGTCCTTTGATATCAAAAAGCTTGGGCGATATCCCTGAGTGATTTTCCCTATGATATTAGGCCAGGTGGTAGATAAAACAGAACCAGAAATCGGCTAGAGGGGCTTATTCTATGAGATTTTTCAATGTTCTTGGTAGCAGCGGCACGCAGGTCGCTGGTCCCAACAACTGCAACACCTATAGCCGTAGAAATTGACTTTAGTCAAAATTTTCAATTAAACTTCACTGGCGCCAATTAACGCAGCTAAGCTTTTATTGTAGTGCGTGACAAATAACGGGGGCGTTGAGTGATTACGCGAAAAGTTACTAAAAAAGGAGCAGACCGTACATCTCAGACTCTGTCAGCAGCCAGAATCGACCGATGCAAAGACTGTCCTGCTCGTCCAAAGTCTGCCTTCGCGCACCTTGGGGAAAATTCTCTCACGGCTATCGATGAGTTAAGACATTTGGTCCAATTCGAACCCAACATGGCATTGCCTCTTGAATTTGATGGTCATGCAGGATTCTATTGCCTTCGAAGTGGCCATGCAAAAGTATCACAAAATGTGGGGAACCAAAGTCGATCTGTGCGCATTTCCGGAAGTGGTGACCTCATAGCATACGGCAACCTCCATTCTCCTGGGGGGTTAACATGCACAAGTATCGATGCAGGCGCGGCTTGTTTCTTTAGCCATGCATCATTTTCGAGTTTTCAAGGGGAAGCAGCGGATATCTCTGATGGTATCATCAAAAGTCTCTGTCGCGTGATAGCAATTAAAGACCGAAGAATTTTTGGCTTGGAAAACCACTCAGTAAAGGCACGAATTGCGAGTGAGTTACTGAGTCTCGAGCGAAAATTCGGTGAGGTTTCCACTCTAGGAAATTTAATACGCGTGCGTATCGACCGCTCAACTCTTGCCGAATTATCAGGGACTGTTGTTGAAAGCGTGGCACGAGCCCTCACGGAGTTTGAAGATAGCCATTTTATTAAACGGGTAGGCTGGCAAATTCATATACTCGACAGGCATGGCCTTCAGAGTACTGCTCTAAAAGGCTAGGATACAGTTCCGCGAAGGCGGGCGGACTAAGGATTCTTTCTGCTGATCTCCCTTGAGTAGCTCGATTCGAATTCAAGACTTAGGAGCACATTGACCCTCCCACTCCCTCACCTACGCTGTCGATGGATCGAAATTGTATTTCCAATTCGACCATTCCGTTCGAGCAATTCTTTGGCAGCATTGATTTCTGTCAGGCTATCTTTCAAGTTTTTTACTTGCGATCTAATCCCATCTGAACCATAGATTTCGAGGAGCTTGATTCCAATTTCGATAGACCTTGCCGGACCAGCACCTGAGAGTCTCCAGATAATCAAAATTTGTTGCAAATTGTGTGTGAAACATGAATTCGTAATAAGCAGCGTTTCAATCGCTTTGTTTATGCTTTCAATACTTTTAATTTGATTTGACAAGTATGCCACTCCTCTTGGCTAAAGATTGCTCAAGGAAACCGCCTACACACAGAATATCGGCAATCAAGTCTCAAAATGAATGTATATGTCGCGTATTTGACAAAAATCAATCTATTGGCAAGAGCAATACTTCAGGATCATAAACTCTCTTCTTCCATAGAGGCGTACAAAACTCAATAATTCCGTTATCAAAAATTGATTTTCATCAAGATCTAGACTGGATCATTAAATTGGGATGCGAACTGTCGATATCTTGTCTATAGAAGTTTTTCATTGTATTTGGATAAGAGATTGAAATGGAAGGACTGCTGTCGAATATTTGAATTGCTTTGAAGCCGGCTGTTAATGACCGATATCTATCAGACTCACTATTGCGAACGATAGATGTTGATAGAGTCTAGAAACTTTTAAATCTTAAATCTTGAACAACTGGGGTTCAACATGGCGAAAAGTGCGATAGCAATGCGAGGACGTGCGGAGGACAAGGAATCTAGCCAAGCTGAGCTTCATCTGGCGGATCTGGAAGGCCAAATTGCTGCCATCCATAAGGCGCAGGCCGTTATAGAATTCGATTTGAATGGAATCGTTCAATTTGCAAACGACAATTTTCTGAAAGCACTTGAATACACACTGGCTGAAGTCCAAGGCAAACACCATCGAATGTTTTGTGAATCAGTCTTTTCCTCTTCCCAAGAATATCGTGATTTCTGGGAGAAATTGGGGCGCGGTGAGTTTGAATCCAAGGAATATAAACGCATAGGAAAAGGTGGCAAGGAAGTTTGGATTCAGGCTTCCTATAATCCGATTTTCGACAAAAAAGGCCGCCCTTTCAAGGTAGTTAAATATGCAACCGATGTTACCGCTCAAAAGCTAAGCAATGCAGACTATCAAGGCCAAATCGAAGCCATTGGCAAATCGCAGGGTGTGATTGAATTTTCCTTGGATGGTATCATTCAAAATGCTAACGAAAATTTTCTGAGAGTTTTGGGATATACCCTCTCGGAAATCAAGGGTAAACACCATCGAAATCTCTGCGATCCAGGATTTGCAAATTCCGATCAGTACAAAAATTTTTGGGAGAAGCTGAATCGAGGTGAATTCGACTCTGGAGAATACAAGAGGCTTGGTAAGGGTGGGAAAGAGGTGTGGATCCAGGCTTCCTACAACCCCATTATTGATCTTAACGGCCGTCCTGCCAAGGTGGTAAAATTTGCTTCGGATATCAGTCAGCAAAAGCTGAAGGATGCACAGTTAGCTGCACTAAGCCGCGCGCAGGCTGTCATTGAGTTTTCGCCTGATGGAAAAGTCCTGGATGCCAATGATAACTTTTTGAAACTTCTCGGGTATCGCCTTGATGAAGTCACCACTAAACATCATTCCATGTTCTGCGCTTCCGACTACGTACAAAGTGCGAAGTACGCTGAGTTTTGGATCAAGCTAGGGACTGGAGAGTTCCAAAGCAATCAGTTCCTTCGGATTGCCAAAGGTGGCCGTCATGTTTGGATCCAAGCCTCTTATGTTCCCGTATTTGACTTGACGGGGACGGTCTTCAAGGTGGTCAAATACGCCAGTGACATTACCGCCCAAAAAACGGCTCAAATGGAATTAATCGCTACCCTTTCCGAGACAGCGCAACAACTTGGTGCAGCAGCAGCTGAGCTAACCGCCACTGCCACTCAAATGAGTGGCAATGCTGAGCGTTCCACTTCGGTCGCAAATTCCACAGCATCGGCATCGGAAGAGGTGTCGCAAGGCGTTCGAACAGTGGCAACCAACACAGAGGAGATGTCGGCTGCGATCAAAGAGATTGCTAGAAATGCCTCAGAGGCGTCTTCAACTAGCGCGTCGACCTTGAGACAAGCGCAGGCGACCAATGTGACTATTGCCAAGTTGGGTGAGAGCAGTCAGGAAATTGGCAATGTCATCAAAGTTATCAGCTCCATTGCCCAGCAGACCAATCTCTTGGCTTTAAATGCAACCATCGAAGCGGCCCGTGCGGGTGATGCAGGTCGTGGATTCGCAGTCGTTGCAAACGAGGTTAAGGAATTGGCCAAGCAGACGGCTAAAGCGACGGAAGATATCACCAACAAGATCACCGGTATTCAGCGCGACAGCAGAAGTTCGGTGGATGCTGTCACAACGATAGGTCAGACTATAGAGAAGCTGAATGGTATTGCCAGCGCAATTGCAGCTTCAGTGGAAGAACAATCTGCCACTACAAATGAAGTTGCTCGGGTTATACAGGATTCAGCAAAGGGAGTTTTGAACATAGCGGAAAATGTCAAAATTGTTTCGACCGCGGCGCGCGAGACATTCACAGGCTCCAATCAGGTGCTGTCCGCTGCCCGATCCTTGAGTGAATTGGCGTCCAGACTGGAGGGTTTGGTGAAGCGAATCGACTCTTAAAAGGCTCTATATGGGATCCGTCGCAAAATTTTGATAGGTGCTTTCATTTTTAGAGGTGATCACCCCTGGAGCCTAAGTCGTACCGGGTATGATGACTTGGCTCCAGGTATAAGAACGAAGAGCAGAACAAAGGCTTATCGCATCGAAAGTTACTGTCGGTAAACACGATCAAGACGGCCAAATAACGATGGGAAATGTCTCTATCACAATGCAGATTTCCTGTTATTTTCCCCAGCGCCACCGAGGTTTTTCACCTTTTTTGTAGCAAATCCAAATTAGCAGAATCGTAGACCAAATCAAAACGCTTGCATACAGGACAGGATGATCTTCAACCCACAAGGCCCCCGTCAAGAGCAGGGCGACATAAACACCAACGACCAACCAGCCTTCCCAGGTCGATGGCGTCCAACCCCAGCCGTATGTCTTGTTTTTGAACCAAAGTTTCTTACTCATCAAATCCTTCCTTAAAATGATCCATCTCCACGATCCTGTCATAGCATCAAGCAAGATTTTTTGCGAGAGCCGCCGGAACTCGAGTAGACAAGCTAAGCTATCGCGATCTGGAGGAGATGGCTGATGAGCGCGGCCTCGAAGTTGACAATGGTGGCTTTGAGTGGATAAGAGTCATTTGAAAGCGGCAAGTCAAAGCAGAGGGTAGCGCCTCTGCTGAATACTATAGCTCAAAATCTGTAAGCGCAACAAAGCCAATTTTCGGAGCCCTATTCAGAATTGCCAACCTATTTGAAAGGTGGCAATCCCTGCTGTCGTCGCTTTTGCCAGAGAATCGGCTGCATCATTGGCATCAGCTTGCAGACTGGTAATATCGGCGTTCGATGTTCCCTGGGTATCTATGCTGGTGGAAACGCTCGAACTCATCGGCATTTGCAGAGCAAGCCACTCACCACCGATGTACAGTCCAGAATCCATAGTCCAGATATTGCCGATCGCCAGTGAGAACACCGTTGTGTTTGCCTTCAAATTCTCTTGAATTCGACTCGCCCCACTTTGGGCCGCTAAATCAAATTCTATTTGGCGGGCACCCAAACCAGCAGCACAATAGAAACTATTGCCCACGAAGTATTTTAAGCGGAGTTGGGTGAGCTGAGTGTTGACATCGAATTTACTAATTGAGCTCGTCCCTACTTCATCGAGAAGCGACTTGGCGTCCCAGGTGCCGGTCCAATTGCTAAATTCAAATTGCATGCTTTGCGTCAAATTATAGTGAGCCGCAAAACCCGCTCCAGAAATGGGAGCAATAAATGATCCCAGGCCCAGGCCTAAGCCAAATTTCTTATCAGCTCTGTTGTCTTGTGAAGATCGTTCAGCAGTCGGTGCTGCCGAATCCGACTGTGCCCATGCTCTCTGACTCCCAAAAATCAGCAAGCTCAAAGACAAGACGATAAAAATGCGCATGCACTATCCCCATCTGATTGTAATAAATTAGCCATATGTAATCGTTAACGATATCAGCAGTATCGAGTTTCTTCAAGAAATTCTGCTAGCAGTCTTGGGCCGTGACGCAAACTCCTTGAGAAACGCTGATTTTTTTACTGAAACAAATCTTGCCTGGGTCCCTCGAAAAGGTCTTGGGCTTAAAAATACAAATGTATTGTTAATCGACCGATGGTGCCATAGAATGCCAGCTTCAGTCGCTAACCCTTGCAGCAAAGGAGCTCAATGATGGAAAAAGGTTTTTCGAACCTAGAGGCCGTAAAAAATTATTACGGAAAGGTCTTGTCTACCAATACTGATCTCAAGACCTCAGCCTGCTGCAGTATAGAGTCATTATCACCCACCATTCGCTCCATGATCAGTAGCTTACACCCCGAAGTGATTGAAAAGTTCTATGGGTGTGGGGCCCCATTCCCACCAGCCCTCGAAGGCCGGACTGTGCTTGATCTCGGCTGTGGGGCTGGTCGCGACGTCTACATCCTATCAAAACTTGTGGGCGAAAAAGGTCGAGTTATCGGTGTCGACATGACAGAAGAACAGCTCGCGGTCGCCAAAAAGCACCAAGATTACCATCGAATGAAGTTCGGATACGCTCAATCTAACGTCGAATTTTTGCAAGGCTACATAGAAGACCTTGAAGAAACAGGCATTCCAAGTCATTCCGTTGATCTTGTGGTTTCTAACTGCGTTATCAACTTATCACCTCATAAAGAACGAGTATTTTCTGAGATCTTCAGAGTGTTGAAGCCTGGAGGCGAACTCTACTTTAGCGATGTCTTTGCTTCGAGACGAATTCCTGCGCCTCTCCAAGAGGATCCCATTTTGCTCGGAGAATGCCTTGCTGGAGCTATGTATAAAGAAGACTTTCGCCGCTTGATGATGAAAGTAGGCTGCCTAGATTTTAGAGCTATCAGCAGCAGCCCCATTACCCTCGTCGACGAAGAGATTCAGAAAAAGATAGGGATGATTGATTTCGCTTCCATCACTTTTAGAGCTTTTAAATTAGACCTCGAAGATCGCTGCGAAGACTTTGGCCAGGTTGCTTACTATCAGGGGAGCATTCCTGGTCAGCCGCATAGTTTTTTGCTCGATGATCACCATCTTTTTTTCAAGGGCCAGCCCATGCTGGTCTGTGGCAACACAGCTGATATGATTTCAAAAACCTGGTATCGAGATCACTTTAAACTGGTAGGCGATAAATCGGTTCATATGGGCCTTTTTGATTGTGTCCCGACATCACCATCAAGCACCAATCAAGGCGATAAATCTGCCAATGCCTGCTGTTAAGAGGGTTTCTCATGCTGAAAGATCGCCGAATGTTTGCCGAATTCTTTGGTTCTATGTTTCTTCTGCTAGTGGTGATTGGATCAGGGATCATGGGAGAACAGCTGTCCTAAGGTAATAATGCCATTGCTTTGCTGGCT